>NZ_JADCLF010000013.1:0-53163 GCF_014982345.1 Enterobacter cloacae complex sp. P1B | reverse complement strand
AATCCTTCCCCCACCACCATCACTTTCAAACGACACTTAACATTCTGCTCGCACCGTGCATCATGTATTTCCGCAAGGGGAAGGATGAGAAGCTTCGACTAAGGTTCGATTCGAGCGCAGCGAGAAAGCGTTGCCGCAGGCAACGACCCGAAGGGCGAGGCGCAGCCGCCACCCGGCGACAGACGACTACATTGGCGGCAAACGACGCTTCACCGGCGAACTTTTCACAATCGACGTATTACATTGGGCATGCTCCGCCAGCCCGTCCAGCAGCGCATCCAGTTGTTCTATTGATCGCACCACTAGCCTAATCACAAAGCAGTCTTCCCCGGTCACCTTGTCGCTCTCAATACACTCCGGCATCGCCTGTATGTATTTATCCACCTTATGCAACAGCCCCGGCAAAGGCCGCACGCGTACCAGCGCCTGCAGCGTATACCCCAGCGCCGCCAGATTCACCCGTGCGCCATACCCCTGAATCACACCGCGCTCTTCCAGCCGCTTCAGACGCTCTGCCGTGCTGGGTGAGGTCAGGCCGATGCGGCCGCTGAGCACCTTCAACGACATGCGCGCATCCTCAACCAGGCAGGCTAAAATTTGCCGATCGATATCATCAATAAGGTATTCCACTCGTTTCACCTAATTTAAAAATGCAGTTAACACCTTCAACCTTATCTCACCCCTGTAAAACCCAACAGCGATTTTCGACAATAGCGTTATTAATCAGGAGGTGAATGATGCGTGATTTACATAAAGGCGTCTGGCAGATGAGTCTGGCGATGTTAATTTCCGGCTCTATCGGCGCGTTTGTTTTGCTCAGCGGCCTGCCGGTGACGGAAGTGGTGTTCTGGCGCTGCCTTATTGGGGCAATAGCGCTTTTCATTTTTATCCGGGTAAGTCAAAAGCCCTTTAGCCCCCTCACCCGCACCACGCTGCTGCTGGCGATACTCGGCGGTGTGGCATTAGTGGTGAACTGGCTGCTGCTCTTCGCAGCCTATGAGCGGATCTCTATTGGTCTTTCGACCGTGGTCTATAATACTCAGCCGTTTATGCTGGTCCTGATGGGGATGTTTTTAGGCGAGCGCGTCAGCGTGGTGAAATGGGGCTGGCTGTTCCTTGCCTTCGGCGGCGTGGTGATACTGCTCTCCAGCGAGCTGACCGGCACCCACGACACTGAATGGCTGGCGGGTATTAGTCTGGCAATGGCCGCGGCCTTCTTCTACGCGCTGACGGCAATCATTGCGCGCAAACTGAAAACAATCGCACCGCAGCATATTGCCTTTATTCAGGTGCTGACTGGCGTCGTGATGCTTCTGCCGTTTGCCAGCCGGCCGTCATTTTCCGGTGATTTTCCCTGGCCGCTCCTGTTGACGCTCGGCATCGTCCATACCGGCATTATGTACCAGCTGCTCTACAGCGCGATTCAGAAGCTACCTACCCCCATTACCGGCTCCCTGTCGTTTATCTATCCGGTGGTGGCGATCGTTGTCGATAACCTGGTGTTCGGACACTCGCTGAACCTGACGCAGCTGGCGGGCGGCGCGTTGATCCTGTTTGCTGCAGCGGGTAACAACCTGGACTGGGGCGAAAAAAAACCCCGCGAATGCGGGGTTGGTATCAAGACGCTGAATTAGCGACGGGCACGCACAATCTGGTATTTGCGCGTCAGGTACTCCACCGGCGCGCTCCAGATATGCACCAGTCGGGAGAACGGGAACAGCACAAACAGCGTCATCCCCAGCACAAGGTGAACGCGGAAGATAAACGCCACGCCGTCCAGGTGCTCAGACGCTCCGCCGTGGAAGGTCACGACGGACTGCGCCCACCCCACCAGCTTCATCATTTCACTGCCGTCCATATGCTGCGCAGAGAATGGAATAGTCAGCAGACCCAGCGCGCACTGCACCATCAGCAGGGAGAGGATCAGGATGTCCGCTGCAGTGGTGGTTGCACGCACGCGCGGGCTGAACAGACGACGTTTCAGCAGCAGCAGGCCACCCACCAGGGTCATCACGCCGCAAGCACCGCCGGCGATCATCGCCATCTTCTGCTTCACTTCAATCGGCAGCCACGCTTCGTACATCCAGTGCGGCGTCAGCATCCCAAGGAAGTGACCGGCAAAAATCCCCAAAATACCGATGTGGAACAGGTTAGACGCGACGTGCATCCCTTTGCGATCCAGCATCTGGCTGGAGGCAGCACGCCAGGTGTACTGGCCGTAGTCATAGCGCAGCCAGCTTCCCACCAGGAATACGGTGCCCGCGATATACGGGTAAATGTCAAAGAAGAACATATTCAGGAAGTGCATTAGTGCCGTCCTCCGTTAGAGATATTCAAATATTGCGGGGCAACCGCGCCGGCAAAACGACGCTGGTGAGCGGAGATTTCAGACTCGCCGCAGTTCTGGTCAGCAAAGAATTTCACCTGCTCTTCTTCCCAGACCGCATCCAGCGCTTGCGGGGTATCGTCGCGGGCTTCATCCGCGATTTTCTCCGCCACTTTTTCACTGTCTACAGAGGCGTTCGCCAGCTTCACCAGCAGATCGAACAGTACGGCATAGCGGCTCTCGCGCTGCTGTAGACGCGCGCCGAGCAGCGCAAGAATCGGGGCGATATCCTGCAGACCGCCCAGCGCCTCTTCTTTCGGCAGCTGCGCCAGATACTCCAGGTACAGCGGCAGATGATCCGGCAGCTCGCGGCTGTCGAGCTGCAGGCCGTGCTGCTCGTACTGGGCCATCAGGTCCACCATCGCCTGACCGCGGTCGCGGGATTCACCGTGAACGTGCTCAAACAGCAGCAGAGACGTCGCACGACCACGGTCAAACAGCTGGCTGTAGTCCGCCTGCGCGTCGAGCAGATCGCGTGCCAGCAGATCGCGGAGGAAAACGCCCAGCTTCTGGGCATCCTCTTTATCCAGGTTTTCAGATGACGCGAGTGCATCAAAGAGTTCCTGTTGATGCTGCGCAAGCGCAGCATCAGGGTACTCGAGCAGACGCGAAACAATGACGAGTTCAATCATTGGTGCGGCTCCGTTTTGCTGGTCACATCCATGGCGTCGATGCGGCGGCTGTTGAACAGGTTGAATTTACTGTCTGACCCGTGGCAACCGTCGCCAAAGGTAAAGCCACACCCGCTTTTCTCCGGGAAGGCCTCGCGAGCCAGCTCGCGGTGGCTGCTTGGCACCACGAAACGGTCTTCGTAGTTAGCGATTGCCAGGTAGCGGTACATCTCCTGCGCCTGCGCTTCGGTCAGGCCGACCTCTTCCAGCGCGCGGGTATCGTTCACGCCGTCAACGGTTTCCGCACGTTTGAAGTGACGCATTGCCAGCATACGTTTCAGCGCCAGCAGCACCGGCTGGGTATCTCCGGCGGTCAGCAGGTTGGCCAGGTACTGCACCGGGATACGCAGGCTTTCAACGTCCGGCAGAATACCGTTGCTGCCCAGCTCGCCCGCGTCCGCCGCAGACTGAATCGGAGACAACGGCGGCACGTACCAGACCATCGGCAGGGTGCGGTATTCCGGGTGCAGCGGCAGAGCCAGCTTCCAGTCCATCGCCATTTTGTACACCGGCGACTGCTGTGCGGCGTCGATGACGCTCTGCGGAATGCCGTCCTTCAGCGCCTGCTCAATCACCTTCGGATCGTTCGGATCGAGGAAGACGTCCAGTTGACGCTGATAGAGATCTTTCTCATTCTCGGTGCTTGCGGCATTCTCAATCGCGTCCGCGTCGTACAGCAGCACGCCGAGGTAACGAATACGACCTACGCAGCTCTCGGAGCAGACGGTCGGCATACCGGCTTCGATACGCGGGTAGCAGAAGATGCACTTCTCAGACTTACCGCTCTTCCAGTTGAAGTAGATTTTTTTGTACGGACAGCCGGTGATGCACATGCGCCAGCCGCGGCACTTGTCCTGGTCGATCAGCACGATGCCGTCTTCTTCACGCTTGTAGATAGCGCCGCTCGGGCAGGTCGCGACGCACGCCGGGTTCAGGCAGTGTTCGCACAGGCGCGGCAGATACATCATGAAGGTGTTTTCGAACTGGCCGTACATCGCCTTCTGCATGTTCTCGAAGTTCTGGTCTTTGGCGCGCTTTTCGAACTCGCCGCCCAGAATTTCTTCCCAGTTTGGACCACTGGTAATTTTGTCCATGCGCTGACCGGTGATCAGCGAGCGAGGACGGGCGATCGGCTGGTGTTTGCTTTCCGGCGCGTTGTGCAGGTTCTGGTAGTCGTAATCAAACGGCTCGTAATAGTCCTCAATGCCCGGCAGGTGCGGGTTAGCGAAGATTTTACCCAGCAGCATTGCGCGGTTACCCATGCGCGGCTGCAGTTTGCCGTTGATTTTGCGGATCCAGCCGCCCTTCCACTTTTCCTGGTTTTCCCAGTCGGTCGGGAAGCCGGTGCCCGGCTTGCTTTCCACGTTGTTGAACCAGGCGTACTCCATACCTTCGCGGCTGGTCCAGACGTTTTTACAGGTCACTGAACAGGTGTGGCAGCCGATGCACTTATCGAGATTCAGCACCATGCCGACTTGTGAACGAATTTTCATTTTACGCTCTCCTGTACCTGGTCATTACCTTCGCCGTCTAACCAGTTAATATTCTTCATCTTACGTACCACCACGAACTCATCGCGGTTCGATCCTACGGTGCCGTAGTAGTTAAAGCCGTAGGCCAGCTGCGCATAGCCACCGATCATGTGGGTCGGCTTCGGCGTAATACGGGTCACGGAGTTGTGAATACCGCCGCGCTGCTCGGTGATCTCTGAACCCGGCAGGTTCACGATACGTTCCTGCGCGTGGTACATCATGGTCATCCCGGCCGGTACGCGCTGGCTCACCACCGCACGCGCCGTCAGGGCGCCGTTGCTGTTGAACACTTCAATCCAGTCGTTATCTTCGATACCCAGATCTTTGGCGTCCGCTTCGCTCATCCAGACAATCGGACCACCGCGCGACAAGGTCAGCATCAGCAGGTTGTCGCTGTAGGTGGAGTGGATACCCCACTTCTGGTGCGGCGTCAGGAAGTTCAGCGCCTTCTCAGGGTTACCGTTCGATTTCGCGCCCATCACTGCTTTCACGGAGCGGGTATCGATTGGCGGACGGTACACCAGCAGGCTTTCACCGAAGTCGCGCATCCACTGGTGGTCCTGATACAGTGACTGACGACCAGAAAGCGTGCGCCATGGGATCAGCTCGTGAACGTTGGTATAACCAGCGTTATAGGACACATGCTCATCTTCCAGACCAGACCAGGTCGGGCTGGAGATAATCTTGCGCGGCTGGGCCTGGATATCGCGGAAGCGGATTTTCTCTTCCTCTTTATTCTTCGCCAGATGCGTGTGGTCGCGACCGGTAAATTCACTCAGGGCCGCCCACGCTTTCACCGCCACGTGGCCGTTGGTTTCCGGTGCCAGGGTGAGGATCATCTCCGCCGCATCAATTGCCGTGTTGAGCATTGGCTGGCCTTTGGCCGGGCCGTCTGCTTTGGTGTAATTGAGCTTGCGCAGCAGGTCCATTTCGCTCTGGGTGTTCCAGGCGATGCCTTTGCCGCCGTTACCGATTTTCTCCATCAGCGGGCCGATGGAGGTAAAGCGCTCGTAGGTTGCCGGGTAATCACGTTCAACCGGAATGATGTGCGGCGCGGTCACGCCCGGGATCAGGTCGCATTCGCCTTTTTTCCAGTCCTTCACGTCAAGCGGCTGCGCCAGTTCGGCAGCGGAGTCGTGCTGAATTGGTAGCGTCACCACGTCGGTCTCTTTGCCCAGGTGACCTACGCAGACTTCGGAGAATTTCTTCGCGATGTCTTTGTAGATATCCCAGTCGCTTTTCGATTCCCACGCCGGGTCAACGGCGGCAGACAGCGGATGAATAAACGGATGCATGTCCGAGGTATTCATGTCGTCTTTTTCGTACCAGGTGGCGGTTGGCAGCACGATATCGGAGTACAGGCAGGTGCTGGACAGACGGAAGTCCAGCGTCACCACCAGATCCAGCTTGCCGTCCAGACCGTTGTCTTTCCATTCCACTTCTTCTGGCTTCACGCCGCCCTGCTTGCCGAGGTCTTTACCCTGAATACCGTTCTCGGTGCCCAGCAGGTATTTCAGCATGTACTCGTGGCCTTTACCGGACGAGCCCAGCAGATTGGAGCGCCAGATGAACAGGTTGCGCGGATGGTTTTTGCCGTTCTCAGGCTGTTCTGCCGCGAAACGAATTGAGCCTTCCTTGAGCGATTTCACGGTGTAATCCACCGGCGACATGCCCGCTTTCTTCGCCTCTTGTGCAATGCGCAGCGGGTTAGTGCCCAGCTGCGGCGCAGACGGCAGCCAGCCCATGCGTTCAGCGCGCACGTTGAAATCAATCAGGTGGCCGCTGTAGCGGGATTTATCCGCCATCGGCGACAGCAGTTCCTGCGCGGTAACCGTCTCGTAGCGCCACTGGCTGGAGTGGTTATAGAAGTAGGAGGTGCTGTTCATGTGACGTGCCGGACGCTGCCAGTCGAGGGCAAACGCCAGCGGCTGCCAGCCGGTCTGCGGACGCAGTTTTTCCTGGCCCACGTAGTGCGCCCAGCCGCCGCCGCTCTGCCCGACGCAGCCGCAGAAGATCAGCATGTTGATCAGGCCGCGATAGTTCATATCGAGGTGATACCAGTGGTTCAGACCGGCACCCACGATGATCATCGAGCGACCGTGGGTCTTGTCGGCGTTTTCCGCAAACTCGCGGGCGATACGAACGATCTGCGCGCGCGGTACGCCGGTGATCTGCTCCGCCCAGGCCGGGGTATAGGCCTTCACGTCGTCATAGCTGGTTGCGCAGTTTTCGTCGTTCAGACCGCGCTCCAGGCCGTAGTTCGCCATGGTCAGGTCATAGACGGTGGTGACCAGCGCGGTAGAACCGTCGGCCAGCTGCAGGCGCTTAACCGGCAGCTTGTGCATAAGCACGTTTTTCAGTTCAACCTTGTTGAAGTGCTCGGAACCTTCACCGCCAAAGTACGGGAAGCCAACCTCGGCGATCTCGTCCTGGCTGCCCAGCATGCTGAGGCGCAGCTCCGTCTGTTCACCGGTGGTGCTGTTGCGCTGCTCAAGGTTCCACTTGCCCTTCTCGCCCCAGCGGAAGCCGATAGAGCCGTTTGGCGCCACCAGCTCGCCGTTGCTGTTATAGGCAACGGTTTTCCACTCAGGGTTGTTTTCCTGGCCCAGCGCGTCCACCAGATCGGCGGCGCGCAGCGTGCGGCCCGCGGCATAGTAGCCCTCACGCTCTTCCAGCATCACCAGCATCGGCATGTCGGTGTAGCGACGCACGTAGTCAGTGAAATACTGGCTCGGTTTGTCGAGGTGGAATTCGCGCAGCATGACGTGGCCCATCGCCATCGCCATCGCGGCATCGGTACCCTGTTTCGGTGCCAGCCACAGGTCGCACAGCTTGGCGATTTCCGCGTAGTCCGGGGTGACCGCAACGGTTTTGGTCCCTTTGTAGCGGACTTCGGTAAAGAAGTGCGCGTCCGGGGTACGGGTCTGCGGAACGTTAGAGCCCCAGGCGATGATGTAGCTGGAGTTGTACCAGTCGGCGGATTCCGGCACGTCGGTCTGCTCACCCCAGGTCTGCGGTGACGCTGGCGGCAGGTCACAGTACCAGTCGTAGAAGCTCAGGCAGGTCCCGCCGATAAGCGACAGGTAGCGCGCGCCGGAAGCGTAAGAGACCATCGACATCGCCGGGATTGGCGAGAAGCCCGCCACGCGGTCAGGACCGTAGGTTTTTACGGTATAGACGTTAGAGGCGGCAATCAGCTCGTTCACCTCTTTCCAGGAAGAACGAACGAAACCACCGCGACCGCGCGCCTGCTTGAAGCTTTTCGCTTTGTCGGCATCTTCAATGATAGAGGCCCACGCATCAACCGGGTCGCTGTGCTGCACTTTCGCTTCACGCCACATTTTCATCAGGCGTTTGCGCATCAGCGGGTATTTCAGACGGTTGGCGCTGTAGAGATACCAGGAGTAGCTGGCCCCGCGCGGGCAGCCGCGCGGTTCATGGTTCGGCATATCCGGACGGGTGCGCGGATAGTCGGTCTGCTGCATTTCCCAGGTCACCAGACCGTTTTTAACGAAAATCTTCCAGCTACATGAGCCAGTGCAGTTTACGCCGTGGGTAGAACGGACGACTTTGTCATGCTGCCAGCGCTGGCGGTAACCGTCTTCCCAGTCCCGGTTGGTATCCAGAACCTGGCCGTGCCCATCGGCAAAAGTTTCACCCTTCTGTTTGAAGTAGCGAAACCGGTCCAAAAATTTGCTCATCGGGTATCTCCTGTATGGAGCCTGTGGCTCTCTAAATCGACATTGCTGATTTGCAGCGAAGGTAACGCCCTGAAAGAGGGGGAGAATTGATAACGATCAAGACGAAGAGGGACTATAAAAGGAGGGGTTAGACCAAATACCACCAAAGCGGTATATTTTTAAAACGAATAAATAAATGATTTATAAAGATATTTATTATTCATCGTACAATAACCCCGGCAAAATTTAACATCTCAGGTATTAAGGGGTAGACATCCCTGCAAAGCGATGGCGATCACAGTGTTACCCGCAGATGACTGCGGTAAAAGCTTTCAGTATGTTGTAACTATTATTCAGTCGAAAAAAAACGCGGCACGAAGGCCGCGTTAACGGATAATCACACTTACTTATTTTTCTTGGTATTACGGCCATATACCAGCCACGTAATCACGACGCAGGCGATATAGAAGACGAGGAAGACTTTCATGGCGCCAGCCGGAGAGCCGGTCAGGTCAAGCGAGATGCCGAACGCTTTCGGAATAAAGAAGCCGCCAATTGCGCCAATAGCCGAGATAAAGCCCAGGGCCGCAGCCGTATCCGTCGCTGCTTCACGCATGGCCTGCTCTTCGCTTCCGCCCTGCGCTTTCACGCGATCCATCGTCAGCTTGCGGAAGATCACGGAGATCATCTGGAAGGTGGAAGCACTCCCCAACCCGGCCGTCAGGAACAGCACCATAAACACGCCGAAGAAGGCAAAGAAGTTACCGCCCTGCCCGTCAGAAGGCAGCGTAAGGAACAGCAGCGCGCAGAAGACTGCCATCACAATAAAGTTCACCAGCGTAACGCGAGTCCCGCCCAGACGGTCGGAGATCATGCCGCCCAGCGAACGCGCCAGTGCGCCAATGAACGGACCGAAGAAGGCGAATTGCAGGATCTGCACGTCCGGGAACTGGGTTTTCGACAGCATGGCAAAGCCCGCTGAGAAGCCGATAAACGAACCGAAGGTAGCCAGATACAGCAGCGCCATCACCCAGAGGTGTCCACGTTTCAGCACCGGAAGCTGCTCGCTCAGGGATGCTTTCGACGCGCTCAGATCGTTCATAAAGAACCACGCAGCCAGGGTGAACACCACCAGGAACGGGACCCAAATCCAGGCCGCGTTCTGCAGGTAGAGGGAAGAACCATCCGCCTGCTCAACGCCGCCGCCACCGAAGGCGGCAAAAATAGAAACAGAGATCGCCAGCGGCGCAATCAACTGCATCACGCTTACGCCCATGTTGCCCAGACCGCCGTTAATACCCAGCGCGCCGCCCTGCTTCGCTTTCGGGAAGAAGAAGCTGATGTTCGCCATGCTGGAGGCGAAGTTAGCGCCGGCGAAACCGCACAGCAGGGAGATAATCACGAACACGCTGAACGGCGTGGAGGTATCCTGCACCGCGAAGCCTAGCCACACGCAAGGGACGATCATGATGCCCGTACTGAACGCCGTCCAGCGACGGCCACCGAATACCGGGACCATAAACGCGTAAGGGACACGCAGCAGCGCGCCAGACAGCGACGGCAATGCGGTAAGCATAAACAGCTGATCGGTCGTGAACGTAAACCCTACTTTCGGCAGGTTTACCGCGACCGCGCTAAACAACATCCATACGCAAAACGCTAAAAGCAGACACGGAACGGAAATCCACAGATTCCGGCTTGCTACACGATGGCCGCGCTGTTGCCAGAACGCCGGATCCTCTGGACGCCAGTCTGTAATAACGGCACCATTTTCCCTTTCGGGAGCGGATGAGTGACTCATAGACACCTCTGATTCTCGAATGATGCTGCAAACATTAGGGTTTTAGGGCGGCGGTAAGTTGATATAAATCAAAGGAAAAGTGCGGGGATTTGCGGCGCAAAAAAAGGGGTTATCCTTAGTGAGTAGGATAAATCGGTAAAAAAGACGTGGTTTTTCACTGCACTGAAGGTTCCTTGCTACCACCGCTTCTTCACCTATACTCCGTTGGCAATTTAGGGGTAATCCTTTATTGGTATGGGTATACTCCAGGGTATGCACCAGAATAGCGCCATTCCTGCAAGCAGGCCACGTCAGGAGCCCGGCAACTCTATGTTAAAAAGATGTTTATCACCGCTGACTCTCGTCAATCAGCTAGCCCTGATTGTTTTGCTGTCTACCGCCCTTGGCGTGGCCGGCATGGCGATTTCCGGCTGGCTGGTACAAGGGGTACAGGGTAATGCACATGCCATCAACGAGGCAGGTTCTCTACGCATGCAGAGTTATCGTCTGCTGGCGTCGGTCCCCCTGACGCAGGACGATCGGCCCTTAATCGATGAAATGGAGCGCACGGCCTTCAGCCCCGAACTGGAAAACGCTGCCATCCGCGCCGGCCAGCAGTCCCAGCTTAAAGCCCTGCAGGGCTACTGGCACACCCAGCTGGAACCCGGTCTGAAACAGGCGCGCAGCACCGAAACCGTTGCGCAGGACGTAGCGGGTTTCGTCTCCCGCATTGACGCGCTGGTCTCCTCTTTCGACCAAACCACCGAATTACGCATCGACCGGGTGGTAATAGTACACCGTGCCATGGCGCTGTTTATGGGCCTGCTACTGATCTTCACCATTATCTGGCTCCGGGCGCGGCTGCTGAATCCCTGGAAACAGCTGCTGGCGATGGCGCGCGCCGTAACGAACAGAGATTTTACCCAGCGCACGCACATCAGCGGCCGCAACGAGATGGCCATGCTCGGCCAGGCGCTGAACACCATGTCGTCGGAGCTCTCCGAAAGCTACGCGGTGCTGGAGCAGCGCGTGCAGGAAAAAACCGCCGGGCTGGAGCAGAAAAATGAGATCCTCTCCTTCCTCTGGCAGGCCAACCGCCGTCTGCACATGCAGGTGCCGCTATGTGAACGCCTTTCGCCGGTCCTGAACGGCCTGCAAAATCTGACCCTGCTGCATGACCTGGAGCTGCGGGTTTACGATGTAGAAGATGAAGATAACCATCAGGAGTTTACCTGTCAGTCTGACATGTCCTGCGATGATAAAGGCTGCCACCTGTGCCCGCGCGGCCTGCCGCTGCAGGCTTCTGGCGGCACTACCCTGAAGTGGCGGCTGACGGACAGCCACACCCAGTACGGTATTCTGCTGGCCACCCTGCCAGCCGGACGCCATCTGAGCCACGACCAGCAGCAGCTGGTGGACACCCTGGTTGAACAGCTAACGGCCACGCTGGCGCTCGACAGGCACCAGGAAAAACAGCAGCAGCTGATCGTCATGGAAGAGCGCGCGACCATCGCCCGCGAGCTCCACGACTCTATCGCCCAGTCGCTCTCCTGTATGAAAATGCAGGTGAGCTGCCTGCAGATGCAGGACGCGGAAATGCCGGAAAGCAACAAACAGCTGCTGAGCCAGATCCGCAACGAGCTGAACACCTCCTGGGTACAGCTGCGCGAGCTGCTGACCACCTTCCGCCTGCAGCTGACCGAGCCGGGGCTGCGCCCGGCGCTGGAATCCAGCTGCCAGGAATTTAGTGCCCGGCTTGGCTTCCCGGTGAAGCTGGATTACCAGCTGCCACCGCGGTTTGTCCCTTCCCATCAGGCGATTCATCTGCTGCAGATCGCCCGCGAAGCGCTGAGCAACGTGCTCAAACACGCTGAAGCGACGGCGGTTACGGTTACCGTCAGCCAGCACGCTAACCAGGTCAGGCTGACGGTTCACGACAACGGTCGCGGCGTGCCGGAAAATGCCGAACGCACTAACCACTATGGTTTAATCATTATGCGAGACCGCGCCCAAAGCCTGCGCGGTGATTGCCAGGTTCGACGGAGAGAGACGGGTGGCACGGAAGTTGTGGTCACCTTTATTCCCGAAAAACCGCTTACAACTGCTCAAGGAGAAACCCATGACTAATCAGGAACCGGCATCCATCCTGTTGATCGACGACCATCCGATGCTGCGTACTGGCGTAAAACAGCTGGTCAGCATGGCACCCGACATTACCGTGGTTGGCGAAGCCAGCAACGGTGAACAGGGTATTGAGCTGGCCGAATCCCTCGATCCGGATCTGATCCTGCTCGATCTCAACATGCCTGGCATGAACGGTCTGGAAACCCTCGACAAGTTGCGCGAGAAATCCCTTTCCGGTCGCGTGGTGGTCTTTAGCGTCTCCAACCACGAAGAGGATGTGGTCACGGCGCTGAAGCGCGGCGCGGATGGCTATCTGCTGAAGGATATGGAGCCGGAAGACCTGCTCAAGGCGCTGCAGCAGGCCGCCGCAGGCGAGATGGTGCTGAGCGAGGCCCTGACGCCGGTGCTGGCCGCCAGCCTGCGGGCGAACCGCGCCACCTCTGACCGCGACGTCAGCCAGTTAACCCCGCGCGAGCGCGATATTCTGAAGCTGATTGCCCAGGGCCTGCCGAACAAAATGATCGCCCGCCGCCTGGATATCACCGAAAGCACGGTTAAAGTGCACGTGAAGCATATGCTCAAGAAAATGAAGCTAAAATCCCGCGTTGAAGCCGCGGTGTGGGTCCATCAGGAACGTATTTTTTAAGCATTACTCATCCGGCAGCAGCTTCCAGCGCGGGTCGTCGTCAGGTAATGCGACCAGCGGCTGCACCACAGCGAGCGTGATCTCATTGGATGAGACGCGCTGGCCCTTCGCATCTTCCACCACCGCCGAGAGATGCCAGCGGTTTGTCGCCCCTTCAGCGTCATTCCAGGCAGGCATGATCACGCTCCAGCCGTCGGTGCTGTCACTTTTCCCCGGGGACGTCAGGCTCAATGCCTGGGTATCACCCTGCCAGTGGATCTGACGAATACCGTGAGTGCTGCGAACCTGCAGCTTCAGCATGACGGTTTCGCCCCCTTTGAGATCCCACGGCGGGGTTGCCAGCCAGACGGAGAGCGTTTTTCGCTGGCGGAACTCCATCACCGGCAGGCTGTTACGCTCCGGTGAATCATAGCGGCTTCCGCGCAGGGATCGCGTGGCCGCGACCTCTCCGGCGGAGAGCTGCTTAACCAGCGGCACGCCGAAGCGATAGTTGAGCTTCAGCCCGAGGTTATTCTGGCTCTCTCCGCTTTCGCCCTGCTTATGCCCGGCGGTCAGCGTCACCAGCGGCACGGGGGTATAGTTAAGCCCGAGATTGACCGCCACCGGGTTGTGATACCCGGTTCCGCTGTTGAAGAGGTCAACGTTGTCGCCAAAATATTGCTCAAAGCTGACGCTGGTGTTCAGGTGATGAAACCACGGCAGCCAGGCTTTGGCGGTCACGTCATATCCCCGCGCCATGCGCTGCTCCTGGACGTCAGAGCTGTCGCGCCAGCCGGCAAAAGGCTGATAATAGTTAGCCGACAGGCGCAGATTTTCTCCCCATAGCTCCGCGCCCAGCCCGGCACGCTGCAGGTTCTCATCCAGCAGGTTATCGTAAAAGGTGTTGTAGCCCAGCAGCCATTTTCCGGCCACCCAGCGCTGGCCGATTCCGGCGTTACTGACCAGGCCATCCGTTTGCTGCGTCAGGCCGAGCTGGCTCCAGCTCAGGTAACGGTTGTTATCGTTCCAGGGGATAAACCAGCTCCCGCTGCTGCCGTTGAATTTCCCGTCGTTATCCACCAGCAAATTGACGCTGGCATTCCCCCAGGGTGACAGCCAGGATTCAATCTGCTGGTTCACCTCGCCGCTCACCGCGTCACGCACCTGACCAAAGGCAAACTGCCGCGCCTGCTCGCCCGTAGTCAGGCCGTTGTCGGTCATACTGGCTTCACCAAAGGCTTTCGCCATTTCGGCGAGATGCTTTTCCCCCTCCCCGGTCGGGGCTGCCATACCGAGATCGGGGAGATTATCCCCGTTATTATCAAAGGGATTTTGTGCCTGCTGGATAAAGGAATTCGGCGCACCGTGAACGGCTCCGGCTGTAACGAGGGAGAGTAAAACCAGCGTTCGGAAAGGGGGAGAAACAGTCATCAATGTCGTAAGAATTACCCGGTGCTTACGTAAGAACACCAGGTACCTTAACGTGATTTCTCCCTCTTTGCAGCTTTACGGGGAATTTTCCGGAATTTCCTGAAACATTGTTTTGAGCTCAGGCACGCACGAACCGCAGTTCGTGCCGCACCGTAGCGTCGCCCCCAGCGCGATAACGGAACCGCAGCCTCCGGCAATCGCCTCCCGTATCGCGTTTTCTCCAACGCTGAAACAGCTGCAGATGATGCGCCCCGGATCTGTAACCTTCCCCACGCCCTGCCCGTTCAGCAGCGCATGGCGCTCAGCGGGCGTCGAGGGTGGTGACTGAAAAGCGGCTTCTATCACCGGATGCGCCAGATCGGGCAAGGCGGTGCCTTCCCAAAAACCCAGCATCAGATGGCCGTTATGCCAGGCCAGTACGCTGCTGCGTTCCCCGGTTTGCGCAACCTGCAGCTGCCAGCCCCGGCCGCTGGCATAGTCCATGACCCACGACAGCAGCGGCTTATCACCCGCTATCGTCATTCGCGAGGCTTTACGCCACCAGTGAACCGAAGAGGGGATTTCCGGCCATTCCCGGGCATAGAGCTCCCCCTGCCAGGCGGGCTGCCAGGGCATGATTCTGACGGCGGTTTGCTTACTCTCCGGCTGCCCGGAAGCCGGATCGACGCGCCCTTCCACCAGCGCGTTAACCTTTCCCTGGCGGGCAAACTCAGCGTTCCAGTGCATAGGAGCAAACGCTTCGCCTTCCCGTATTCCGTCGTTGATTCGTACTCTGGCCACCATCACGCCGCGCGGCGAGCCGATCCGCGCCAGCTGGCCGTCGCACAGTGAAAACCGAATGGCGTCTGCGGCGCAGACCTCAACAAACGGCTCCGCGATATGCTGCATCAGCCGGGGCACGTATCCCGTACGGGTCATGGTGTGCCACTGGTCGCGGATACGGCCAGTGTTGAGGATCGCCGGGTATAGCGCGGTAGCCGTCGCGCCGTGCGGCAGCGGATCGACAGGCACTACATTTCGGCGCGGTAAATTCCCCGTCGGCCACTGGTACGGCTCAAGCGTCTCCCACGCTTCACGGGTTAACCCCGCCAGTTCCTGAAGGTTCAACGCCCGCGCGCCGTCATTTTCAAACGCCGTCAGCGCCGCATGTTCGCAAAAAATCTCCTGCGGATGTTGCCAGGCAAAGGCCTCGCCGTAGCCCAGCCGTTTTGCAATCTGAGCCACGATCCACCAGTCCGGCTTCGCCTCACCCGGCGCGGGCAGAAACGCACGCTGGCGCGAAATGCGCCGCTCGGAATTGGTCACCGTGCCGTCCTTCTCCCCCCAGCCCAGCGCCGGAAAACGGATATGGGCGAACCGGCTGGTGTCGGTATCTTTCATCACCTCAGAGACAATCACCAGCGGACAGGCCGCCAGCGCCTGACACACCGCGTGGCTGTCCGGCAGCGATACGGCAGGATTGGTGCCCATGATCCACACCGCCTTCACCTCGCCGCGGGCGATGGCGTCAAACAGCTCCACCGCCATCAGCCCCGGCGTCTGCGCCAGCCGCTCCGTTCCCCAGAAACGCGCCACCCGTGAAAGATCGTCCAGCTCGAAACTCATATGCGCCGCCAGCTGGTTCGCCAGCCCACCTACTTCCCGGCCGCCCATGGCGTTTGGCTGTCCGGTCAGCGAAAACGGGCCGCAGCCCGGACGGTTGAACTTCCCGCTGGCAAGGTGAACGTTAATGATGGCGCTGCACTTGTCGCTGCCGCTGGAGGACTGGTTGATCCCCATGGTGTAGAGCGTTATCGCGCGAAGCGCGGTAACAAACCAGTCGTAAAAGGTACCAATATCCTCTGCCGGAAGGTCGCAAAACGCCGCCACGCGGGCAATCGGCCAATCATCAGTGCCCTGGATCAGATTGAGCAATCCCACAAACAGCCCGGCGTCGCTGCCGGGTTTAAGCGCCAGATGCAGGTCGGCAATATCGCAGGTAGCGGTTTTACGCGGGTCAATCACCACCACCTTCATCTGCGGATTGTTGTGCTTTGCCTGCACCAGACGCTGATAGAGCACCGGATGCGTCCAGGCCGCGTTCGAGCCAGCCAGCACCACCAGATCGCTGTTTTCCACATCCTCGTAGCTGCACGGCACCACGTCTTCGCCAAAGGCGCGCCTGTAGCCCACCACCGCCGAGGACATGCAGAGCCGGGAGTTGGTATCGATGTTCGCCGCGCCGATAAACCCTTTCATCAGCTTGTTGGCGGCATAGTAGTCCTCGGTTAACAGCTGGCCGGAGGCGTAAAACGCCACCGCCCGTGGCCCCCATGTGTCGATGATCTCCCGCAACCGCTCGCCCGCCGCGTTCAGCGCCTGGGACCAGTCCACCTCAAGTCCATCGACAACGGGGTACAGCAATCGCCCCTGCAAGCCCGTTGTCTCCCCCAGGGCCGATCCTTTCACGCACAGGCGGCCAAAGTTTGCAGGGTGGGTGTCGTCCCCCCGAACGCTGACCGCTCCATCCTCCACGCTGGCGATCACGCCGCAGCCGACCCCGCAGTAGGGGCACGTTGTCCTGGTTTCCGTCATGAGGCCTCCGCGCGCATCACCAGCTCTTCGTTGCCGACCCACACCTTGCCATTTTCAATTTTGACCGGCCAGGCGCGCACTGCGGGTTCGCCGTTCTCCACTTGACAGCCGTCGCGCAGGCGAATGCGCTGCTTGTAGAGCGGAGAAATAACCACCGGTTCGCCCGCCGCATCGCCGAGGATGCCGCGTGACAGCACGTTCGCGCGGCTGCCCGGCTCCAGGTCGTCCAGGGCATAAACAGTTTGACCAAAGCGGAACAGCGCGATCGGTTTACGGCCAAGACGCGCGCCAATGCCCGCCTGCTCCGGGATATCGTCAATGCCGCAGATTTCCTGCCAGCGCTTGCTTTCGTCCGACGGCGCGACGTTCACCGCGGTGCGGAACAGCGCCAGGCGGTCAGGATCGCTGAGCGTGGTTTGCCATTCGCACTGGTACGTCTCGACTACCCGGGCCATCTCCTGCTCCAGCTCGTGGGCGATGCCCAGGCTGTCGTTGAGGATCACCTCACGCAGATAGTCGAGGCCGCCCTCCAGGTTGTCCATCCAGGTGCTGGTGCGCTGCAGGCGATCCGCCGTGCGGATGTAGAACATCAGGAAACGGTCTACGGTGCGGATTAGCGTTTCGTCATCCAGATCGCTGGCGAAGAGATCCGCATGGCGAGGCTTCATCCCGCCGTTGCCGCACAGATAGAGGTTCCAGCCTTTGTCCGTGGCAATCACCCCCACGTCCTTGCTCTGCGCCTCCGCGCACTCGCGGGTGCAGCCGGAAACGGCCATTTTGATTTTGTGCGGGGCGCGCAGGCCCTTGTAGCGGTGCTCCAGCCTGACCGCGAGACCAGTGGAGTCCTGCACGCCGTAGCGGCACCAGGTCGACCCGACGCAGGATTTCACCGTGCGCAGGGATTTCCCGTAAGCGTGCCCGGTTTCAAACCCGGCCTCCACCAGCGCCTGCCAGATTTCCGGCAGCTGTTCCAGGGTGGCGCCAAACAGGTCGATACGCTGCCCGCCGGTGATTTTGCTGTACAGGCCGTAGCGTTTCGCAATCTGGCCGATGGCGATCAGCCCGTCGGCGGTCACTTCTCCTGCGGGCATGCGCGGCACGATGGAATACGTCCCGTCCTTCTGGATATTGGCGAAGTAGCGGTCGTTGGTATCCTGCAACGGCAGGTGCGCCGGTTTGAGCAGATACTCATTCCAGCAGGAGGCCAGCACTGACCCCACCAGCGGCTTACAGATCTCGCACCCGTGCCCCTGACCGTAGCGGCTGATGAGCTGCTCAAAGGTGCGGATATGGTTGACGCGCACCAGGTGATAAATTTCCTGGCGCGAGTACGGGAAGTGTTCGCAGATGTCCTTTTTCACCTCCACGCCCTGCTCGGCAAGCTGGAACTCCATCACCTGCTTCACCAGCGCGCTGCAGCCCCCGCAGCCGGTCGCCGCTTTGGTGCACTGCTTAACGGCGCCGATATCCGCTGCGCCCGCGCTCACCGCCCGGCAGATATCGCCTTTGCTGACGTTATGACACGAACAGATCTGCGCGCTTTCCGGCAGCGCCGCCACGCCCAGCGCTTTTGGCGCGCTGCCTGACAACGTGGGTAGTATCAGCGTTTCCGGCTCTTTCGGCAGGCTGATGCCGTTAAGCATCATCTGCACCAGCGTGGCGTATTCGCTGGCATCGCCCACCAGCACGCCGCCGAGCAGCGTTTTTCCGTCGTGGCTGACCACGATTTTCTTGTAGATTTGCTGCGGGCCGTGCGTCCACTGGTAGCTTAGCGCCCCCGGCGTGCGCCCGTGAGCATCGCCAAACGACGCCACGTCCACGCCGAGCAGCTTGAGCTTAGTGCTCATATCTGCCCCGGTGAAGGTTTTATCTTCGCCCGCGAGCGCGGCGGCGGCGACGCGCGCCATCTGGTAGCCCGGCGCCACCAGGCCAAAGATTTTCCCCTCCCACAGGGCGCATTCACCGATGGCAAACACGTTCGAATCGGAGGTCCGGCAGCCGTCGTCAATGCAGATCCCGCCGCGCTCGCCAATAGCCAGCCCGCTGCTGCGCGCCAGCGCGTCCTGAGGACGAATACCGGCAGAGAAGACCACCATGTCCGTTTCCAGCTGTTCACCGTCGGCGAAGCGCAGCACCAGCCCGTCGTCCGTCGCAGCAATTTCCGTGGTGGCCTTACTGGTGTGAACGCCAACGCCCAGCGCCTCGATTTTCCTGCGCAGCATCGCCGCGCCGTCATTATCAAGCTGCACCGCCATCAGATTGGGCGCAAACTCCACCACGTGCGTTTCCAGCCCGAGTTGCTTGAGGGCATTCGCCGCCTCCAGCCCGAGCAGGCCGCCGCCAATCACCACGCCACGACGCGAGCCCGCCGCGTGGGCCGCTATGTTGTCCAGGTCGTCAAGGGTGCGGTAGACAAAGCAGCCCGGCAGATCGTTGCCCGGTACCGGCGGTACGAACGGGTATGAGCCGGTCGCCAGCACCAGCTTGTCCCAGTGGGTCTCATGCCCGCTGGCGGTACGCACCACGCGCGCGTCGCGATCGATAGCGACGATCTGCTGCGAGAGGCGCAGCTCAATGCCGTTATCGGCAAAGAACTCCTCCTCCACCAGCGAGAGCGACGCCGCGCTTCGGCCGCCAAAGTATTCCGACAGATGCACGCGGTCATAGGCGGCATAGCGCTCCTCACCAAAGACAACGATCTGATACTGCTGATGCAGATTGCGGTTAACGCAGTCTTCGAGAAAATGATGGCCGACCATACCGTGCCCAACCACCACCAGAGTAGGTTTTGTCATAGCGTTCTGTCCTGCAACCTGCGGTTGCGTAGTGAAACGATCGAACAGCCAGTCCGCGCGTGCGGGCGCAGCCGTTGCCAGTAAATCGGTAAATGTTGCCGCGCTGCGGCAGTCGCCCATCAGCAGCACGCCAGCCAGCGCTCCCTGATGGATCAGTAACCGACGATAGTGACGGGTTAGCGGATCCCAGGAACTCCAGACCACGTCGTCCTCCTGCACCGTCGCGCGCCCGAGGCTGAACAGCTCCACGCCCGTAACCTTGAGGCGCACGCCGTTGTCGGTGAGGGCAAACGGCGCGGCTGTGTCACCCGCCAGCCGCGCGGCGAGAATATCCGCCTGCGTCATACAGGGCGCGACCAGGCCAAAGGTCTGGCCGTCAATTTCGCAGCACTCGCCAATGGCGTAGACGTCCGGTGCGGAGGTCCGCATCTGGCTATCCACCACGATGCCGCGCGCGCAGCGAACACCGCTGGCCTGCGCCAGCGCGACGTTGGGCTGCACGCCGGTCGCCAGCACCACGCGAGCGGCGGCGACGCGGCGTCCGTTGAGCAGCGTCACGCTATTCCCGTTAATCGCCGCGATGCCGGAGGCGAGTTCAGAGCGCACGCCCCGCGCCGCCAGCGCCTCTTCAAGCAGTACGCCCGCCTGCTGGTCCAGCTGCTGCTCCATCAGCCACGGGCCGCGATGAACGAGCGTGACGTTGTCACCTGAACGAGCCAGCGCTGCCGCCGTCTCTACGCCGAGCACGCCGCCCCCCAGCACCACCGCCGGACCGGCGATCGCCTGAATGGCGCGGGTATCCTCCAGGGTACGGAACGTGAAGACGTGCGGCGCATCGCCCCCAGGAATCGGCGGCACAAACGGCGTTGACCCGGTGGCAAATACCAGCGCATCCCAGCCCAGCGTGCGGGCGGTGGTTTGCACTTCCCGCGTGTCCACGTTCACGGCGAGTGCCTTTTCGCCCCTCAGCACCGTCACGCCGCGCTCCTGGTACCAGTGGTCATCCTGAAGGCAGATGCCCGCAGCCGTTTTTTCCCCCCCCAGCACCGGCGAAAGCTGGATGCGGTTATAGGCATGCTCCGGCTCGTCACCGATGACGGTGATAGCGAACCGACCGGAAGCTCGCCCGGTGAGCGAAGCAATCAGCCGGGTTGCCGCCATGCCATTCCCGATAATGACCAGTCGCATCAGCGCCCCCTCGTTACGCCGCTTTCGGCTGTTTTTCGTAGAGGAAATGGAGGATCTGCTGGCGCATGTGGTGATAGCGGCTGTCGTCCGCCAGCTGCACCCGGTTGCGCGGGCGCGGCAGGTCAACGCGGAGGATCTCCCCGACGGTGGCCGCCGGGCCGTTGGTCATCATCAGCACGCGATCGGAGAGCAGCACCGCCTCGTCCACGTCGTGGGTAATGAGCACGATGGTGGTGTTCAGCGCCTGCTGGATCTGCATCACCGAGTCCTGCAGATGGGCGCGCGTCAGCGCATCCAGCGCGCCGAACGGCTCATCCATCAGCAATACTTTCGGCTTCATCGCCAGCGCGCGGGCAATCCCGACGCGCTGCTTCATGCCGCCGGAGATCTCCCCCGGACGCTTGTGCAGCGCGTGGCCCATCTGCACGCGGTCGAGGTTGTGCTCGATCCACTCTTTGCGCTCGGCCTTGCTCATGGTGTGACGGAACACCTGATCCACCGCCAGCGCCACGTTGTCGAAGCAGGTCAGCCACGGCAGCAGCGAATGGTTCTGGAACACCACCGCGCGCTCGGGCCCCGGCCCGGCGATTTCGCGGTTGTCGCAAATCAGCCCGCCTTCCGTCGGCAGCGCGATCCCGGCGATGAGGTTAAGCAGCGTCGACTTGCCGCAGCCGGAGTGGCCGATAAGACTCACGGTTTCGCCCTCGTGGATATCAAAAGAGACGTTCTGCAGCGCCAGAAACTCGCCGCTGGCGGTGGAAAAACGCTGGCTCACGGCCTGGATCTGAATTAATGGTTTCATGTTCGCTCCTTATTTTTCCTGCCAGCTAAAGCGACGGGCGATCAGCATCAGCCCCTGCTCCAGCAGCAACCCGACCACGCCGATGATGACGATGGCGATCAGAATGTTTTCGACGTTGAGGTTGTTCCACTCGTTCCAGATCCAGAAGCCGATACCCAGCCCCCCGGTGAGCATCTCGGCGGCGACAATCACCAGCCAGGCGATGCCGATGGAGAGGCGCACCCCGGTCAGTACAGCGGGTAGCACAGCCGGGAAGAGTATGCGGCGCATGATCGTCCACTCGGAAAGCTGCAATACGCGGGCGACGTTGAGGTAGTCCTGCGGAATGCGGCGCACGCCTTCGGCGGTGTTGATCACCATCGGCCAGATAGAGCAGATGAAAATGGTCCAGCTCGACGCGGGCTCCGCTTTCTGGAACAGCAGCAGGCCGATGGGCAGCCAGGCCAGCGGGCTGACCGGGCGCAGAAGCGCAATCAGCGGATTGAACATGCGCGAGAAAAAGGTGAAGCGGCCAATCAAAAAGCCCAGCGGAATACCCGCCAGCGCAGCCAGGCCAAAGCCGATGGCGACGCGCTGCAGTGAAGCAAGCACGTTCCAGCCAATGCCCATATCGTTAGGCCCGTCGCGATAAAACGGGTCGGCAAACAGGGTAATGGCGGAATCAAGCGTGCTGAGCGGCGTCGGGAAGCCTTTGCTGTTTATCGCCGCCAGTTGCCAGAGCACCACCAGCAGCCCGAGGCCAAGCAGCGCCGGAATAACGCGCTGGAAAAAGTCGTTCATCCGGCGCGCTAACGCGGGCGGGCGGCGGCGAACCTGTACCGGAGGCAGGACAATCACTTCCCCGCTCTCTGGCGTCTCTTGTGGTTTCGTGTTTTGCAGATGCGGCATAATCAGGCCCCTTTACGGTGAATGGCGAAACGGCTGGCGTACCCTTCCGGATCGGTGCCGTTCCAGACGGTGCCGTCCATCAGCGTGCTGCTGCGGAACGGTGATGACGGCGTGGACACGCCGCCGACGGCGGTGGCGGCATCCTGCCAGACCGCGGTCTGGTTGATGCGCTGCGCGATGCCCGCGTAGTCCGGCGCGGCTTTGAGCAAGCCCCAGCGGCGGAACTGGGTTAAGAACCACATGCCGTCGGAGAGATACGGGTAGCTCACAGCCCCCTCGTTGAAGAAGCGGATCGGGTGCGCGTCCTGCCAGCGCTGGCCCAGGCCGTTGTCGTACTCGCCGAGCATGCGCCCGGTGAGATACTGTTCTTTGCAGTTGAGCCACGCCCGGCGAGAGAGGATCTGCGCGGTTTCGCGTTTGTTTTCCGGGGACGCCTCGATCCAGCGCGCGGCCTCCAGCACCGCGCTCACCAGCGCCCGGGCGGTGTGCGGGTTTTTCTCCACCCAGTCGCGACGCGTGCCGAGGATCTTTTCCGGATGATCGGCCCAGATGGACTGCGACGTGGCGGCGGTAAAGCCGATACGGTCGTTAATCGCCCGCGCGTTCCACGGCTCGCCGACGCAGAAGCCCACCATGTTGCCGATGCGCATGTTCATCACCATCTGCGGCGGCGGCACCACCACCGTGCGCACGTCGTCAAAGGGGTTAATGCCCGCGCTGGCCAGCCAGTAGTAAAGCCACATGGCATGCGTCCCGGTCGGGAAGGTGTGCGCGAAGGTGTAGGTTCCCGGCGCCTGCTGCCCGATCAGCGTTTTCAGCCCGTCGAGATCGCGAACGCCCTTCTCCGCCAGATCGCTTGAAAGCGTGATGGCCTGGCCGTTCTGATTGAGCGTCATCAGGTTCGCCATCTGCTGCGGCTTGCCGGCGATGCCCAGCTCCAGCCCGTACAGCAGACCGTAAAGAATGTGTGCGGCGTCCAGTTCTCCCGCCACCAGCTTGTCGCGCACCGCCGCCCAGCTCGCCTCTTTGGTGGGAACGATGGTGATACCGTATTTTTTATCAAAGCCTTTTAACGCTGCGATAACCACCGGCGCGCAGTCGGTCAGCGGAATAAACCCAACGCGCACCGTCTCCTGTTCCGGTTTATCTGAGCCAGCCGCCCAGGCAGCCTGCATAACACCCGGTAACAGCGCTGCACCACTCGCCAGCATGCTGGCCTGCAAAAATCGCCGTCTCGACAAATCCGCCATAACCGCTCCCGAAAAAAAGCCAAAAAAAAGCGCCCGCCGTGCCGAAGCACCGCTGGACGCCTTTATCCCGAAGACGGATGCACCGCCGTTGGCGCACCGTCAAAAATGGTTAATTAAATAATGCAAAGCCAGTGCCAGGTTTAAAGACCCTCTTTCAGGGCCGAAAACCGGGTTTTGCCCGCGTTCACGCACCTCAATCAGGCATAAAATGCCCGCTGATTGTGCAGCTACTCCTTTGGTGTTACCTGCCAGACGCTCTTCACCGTAAGCAGCGCGCGGGCGATATCGACCATGCGCTGGTTCTTGTCCATCGCCATTTTGCGCAGCGTTGTCCAGGCCTGTTCTTCACTCATGTTCTGGTGGGTCATCAGCACGCTTTTGGCTTTATCAATGGTTTTGCGCTCCTCAAGCATATCGCGCAGCGACGCGAGCTGGCGGGAAAGCTGCTCTATCTCTCGTGCCTGCTGGCGAACCAGGGTCAGCAGCGGTTTATCCGGGTAGTGCGCCAGCGGATCGTCCTGTTCATCCCCGGGAAGCGGGTATGCCTCGTCGCGCTGAATACGCTCATCCACCGCGACCATCAGATCGGCGATGATCGTCTCCTCCAGCGCGCGCAAATGCTCCAGCCGCGCCGTTTGCAGCGCAAACCAGACGAGTGCGGTATGGCCATTGTCTGCAGCAGGCTGGCGGGTACAGGCCACGCGCCGGAGTTGCTCCGTCTCACGATCGGGCTGACAATTAAGGGAGAACGAAGTCTGCACGTCGGCCTGGCTGTGGGAGAGAAAGATCTCAAAGCAGGCCTGCTGCCCGTCAATGCGGTCAACCAGCCGCTGGCGGGTCACATCATCGAAAAAGCCCTGCGTGAAGCCAATTGCCCCCAGGGCCCGCTCTTGTCCCGCCAGCTCTTTCCCCTGCATCAGGCTATATAGCGCGACGAAACGGCCCGCGATTTGCGGGTCGTCAATGCTGTCATTAAGCTGCGGTACAATACTGAGCAGGTGGCGCAGCATGCGGGAGTAGTGCTCCATTGCCTGCGGAGCCGTTAGCGTTTGCCGATTTACACCGTCGCGCAGTGCGGGAAGCGTCTCCAGCGTCAGCAGCGCATTGCCGATACGTTCGCAAACGGCGCTTCCCGGAAAGGCGGACTGTTTTCCAAGAATGTCGTTCAGTGCGGCAAGGTTTTCGTCCACCAGCGCCCGGCTGGCTTTGCATTCAGGCGCATAGAGCTTACCCTGTGAGCAGAGCCAGACGTTAGATGCGCCGCGCTCGCACTGGAGCATATGCACCAGCTGGCTAATACCGCGTACCAGCACGTTCAGCTGCGCCAGCCTGCTGAGCTGCTCCCGGCGCATCCGCCTTGCGCGCTGGAGCCATTCGGTTGCACCTGGCGAAATGCCGGCCATTAATGTCATGCTTACTCTCCCGGACAGCGAAACTCCGGGGAAATTAAGCAATATTCGTGCCTTTATAAGAACAGGAGTCAACATGCAGAAGATTGTGATCGTCGCCAACGGTGCGGCCTACGGCAGCGAATCCCTTTTCAACAGCCTGCGCCTGGCGATCGCGCTACGCGAAAAAGAGAGCGACCTGGTATTGCGGATATTTTTAATGTCCGATGCCGTGACCGCCGGGCTGAAGGGTCAAAAACCGGCGGAAGGCTACAACATTCAGCAGATGCTGGAGATCCTGACCGCGCAGGACGTGCCGGTAAAACTCTGTAAGACCTGCACCGACGGGCGCGGCATTACCGGGCTGCCGCTGATCGAGGGCGTAGAAATCGGTACGCTGGTTGAACTGGCCGAATGGACGCTGACCGCGGATAAAGTATTAACTTTTTAATAATAAACCCGTAAAAATATTATTTTCTTATGGACGCGGTTTCAGCATCAAGTTTACCTGCGGGGTTGCCGATAGGCATGGAAACAACACAGCAGGTATTTCACTTATGTTCAGATCCATTCGCGCACGCATTATCGCCGCGACGACAGGCTGCCTCGTCGTCGCCCTTCTTCTCAATACCGTAATTAACTTCCAGGTCACGCGCCAGGATAACCAGCACTCCCAGCGCGATATTCTGACCAGCACCCGCACCAGCCACAACATGGCGATTGCCGACTGGGTCAAAAGCAAAATGACGGTGATTACCTCCGCGCAGAGCATCGCGCTGGCTGACGATCCGGTTCCGGTGTTTAAGCAGCTTGCCCAGGCGGGCGGTTTCACCAACGTTTACGTGGGCTACGCCAGCAAGACGGCGAAATTCTCCGACCCGACAGGCGTCCCGGCGGATTATGACCCCACCGTTCGTCCCTGGTATCAACAGGTGGTGAGCACGGACGGCCCGGTGGTAACGGCACCCTACGTTGATGCCGGGACCGGGAAGCTGGTGGTCACGTTTGCCGTGCCGGTGAAAGAGAATGGCGCTCTGAAAGCGGTGGTGGCGGGCGATGTCGCCATGGATAGCGTGGTGGCGAACGTGCGCGGGATCCACCCCACGCCGGCCAGCAGCGGGTTGCTTCTGAACAGCGACGGCACGGTGATTGCCGCCAACGAGCCGGCCCTGACGCTGAAGCCGTTTGACGAGACGATCAAAGGCATCGACCTTGCGGCGCTGAAGAGCGGTAATCCGGTCGACGGAACGCTGAATGACGAGGAAAAAACCTTTATCGCCTCAGCCGTGCCGGGCACGAACTGGCTCCTGGTCGTCGCCCTCGACAGCAGCGATGCCACCTCCGGCATGCGTTCCCTGCTGAAAGCGTCGGCGATTTCGCTGGTGATCCTCGCACTCCTGAGCGGCGCCATTGTTCACGTCCTGATTGCCCGCCTGCTGAAGCGCCTGTCCGACATTCGTGACGCGATGCACAACATTGCCAACGGCACTAACGATCTGTCCCAGCGCCTGCCGGACAGCGGCGATGACGAAGTGGCGCAAATTGCGCAGGCGTTTAACGCCTTCAGCGATAAGCTCTCGGTGGTAATGGTTCAGCTCCGCGACGCCAGCGCCTCGGTGAAAAACGCCGCGCAGGAGATTGCGGCAGGTAACCAGGATCTCTCCGGACGTACCGAGCAGGCGGCGTCCAGCCTTCGCGAAACCGCCAGCGCCGTGGAAGAGATCACCGCCTCTGTCACCCAGTCGAATGAATCGGCAGCAGAAGCCAACGACCAGGCCAGCAAGGCCTCTGCCGCCGCAGCGCGCGGCGGTGAAGTGGTTTCGCAGGCCATCAGCACCATGCAGTCCATCGAAGTGGCGTCCGCTAAGATTGGCGATATCACCAGCGTGATCGACGGCATCGCCTTCCAGACCAACATTCTGGCGCTGAACGCCTCCGTCGAGGCGGCGCGTGCCGGTGAGCAGGGCCGCGGGTTCGCCGTGGTTGCCGGTGAAGTGCGGAACCTCGCCAGCCGCAGCGCCCAGGCGGCGAAAGAGATCAAATCGCTTATCGACTCCACCACCGACAGCGTGGCCACCGGCTCGCGCTACGTGCATCTGGCCGGGGTAAGCATGGATGAGATCCGCTCCAGCATCGGCAGCGTCTCCGGCATCATGCGCGAGATCTCGATTGCCACCAGCGAGCAGATGAAAGGCATTCACGAGATCAACCACGCGGTGACCCATCTCGACAGAATGGTGCAGCAGAATGCCGAGCTGGTGGTGCAGTCCGCCGCGGCCGCCAGCGCATTGCAAAGCCAGGCGGGCGACCTTGCTGAAACCGCCGGCCATTTCCGCATTTAATTTTCTTCAGGCACGCGTTAAACAGGGTAAACGCGCGTCCGCTGAAAGGTTTCAGGAATTTTGTCATTTTTGTTTAATCGTTATGCCATTTTTTGATCAAAATCAGCATCCCTCGCTCCCCGCTTTGGTGTTATGCAATGAGTATTTTGTGAACAACATCACGCTCGGGATGGGCAAAATCGACGGGGTAGAAAATGGCACTGGTGAAAACAAGTTTGAAACTGTTTGGCGGGGATACGGTGGTGGTGCGTTGCTCAGAGCGCTGTCGTATTCATCTGATGAGTGCGAAAGCACAGAAGCAATCCCAGGCGGATATTCTGACCGTGCAGGATGACAAGGCCTGGCTTACCGTGCCGTATACCGGCACGTGGGATGTGCTGATCGACAGCCACAGCCAGTCGCTGGAGCATTCGGTCAGCTACGTGGCAGCGTAATTTAAACGCCCGGCTCGCCGGGCGTATTCTCAGGCAAAACCCGGTCGCAGCGTGCTGTTGAGCGGGTTCCCTTCCAGCAGCGCCTTCACTTTCACCACCAGCTCATTCAGACAATCGTCCTGCATGCCGAGGCGGGTCAGCTCCTGATCGAGGGAGAAGAGATATTGCGCGTTGGTGCCCAGCGGCCCGCTGGCGGCGGCAATTAACGGGGCAATCACCTGCGTGCGGGTGTCCGCTTCATACAGCGGGTGGCGCGGATCCATAATAAATACCAGCGCGTTAACGGTGCGCCCGTCGTCGAGCTCCAGCTTGCACCAGCTCGGCATATAGCAGCCGGTGATCATCTCGCGCTTCCAGAGCAGCGTCAGCTCCTCTTCGAGCGTGGCATCCGGAAGGCGATACGCGACGCCCGTGGTGCGTCCGCCCTCTTTTAGTGCAAGCATGCGCCCTGGCTGACAGGCACTGCCGCGTCCGGCCGTCAGGCGCAGGCAAAATGCGCGATGCCAGCCGGGCAGCGTGCCGGTTGCCGATTCAACAAATTCGAGAGCCGGGTTCCACATCAGTGAACCGTAGCCAAAAATCCATACCGGGCCATCATCCGGGCGGCAGGCAAGCGTAGCAGCGAGCGACGCCGCACGTTGTTCAGCTGACCAGAGAAGCGATTCCTCAATAGCACCAAATGCCGTCTTACAATCTGCCTTCATTAAGAAATCACGCGTTAACACTTTACACCTCCGCCACTGCATGCTTCCTTGCGACATCTGTAATTCGCCTTCCCGGCATTCTGTGCTGGTCATTTTGCCAGCAGTCAAATTACGATAAGCAATTAGCGGACCAGTTGCAATACAACGGAAGTTCAACCGCCTGAAAAGTCAAAATGAAGGCAGCGAATAATTTCACGGCTATTTCTTTTTATGCCATTTATCATCGTCTCCTTTCTCATAGTCATGTTTTACTGCGGCCCAGGCGACCTTGTGCGCCGTCTCTTCCCGGCTGGCATCATCCCGCCGATCGTCTTTATCTTTGTACTGATCCCAGGCGCTGTTAAACGCTTCTTTGTAGATATCCTGCGCGTGTTCGGGCAGGACGTTTTTCACGTTATCGGGTAATTCGCGTTTCGTTTTATATGGCATCACTAACCTCTCTTTTGCCTAAAGAGTTAAGTGTGGACGACGATACGCCGGTGTGCCAGCCGGTCATAAACAATGAACGGATGAATTTCATAATTCATTGTTATTAAATATATATTTAAAAGAAATATCTTATTATAGGCATTAAACAAGAAAACCATAACAAAGGGTAAAATTAAGTAAAAAATAAAGGTTATTTAACAGATTTCTGTTAATTTATTGCCATTAAAATCTATCTATAATTACAAGCACCTGCATTGATGGAGAAGCACATGACAGCAACACACGAGGCGGTAAAGACCCGCCACAAGGAGACGTCTCTCATTTTCCCGGTTCTGGCACTGGCTGTGCTGCTCTTCTGGGGAAGCAGTCAGTCACTGCCAGTGGTGGTTGGTATCAATATTCTTGCCCTGGTCGGTATCTTAACCAGCGCATTTAGCGTCGTTCGCCATGCGGACGTATTAGCCCACCGCCTGGGCGAGCCTTATGGCTCTTTAATTCTCAGCCTTTCCGTCGTTATTCTCGAAGTCAGCCTGATTTCCGCGTTGATGGCAACCGGCGATGCCGCCCCGACCCTGATGCGCGATACGCTTTACTCCATCATTATGATTGTGACGGGCGGCCTGGTAGGCTTCTCTCTGTTACTGGGCGGACGCAAATTTGCGACCCAGTACATGAATCTTTTCGGCATTAAACAGTATCTGATTGCCCTCTTCCCGCTGGCCATCATCGTGCTGGTCTTCCCGATGGCGCTGCCGGGCGCAAACTTCTCCACCGGCCAGGCGCTGCTGGTCGCGCTGATTTCCGCCGCCATGTACGGCGTGTTCCTGCTCATTCAGACCAAAACGCACCAGAGCCTGTTTGTGTATGAGCATGAAGACGACAGCGACGACGATGACCCGCACCACGGCAAGCCGTCGGCCCACAGCAGCGCGTGGCACACGGTTTGGCTGATCGTGCATCTGATTGCGGTTATCGCGGTCACCAAGATGAACGCCAACCCGCTGGAGACGCTGTTAACCGAACTGAACGCGCCGGTGGCCTTTACCGGTTTCCTGGTGGCGCTGCTGATCCTCTCCCCTGAGGGTTTAGGTGCGCTGAAGGCGGTGCTGAACAATCAGGTGCAGCGTGCGATGAATCTGTTCTTCGGCTCCGTGCTGGCGACCATTTCACTCACCGTGCCGGTGGTGACGCTGATTGCCTTTATGACCGGTAACGAGCTGCAGTTTGCGCTGGGCGCGCCGGAGATGATTGTAATGGTGGCCTCGCTGCTGCTGTGCCAGATTTCATTCTCCACTGGCCGCACCAATGTCCTGAACGGCGCGGCGCATATGGCGCTGTTTGTAGCGTATTTGATGACAATTTTTGCGTAGTCTTTTTGCCCAGCGGCGCTTCGCTTACCCGGCAATATGTCCCATAAAAAAACCCGCCGAAGCGGGTTTTTTTATTAGTTGCTGGTATCCAGCTCGTCGAAGCTTTTCACCAGATCGTCAATCGCTTTGATCTGCTTCAGGAACGGCTCCAGCTTATCCAGCGGCAGCGCGGATGGGCCATCGCATTTCGCGTTAGCCGGATCCGGGTGCGCTTCAATGAACAGACCTGCCAGGCCGGTCGCCATACCGGCGCGCGCCAGCTCGGTCACCTGAGCACGACGGCCGCCAGAGGCTGCACCAAACGGGTCGCGGCACTGCAGCGCGTGGGTCACGTCGAAGATCACCGGCGACTGGTTAGAGACGTTCTTCATCACGCTGAAGCCCAGCATGTCCACCACCAGGTTGTCGTAACCGAAGTTAGCGCCACGGTCGCACAGAATAATCTTGTCGTTACCGCCTTCGATAAACTTATCAACGATGTTACCCATCTGGCCAGGGCTCACGAACTGCGGTTTTTTCACGTTGATCACGGCACCGGTTTTCGCCATCGCGGCAACCAGGTCGGTTTGACGCGCCAGGAACGCCGGAAGCTGGATTACGTCTACCACGTCTGCCACAGGCTGCGCCTGCCAGGACTCATGCACGTCGGTGATCACTTTCACGCCAAACGTCTGCTTCAGCTCCTGGAAAATTTTCATCCCCTCTTCCAGGCCAGGGCCACGGTAAGAGTTGATGGAGGAGCGGTTGGCTTTGTCAAAAGAGGCTTTAAACACGTACGGAATGCCCAGCTTCTGGGTCACGGTCACGTAGTGCTCGCAGATACGCATGGCGAGATCGCGGGACTCCAGCACGTTCATACCGCCAAACAGCACGAACGGCAGGTCGTTTGCTACCTTGATATCACCAATGCTAACCACTTTTTGTTTCATAGGATCGCCTTATTCAGGTGTGAATCGGAATTAAGATTAATGCAGTGTAATTTGTTTGTGCGAGATCGCGTTGATCTGCGCGCGAATCATTTCGCTAATCGGATCTTCCGGGCACTGCTCGACGAAATAGCTCAGATCGTTCAGCGCCACGTGCTCGCAGTCGAGCTGGGCATAGATAAGCCCGCGGTCGCGAATTTCGTACGGATCTTCCGGATTAAACTGCAGCAGCACTTCACTGGCACGCAAGGCCAGCTCCATCTGACGCTCTTCCATCAGCGCTGACTTCAGCGTATCCAGCAGCTTGCGAATGACTTCGGCGTTGTCGGCTTCGTCGAGATCTTCGTTAAAGAGCTCGGCCACCGGGCTGATGTTGCCTTTCAGCCAGACGTCCAGCGTATGCTCGTCCAGCGTGTCGCCGTTAAACGGATTAATGAGCCACATCTCACCGTCCAGCCACTCCGCACGCAGGATCATCTGCGTCGGGAAAATAACCGGCACCAGCGGAATATCCAGGCGGTGCGCAACCCACAGCAAAATAGAGCCCAGCGCAACGGCGCTGCCCTGACGATTTTTTAAGACCTGGTCCAGCCATAATGCGTCAGACAGGCGATACACGCCACGCGTGTCGCAGAAACCCCATTCGCCGTAGAAAAGCTCCAGAAGCTTCTCTAATTGCCAGTCCTGCGGGCGCGCCTGATTGATCTCTTCACGCGCCAGGCTGACCAGATTCTCCAGCTCATCGTAGACGTACTGCGACGTAAAATCGTCGCGTATCATCTCAGAAATCAGGATCATGCCATCGCAAAGCGGCACTTTATTAAATTCGAAATCGGCTAAGGACCTCATGACTTACCCCAGTAACGACTGAGCGAACAATGACGCTCAGGCGCGATAAAACTCAAAACGATGTAGATGATAACGCCAAACTGCCTTTCAGTCAGCCTTACGCCTTTATCAGTAAATGGCAGATACCCGGCACTCAAGACCACTGCCCCAGCGTCAGGCGTTCGTTGCCGCCGTAGTCGCGGCAGGTTTCGACAGCGGCGTAGCCTGCCTGGGTAAACAGTGCCCGCACGGATTCTCCCTGCGTCCAGCCATGCTCCACGAGCAGCCAGCCGCCGGGAAGCAAATGCTCTCGTGACGTTGTCACAATGTGATCAAGATCGGCTAATCCCGCGTTGGCGGCCACAAGCGCCGTCAGCGGTTCGAAGCGAACATCTCCCTGCGCAAGGTGCGGATCATGTTCGTCAATGTAAGGAGGATTGCTGACAATCATCGCAAATGAGCGGTTCTCCAGCGCGGCAAACCAGCTGCTTTGCAGCACCGTTACGTTGCTGAGCCCGAGACGTTCCACGTTACGCAGCGCCAGCGCCACCGCGTCGGGCATCACATCCACTGCCGTTACATCGCAGTCAGGCCGCTCGCTGGCCAGCGCCAGCGCGATAGCACCAGTTCCCGTCCCGAGATCGAGAATGCGGCAGGCCGCTGCGGGTAAACGTGCCAGCGCCTGCTCCACCAGACACTCGGTATCCGGACGCGGGATCAGCGTCGCCGCCGAGACGTAAAGCGGTAGCGACCAGAACTCGCGCTCACCGACAAGGTGAGCCACCGGCTCGCCGTTTTTACGGCGGGCAAGCAGCGCGGCGAGCCGTGCTTCCTGCTCTGCGGTCAGCTCAGTTTCGCCGAATGCCAGCAGGTACGTGCGGGCTTTACCCGTCACATGCTCAAGCAAAATTTCTGCGTCGCGCTTCGGGCTTTCGCTTTTGCAAAGCTCCCCGGCCGCCTCGCGTAACCAGCGCTGAAAATCCATTATTCCTGCTCGGACAGCGCCGCCAGCTGGTCGGCCTGGTATTCCTGCACGATAGGCTCAATCAGCATATCCAGCTTCCCTTCCATCACCTCGTCCAGACGGTACAGGGTCAGGTTGATTCGGTGGTCGGTCACGCGCCCCTGAGGGAAGTTATAGGTGCGGTTACGGTCGCTGCGATCGCCGCTGCCCAGCAGGTTACGACGCGTAGAGGCTTCCGCCTGCTGACGCTTCGCCATTTCCGCCGCGTGGATGCGCGCGCCCAGCACGGACAACGCTTTGGCTTTGTTTTTGTGCTGCGAACGTTCGTCCTGACACTCCACCACGATGCCGGTCGGCAGGTGGGTAATGCGGATGGCGGAGTCGGTGGTGTTAACGTGCTGACCGCCCGCCCCGGAGGAGCGGAAGGTGTCGATGCGCAGGTCCGCCGGGTTGATGTCCGGCAGTTCCGCTTCCGGCAGCTCCGGCATCACCGCCACCGTACAGGCGGAGGTATGAATACGGCCCTGAGATTCGGTGGCCGGAACGCGCTGCACGCGGTGACCGCCGGATTCAAACTTCAGACGTCCGTACACGCCGTCGCCGCTGATCTTGGCGATAACCTCTTTGTAGCCGCCATGTTCGCCTTCGTTGGCGCTCATGATCTCCACGCGCCAGCGGCGCGATTCGGCGTAGCGGCTGTACATGCGGAACAGATCCCCGGCAAAGAGCGCCGCTTCGTCACCGCCGGTACCGGCGCGCACTTCGACAAACGCGTTACGTTCATCGTCCGGATCTTTCGGCAGGAGCAGCACCTGAAGCTGCTGCTCCATCTCTTCGGAACGCGCTTTTGCATCCTGCAGCTCTTCCTGCGCCATCTCGCGCATCTCAGGATCGTCGAGCATCATCTGCGCGGTTTCAATATCTTCCTGAACCTGTCGCCAGTCGGTAAAGCATTTTGATACATCACTCAACTGCGCATATTCACGCGAAAGCGCGCGAAAACGTTCCTGGTCTGCGATAGTCCCGGCATCGCCGAGCAGCGCCTGTACTTCTTCATGGCGCTCGTGCAGAGCTTCCAGTTTAGCGACGATAGAAGGCTTCATAGGCGTAAGTGCACCTTGTCTTAGAAAATGGGTATAGGGCGCTATTCCAGCCCGAGGCTGTTGCGCAGAATAGTCAGGCGTTCATCATCCCCGTCACGGGCAGCCTGTTGAAGAGATTTGGTTGGCGCATGGATCAGGCGGTTGGTCAGCTTCCACGCCAGATCCTGCATAATCGCCTGCGCGTCGCCGCCCTGTTCCAGGGCCGCTAACGCTTTGGCAGTCAGGTCATCACGCACCTGCTCCGCCTGCCCGCGGTACTCGCGGATGGTCTCGCTGACGCTTTGCGCGCGCAGCCAGGCCATAAATTCGCTGGTTTCCTGCTCAACAATGGTTTCCGCCTGCACCGCCGCCGCTTTACGCTGGGCGAGGTTGTGCGAAATAATGCTTTGCAGGTCATCCACGCTGTAAAGATAGGCGTTAGCCAGCTTGCCAACCTCTGGCTCAACATCGCGCGGAACGGCGATATCCACCAGCAGCATTGGCTGATTACGGCGGGATTTCAGCGCACGCTCCACCATCCCTTTACCGATGATCGGCAGCGGGCTGGCGGTAGAGCTGATAATAATGTCCGCCTCTTTCAGACGTTCATCAATATCGCTCAGCGCAACCACCTCGGCACCCACTTCGTCCGCCAGCACCTGCGCGCGTTCGCGGGTGCGGTTCGCGATAATCATCTTTTTCACTTTATGCTCGCGCAGATGGCGCGCCACAAGCTCGATGGTTTCGCCCGCGCCTACCAGCATCACGGTGACGGTCGACAGGGATTCAAAGATTTGCCGTGCAAGGGTACAGGCCGCGAAAGCAACAGAAACCGCACTGGCACCAATGTCGGTTTCGGTTCGCACACGCTTCGCCACGGAGAAGGACTTCTGGAACATACGCTCCAGCTCGCTGGCCTTGAGATGCCCTTTCTGGGAATCTGCGAAGGCTTTTTTTACCTGGCCGAGGATCTGCGGCTCGCCAAGCACCAGCGAATCCAGACCGCTGGCGACGCGCATCAGATGGCTGACCGCATCGTTATCCTGATGCCAGTACAGGCTGTTGCGCAGCTCGTCTTCGTTGAGATTGTGGTAGTCACATAGCCAGCGGATCAGCGCGTCGTGCAGGTTATCCTGCTCTTCCACGCTCAAATACAGCTCGGTACGGTTGCACGTCGAAAGCACCACGCCACCCTGCACCATCGGCTGTGCAAGCAGGCTGTCCAGCGCCAGGTCAAGCGTATCCGGCGAAAACGTAACGCGTTCTCGCAGCGAAACCGGGGCCGTTTTGTGGTTGATGCCGAGTGCTAATAGGGTCATGTTGAGCGGGAGTAGTACCAGCGTTAATAAGGTTAGCAGGACGCATCATACAGGATGCGCGAGATCAATAAAAGAGACCGCCTCCTTTCGGAGTAATAGGTTACTCAACGCTTTGAGATAATTTGAACGTAGACGGTAGCACTGCGGGGCGCTAGCATTAACAGTTATAACTGCAACGTATCTCAAGGATTTGTCCTCATTATGACCCGACTGATTCGCCTGCTGCCGCTGGCAGCACTGGTTCTGACCGCCTGTACTGTCACCCAACCAAAAGGCCCGGGCAAAAGCCCTGATTCACCGCAGTGGCGTCAGCACCAGCAGGACGTCCTTAATTTGAAGCAGTACCAGACGCGCGGCGCCTTCGCGTATCTCTCTGACGAACAAAAGGTTTATGCCCGCTTCTTCTGGCAGCAAACGGGGCAGGACAACTATCGCCTGCTGCTGCTGAACCCGCTGGGCAGCACCGAGCTGGAGCTTATCGCCAAACCGGGCGAAGCGCAGATCACCGATAACAAAGGCCAGCACTACACGGCGACCGATGCCGAAGAGATGATTGGCAAGCTGACCGGGATGCCAATTCCGCTGAACAGCCTGCGCCAGTGGATCCTCGGCCTGCCGGGCGAAGCGACCGACTATACGCTTGACGATCAATACCGTCTGAGCCAGGTCAACTACACCCAGAACGGCAAAACCTGGAAAGTGGTGTACAGCGCCTATGACAGCAAGAGTAAACCTTCGCTGCCATCAAACATGGAGCTGACCCAGGGCAGCCAGCGCATCAAGCTGAAAATGGACAACTGGATCGTTAAATGATGACCCACTGGCCTTCTCCGGCAAAACTGAACCTGTTTTTATACATCACCGGCCAGCGTGCTGACGGCTATCACACTCTGCAGACGCTGTTTCAGTTTATTGACTATGGCGACACGATTGCCATCGAGCCGCGTCAGGATGGGCAGATTTGCCTGCTGACGCCGGTCGACGGCGTGGCGCATGAGGACAACCTGATCGTCCGCGCCGCGCGCCTGCTGATGAAAGCCGCCGCGGAATCGGGCCGTCTGCCGGCGGGAAGCGGTGCGGATATCCGCATTGAGAAGCGTCTGCCGATGGGTGGCGGTCTCGGCGGGGGCTCATCCAACGCCGCCACCGTGCTGGTTGCGCTGAACCACCTCTGGGGCTGCGGGCTGTCGACGGATGAACTGGCTGGTTTGGGCTTAACGCTGGGCGCAGATGTCCCTGTGTTTGTTCGCGGCCACGCGGCCTTTGCCGAGGGCGTGGGCGAGATCCTCTCCCCGGTCAACCCGCCGGAAAAATGGTATCTGGTTGCCCACCCCGGCGTGAGCATTCCGACCCCGGTCATCTTTAAAGATCCTGACCTGAAAAGAAATACCCCGGTACGGTCAATAGAAACGTTATTAAATTGTGAATTCAGCAACGATTGCGAGGATATCGCAAGAAAACGTTTTCGCGAGGTTGATGCGGTGCTTTCCTGGCTGTTAGAATACGCGCCGTCGCGCCTGACCGGTACAGGGGCCTGTGTCTTTGCTGAATTTGACACCGAATCCGCTGCCCGTCAGGTGCTTGAGCAAGCGCCGGATTGGCTGTATGGTTTTGTAGCGCGCGGGATGAACACCTCCCCCCTACAGCAGGCCATTCTGGCGCAGACTGAGTTTCGGTGACAACGTCACCCTGTTCCAGACGTTGCATCGCGCTCTTTAATACACCGCCTGGATAGCCTTCGCTTAGGCCCCGCAGTTTGCGGCGAACGCTATCCACCACTGGACGCATGCCTGAGGTTCTTCTCGTGCCTGATATGAAGCTTTTTGCTGGTAACGCCACCCCGGAACTAGCACAACGTATTGCCAACCGCCTGTACACTTCCCTCGGCGACGCCGCCGTAGGTCGCTTTAGCGACGGCGAAGTCAGCGTACAAATCAACGAAAATGTACGCGGTGGTGATATTTTCATCATCCAGTCCACCTGTGCTCCAACAAACGACAACCTGATGGAACTGGTTGTTATGGTCGACGCTCTGCGTCGCGCTTCCGCAGGCCGTATCACTGCTGTTATCCCTTACTTTGGTTATGCCCGCCAGGACCGTCGCGTCCGTTCCGCGCGTGTGCCAATCACCGCTAAAGTTGTCGCTGACTTCCTGTCCAGCGTCGGCGTTGACCGCGTACTGACCGTTGACCTGCACGCAGAGCAGATCCAGGGCTTCTTCGACGTCCCGGTTGATAACGTATTCGGCAGCCCAATCCTGCTGGAAGACATGCTGCAGCTGAACCTGGACAACCCAATTGTGGTATCTCCGGACATCGGCGGCGTGGTACGTGCCCGTGCTATCGCTAAGCTGCTGAACGATACCGACATGGCGATCATCGACAAGCGTCGTCCGCGCGCTAACGTTTCTCAGGTGATGCACATCATCGGTGACGTAGCTGGCCGCGACTGCGTGCTGGTTGACGACATGATCGATACCGGCGGTACGCTGTGTAAAGCCGCTGAAGCGCTGAAAGAGCGCGGTGCCAAACGCGTGTTCGCTTACGCGACCCACCCGATCTTCTCCGGTAATGCCGTGAACAACCTGCGCAACTCCGTCATTGACGAAGTTGTGGTATGCGATACCATCCCACTGAGCGACGAGATCAAGGCACTGCCAAACGTGCGTACCCTGACCCTGTCCGGGATGCTGGCCGAAGCGATTCGTCGTATCAGCAACGAAGAATCCATCTCTGCAATGTTCGAACACTAATCGAACACGGCCAAAAAACCCGCTGCGGCGGGTTTTTTTGTCTCTGGGTTTTATTTGTATGATTAATGCCTCCTTCACCTGCCATTCACATGACAGATGATGCGCACACGGATGATAGATAATTGTGAAAAACGTAGCCTCCTCACATGTTCTGCCCTTTCGCGCCCTCATCGACGCCTGCTGGAAAGAGAAGTACACCTCGTCACGCTTTATCCGTGACCTGATTGCCGGGATCACCGTCGGAATTATTGCCATCCCGCTGGCGATGGCGCTGGCGATTGGCAGCGGCGTTGCGCCACAGTACGGTCTGTACACCTCGGCCGTTGCCGGGATTGTTATTGCCCTGACGGGCGGCTCGCGCTTCAGCGTCTCCGGCCCGACCGCCGCCTTTGTGGTGATCCTCTACCCGGTTTCACAGCAGTTTGGTCTGGCAGGCCTGCTGGTTGCCACCCTGATGTCCGGCGTCTTTTTGATTCTGTTCGGTCTGGCCCGTTTTGGTCGCCTGATTGAATACATTCCCCTTTCCGTGACGCTGGGGTTCACCTCGGGGATTGGGATCACCATCGGAACCATGCAGATTAAGGATTTCCTCGGTCTGCAAATGACCCATGTTCCGGAGCACTATTTACAGAAAGTGGGCGCGCTGTTTATGGCGCTGCCGACGGCCAACCTGGGCGACGCCGCCATCGGAATAGTCACCCTGGGGACGCTTATCGTCTGGCCTCGCCTCGGTATTCGCCTGCCGGGCCATCTGCCCGCCCTGCTGCTGGGCTGCGCGGTGATGGCTATCGTTAATATGTTCGGCGGTCATGTCGCGACTATCGGCTCGCAGTTCCACTATGTTCTGGCGGACGGTTCGCAGGGTAACGGCATTCCACAGCTGCTGCCGCAGCTGGTGCTGCCGTGGGACATGCCTGGTTCGAGCTTCACCCTGAGCTGGGATTCCCTTCGCGCCCTGCTGCCCGCCGCGTTCTCTATGGCGATGCTGGGAGCGATTGAATCCCTGCTTTGCGCCGTGGTGCTCGACGGCATGACCGGCACCAAGCACAAAGCCAACAGCGAACTGGTCGGTCAGGGCTTAGGCAACCTCATCGCACCGTTCTTTGGCGGGATTACCGCCACGGCAGCCATCGCCCGTTCTGCGGCAAACGTGCGCGCGGGGGCAACGTCACCCGTTTCGGCGGTTATCCACTCCGTGCTGGTGATTCTGGCGCTGCTGATCCTTGCCCCACTGCTCTCCTGGCTGCCGCTTTCCGCCATGGCCGCCCTGCTGCTGATGGTGGCCTGGAACATGAGCGAGGCGCACAAGGTGGTGAACCTGCTGCGTCGCGCGCCGAAAGACGACATCATCGTGATGCTAATTTGCATGTCGCTGACCGTGCTGTTCGACATGGTTATCGCCATCAGCGTCGGGATCGTGCTGGCCTCCCTGCTGTTTATGCGCCGCATCGCGCAGATGACGCGCCTCTCGTCGGTAAACGTCGAGGTGCCTGAGGATGTGCTGGTGCTGCGCGTGATTGGCCCGCTATTCTTCGCCGCGGCGGAAGGATTGTTCAGCGATCTGGAGTCCCGCATCGCGGGGAAACGGGTTGTGGTGCTGAAGTGGGATGCCGTCCCGGTGCTGGATGCCGGCGGTCTGGATGCCTTCCAGCGCTTTGTGAAACGTCTGCCGGAAGGCTGCGAGCTGCGGGTCAGCAACCTGGAATTCCAGCCCCTGCGCACCATGGCGCGTGCGGGCGTGCAGCCGATCCCTGGCCGCCTTGCCTTTTATCCTAACCGTGAAGCCGCGTTAGCGGATCTGTGAGTTACCTGATGCAGAGAAACGTCTCTGCATCATCACCCCGATCGCCTGCTGGAGCCATGCAAGCACGGCAGGCGTCATCCAGGTTCCTTTCATCAGATGCGGCTCCTGCTGCATAGCCGTACGAAACTTTTGCTGGGTCTCGGGGTTGGTGCCTGCGTAGGACTGGAACAATGCCAGCCAGTTTTCAGCCAGCTTTTGCGCCTCCTTCGAGTCAGGAGCGATATTGTCCCGCTGCGCCTGATGCAGTTTCGCCACCAGCGGCGGCCACTCCATCATGCGGTCAAAATAATGTGCCCGGGTAAAGGCCATCTCTTCGGCAGTGAGATACTTCTCCCATATCCTGAGCTTAGATTCCGCAAACGCCCGCGTGATGTAATCTGTCATCTCCGGGGTGATGCCGGTCTGCGCCTGCATCTGTGGCTCTACGCTGTGCATCTCGTTCAGCCGGGTGAGAAACTCCGGCTTGCCCGCCGTGTCCTGTTCAAGACGTTCCATCCAGCGGGTCGCCAGATCCATCGCCCGCGTGTCAGTAACGGGTATATCCTGTTCCAGCAGCGCGTTAGCCTCTGCCACCAGCCCTGACCAGATAGCCGCCAGCGCATCCTTCTGTACCGCAAACGGCAACTGCTGTAACTCTTCTTTGCTAAACCAGCGATCGTACATATTCATTAACTCCAGAGTCTGTAGCCAGGACTCCAGATCCGGCGTCGCATCGTCGGTAAGCCCGGTACGCAGCTCCACCAGCCGGTCGCGCAGCGTGTGTATGCTGCGCAGCTGTTTATCCAGCAACGTGATTTGCGCATCGAGTAGCTCGGTCAACGACAGCGACTCCTTTTCCAGAAAATCCCTGATTTCGGCAAGTTCCAGCCCCGCTTTTGCCAGCGCCTGGATCATGTGCAGACGCTGGACATCCGCCAGGTTGTAAAGCCGGTAACCTGCCGCGCTTCTGGCAGAAGGCAGCAACAGCCCTGTTTGCTCGTAGTGATGCAATGTCCGCACAGTGATACCGGCTCGTTTCGCCAGCTCACCCACCTGAATCAACATAACTGCTCCTTTTTACTTTGCCAGTGCCACCACTCTGGAGCCTTACGTTACGTGAGGGTCAATATGCTATGCAAAAAAAAAACGACTCCGGATGGAGTCGTTTCGATGTTCTTAATCAGGCACTAGCTGTGCTTATGCTGGTCACGACGACAGCGTTTGTCGTAGTGGCGCACCCACCAATATTTATCGCAGACTTCCTCATGTCCGCTCACGCGCGCCCCGGCGAGCCACAATACTGCACCGAGGAAGATGCTCAATACCGCGCCATGCGCGAAGTATTGTGGGAGATCAAGCTGCGGCAGTTGGTTTAAAATGGAATAACCTACGCCGACTACCATCACGAACAGTCCCAACCCCATTAGCACGTTACCGAGCATCGAAGCGTTTTTGCGTTTCATATGTCACCTCCGGAACTTTGGGTTGTCAGGGGAAAAGCCCCTAATCCTTGTGTGTAAAGTATAGACAACGCCCCTTTTATGAGTTGCGTGAATGATCACAATTACGAATAACGCACAAACAAAAATTTACAAATAAGGCGTTGAACAGCTTGAAATTCTAATTGTTCAGATGAGTAATTATTCGAATTTCGCCGGGATAACCGCAGAATTTTGTCAAGCGGCGCGCCAGACAGTAAACTACGCGCCAGATCTGGAACCCATTAGGAATTGAATCGTGACGATTAAACTGATTGTCGGCCTCGCCAACCCGGGCGCGGAGTATGCGGCCACCCGCCACAACGCCGGAGCCTGGTACGTCGATCTGCTGGCCGAACGGTTACGTGCTCCCCTGCGTGAAGAACCAAAATTCTTCGGCTATACCTCACGTATCAACCTTGCTGGCGCGGATGTTCGCCTGCTGGTGCCCACCACCTTTATGAACCTGAGTGGTAAAGCGGTGGCGGCAATGGCAACGTTTTATCGCATCAACCCGGATGAAATTCTGGTGGCTCACGATGAGCTGGATCTCCCGCCTGGCGTAGCAAAATTCAAGCTGGGCGGCGGACACGGCGGTCACAACGGTCTTAAAGACATCATCAGCAAGTTGGGCAATAACCCGAATTTCCACCGTTTGCGCGTGGGAATCGGCCATCCGGGCGATAAAAACAAAGTTGTCGGTTTCGTGCTCGGTAAGCCCCCGGTTTCCGAACAAAAACTGATTGACGAGGCGGTAGACGAAGCGGCGCGCTGCACTGAAATCTGGCTGCAAGACGGCTTAACCAAAGCGACAAATCGCTTACACGCTTTCAAAGCGCAATAATCCGCCCGATACGGCTTTTTTACCGCGCGTCATGCGGGTTACGTGTATAATAGGCGTAGTTATTTACTTTTCATCAATCGGTTATCGTTAACGGATTGATTATCAAGATATTAAGGTGATTTAGAAATGGGATTCAAATGCGGTATCGTCGGTCTGCCAAACGTGGGCAAATCCACCCTGTTTAACGCGCTTACCAAAGCGGGTATCGAAGCGGCGAACTTCCCGTTCTGTACCATCGAACCGAACACCGGCGTGGTGCCAATGCCGGACCCGCGTCTGGACCAGCTTGCGGAAATCGTGAAGCCGCAGCGCATTCTGCCAACCACCATGGAGTTCGTGGACATCGCGGGCCTGGTGAAGGGTGCCTCCAAAGGCGAAGGTCTGGGTAACCAGTTCCTGACCAACATCCGTGAAACTGAAGCGATCGGCCACGTTGTGCGCTGCTTCGAGAACGACAACATCATCCACGTTAATAACAAAGTGGATCCGGCTGACGATATCGACGTCATCAACACCGAGCTGGCGCTCTCTGACCTCGACACCTGCGAACGTGCGATTCACCGCGTGCAGAAGAAAGCCAAAGGCGGCGACAAAGACGCGAAAGCGGAACTGGCTGCGCTGGAAAAATGCCTGCCACAGCTGGAAAATGCCGGCATGCTGCGCGCGCTGAAAAATCTGACTGACGAAGACAAAGCGGCGATCAAATACCTGAGCTTCCTGACCCTGAAGCCAACCATGTACATCGCCAACGTTAACGAAGACGGTTTCGAGAACAATCCGTACCTGGACAAAGTCCGTGAAATCGCCGCGGCGGAAGGTTCTGTGGTTGTGGCGGTTTGCGCAGCCGTTGAGTCCGATATCGCCGAGCTGGACGACGCCGACCGTGAAGAGTTCATGGCCGAACTGGGTCTGGAAGAGCCGGGCCTGAACCGCGTGATCCGCGCGGGCTATGAGCTGCTGAACTTGCAGACCTACTTCACCGCTGGCGTGAAGGAAGTGCGTGCATGGACGATTCCTGTGGGTGCGACTGCGCCTCAGGCGGCCGGTAAGATCCACACCGACTTCGAAAAGGGCTTCATTCGTGCGCAGACTATCGCGTTTGAAGACTTTATCACCTACAAGGGTGAGCAAGGCGCGAAAGAAGCTGGCAAGATGCGTGCGGAAGGGAAAGATTACATCGTTAAAGATGGCGACGTGATGAACTTCCTGTTTAACGTTTGATTTGTTTTGAATGAAAAAAATCCACGCTTGGGCGTGGATTTTTTTATAGAGTAACGAACTTATCCCCTTTTGCGCCGGTAGAACTCTAGATATTTTTTAGGTCTATCCTGAAACGCATGCTCTTTGCCGTAGTTATAAGCATCGTTAAAATATTTGTACGCTTCATCGAATTGATTCAACTCGTAACAGACCATACCCAAGTCGATTAACGGTGCAGTGTCTATATCCGATCCACGTGTCCGTAAAGTCGTCTCTCCCCATTTCTTTGCCTCAACGTAATCCGCAAGATCAAAATATGCGCTGTACATGCATGCAGAGATCCAGTTAGCAAGTTCTGATTCGGACTTTGGCTCAGGAAGAGCTTGCCAGGCCTTTTGGTATTGATCTAAAGCCTCGGCGTATTTTTGGTTGTCGTGTAACTTGTTTCCTTGTTCAATAGTATCTTCTATAGCCGTTTTCATACTAAAGCCCTTGCCTTTTTAAATAAAAATCCTTTTCCAAGCAACAACAAAACATAATGAAATGCAACGCTAATTTTGTTTTTATATTATAAAGTTATTACATTACAATCGACCATCTTATAGCAAATATTTTTTAGTATTAATGACTCTATAACATCCCAATCACCTCCACCGAGGCCAGCGCCTATTCTTGGCATTTGTACTGAAAGGCGATTCACTAAAGCAAAGTCAGATAATTTTTCAAGACAAACGTCCAGGGATGCATAACATACGTATTGATTTTTGTCATTGACATTTTTCTTAATACCATCTTGTGCATACATATTAGCAATAAATATCTGTTCTTTAGCATCAACCAAGACAAAATCAACCGTACCTAATTCTGGGATATTATTTCCATTGAAGCTATTGAGATAGTATTTCTTTGCAGAAGGATATTTATTTGAAAGAGACAGAACAAAGCCTTTACCCCATTTCCCTTTATTATTCACAATGTGAGCAATAACTGTGGATTTTTTCAAAGGTTCCACAGCATTTCCAGACAAGTATTTTATTTGTTTTTTTTCTTGCAATGAACTCGTTGATGTTTGCCAGAAAGTTTCAAACTCCTCATTCGAAATTTCTTCAGCATCACTTAAGTCGAGATCGCTTTTTTTACCATCATACAGCAGAAAACCAATTTTATCATTTTTATCTAGCAAAGAGGAAGATGCATAATAATCGCCATCTATGATGTTTATTTGTCGTGTGGCCACCTCTCCTATGAATTCATTGATAATAATTCCTTCACCTGCAATAAAATCAACGTTACCTTTATAATATTTTTTCACATCAACCACAACTCCTCCCACTTTTAACAATTCTTTTAGAGACATCAAGATCTTTTGAGTTTAAGATCAAGAATGTGTTTTCCCGGGGTTCAATTACATCTAGGCCAGTAACATCTATTTCAACAAAATGGCTTATACCTTTTAATTTTCTCGCATCACCATATATATCAGCTGCTAATTGGCCGAGAGACATTTTTCCAGTTCCTCCAACATCTTTGAGTGTTCTTCCGCCAATCATTTCAGGTCTGATATTAGTGAAATATTGCCCATCCCCAAAACGAGCATGTATATCACCAGACGACGGTCTAATCACACCACTTTCCGTGATACCTTTCATACCTTCTTCAGTCGTGTAGTGAATCAATGTTTTAGGCGTCAACCCCCACGGATCCACCCATCCCAGCGCATTCGGCGCATACTGGTAAAGGTTTATCCCCCCCGCCAGCCCTATCGGGTCCTGCTGCGTAAACCGTCCGCAGTCCGGGTCGTAATACCGGAACAGATTGTAGTGCAGCCCTGTCTCGCGGTCCAGATATTGCCCCTGCATACGCAGGTTCTGAGAAAATCCTGATATCTGCGTCTCGCTTTCCCGCAGCAATTTGCCCCAGGCGCTGTTCACCCCTTCCCAGCGCAGCTGTCCTTCGATATCCGTCATCCGCTCCGGCGTGCCGTTGGGCTGGCAGTGGAACCAGAAGATCTCCGGGGCATCAACGCCGTCTATGCGCGCCAGCGGATCGTAGCTGTCCTGATCGCTGTAGACGTAGGTCAGCGGCATGTCCCCGTGCACCTCCTGCAACAGCCGGAACCCTTCCCAGACAAATCGGGTGGTGACCGGCTTGCCGGTTGGCTGTCCGCCCAGCATCTGGCGGCGCGTTTTGCTGATGCGTCGCCCGAGCGGATCGTAGCGGAAGCTGACCTGCGTCTGCGGCCTGTTGCGGTCCCGCGGCTGGCTGATCACCTCCGTCAGACGGTGCTCGCCGTCGTAGCGGTAGTGCCAGCGGGTCTGGCCGTTATCTTTCTCCACGGTGCGGCCGTGGATGTCATAGCGCCAGCGAATGCCGTTCAGCTGCGTCAGGCGGTTGTGCGTGACCTTCTCCGCAGATCCTTCGAGCGGGTTACCGGCAGCGTCCCAGCGCCACTGCTCCTGTCCGGGCAGCGTGCCGTCCTGAACCAGCAGACGCCCGGCGCTGTCGTACTGCCAGCGGTACCAGCTGAACGGGTTATCGTCTCGCTCTTCGCGAACCAGGTTATTACGGTAATCGTAATCCCAGCGGCGGGACCAGCGGCGCGGCGACGGGCGCTGAGCGTTGCCGGTAAAGACGTCCCGCCGATGCAGGCGACCAAGGCGGTCGTATTCGCTGCGGGTGGTCAGCAGCCCCTGCGTGCGGCTGGTCTCGCGGTGAAGCTCGTCGCGGGTAAAGTCGGAGACCGACAGCTTATCGAGGGCAATGCTGAGCAGATGCCCGCTGCCGTAGTAGAACTGTTTCAGCTCGCGGCCATCGGGCAGCGTGACGGAGGTGCGGTTGCCCAGCGCGTCATACTCCCACGCCAGTTCGCCGTGCTCGCCCGCTTCGCGCGTGACGCGACCAAGCGCGTCGTACTCAAAGGCAAGCTCCTGCTCTGCCTCGGTGGTCCACGCGTCGGCTGAAAGCGCAGGATGCAGCCCAATCCGGCTTAACAGCCCGGACGGCGTGTAGTGGTAGCGGGTCTGCCCTTCCGGCGTGGTGCGGGCGACCAGCTGGCCGCTCGCGCTCCAGGCGAAGGCGTGGGTGATGGCCTCCGGATGACCGGCGGCGAACGTGCGCGCTATCGTGCGTCCGCAGGCGTCGTAGCGATACTGCGAGGCCACGCCATCAAGCCCTACCTCTTCCAGCAGCAGCGAGTCAGCGCCCCAGCGGAACTGGTACGCTTCGCCGTTTTCGTTTTCCAGGGCAATCAGACGCCCGCGGCTGTCCCAGCGGCGACGGACCTCTTCGCCCTGCGTATTACGGGTGGCGGTTAAGCGCCCCGCCTCATCGTATCTGAACTCACTTTCTTTCCCGTCGGCGCCCGCGTGCCTCACCGGCAGGCCACGTTCGTTCCATTTGAGCGACTCCGTCCAGCCTTCCGGACGATCGAGCTGCACCGGGCGCCCTGCGGCGTCGTAGCGGTAGCGCGTCTCTTCACCGTCAGCGCTAATCTCTGCCACCAGCCAGCCCAGCGGGTGATAGCGATAGCGGGTAATACGCCCGGAACAGTCCGTCGAACGGACAATCTGCCCGGCCTCGTTGTACTCCTGATAGCGGCTGTTGCCGGCGGCATCGATCTCTTCCACAACCTGGCCAAACTCGTCCCGGCGCAGCTGCGTGGTCTGCCCCAGCGGATCCACCACGCGCTTCAGCCCGTGGTGTTCGTCGTACCAGAAGCGAGTCGCGCTGCCGTCTGCTTCAATGATTGACGCCGGAAGCGCACGGTGCTCCAGCCAGGTGGTGGTGCGGTTATTGCCATCGGCGTCGATCTCCTGCACCCGGTTGCCCATCTCGTCGTAGACGAAGGTGACGGCATTGCCGAGCGGATCGATGCGACGCGTCAGAAGCTCGTTATCGTCCCACTCGTAGCGCCAGTTTTCACCGCGCTCGTCGACGTAACGCACAATCAGATTCTGCGCGTTCCAGTAGTGGCGTCGCGTCTGGCCGTCGTAGTGCTCGACGGTCGTCAACCCCGCGTCTAAATCGTAGCTAAAGCGGCAGCCATCGCCGGTGCTGGTGCGGTTTTCCACCACGCGCCAGTGATCGAATTGTTTCCAGCGGTATTCGCTCTCCAGCCCCCCCGGCAAGCGGTGCCAGACCATCAGGCCGTGGTCGTTGTAACGGTATTCACGCGTCACCACGCCGGAGGCGTCCGTCGCGCTCGCCAGCTGGCCGCGCGCATCGTAGCCCCACTGCATCAGCGGCCAGGTTTGGTTGCCGTCGAAATGGCTGGCTGCGGTAACCCGCTGCGGGAAACGTTCATCCTCATAGCGCAGGGTGACGTCTATCGCCCGCGGCTCGTCGTGAAGACCAACCAGCCTGCCGTGCTCGTCCCACGCCGTCAGCAGCGCGTTGCCGTATTCATCGCTGAGGGAGGCCAGACGCAGGATAGAAGGATTCGCGCGGGTCGGTTTGTACAGACGCCACACCGCGCCGTCATCGTCGGCAATCGCCACGTCGCCGCTCTCATTGCGGCGGATAATGATGCCTTCGCTGATGCTGTAAAACGCCTGGTCGACAGGCGGCAGTTCAAAGCTCAGCTCGCGCCCGGTTTCATCGAACCAGGTCGCATTGTTATCTTCCAGCGTCAGATAGCTGTCAAAGGTTGTAGCCCAGCCCAGACCGAACAGCCCTTCGCGGGTGGTCAGGCTGTTATAGCTGCGCTGCCAGCGCAGCGGAAAGCGCCCCGGCAGCGAGAAATCGAGCTCGTCGTCGTCATTCAGCACCTTCACGCCGGTAGCGGCGTGAACCGGGTGCGAGGAGCCAAACACGGCGTTCACCGCCATATCCGCCAGCATCCCGCCGCCAGCCGCCGCCAGCGCGCAGGGCATGTTTTTCAGGATCTTGCCCGGACGACCGCGCAGCAGGGAGAGCGCAATCATCCCCAGCGCCAGACCCGGCGTTTTACCGCTTTTGATATCGCGGACCGTGAGCGTGTCCCCGCCGATGATCACGTTAGGAGAGACATCGTCGGAAACGGTGCCTTCGCAGGTGGTGCGATCTTTCGCGCGCACCGCAGGCTGGCCGTTGATGAAAACGCTTTTGGAGCCTTCCGCCAGATACTGCGGCCCGGAGTGTTTTTCACACGCCACCTTGTCTTCTTCCAGCGGCGAAGTTCCCGCAGCGGCAGACGCCACGCTCGGCTGCCACATTTCGCTGCCAAACTGTCCGGCGGCGGAAAGCAGCATGCCCGCGTAATCGGCAAAGCTGCCCGGCGACTGCGGCTCAGGGGACGGGGTATCGGCGGGCGTGAGCGTGCCTGCCGCGCGCGCGGCAGGGATTGCGTTGGTCAGAACGTTATTCGAACCGGTGGTGATTTTGCCCGCAGGCGACGGCGGGAAAAGCGCATTGCCTAACCCTTCCGCGGCGTTACTGATATCGTCTGTGATACCCGCCACGTTCGCCAGCACGCCGCCAATGATGCCGCTTAACAGACAACTGGATCCAATTGCTGCCACGCCTGCAGCTGCTGCCCCCGCACCCAGCAATGGCGCCGCTACGGTTGCTGCTGCGCCTACCGCCGCACCGATCACCGCATAGGCGGCACCTTCCGCCACAATGCTGGTGATGTCAGCAAAAATGCTGGAGTGAATAATCTCGTCGCCCTTACGGGCCGCGTTGTTATCGCTCATGCCTTACACATTCCGGTTGTCGTTTAGCGTCAGACTCTGCTTAAGCGCGCTCCAGCGCACCTCGTCCTCTTCAGTGAATGCTCTGAGTGCCGAGAGGGTAAAAATCATCATTACGGGTTTGCCCGGCGTCTGCACGGCCAGCTGTTTTTGCCACAGGCGCTGCCCGTTACGGTCAAACGTGGTCTCAACTTCCAGTCCGCTAATTTTTCCATCAGGCCCGGCTTTTACGCTCCGGAATTCGCTCTGGGCGATCTCACCCATCTGAGGACGCAGCACATCCCACTGGCGGTGAAACTCTTGTTCGTAGTCGCTGCCATCGGGAATCACGCCGCGGCTGACCACCACGGACAGCCCGCTTTCGTCATCGCGAATGATGTTCATGCTGTTATCCTGCCAGGCAGCAGGAAATAGGGAAAACGAACCTTCCTGGAGGGTGTATTTCATAAGTGAACTCGGGATGATTAATATTGAGAGAAACAAAAGAGGCCAATCCATGCTGGCCTTTTGGCTGGCTTTTTTATTTAAGCCACTGACCTGACTGTTCGACTAAAACATGACTGCCTTTGCTGACAACCAATTTCACAGGTGCATACGTCACGGTATAAGCGATCTCGCCATTCTTGTACGTTGAGCCGATTATTTTGCCTGCGGAGTCGTGTAACGTTTTACCCCTTAAGGAGATTGTACTGTTATCGCTTTTGCGCACGCCGAGATAAACCATCTCGTCACATTTGCTCTCAAAATGGCCGCATTTGTTTATCAGCGAAATAGCGAATTTATCGGTGTCCAGTTTTCTGGTTTCCGCGTTTTGAACCGAAGCGGCTTTACGTAACGTATATCGCAGCGGAGCATAGTAATTTCCTTTTTGAGGAGGAGTAACTAAACGCCATTCCATTTCACGCCCCTTTATTTCCAGAACAGCCCGTCCACCTACGCCGCCAAACGATGAGTTGAACTCAACGCTGGCACGATTGCCAGCGATCGTACCGCTAAGATTTTGCTCATCATCTTCCGGGCAATCTATGCGGTTTCCTCTCTGGGAGATATAGCAATAAGAGCCGGTGATCCGCTTGTCTGATTCAGCTAATCGCAGGGTTAACGTCGAGTCGTTCTTGAATTCGCCAGCCCACTCCCCGTCAAACACGAGTTTTGATTGGCCGAACGTTGCAAAATGCATCGCATTAAATCTGGCGGCCCACTGCTGAATATCGGCATGAATAACTGGGCTATTGTCAGATGACTGGTAATGAATAACGTCCGACGTCGGAACCACCCAGGCTGCAAAGATTTTGCCGTCAGGATTGATGACCAGCGCGGATGCATTCTCCTGATAGAGATCTTTTAACCAGCCTTCAACAAACAACCCACCACCTGTGGTGGTATGCGGTTCACCGAAGACATCAAAGTTATCAATAAAGGTCTGGTAATGATTTCCCAGCGTTTTCCTGAGATTGTCAGTCACTTCGCTGTCGTTAACGATGCGGCTAACCGTATCAAGCTTATTATATTGTGATAATTCAAGCGCCGTTGTGGTTTCAACGGGGCCTGTCAATAAAGCGGTGAACAATATGGCTGCCAAATGTTTTTTGCTCATAAATTACTCTGAAGAGCCATTGTTGTAATTCATGGTTATTTTCAAAACGTCGCCGTCTTTCATCTCAAACGAGAGCGCTTTTTTACCCAACTCGTAGGTAATCCACTGTTCCCCCGAATCATTGTCGACCTGACCGGTACCGTATGCGCTGTTCAATTCCTCTCTCGTTGAACCCACATGGATACCACGCGGCGTTGCGAAGCCTTCGGCAGTCACCGTAATTTGAGACACGATATAATCATCAACGCTTCTTTCCGCTTTATCCCACCAGAGATTGGAACTGAATATTTCTAACCCAGCCCTTTGATGCTGGAAGAATTTATAATTAGTTCCGTCAAAAGGAACCTCACCGGTAAAACTGCCTTCCACCGGCACGTCAAATTTAAGCGCGATATTAGGAGCCCATCTGTCGCCCAGGGCGATGGACTGGTCTTTGACCTTCACGGAAAAATCCTGTTTTGTCAGAACGGGCGGCATAGCCTCTGCCAAAACCACATTGCTACTCAGACAACTAAACATCAGGGAAAAACAAAGAAATATAGGCGTGTGTTTTTTCACGTTTATCGTCACTAACTTGATGTAAATTACGCTTTTCACGAATACTGCAAACCGGCAGCGAAATATCCGTGCCGGCATGAAAACACAACACTTATTAACGATCGTAACGCGACATAACGACTCTATTTAGGCATTCCTGGTTCATTACCGGAAAACTAAATGCCCATGCAAGTCCTCTCTCATCAGTAACGGTTCGGTATCCAACTGATTGTCCTGCGGTATTCCCACGAGGAATGTTAGAAATTTTAACATCAGGGAAATGAGTTTTTACTTGTTCGAGCGTAATGCAAGGCTGTTCGATTACAAACGAGATAAGTGAAACACTATTATCTCCATTTCCCCATAAACGAACATCTAAATCGCTGATACGAGTTCCATCAGATAATGTGAATGGAACTGACGTATAACGGTCTTTCACTTCTGGATTTTTTTGGACCAGTGGTTGATGGAAAAGTTTACTGACATCCTCGGTCTGTTTTCCCCAGACTGTTTTTAGTTCTTTAACAATATTCCATAACGAATCTTGGTTCATGTTTTTTTGTCCTGCGTAAGAAAAAGATGAAAATAGTGGGAGCAAAAAGAGGATGGTATTTTTTGTCATTCTACTTACCATAGAAACCCCCGTAATAATCGCTGTAATTGAGATCGGTACCCGAAGCTATTTCGCCTTTACCGTAGACTTTACCTATAGCTTTTGCTGCGTCAACCCGCGACAACTCTCCACTTACCATTTTATCATAGGCTGCATTGTAAGCTTTGAGATTTTCCGGGCTTCCTGCTATATCAATATCAATACCGCCATTTCCCAGAATTTCACGCTGTATTTTAATATTATTCAAGGTTGCACCACCTTCATCCATAAGCTGGCTGTTAACGAAATTTTCTTTACTAGAATAGTCCGCTGCAACAGGATATGTTGCATGCCCTGCTTCATGAGCCAGTGTTTGTACTGTATTGGCCGTGTCTTCCATGTGTTCGGGATCCATAACGATCAGTTTATTATCCGAATCAGTATAACTTCCCCCTCCAGTCGCACCTGGTTGAATCGCCCATCCCTTGTCTTTCAAATCTTTTAGCTGAGTTTGAAGGGTCGGTGACTTGTTGATTTGTTTAACAACATCATCATTGAAAGGCATAACGTCTGAGCTATTCGGATTGTTTTTATAAACATAATTCCCTTTCAAAGGCGGGGCTGTTGTTGACGCCGAAGCTGGAGCAGGTTTCGATTGGCCTGCTGCTGGAGCCGCAGCGGGGGCAGGACGACTAGCGCTCTCTTGCGGCGAAAACTTCGCCTGCACCGCCGCATCAATATCCCCTTTATGCCCAGAACCCGGCGCCGTTGTGCCCGGCTTGGTTCCCGAGGTATTCAGATGCAGCTTACCGCCCGTGGTGATATACCCATCTCCCTCAACGAAGAAGTTAAACTCTTTGCCAATCAGGTTAATCTTGCCGTTAGCGTTAAGCTCTATGGCGCTTTCACCTGAGACCAGCCGCAGCTTCGTCCCGGATGCAATAACATACTGCTCGACCGCCGCATCCAGCTTGCCTTTCCCCGTCAGGATCTCGGTGCCACCTTTCACGGCCTGCGTCTGGTTCGCTTCTACGCGATGCAGCTCATTTTTCTTCACGTAATGGCTGCGCGCCCCGCCGACGCTGTGCGTTTCATCATTTTTAACGCTGGTGTCCATGTTGCGCTCGGCCTGGATCCACACCTGCTCTGCACCCGCTTTATCCTCAAAGCGCAGGGCATTGGCGTTGTCCACAGAGCCC
>NZ_JADCLF010000012.1:0-168929 GCF_014982345.1 Enterobacter cloacae complex sp. P1B | reverse complement strand
GGTAGTGATTGCAGCGGTCAGGGTAGTTTTACCATGGTCAACGTGGCCGATAGTACCAACGTTGACGTGCGGTTTTGTACGTTCAAATTTTTCTTTAGACACGGCTATATTCCTTACTATAGTGCTCTCCCCTCTGGAGAGAGCACGGGACTTAGGTTTTAATCCTGTGGATTACTTACCACGGGCTTCAATAACGGCCTGAGCAACGTTGTTAGGCGCATCATCATACTTCAGGAATTCCATGGTGTATGATGCACGACCTTTGGTCAGAGAACGCAGCTGAGTTGCATATCCGAACATTTCAGACAGCGGAACTTCAGCGTGGATCTTAACGCCAGTTACTTCGGATTCCTGACCACGCAGCATACCGCGACGACGGCTCAAGTCACCGATAACGTCACCGGTGTTCTCTTCAGGAGTTTCTACTTCAACCTTCATGATTGGCTCAAGCAGAACTGGTTTTGCTTTCTTAAAGCCTTCTTTAAAGGCAATAGACGCAGCCAGTTTAAACGCCAGTTCAGAGGAGTCAACGTCGTGGTAAGAACCGAAGTGCAGACGGATACCCATGTCAACAACCGGATAGCCAGCCAGAGGGCCCGCTTTCAGCTGTTCCTGGATGCCTTTATCAACGGCTGGGATGTATTCGCCAGGAATTACACCACCTTTGATGTCGTTGATGAACTCGTAACCTTTCGGGTTAGAGCCCGGCTCCAGTGGGTACATGTCGATCACAACGTGACCGTACTGACCGCGACCACCAGACTGCTTAGCGTGTTTACCTTCAACATCGGTAACTTTCGCGCGAATCGCTTCGCGGTAAGCAACCTGAGGTTTACCCACGTTCGCTTCAACGTTGAATTCACGCTTCATACGGTCAACGATGATGTCCAGGTGCAGTTCACCCATACCAGCGATGATGGTCTGGTTAGATTCTTCATCAGTCCATACGCGGAATGATGGGTCTTCTTTCGCCAGACGGCCCAGAGCCAGACCCATTTTTTCCTGGTCAGCTTTGGTTTTTGGTTCAACCGCGATGGAGATTACCGGCTCAGGGAATTCCATACGCTCCAGAATGATCGGGTGATCCGGGTCACACAGGGTGTCACCAGTGGTCACGTCTTTCAGACCGATAGCTGCAGCGATGTCGCCCGCACGAACTTCTTTGATCTCTTCACGTTTGTTAGCGTGCATCTGTACGATACGGCCAAAACGTTCACGCGCCGCTTTCACGGAGTTCAGGATGGTGTCACCAGAGTTAACCACACCAGAGTAAACGCGGAAGAAGGTCAGGTTACCCACGAATGGGTCGGTAGCAATTTTGAACGCCAGTGCAGAGAACGGCTCGTCATCACTTGCGTGACGCTCAGCCGGAGTATCTTTACCGTCGTCCAGGATGCCGTTGATCGCAGGAACGTCAACCGGGGATGGCAGGTAGTCAACTACCGCATCCAGCATCGCCTGAACACCTTTGTTCTTGAACGCAGAACCACAGGTTACCAGGATGATTTCGTTGTTCAGAACGCGCTGACGCAGAGCTTTTTTGATCTCTTCTTCAGACAGTTCTTCACCACCCAGGTATTTCTCCATCAGCTCTTCAGAAGCTTCAGCAGCGGATTCGATCAGGTTCTGGTGCCATTCGTCAGCCAGGTCCTGCATCTCAGCCGGGATATCTTCGTATTCGAAGGTAACGCCCTGGTCTGCATCGTTCCAGTTGATGGCTTTCATTTTCACCAGGTCGATAACGCCGGTGAAGCCTTCTTCAGCACCAATTGCCAGCTGCAGCGGAACAGGGTTCGCGCCCAGACGGGTTTTGATCTGGCCAACAACTTTCAGGAAGTTAGCACCCATACGGTCCATTTTGTTAACGAACGCGATGCGTGGAACTTTATATTTGTTCGCCTGACGCCATACGGTTTCAGACTGTGGCTGAACACCACCAACTGCGCAATAAACCATTACCGCGCCGTCAAGAACACGCATGGAACGTTCTACTTCGATGGTGAAGTCAACGTGGCCCGGGGTGTCGATGATGTTTACGCGATGCGGTTCGTACTGCTTAGCCATACCTGACCAGAATGCAGTAGTCGCTGCGGAGGTGATGGTAATACCACGCTCCTGCTCCTGTTCCATCCAGTCCATGGTGGCTGCGCCGTCATGAACTTCACCGATTTTATGGTTTACACCGGTGTAGAACAGAATACGTTCGGTAGTAGTGGTCTTACCGGCGTCGATGTGCGCACTGATACCGATGTTACGGTAGCGTGCGATGGGTGTTGTACGAGCCATTTGATTCCTCGTTTGTTTCTTTAGGCGTTCAGTTAAGTTACCCAGAGCGGGCAGCTTCTCTGAAGCGCCCGCCTGGTGACTAATACTCCGAAGGGATTACCAACGGTAGTGTGCGAACGCCTTGTTGGCTTCTGCCATACGGTGAACGTCTTCACGTTTCTTAACTGCAGTACCTTTGTTTTCTGCAGCATCAGAAAGTTCGTTCGCCAGACGCAGAGCCATGGATTTATCACCGCGTTTACGAGCAGCTTCAACGATCCAACGCATTGCCAGGGCATTACGACGAACCGGACGAACTTCAACTGGAACCTGATAAGTAGAACCACCAACGCGGCGGGACTTAACTTCTACAGTTGGGCGAACGTTGTCGAGAGCGACTTCGAAAGCTTCCAGTTCATTTTTACCAGAACGCTGAGCCAGGGTCTCCAGCGCGCTGTATACGATTGCTTCTGCAGTAGATTTTTTACCATCTACCATCAGGATATTTACAAATTTTGCCAGCAGTTCTGATCCGAACTTCGGATCTGGAAGAATTTTACGCTGACCAATGACGCGACGACGTGGCATGGGAATACTCCGTTGTTAATTCAGGATTGTCCAAAACTCTACGAGTTTAGTTTGACATTAAGATAAATCAGTTTGGCCTTACTTAACGGAGAACCATTAAGCCTTAGGACGCTTCACGCCGTACTTGGAGCGAGCCTGCTTACGGTCTTTAACACCTGAGCAGTCCAGCGCACCACGAACGGTGTGGTAACGAACACCCGGAAGGTCTTTAACACGACCGCCACGGATCAGGATCACGGAGTGCTCCTGCAGGTTGTGACCTTCACCACCGATGTAGGAAGTCACTTCGAAACCGTTAGTCAAACGCACACGGCATACTTTACGCAGTGCGGAGTTTGGTTTTTTAGGAGTGGTGGTATATACACGAGTACATACGCCACGTTTCTGCGGGCAGGCTTCCAGCGCAGGCACGTTGCTTTTTGCAACTTTGCGTGCACGTGGTTTGCGTACCAGCTGGTTAACTGTTGCCATTAAATAGCTCCTGGTTTTAGCTTTTGCTTCGTAAACACGTAATAAAACGACCTCATACAATATGAGGACGCGAAATTTTAGGGCTACGTCGAAAAGGTGTCAAGAAATATACAGCGATCTCAAATCACCAGTTCATTTGACTGGCGTGCGTCACAGTAAGATTGACGAAATCAGTATAGCCAACCACGTCAATTTTGGCTGAAATTTGACCAGAAAGACCCCGCGCATCCAGATCGTCCTTCAGCGCAGAGACCGTTATGGGGGCATTCGTGAGAATTTCAACGAAACGTCCACCTTCAAGTGCAGCGAGCACGCCATCCTGAATCAGCAGCAGATCGTCACCTTCGCGCAGCATGCTCAACAGCGTGTCGATATAACATTGCCATGGTGAATGGCTGAGAATATGGAGCATGGAAGCCTCAGAAAGTCAGAATGGTGTCGTAGTGGGATAGTTGTTCACGCAGTGCTGCGGCAGGTAAGGTCGTCACATCCAGCACAAAAGGCGTCTTATCGCTTAAACCGCGCGCCGTTAAAGAGTCGGCACAGACATAGCAGGTTTCGATATCGTAAAGCGGCAGCACTTTGAAGGTAGCGATGTAGTCGCGCGCCAGAATGGCCTGCGGCTGTTGGCCCGCCAGAAGCTGAAGCACGCCGTCCCCCAGAAAGAAGACACCGATATCTTCTGTTAACGCCGATGTCGCAAGCAGCGCATCCAGGCCTTCGCGGCCAGAGGTGCTGCCGTGCGGCGCAGAAGTAAAAACAAATGCCACACGCTTCATCAGAATTGCACCACTCTGTCGCAGGTTAACGCCGCCTGAGCCAATGCGCCCAGACCACTCAACGAAAAACCAGGCTGCAGGTTAGCGCCTGATAATCCCAGGCGCTCGGCTTCCGCTGCATCCGTCACGCCGCGACGCAGCGCCGCCGCCACGCAGATATGCAGCTCAACGCCCTGCTTTTCATTTAACGCCTGCCAGGCGCGGACCAGATCAAACTCGTCGCTCGCCGGCGACGTAAACTGGTTCGCGTTATACACCCCTTCCCGATAGAAGAAGACGCTCGCCAGTTCGTGTCCGGCCGCCAGCAGCGCATGCGCAAACTGCAGCGCGCTGCTGGCCTGTTGAGTCCCATACGCCGGGCCCGTCACCATTAATGCAAAACGCATTACTTATCTTGCCCCACGAAATCGCCGCTTTTGAACTGACGGATGTAGAGGTAAACCGTATGCTTGGAGATGTTCAAACGATCGGCCACCTGGTTGATGGCATCTTTAATGTCGAAAATCCCTTTCTCGTAGAGATTGAGTACGATCTGGCGATTCTTGGCGTTGTTCGATACGTTGCGGTCAGCATTGACCTCTTCAATGGTGAACTCAAGCGTCTGCGTGACGAGATCTTCAACGGAGGAGGCAAAGTTAACAGAAGAGCCAACGTCTGGCGTTTCTGGCGGAATAAAGGTGCTCATGATCTGCGAGAATGGCACATCAAGGTTCATGTTGATGCACAGCAGCCCAATCACACGATGCTCGCGATTTCGAATCGCGATGGTTTCTGATTTCATCAGCACGCCGCTTTTGGCGCGGGTGAAATAACATTTTGAGACGCTGCTGTCCGCGCCGGTCATGTCATGCAACATACGCAATGCAAGGTCGGTAATTGGCGAACCAATTTTACGGCCGGTATGCTCACCATTAGCAATGCGGATGGCGGAACACTTCAGATCTTGCAGGGAGTGCAATACGATTTCGCAGTGGGAACCAATGAGCATCGCTAACCCGTCCACTACCGCTTCATAGGATTTCAGAATATCGAAGTCGGTCTGGTCAAAAGGACGTTGATCCAGCAAATCAAGTTCACTGGTTTCGTTGGTTAAAAGCGACCTGGACATGAAAAAAACACTCCTTTTCAGGAGCCTGTCGTTAGGTTTTCAGGGCAGGCTCATTATCTACACGGACAACTAAATTAATACAGCGTGCCTAACGCTTTCCAGTGTTAATTATATCTGCCCCACAATAAAAAACCGCCGCCTTAAAAGGCGGCGGTTTGCATCACATTACTTCTTAGCGTCTGTCGCAGCTTTCTGATCTGCCTGCGCTTCCGGTTTCGCATCCGCTTTCGGCGCTGGTTTGATGTCCAGCAGCTCTACGTCGAAGACCAGCGTGGAGTTAGCCGGGATACCCGGGACGCCAGTTTTGCCATAGGCCAGATCCGGTGGGATAACCAGCTTGATTTTGCCGCCTTTTTTGATGTTTTTCAGGCCTTCAGTCCAGCCTGGGATCACACCGTCAAGACGGAAGGAAAGAGGTTCACCACGGGTGTAAGAGTTGTCGAACTCTTTACCGTCGATCAGCGTACCTTTGTAGTTCACCACAACGGTGTCGCTGTCTTTAGGCGCATCACCGGTACCTTCTTTCTCAACTTTGTACACCAGACCAGTAGAAGAGGTTTTCACACCCTTCTCTTTAGCAAAGGTCTCGCGGTAGGCTTTGCCTTTCGCTTCGTTGTCTTTAGCGTCCGCTTCCATCTTGGTCTGAGCGGCACCCTTCACGCGCGCTTCGAACGCCTGCAGAGTCTGTTCGATTTCCTGGTCAGACAGTTTGCTCTTATCAGCAAAGGCGTCCTGAACACCCGCGATCAGCTGGGCTTTGTCCAGTTTGATGCCCAGTTTCTCTTGTTCTTTCAGAGAGTTTTCCATGTAGCGGCCCAGAGATGCGCCCAGTGCGTAGGCGGATTTCTGGTCGTCATTTTTGAACGCCGCTTTGCTGTCTGCAGTGGCAGCAGGCTTCGCAGCAGTATCAGCAGCGAATGACAGCGGCGCGTTCAGTGCAACAGCCATCGTCGTCGCCAGCAGCGTTACTTTAAACAGTGATTTCATCCATATCTCCAGGGCCTGGGGACTCTCACCCCAGCGTTAAACGTAAATGAGTGACGTACTATAAAACGTTGCGGAAGAAATCTACAGACAGACACTTCCAATTCTCGCCACTTTTCAGACTATTTTTGTTTAAATAAGTTTCTTGCCAACGGGATAGAGACTGCACTTAAGGATAAACTCAGTTAAACTGCGCCGCCGCTGGGCCAATATGGCGTATCAGATATAAACGAGGTGAATGATGAAGGACACAATGATAGAAGCGAGAATGGCTGAGCTGGAAAGCCGCCTGGCTTTTCAGGACATCACCATCGAAGAGCTTAACCAGACCGTGACCGCGCACGAACTCGAAATGGCGAAACTACGGGATCATATGCGCCTGCTGACGGAAAAGCTGAAGGCGACGCAGCCGTCAAATATTGCCTCTCAGTCGGAAGAAACGCCACCACCTCATTATTGAGGCGTAAAAAAAGCGGGATTATCCCGCTTTTTTATTTTCCGCATGACGGAATTAGTGGCAACCGCAGCCGCCGTTGCCGCAACCACCTTTACCGTGGCCGTGGTCATGACCATGGTCGTGGCCGTGACCACCGCAGCAGCCGTCGTGGCCGTGATCATGGTCGTGACCATGCGCACCGTGAACGTGGCCATGAGCCAGCTCTTCTTCGGTCGCTTCACGGATCGCAACAACTTCTACGTTGAACTTCAGGTTCTGGCCAGCCAGCATGTGGTTGCCGTCAACCACGACGTGGTCGTCTTCAACTTCAGTGATTTCAACAGGAACCGGACCCTGGTCAGTTTCAGCCAGGAAGCGCATGCCAACCTGCAGCTCGTCAACGCCCATGAACACGTCTTTAGGAACGCGCTGAACCAGGTTGTCGTCATACTGACCGTAAGCGTCGTTCGCGCCTACAGCAACGTCGAATTTATCGCCAACTTCATGACCTTCCAGCGCAGTTTCCAGGCCGGAAATCAGGGAACCGTGACCATGCAGGTAGTCCAGCGGCGCACTCACCGGAGACTCATCAACCAACACACCGTCTTCTGTACGTACCTGATAGGCCAGGCTGACCACCAGGTCTTTTGCTACTTTCATGATATCTCCTGAGCGTGGGAAAATTGCTGGCGCAGATTGTAGCGGAAATCTGCACCCGTGTACCCTTAAGCTTAAAAAAACTCAGAGCATATCGCTAGTCTGGATGAAAAATGCCGATCACTTGCTCTTCTTTGCGAACGTGATCGCGTGCTTCTTTGTCGGCCTCACGCATCTGGTGACCGCACTTAACGCACTCAACTATATCAATATTATTTTCGCGCCACATGGCCAGCGTATCTTGAGCCTGGCAAGACGGGCACTTTGCACCCGCGATAAAGCGTTTACGTACAGCCATCTTTCGTTACCTTTTATTCAAATTCATCCCAGCCGTCGAGCTGGCGTCGTTCCTGCTGCATCTCTCGCTGAAAGATCTCCTCCAGCTCGCGCCGCGCTTCCCGCACGCGGGAGATCTGCGCCGTATCGCTATGTACAGGCATTAATTCGCGCAGCATGCGCATATCCAGCCGGCGGAAGTGCATCTGGGCGCGCTGCGCCTGGTGAGGATGCATCCCCAGGGAGATTAACGCCTTGCGCCCCAGTTCCAGCGCACTGGAGAACGTCTCACGGGAGAAGTGTTTCACACCTGCCTGCAACAATTCGTGAGCTTCAACACGCCCCCGGGCACGCGCCAGAATATTCAGGTGTGGGAAGTGCTGCTGACATAGCTCCACCAGCTTCATCGTATCTTCCGGATCGTTGCAGGTGATGGCGATAGACTCCGCGGCTTCCGCCCCGGCCGAGCGCAGAAGCTCAAGCTGAGTGGCATCGCCGTAATAGACCTTGTAGCCATATTTGCGCATCAGGTTGACCGCGCTGATATCGCGCTCCAGCACCGTAATGCGCATTTTGTTCGCCATCAACAGGCGGCCAATCACCTGCCCGAAGCGGCCGAAGCCCACGACGATCACCTGCGGCTTATCGTCTTCTACCCACGGCGCTTCATCTTCATCGTCTGCCGGATTCAGGCGGCGCGACAGGAGTTTATCCACCATCTTCATCAGCAGAGGCGTGGTCATCATCGACAGCGTTACCGTCACCAGCAGCAGCGCCATCTGGTCATCTTTAAACAGCTTCTGGGAGGAGGCGGTGGAGAACAGCACAAACGCAAACTCGCCACCCTGGCTCAACACGCTGGCAAACTGCATGCGTTCCGAACTGCGCAACCCGTAGATACGCGCCATGACGTACAGCACCAGCATTTTCACCGCCACCAGGATCGCAACACTCACCGCAACCCAGAGCAAATGGGTATAAAGCACGCCAAGATTGAGCGCCATTCCCACCGAAATAAAGAACAGGCCTAACAACAGCCCTTTGAAGGGATCGATGGCAATTTCCAGTTCGTGCCGATATTCACTCTCCGCCAGCAGCACGCCGGCAATAAAGGTGCCCAGCGCCATCGACAGCCCCAGCGCGTCCATAAACAGCGCCGAGCCGAGCACCAGCAGCAGCGTCGCGGCGGTAAACACCTCTCGCACGCCCGAGGCGGCAATAAAGCGGAACACCGGACGTAACAGGAAACGTCCGCCAATCAGCATGCCCGCGAAGGCCAGCACCTTCATGGAAATTTTTGCCCAGTCGAAGTGATCGTCGCCCGAGCCCGCCAGCAGCGGCACCAGCGCCAACGCCGGGATCACCGCTAAATCCTGGAACAACAGCACCGAAAAGCCCAGCTGTCCGGCCTCATTGCGGTTCATCCCCTTGTCGCGCATCAGCTGCAGCGCCATCGCCGTCGACGACATTGCGAGACCAATCCCGCCAATCACCGCCGCCTGCCAGGAAAAGTTGGTCAGCATTAACAGGCCAGCCAGAATCGCGGCGCTAAACAGCACCTGCGCGGCGCCCACGCCAAAGATAGAGCGTCGAAGCTGCCACAGCTTCGACGGGTTCAGTTCGAGGCCGATGATGAACATCAGAAACACCACGCCGAGCTCCGAGAAGTGGAGAATTTCATCCACGTCGCTGATGAAACCCAGTCCCCATGGGCCAATGGCGATCCCCGCAAGCAAATACCCCAGCACCGCCCCGATGCCGATACGGGCGGCAAGCGGCACCGCGACGACGGCGGCAAATAAAAACAGCACCCCGGCGAGGAGTAAATTCGATCCTTCCATTAACGACCTCCTGCCGGAATCGGTGATGCCAGCCATTCGCCGTAGGCTCTGGCGTGGCTTGCGAGCGCTTTCGGGTCCTGACGCCGTGCCCAGTAAACAATAATCGGGCTCATCCAGTGCATGCGGCACATGGCCGCCGTCAGCTCGAACGGCCTCAGGATGTCGCTCATGGGATAGCGGTTCAGCCCGTCGTGACGGTAAGCGCTTTCGGGTTCACCGGTGGTGATCACACTGCGCCAGTACTTTCCCGCCAGCTGGTTGCCCCCCACCCCGCTGGAGAAGCCCCGGCTCAGCACGCGGTCCAGCCACTCTTTCAGCAGCGCCGGACAGCTGTAGGTATAGAGCGGATGCTGAAATACAATCACGTCATGCTGACGCAGCAGTTCCTGCTCGTAAGGAATATCGATAAAGAAATCAGGATAGTGCGCGTAGAGATCGTGCACCGTGACGTTACTGAGCTGTGTGGCCGGCTTAAGCAGCACCCGGTTCGCCACCGAGTCCTGAGATTCCGGATGGGCATACAGCAGCAGCACTTTCGCTGTCTGAGACATCACTCCCCTCCCGGTTCTGTTTTTGTGTATTGTTGTCGTTTTGGGCTACCATGGCGGCCCGGTGGGGAAAATGGCCCACACCTTACATTATCATAATGACAAATTAACATAGTCGGAACATACGGCGCTTCTATGATTGTTTTCTCCTCGTTACAAATTCGTCGCGGCGTGCGCGTCCTGCTGGATAACGCCACTGCTACCATCAACCCGGGCCAGAAAGTGGGTCTGGTCGGCAAAAACGGCTGCGGTAAATCCACCCTGCTGGCGCTGCTGAAAAACGAGATTAGCGCGGATGGTGGTAACTTTACCTTCCCGGGGAACTGGCAGCTCGCTTGGGTAAACCAGGAGACGCCAGCCCTGAGCGAACCGGCACTCGACTATGTTATCGACGGCGATCGCGAGTACCGTAAGCTCGAAGCGGAACTCAACGCGGCCAACGAGCGCAACGACGGTCACGCCATCGCTACCGTTCACGGCAAGCTGGACGCCATCGACGCGTGGACCATTCGCTCCCGCGCCTCCAGCCTGCTGCACGGCCTGGGCTTCAGCAATGAACAGCTTGAACGCCCGGTAAGCGACTTCTCCGGCGGCTGGCGCATGCGCCTCAACCTGGCGCAGGCGCTGATCTGCCGCTCAGACCTGCTCCTGCTCGATGAACCGACCAACCACCTCGATCTCGATGCGGTTATTTGGCTCGAGAAGTGGCTCAAGAGCTATCAGGGCACTCTGATTCTCATCTCCCACGACCGCGACTTCCTCGACCCGGTGGTGGATAAAATCATTCATATCGAACAGCAAACCATGTTCGAGTACACCGGCAACTACAGCTCCTTCGAGCGCCAGCGCGCGACGCGCCTTGCTCAGCAGCAGTCGATGTATGAAAGCCAACAGCAGCGCGTGGCGCACCTGCAGAGCTTCGTGGATCGCTTCAAAGCTAAAGCGTCAAAAGCCAAGCAGGCCCAGAGCCGCATTAAAATGCTGGAACGCATGGAGATGATCGCCCCGGCACACGTGGATAACCCGTTCCACTTCAGCTTCCGCGCGCCGGAAAGCCTGCCGAACCCGCTGCTGAAGATGGAAAAGGTCAGCGCGGGTTATGGGGATCGCATCATCCTCGACTCTATCAAGCTTAACCTGGTGCCGGGTTCGCGCATTGGCCTGCTGGGGCGCAACGGCGCCGGTAAATCAACGTTAATTAAGCTGCTCGCGGGCGAGCTTAACCCAACCAGCGGTGAAATCGGCCTGGCGAAGGGCATTAAGCTTGGCTATTTCGCCCAGCATCAGCTGGAATTTTTACGAGCGGATGAATCCCCGATTCAGCATCTGGCGCGTCTTGCCCCGCAGGAAATGGAGCAGAAACTGCGCGACTACCTCGGCGGCTTCGGCTTCCAGGGCGATAAGGTGACCGAAAACACCGAGCGTTTCTCCGGCGGCGAAAAAGCCCGTCTGGTGCTGGCGCTGATCGTCTGGCAGAGACCCAACCTGCTGCTGCTCGATGAACCGACCAACCACCTGGATCTCGACATGCGTCAGGCGCTGACCGAAGCGCTGATTGAGTTCGAAGGCGCACTGGTTGTCGTGTCGCACGATCGCCACCTGATCCGCTCCACCACCGACGATCTCTACCTGGTACACGGCGGCAAAGTCGAACCGTTCGACGGCGATCTTGAAGACTACCAGCAGTGGCTGACGGACGTACAAAAGCAGGAAAACCAGCCGGAAGAGTCAGCGAAAGACAACGTCAACAGCGCACAGTCGCGTAAAGACCAGAAGCGCCGCGAAGCGGAACTGCGCACCCAGACCCAGCCGCTGCGTAAAGAGATTGCCCGTCTTGAAAAAGAGATGGAAAAGCTCAACGCCACGCTTGCCGCCGTCGAAGAGAAGCTGGGCGACAGCGACCTGTACGATCAGAGCCGTAAAGCGGAGCTAACGGATTGTCTGCAAACGCAGGCGAAAGCTAAATCCAGCCTCGAAGAGTGCGAAATGGCATGGCTGGATGCCCAGGAACAGCTGGAAGCGATGCTGCAGGCAGACTGAATTTTTACCCCGTTGTGCGAACGGAATCTATCTCTGGTTCGGAAATCCAGGCTAAACGGGGTACAATTCGGAAGGTATAGTGAATTTCTGACAAGAATCAGCATCGTCCTTATGACCCAAATCATTCCATCAGACTTCGACATTACAGCCGAAGACAGCACCGAGTTCGTGCCCATGCGCGGCGTGACCAACTGCCATTTGCAGACCATGCTGCCGCGGCTGATCCGCCGCAAGGTCCAGTTCACTCCGCACTGGCAACGGCTCGATCTGCCGGACGGTGATTTTCTGGATCTCGCCTGGAGCGAAGCGCCGGAACAGGCTCTTCATAAGCCGCGTCTGGTGGTTTTTCACGGTTTAGAAGGCAGCCTGCACAGTCCGTATGCGCATGGGTTAATTGAGGCCGCCAAAGCGCGCGGCTGGCTCGGCGTGGTGATGCATTTTCGCGGCTGTAGCGGCGAGCCGAATCGTCAGAAACGCATTTATCACTCGGGTGAAACCGAAGACGGCACGTGGTTTCTGCACTGGCTGCGGGAAAATTATGGCGCCGCGCCAACGGCCGCCGTGGGCTACTCGCTGGGCGGTAATATGCTCGCCTGTCTGCTGGCCAAAGAGGGTGACAGCGTACCGCTGAATGCAGCAGTGATTGTCTCCGCACCGTTTATGCTGGAGCAGTGCAGCTACCACATGGAAAAAGGCTTTTCTCGCGTCTATCAGCGCTATCTGCTCAACCTGCTGAAAGCCAACGCGGCGCGAAAGCTGAAGGCCTATCCGGATACCCTGCCGGTAAGTCTGCGCCAGCTGAAAAAGGTACGCTGCATCCGCGAATTCGACGATCTAATCACCGCCAAAATTCACGGCTTCGCCGATGCTATCGACTATTACCGACAGTGCAGCGCCATGCCGCTGCTCAGCAAAATCACGCAGCCGACGCTGATTATTCACGCCAAAGATGACCCGTTCATGGATCATCACTCTATTCCCGCGCAGGAATTCCTGCCTGACAACGTTCACTACCAGCTGACCGAACATGGTGGCCACGTGGGGTTCATCGGCGGCACGCTGCGCAGGCCGAAAATGTGGCTGGAAGCGCGCATTCCTGACTGGCTGACTCCTTATCTGGATGGTGCAAAATGATCATTCCCTGGCAGGATCTGGCTCCCGAAACGCTCGATAATCTGATTGAAAGCTTTGTATTACGCGAAGGCACCGATTATGGTGAACATGAGCGTTCGCTTGAGCAAAAGGTCAACGATGTAAAACGCCAGCTGAAAAGCGGCGACGTGGTGCTGGTGTGGTCAGAACTGCATGAGACGGTCAATATCATGCCCCGCAACGCGTTTCACGGCTGATCTTCCAACCTTTTCCGTCAGGGAGTTGCTATGTCTGCCAGACATCCCATTATTGCCGTTACGGGGTCGAGTGGTGCGGGAACCACCACCACCAGCCTCGCTTTTCGCAAGATTTTCGCCCAGCTGAATCTCCGTTCGGCGGAGGTCGAAGGCGACAGCTTTCACCGCTATACGCGGCCTGAGATGGACATGGCGATCCGCAAGGCACGCGATTTGGGTAAACACATCAGCTACTTTGGCCCGGAAGCCAATGATTTCGGCCTGCTGGAGCAAACCTTCCGCGAATACGGTCAGAGCGGTACCGGGCAGTCCCGTAAGTATCTGCACACCTACGACGAAGCCGTACCCTGGAATCAGGTGCCGGGCACCTTTACCCCCTGGCAACCGCTGCCGGAACCCACCGACGTGCTGTTTTATGAAGGATTGCACGGCGGCGTTGTCACACCTCAGCACGACGTGGCGCGCCATGTGGATCTGCTGGTCGGGGTGGTGCCGATCGTTAACCTGGAGTGGATCCAGAAGCTGACGCGCGACATGAGCGAGCGCGGCCATTCGCGCGAGGCGGTAATGGACTCGGTGGTGCGCTCCATGGAAGATTACATCAACTATCTCACGCCGCAGTTCTCCCGCACGCACATTAACTTCCAGCGGGTGCCGACCGTGGACACTTCCAATCCGTTCGCGGCGAAGAGCATCCCTTCGCTGGATGAGAGCTTTGTGGTGATCCACTTCCGCAATCTTGAAGGCATTGATTACCCCTGGCTGCTGGCGATGCTGCAGGGCTCGTTTATTTCCCACATGAATACGTTAGTGGTTCCCGGTGGAAAAATGGGGCTGGCAATGGAGCTGATCATGACGCCGCTGGTGGAGCGACTGATGGAAGGGAAGCAGATCGCGTGAACATGTTCCCTCTCCCCGTGGGAGAGGGTTAGGGTGAGGGCATCAACACGCACGATGCCCCAATAATTAGGCCTCGATCACTTCATACGAATGGGTGATTTTTACCGCTTTCTCCAGCATTAACGCCACAGAGCAGTATTTCTCCGCAGAGAGATCCACCGCGCGTGAGACCGCCGCGTCTTTCAGTTCTTTCCCGGTGACAACAAAGTGCAGATTAATGTGGGTGAACAGCCGTGGCGCCTCTTCGCGACGCTCTGAGGTGAGTTTAACCTCGCAATCCGTCACGTCATGACGGCCTTTTTGCAGAATCGACACCACGTCGATCGCGCTGCATCCGCCTGCCGCCATCAGCACCATTTCCATTGGGCTTGGAGCTTTATCGCCGGAGTTACCATCCATCAAAATCTGGTGTCCTGATGCGGACTCGCCCAGGAACGTTAAACCTTCAACCCACTTCACGCGCGCTTGCATATTCATTAACTCCAACGTTGCATTTTTGGTGACAGATTACGCGTGCGTTACATTTCTCGCAATGGAAGGCGACCTGCATCATGCTGAAGCGAGACACCAGGAGACACGCGGCAAAAGCTATGCTAAAACACTCAGGATGCTACAGTAATACATTGACGTTACACATGTATGCAGAGGACATCAAACTTTACTGGCTGCGAAACGTTACGACAGCCGACTTCCCAGGGTATGGGTAAGAATTCGATTGCAACCCCAGAGTCCGGATGCATCTGATGACTCTGGTGACAGCTTATAACAGAGGATAACAGCGCATGGTGCTTGGCAAACCGCAAACAGACCCGACTCTCGAATGGTTCTTGTCTCATTGCCACATTCATAAGTACCCATCGAAGAGCACGCTGATTCACCAGGGTGAAAAAGCGGAAACGTTGTATTACATCGTCAAAGGCTCGGTGGCAGTGCTGATCAAAGATGAGGAAGGCAAAGAGATGATCCTTTCCTATCTGAACCAGGGCGATTTTATCGGTGAACTGGGCCTGTTTGAAGAAGGCCAGGAACGTAGCGCCTGGGTTCGCGCAAAGACAGCATGTGAAGTGGCTGAAATTTCTTATAAGAAATTCCGTCAGTTGATTCAGGTAAACCCTGACATCCTGATGCGTCTTTCTTCCCAGATGGCGCGCCGTCTGCAGGTGACGTCAGAGAAAGTGGGTAACCTCGCCTTCCTGGACGTGACTGGCCGTATCGCGCAGACTCTGCTGAACCTGGCGAAACAGCCAGACGCGATGACCCACCCAGACGGCATGCAAATTAAAATTACCCGTCAGGAAATCGGTCAGATCGTCGGTTGCTCCCGCGAAACAGTGGGCCGTATTCTGAAAATGCTGGAAGATCAAAACCTGATCTCCGCCCACGGTAAAACCATCGTGGTTTACGGAACCCGTTAATCCTGCCTAAACGGCGTGCCATCGCGGGGTGTCACGCCGTTTTTGTCTCTATTCCCCATGTGGCGCAGGCTGATCTATCACCCGGAAGTTAACTATGCACTACGACAAACGCTGGTGCTGTGTCTTCCCGTGGCCGTGGGCCTGATCCTGGGACATCTTCAGCAGGGCCTGCTGTTTTCTCTCGTCCCCGCCTGCTGCAACATTGCCGGTCTGGACACGCCCCATAAACGCTTTTTCAAACGTCTGATAATTGGCGGCTCGCTGTTTGCTGGCTGTAGCCTCGCGGTGCAGCTTCTGCTGGCTCGCGATATTCCCCTGCCGCTGATCCTGACCGTGCTGGCGATGACCCTCGGCGTCACCGCCGAAATCAGCTCGCTCCATGCCCGGCTGCTTCCCGCGTCACTCATTGCGGCCATCTTCACCCTGAGCCTCGCCGGTAATATGCCCGTGTGGGAGCCGCTGTTGATCTACGCCCTCGGCACGCTGTGGTACGGGCTGTTTAACTGGTTCTGGTTCTGGCTGTGGCGGGAGCAGCCGCTGCGCGAATCTCTGAGCCTGCTCTACGTGCAGCTTGCGGATTACTGTGAAGCCAAATACACCCTGCTCACCCAGCATACGGATCCGGAAAAATCCTTACCGCCATTGCTGACGCGCCAGCAAAAGGTGGTAGACCTGATAAGCCAGTGCTATCAGCAGCTGCATATGCTCGCCGCCAACAAGAACCACGAATATAAACGGCTGTTGCGCACCTTTCAGGTGGGGCTGGATCTTCAGGAGCATATCTCCGTTAGCCTTCACCACCCGCAGGAGGTGCAAAAGCTGGTTGAGCGCAGCCATGCCGAAGCGGTGATCCGCTGGAACGCGCAGACCGTCTCCGCGCGCCTGCGGGTGCTGGCCGATGATATTCTCTACCACCGCTACCCCACGCGCTTTAACATGGACAAACAGCTCGGCGCGCTGGAGAAAATCGCCCGTCAGCACCCGGATAACCCGGTCGGCCAGTTTGCCGCCTGGCACTTCAGCCGCATCGCCCGCGTGCTGCGCACCCAGCGCCCGCTTTATTCCCGTGACCTGATGGCGGATAAACAGAAACGTCTGCCGCTGCTGCCGGCGCTGAGAAGCTACCTGTCTCTGAAATCTTCCGCTCTGCGCAACGCTGCAAGGATTAGCGTCATGCTCAGTATCGCCAGCCTGATGGGCATGGCGCTCCAACTGCCGAAACCGTACTGGATCTTAATGACCGTGCTGTTTGTTACCCAGAACGGCTATGGCGCCACGCGGGTGCGCATTCTGCACCGGGCAGGCGGCACGATGGCGGGGCTGATTATTGCGGGCGTGACGCTGCATTTTCACGTGCCCGAAGGCTATACCCTGGCGGGCATGCTGGCGATCACCCTGGTAAGCTATCTAATCATTCGCAAAAACTACGGCTGGGCGATGGTGGGCTTTACGGTGACGGCGGTATATACCCTGCAGCTGCTGACGCTTAACGGCGAACAGTTCATCGTTGCCCGCCTGATCGACACGCTGATTGGCTGCCTGATCGCCTTTGGCGGCATGGTCTGGCTGTGGCCGCAGTGGCAGAGCGGGCTGCTGAGGCAGAACGCCCACGACGCGCTGGAGGCCGATCAGCAGGCCATTCGTCTGATCCTGAGCGACGATCCGCAGCCTTCCCCGCTGGCGTATCAGCGGATGAAGGTCAACCAGGCGCACAACGCACTGTTTAACTCGCTCAACCAGGCGATGCAGGAGCCGGGCTTTAACTCACACTATCTTGCCGATATGAAGCTGTGGGTCACGCACAGCCAGTTTATCGTCGAGCACATCAATGCCATGACCACGCTGGCGCGCGAACACACCATGCTGACGCCGGATCTGGCGCAGCGCTATTTGCAGTCCTGTGAAATTGCCCTGCAGCGGTGTCAGCAGCGTCTGGAGTATGACGCGCCGGGCGAGTCGGGGGATTCGAACATTCTGGAGGCACCGGAGACGCTGACCCACGGGCCGATGAGCACCCTGGAGCAGCATTTGCAGCGCGTGCTGGGACATCTGAACACCATGCACACCATTTCGTCGGTGGCATGGCGTCAGCGCCCGCATCACGGCATTTGGTTAACGCGGCGGTTAAAGCGAACCGAGTATTAGCCTTTTACGATCTTCTCGACCGCCGCGGCAAAGCGGGTTAACCCGTCGTCAATATCTTTCTCTTCCACCACCAGCGATGGCGCAAAGCGCATCACGTCAGGCCCGGCATTTAGCACCATCACCCCTTCGCGAGCGGCGGCATGCAGAAAATCACGCGCACGGCCTTTGTACTGCGGCTTAAGCTCCGCACCAATAAGCAGCCCCATGCCGCGGATCTCGCTGAATACGTCGTACTTATTGTTAATCTGCTGGAGATGCTGCACAAACAGCTCGCGCTTCGCGCTAACACCGTTCAGCACCTCTGGCGTGTTGATGATGTCGAACGCGGCACCTGCCACGGCGCTCGCCAGCGGGTTACCGCCATAGGTCGAGCCGTGAGACCCGACGTGGAACGCAGAGGCAATCTCCTGCGTCGTCAGTACCGCACTCACCGGAAAACCGCCGCCGAGCGCTTTGGCGCTGGTCAGAATATCCGGCGTCACGCCGTAGTGCATGTAGGCAAACAGCTCTCCGGTACGCCCCATCCCGCACTGCACTTCATCAAACACCAGTAGCGCCTGATGTTCGTCGCACAGTTCGCGCAGCCCTTTCAGGAATTCCGGGGTTGCCGCGGTCACGCCGCCTTCGCCCTGAATCGGCTCCACCACCACCGCGCAGGTGTGGTCGTCCATCACCGCTTTCACCGCGTGCAGATCGTTAAACGGCACGTGGATAATGTCGGCTGGTTTCGGACCGAAGCCGTCGGAATACTTCGGCTGGCCGCCAACGGAGACGGTAAAGAAAGAGCGTCCGTGGAAGGCGTTATGGAAGGCGATGATTTTAGTTTTGTACGGGCTGTGGCGCGTGGTGGCGTAGTAGCGCGCCAGCTTAAAGGCGGTTTCGTTAGCTTCGGTGCCGGAGTTCATAAACAGCACGCGCTCGGCAAACGTGGCATCAATGATCTTGCGGCCCAGGCGCAGCGCAGGTTCGTTGGTGAACACGTTGCTGGTGTGCCACAGGGTTTCGCCCTGGGTTTTCAGCGCGTCCACCAGCGCAGGATGGCAGTGGCCCAGCGCCGTGACCGCAATACCGCCCGCGAAATCCACATACTCCTTGCCCTGCTGATCCCAGACGCGGCTGCCTTTCCCCTTCACCGGGATAAATTCAGCCGGTGCATAAATCGGCAGAATCACTTCATCGAATGTCGCGCGGGTAATTGCTGGTTGTTCAGTTGCCATGTCATGCCCATCCATTTTATGTCACATTCATTGTGAAAATGTAATCACAAAATATGCATAAAAACTCACAACAAGGCAACAGATATTCAGCGATTGAGGAAATTTGCCAGCAGTGCGTGCCCCTGCTCGCTGAGGATACTTTCAGGGTGGAACTGGACGCCTTCGAGATCCCACTCGCGGTGGTGAATCCCCATGATCTCCTGCGTATCGCTCCAGGCGGTCACGTCAAAGCAGTCGGGCAGCGTCGGTGGGTCAATCACCAGCGAATGGTAGCGCGTCACGGTTAGCGGGTTATTGAGCCCTGTGAATACGCCCGTGCCGGTGTGGGTGACCGGCGAGGTTTTGCCGTGCATCACTTTCGCGGCACGCACGATGGTAGCCCCAAATGCCTGGGCAATCGCCTGATGACCGAGACAGACGCCCAGGATCGGCAGCCTGCCGGCATAGTGGTGAATAACCTCCAGAGAAATGCCCGATTCCGACGGCGTACACGGTCCCGGCGAAATGACGATTTTCTGCGGAGCCAGCGTCTCAATATCAGACAGGCTAAGTTCGTCGTTGCGGCGGACAACCACCTCTGCACCCAGTTCACAAAAATACTGGTAAAGGTTCCAGGTGAAGGAATCGTAGTTATCAATCAGCAGAATCATGGCGGCTCCCGAAAAAAATGCCGCCCTATTCTACTCAGATTCCCGCGCTTCGCTCACTACTTTGGCAAAGATAGCGCTCAGCGCGGTCAAATCGCCCGTGGCACCGCTTCGGTTCGCCGCCACCCACTGCTCGGGATCAATATCCCGCCAGTCCAGCGCGTAATTCGCGTGGATGGCCAGCTGCTCAAAGAAGACGCGCTGAGCTATGCCATTACCGCGCATAAAGGGATGCAGCATATTGATTTCACAGTAGTAATGGCTCACTTTTTCAACAAACGCCGCTTTTTCAAGACCCACAAGATACTTATCACTTTCCAGAGCCGCCATCAGTTCGTTACCCATCGTCTCGATGTACTCAAAATGGCAGAAGGGAATGTCACCCTTAAAAATATCGTCGGTACGGAATTCGCCTGCCTGCTTCATCTCTCTGTGATACAGATGGCGATGAATGAGGCACAGATGCGGTAGCCCGGGCGCTGAAGGCCCAAGCTCCAGCGTCTCAATGCCGGGCTCTGAAGGACCATTACCTTTTTCAAGGAGACAACTGGCCTGAAAATTGACGTTACGCTGTTGCTCCCAGAGACGGGATTTTTGCTTATCGGTGAGTTTTTTCACTTAACGCCTCCCTGAATAGTCCGTTTGCCACAAGTATAAGCAGCAAAACGCGCTTTCGCAGGGAGGGGTCACAACACGGGCGAGGATCGCCCGTGTCAAAGAGGATTACGGCAGAACTTTTGCAGAGATGATAACGACAGGTTTAGACGGCACATTCTGGTATGGACCGACATCGTGGGTCTGAACCTGAGAGATTTTGTCCGCCACGTCCATCCCTTTCACAATTTTACCGAAGACCGCATAGCCGAAGTCGCGCTGGCCGTGGTCGAGGAAAGCGTTATCCGCCACGTTGAGGAAGAACTGGCTGGTGGCGCTGTCTTTATCCGCCGTGCGCGCCATGGAGATGGTGCCGCGCTTGTTCAGCAGGCCGTTGTCCGCTTCGTTTTTGATGGGTGGGTTAGGCTGTTTCTGCTGCATCTGCTCGTTGAAGCCGCCGCCCTGAATCATGAAGCCAGGGATCACGCGGTGGAAGGTGGTGTTGTTATAGAAACCACTGTTCACATAGTCGAGGAAGTTTTTCACAGAAACCGGAGCTTTCTGGCTATTCAGTTCCAGCTCAATGTTCCCGGCAGAGGTGGTCAGCAGAACGTGAGGGTCCCCTTTGGCTGCCAGCGCAGCAGGGGAAACGGCAGAAAGAGCAAACACAGCTGCGACAGCCGCCAGTGTTGATTTGAGCATGAGAATTCCTTAACAAAGCGCAGTATAAAAAGCGAATGGCTTGATTCTAAAGAGCAGTATGAACCGAGACCAGCCTTTTACCTAATTTTACGAAATTGAAACAATTATTACTGCGCAAACGATTGGTTATACCGCCATTTAGTGTGACTTGGATCACACTAAAACCTGCAATGGCATATTCATTTCCCTTAAAAGATAGGAATAGATCACTTTAGCGACTAAAATCTGCCCGCTCTCAGCGCCCTCCCGGCGCTTTTCTTTTTCTGAACAGGCCAGACATGACTAACAGCAATCGCATCAAGCTCACATGGATAAGCTTCTTCTCCTACGCCCTGACCGGCGCGTTGGTGATCGTCACCGGGATGGTGATGGGAAATATCGCAGACTACTTCCAGCTGCCCGTTTCCAGCATGAGTAACACCTTCACCTTCCTCAACGCGGGGATCCTGATCTCAATTTTCCTGAATGCCTGGCTGATGGAAATCGTCCCGCTGAAAACCCAGCTGCGCTTCGGCTTCGTGCTGATGGTTGCCGCCGTGGCGGGCCTGATGTTGAGCCACAGCATCGCCCTGTTCTCTGCCGCCATGTTCGTGCTGGGCCTGGTCAGCGGGATCACGATGTCGATCGGTACGTTCCTTATTACGCACATGTATGAAGGCCGCCAGCGCGGCGCGCGCCTGCTGTTTACCGACTCCTTCTTCAGCATGGCCGGGATGATTTTCCCGATGGTCGCCGCGTATCTGCTCGCGCGCAGCATTGAATGGTACTGGGTATACGCCTGTATCGGTCTGGTCTATGTCGCGATCTTCATTCTGACCTTCGGCTGTGACTTCCCGGTGCTGGGCAAAAAAGCGCAGACCACCTCAGAGCCGGTGGCGAAAGAAAAATGGGGTATCGGCGTGCTGTTCCTCTCCATTGCCGCCCTGTGCTACATCCTCGGTCAGTTGGGCTTTATCTCGTGGGTACCTGAATACGCTAAAGGTCTGGGGATGAGCCTGAACGACGCGGGCAAACTGGTGAGCGATTTCTGGATGTCTTACATGTTCGGCATGTGGGCCTTTAGCTTCATCCTGCGCTTCTTCGACCTGCAACGTATTCTGACCGTCCTGGCGGGTCTGGCGACCGTGCTGATGTATCTGTTCATCAACGGTTCCCCGGAGCATATGCCATGGTTCATCCTGACCCTGGGCTTCTTCTCCAGCGCGATTTACACCTCAATCATCACCCTGGGCTCCCTGCAGACCAAAGTGGCTTCGCCAAAGCTGGTGAACTTCGTGCTGACCTGCGGCACCATCGGCACCATGCTGACCTTCGTGGTCACGGGCCCGATTGTGGCGCACAGCGGCCCGCTGGCCGCGCTGCACACCGCTAACGGTCTGTATGCCGTGGTGTTTATCATGTGTTTCATTCTAGGCTTCGTGACCCGTCACCGCCAGCACAATACGGCAACGGCTACCCACTAATCGTCAAAACCCCTTTGCGTTCTGCAAAGGGGTTTTACCCTGCCTACCCGCTCTGAATGCCGATTCGTAAAAACCCCGTCAAATTTGTGCGAAAAGCAAGCAAGCACAAAAATCAAACAATATCCGTTACTTATAAAAAACCTGATAAATCATAGATATACCCACTAAGGGGTAGGTGAAGGCGTATTTGATTTGCATCAATAAGTGCCCCTGCTGAATCGTTAAGGTAGGCAGTAATAGAAAAGAAATCGAGGCAAAAATGAGCAAAGTCAGACTCGCTATCATCGGTAACGGCATGGTCGGCCACCGCTTTATTGAGGATCTTCTCGATAAAGCCGATGCTGACCAGTTCGATATTACCGTGTTCTGTGAAGAACCCCGCAAGGCGTACGACCGTGTGCACTTGTCTTCCTACTTCTCTCACCATACCGCCGAAGAGCTCTCTCTGGTGCGCGAAGGTTTCTACGAGAAGCATGGCGTAAAAGTGCTGGTGGGCGAACGCGCTATCACCATCAACCGTCAGGAGAAAGTGATCCACTCCAGCGCCGGGCGTACGGTTTTTTACGATAAGCTGATCATGGCGACTGGCTCGTATCCGTGGATCCCGCCGATTAAAGGGTCGGAAACCCAGGATTGCTTCGTTTACCGTACCATTGAAGACCTCAACGCCATTGAATCCTGCGCACGTCGAAGCAAACGCGGTGCGGTTGTTGGCGGTGGCCTGCTGGGCCTGGAAGCGGCAGGCGCGCTGAAAAACCTCGGCGTTGAAACCCACGTTATCGAATTTGCCCCGATGCTGATGGCGGAACAGCTGGACCACATGGGCGGCGACCAGCTGCGTCGTAAAATCGAAAGCATGGGTGTGAAGGTTCACACCAGCAAGAACACCAAAGAGATCGTGCAGGAAGGCACAGAAGCGCGTAAAACCATGCGCTTTGCCGACGGCAGCGAGCTGGAAGTGGACTTCATCGTCTTCTCCACCGGTATTCGTCCGCGCGACAAGCTCGCCACGCAGTGCGGCCTGGCCGTAGCCCAGCGCGGCGGGATCATGATTAACGATACCTGCCAGACCTCCGATCCGGATATCTACGCCATTGGCGAGTGCGCCAGCTGGAATAACCGGGTATACGGTCTGGTGGCACCAGGATACAAAATGGCGCAGGTCGCCGTGGACCATATCCTCGGCAGCGAAAACGCCTTCACCGGCGCAGACATGAGCGCCAAGCTGAAGCTGCTGGGCGTGGACGTAGGCGGTATCGGCGATGCGCATGGCCGCACCCCGAACTCCCGCAGCTACGTCTATCTGGACGAAAGCAAAGAGGTCTACAAACGCCTTATCGTCAGCCAGGACAACAAAACCCTGCTCGGTGCGGTGCTGGTGGGCGATACCAGCGACTTCGGTAACCTGCTCCAGCTGGTGCTGAACGCCATTGAGCTGCCGGAAAACCCGGACGCGCTGATCCTGCCGGCGCACGCCTCCAGCGGTAAACCATCTATCGGCGTAGATAAACTGCCGGACAGCGCGCAGATTTGCTCCTGCTTCGACGTCACCAAAGGCATGCTGATCTCCGCCATCAATAAAGGCTGCCACACCGTTGCGGCGCTGAAGGCCGAAACCAAAGCCGGTACCGGCTGCGGCGGCTGTATTCCACTGGTGACTCAGGTGCTGAACGCTGAACTGGCGAAACAGGGCATCGAAGTGAACAACAACCTGTGCGAGCACTTCGCCTACTCTCGGCAGGAGCTGTACCATCTGATCCGCGTGGAAGGCATCAAGTCCTTCGACGAACTGCTGGAGAAACACGGCCAGGGTTACGGCTGTGAAGTGTGTAAACCGACCGTCGGCTCCCTGCTGGCGTCCTGCTGGAATGAGTACGTGCTCAAACCAGAACACACGCCGCTGCAGGACACCAACGATAACTTCCTGGCGAACATCCAGAAAGACGGTACTTACTCCGTCATTCCGCGTTCCGCCGGTGGCGAAATCACCCCGGAAGGGCTGGTCGCCGTGGGCCGTATCGCCCGTGAATTTAATCTGTACACCAAAATCACCGGTTCCCAGCGTATCGGCCTGTTTGGCGCGCAGAAGGATGATCTGCCGGAAATCTGGCGTCAGTTGATTGAAGCGGGCTTCGAAACCGGTCACGCATATGCCAAAGCGCTGCGTATGGCGAAAACCTGCGTGGGCAGCACCTGGTGCCGCTACGGCGTGGGCGACAGCGTGGGATTCGGCGTCGAGCTGGAAAACCGCTACAAAGGCATCCGTACCCCGCACAAAATGAAGTTCGGCGTCTCCGGCTGTACCCGTGAATGTGCGGAAGCGCAGGGTAAAGATGTAGGGATCATCGCCACCGAGAAAGGCTGGAACCTGTACGTGTGCGGCAATGGCGGGATGAAACCACGCCACGCGGATCTGCTGGCGGCGGATCTCGATCGCGACACGCTGATCCAGTATCTCGACCGCTTCATGATGTTCTACATTCGTACCGCCGATAAGCTGACCCGTACCGCTTCCTGGCTCGATAACCTGGAAGGCGGTATCGACTACCTGAAGTCGGTCATCATTGACGACAAGCTGGGTCTGAACGAACAGCTTGAGTCCGAGATGGCTCGCCTGCGCGAGGCGGTGATCTGCGAGTGGACCGAAACCGTCAACACCCCGGCGGCGCAGACGCGCTTCAAACACTTTATCAACAGCACCCAGCGCGACCCGAACGTGCAGGTGGTGCCGGAGCGCGAACAGCATCGTCCTGCAACCCCGTATGAACGCATTCCGGTGATGCTGGTGGAGGAAAACGCATGAGCCAGTGGGTAAACATCTGCAACATTAACGACATTCTGCCAGCAACCGGCGTCTGTGCTTTGCTGGGTAACGAGCAGGTAGCTATTTTCCGCCCTCGCCACGATGAACAGGTCTTTGCCATCAGCAATATCGATCCGTTCTTTGAGGCCAGCGTGCTCTCCCGCGGTCTGATTGCTGAACACCAGGGTGAGCTGTGGGTCGCCAGCCCGCTGAAAAAGCAGCGTTTCCGCTTAACCGACGGGCACTGCATGGAAGATGAAAGCTTCTCGGTGAAGCACTACGACGCCCGCGTGAAGGACGGCAAGGTGCAGCTCAAAGCGTAACCCTCCGCCTTTCCAATAGGAAAGGCTTATGACCCCTTATGGGTAACGGCAGGAAAAACCGTATGTTCTGTACGATTCCTGCTGTTATCCTGACGTCAATTCTTACCCCCTCCTTGAATGCTGTGAGGTAACGTCGTGGACCACCTGCCGATTTTCTGTCAATTACGCCATCGCGACTGCCTGCTTGTAGGCGGCGGCGATGTGGCTGAACGCAAAGCGCGCCTGTTGCTGGAAGCCGGAGCCCGACTGACCGTCAATGCCCTCACCTTCGCTCCGCAGTTTGACGTCTGGGCTCAGGAAGGGATGCTCACGCTGGTGCAGGGGGAGTTTGATGAGTCCCTGCTGGATACCTGCTGGCTGACGATTGCCGCGACGGATAACGATGAAGTGAACCAGCGCGTCAGCGACGCCTGCGAAGCGCGCCGGATCTTCTGCAACGTGGTGGATGCGCCGAAAGAGGCCAGCTTTATCATGCCGTCGATTATCGACCGTTCACCGCTGATGATCGCGGTGTCTTCCGGCGGCCGCTCGCCCGTACTTGCCCGCCTGCTGCGGGAGAAACTGGAAGCTATTTTGCCGCAGCATCTCGGCCAGATAGCCCACTACGCCGGGCAGCTTCGCTCCCGCGTGAAGCAAACCTTCTCAACCGTGGGTGAGCGTCGTCGCTTCTGGGAGAAATTTTTCGTTAACGACAGGCTGGCGCAGTCGCTGGCGAATCAGGACGCGAAAGCGGTTGAAGAGACGACCGAGCAGCTGCTGAGCGAGCCGCTGGATCACCGTGGTGAAGTGGTGCTGGTCGGGGCTGGTCCGGGAGATGCGGGTTTACTGACCCTGAAAGGGCTCCAGCAGATCCAGCAGGCGGATATCGTGGTGTATGACCGCCTGGTCTCCGATGACATCATGAACCTGGTGCGCCGCGACGCCGACCGCGTCTTCGTCGGTAAACGGGCAGGCTACCACTGCGTGCCGCAGGAGGAGATTAATCAGATCCTGCTGCGTGAAGCGCAAAAGGGAAAACGCGTGGTGCGCCTTAAGGGCGGCGATCCGTTTATCTTTGGCCGCGGCGGCGAAGAGCTGGAAACCCTGTGCAATGCAGGCATTCCGTTCTCCGTGGTGCCGGGCATAACGGCGGCATCCGGCTGTTCAGCCTACTCAGGCATTCCGTTGACACATCGCGACTACGCTCAAAGCGTGCGTCTGGTCACGGGCCACCTGAAAACCGGCAGCGAGCTGGACTGGCATAACCTGGCCGCTGAAAAGCAGACGCTGGTGTTCTACATGGGGCTGAACCAGGCCGCCACCATCCAGGCGAAACTGCTGGAACACGGCATGGAGGCTGATATGCCCGTTGCGCTGGTGGAAAACGGGACGTCAATCAAGCAGCGCGTGGTGAATGGCGCGCTGACGCAGCTCGGTGAGCTGGCGCAGCAGGTCGAAAGCCCGGCGCTGATTGTGGTGGGTCGCGTGGTTGAACTGCGCGATAAACTGAACTGGTTCTCGAATCACTAACGCATATTCTCCCTCCTTCGAGTAGTCCTTAAGCGGACTACTCCCTTCATACCTCAGTCGATAACATACCGCCCGCATAATGGAACTTTTCCATTTATTCCCTCATGTTACATCCATTTTAAGATTTTTAGACAAGGAATGCGTATGTTCAAGCTGGCAAAAGCCGCCGTTCTGGTTGGCCTGTTATCGACTCTGACCGCCTGCACCGGTCACGTTCAAAATACTAAAAATAACTGCAGCTACGATTACCTGCTGCACCCGGCGATCTCCATTTCGAAGATCATCGGCGGTTGCGGCCCGGCGGCACAGCAGTAAGCGTTTTTCAGGCGTAAAAAAACCGGGGATTTCCCGGTTTTTTTATTGAGTCCGTATTTGTCGGGTGGCGGCTTAAGGTTTCGCCACAAACCCAATCGCCTCGTACACCGCTTTCAGGGTTTCGGACGCGCGCGCGCTGGCTTTTTCCGCACCGTCTTTCATCACCTTCTGCAGGAAGGCTTCGTCGTTACGGTAGCGGTTGTAGCGCTCCTGCAGCTCGGTCAGCATGCCGGAAACGGCCTCTGCCACTTCACCCTTCAGGTGGCCGTACATCTTGCCTTCGAAGTGTTTTTCCAGCTCGGGAATGCTCTGGCCGGTCACGCCGGAGAGAATGTCCAGCAGGTTGGAGACGCCCGCTTTGTTCTGCACGTCGTAGCGCACCACAGGCGGCTCGTCGGAGTCGGTGACCGCGCGCTTGAGCTTTTTCACCACCGATTTCGGATCTTCCAGCAGGCCGATAACGTTGTTGCGGTTATCGTCAGACTTGGACATCTTCTTGGTTGGCTCCAGCAACGACATCACGCGCGCGCCGGATTTCGGAATAAACGGCTCTGGCACTTTGAATACGTCGCCGTAAAGCGCGTTAAAGCGCTGGGCGATATCACGGCTCAGCTCCAGGTGCTGCTTCTGGTCTTCACCCACCGGCACCTGGTTGGTCTGGTACAGCAGGATGTCGGCCGCCATCAGCACCGGATAGTCGAACAGGCCAGCGTTGATGTTTTCAGAGTAGCGGGCAGACTTATCCTTGAACTGGGTCATGCGGCTCAGCTCGCCGAAATAGGTATAGCAGTTCAGCGCCCAGCCCAGCTGCGCATGCTCCGGCACGTGAGACTGAACGAAAATGGTGCTCTTTTCAGGATCGATACCGCAGGCCAGATAGAGGGCCAGGGTGTCCAGGGTGGCTTTGCGCAGCTTCTCAGGATCCTGACGCGCGGTGATAGCATGCAAATCTACAATGCAGTAAATGCAATGGTAGTCATCCTGCATGCTGACCCACTGACGCAACGCACCCATGTAGTTACCAATGGTCAATTCACCTGAAGGCTGTGCGCCACTAAAAACGATGGGCTTAGTCATTATTCAATTCCTGATGTTCACTGTGCGAAAGCCCGAGTGCGGGCAACAAATCTTTGAAGTGATCGAACACAACATCCGGCTCACTCAGCGTAATGGCCTCACCGTAGTTGTAGCCATAGGTTAATCCGACGGAAGGACACCCCGCCGCTCGGGCAGCCAGAATATCATTACGCGAATCCCCGACAAAGAGCAGCTCCGCAGGCGTTAAGGATAATTTTCCTGCCACCAGCAACAGCGGCTCCGGATGCGGCTTTTTGTTCTGCACGTCATCCCCGCCTACAATCACGGAGAAATATTTCGCGATATTGAGCGCTTCCAGCAGCGGCGCAACAAACGGCGTCGGCTTGTTGGTCACCAGCCCCAGCGGGATGCCTTTTGCGTGCAGCGCGCTCAGGGTTTCCTGGACGTCCGGGAACAGGAAACTCCCCTCCTCGACGGCCTCTTCGTAGAAGCGATCGAACAGCTTGCGCAGAATACGCAGCTGCTCATCCTGAGGGATATCGGCGTGATCGACGCTTGGTTTCCCCTGCGCGGAACGCTGCGACGCGCGTTCCTGACGAGCCCACGTCAGCGCGCGCTCCATCAGGACATCGGCACCGTTGCCAATCCACGTAATCACACGATCTTCGCCCGCAACGGGCAGTTCCAGTGCATACAGCGCCTGATCGACGGCGCTCGTTAAGCCCGGCGCGCTGTCCACCAGCGTGCCGTCGAGGTCGAATGCCACACCCCGAATTGCCTGCAATTTATCCATGACTTACCTTCGCCAGCTCGCGGCGCATTTCATCAATGACTTTTTTGTAATCCGGTTGGTCGAAAATTGCCGAACCTGCAACGAACATATCCGCGCCCGCTGCCGCAATTTCGCCAATATTATTCACTTTCACACCGCCGTCCACTTCCAGACGAATATCATAGCCAGACTCGTCAATGCGACGGCGCACTTCGCGCAGCTTATCCAGCGTGTGAGGGATGAACGACTGGCCGCCAAAGCCCGGGTTAACGGACATCAGCAAAATCACGTCCAGCTTGTCCATCACGTAATCGAGATAGCTCAACGGTGTTGCCGGGTTAAACACCAGCCCCGCCTTACAGCCGTTCTCTTTGATCAGTTGCAGCGTGCGGTCAACGTGCTCGGAGGCTTCCGGATGGAAAGTGATAATGCTGGCGCCCGCTGCGGCGAAGTCAGGCACGATGCGGTCGACAGGCTTCACCATCAGGTGAACGTCGATCGGTGCGGTAATGCCGTAGTTACGCAGGGCCTTGAGCACCATCGGACCGATGGTCAGATTGGGAACGTAGTGGTTATCCATAACGTCGAAATGGACGACATCTGCGCCAGCTGCGAGAGCTTCCGCCGTGTCTTCACCCAGGCGGGCAAAATCGGCCGACAGAATTGAGGGGGCAATCAAAAACTGTTTCATCCGCATCTCCTTGAAATGTGTTTACCGGCGGGCAAAACGGCTCAGGGGCGATAAAGAGCCAGGAGTTCGTCCACCTTTTTACGTGTGCCGCCGTTGCTGCTAATGCTACGCCGCACCTTAACCTGAAAATGCTTCGCGGCTTTATACCATTCGCGCGTATCAGGGGTATCGTGATTTGAAATTAACACCGGAATTCTTTTGCTGACCAGTTTTTCCGCCATCTCCGCCAGGCGGGCCTGTTCGGCCGGGCTGAAGCTATTGGTGTGGTAGGCGGTGAAGTTCGCCGTCGCAGACAGCGGCGCATAAGGCGGATCGCAGTAAACCACCGAGTTTACGCCTGCCAGTTCCATGCACTCTTCATAGGAGAGGCAGTGGAACTCTGCATTCTGCGCTTTCTTCGCAAAATGATACAGCTCGTCCTGCGGGAAGTACGGGCGCTTATAACGACCAAACGGCACGTTAAATTCGCCGCGCAGATTGTACCGGCACAGGCCGTTGTAACCATGACGGTTGAGGTAAAGGAACAGCAGCGCGCGGCGGAACGGATCCTGGCTCTGATTAAATTCCGTGCGGAACTGATAGTAGACGTCAGGGCTGTTGTTCTCTGGCGTAAACAGCTTGCGCGCCTCTTCCACATACTCATCGGTACGCAGCTTAACGATGTTATAAAGGCTGATAAGGTCGCTGTTGATATCCGCCAGGATATAACGAGAAAAATCGGTGTTCAGGAACACCGATCCCGCACCCACGAAGGGCTCGATAAGACACTCGCCTTTTGGCAGGTGCTTTTTAATATCATCGAGCAGGGGGTATTTCCCCCCTGCCCATTTCAGAAAAGCGCGATTTTTTTTCATGCTGACTAACTGATTACACCTTCTCCGGCTGTGGAGAAAGCTCCGACAGCATCCTGCGCTTTAAACATTACTTCAGATCGGCCTGCACCTGATGAATCGGCTTCGCCCACGGGTTTTTCGCCTGAACGTCTGCTGGCAGTGTCGCCACGGCGCGCTTCGCTTCATCTTTAGAAGCATACACACCGCTCACCAGCACGTACCACGGCTGTCCGTTACGGGTTGTCTGATAAACCACGTAGTTTTTCAGATTCGATTTCTTCGCCCAGCCGTTGAGGTTGTCATAGTTAGACGAACTGCTCAACTGCAGCGTGTAGTTGCTGGACGGTGCAGATTTCAGCGAACCGACGTTGCCAGCTGTTTTACCTGCTGCAGCACTGGAAGCCGTCGCCGTTGCGGCAGGCGCAGCGGTGGCAGCAGGTGCCGTTGTGGTTGCCGTCGCTTTCGGCGCAGTCTGCGTGACTGGCGCTTTAGCCGGCTCGCTCACGGCAGCCGTTTCAGTGCGTTTCGGCTGTGCCGGTGCGGCTTTCACTTCAGGCGCTTTTACCACGGCCTGAGGCTTGGTTTCACGCTTAGGCTCAATGACCGCCTGCTTACGTTCAGGACGCGTCGCAGTTTGCGTCTGGCGCGGTTTAGTTTCCGTTGCTGCCGTCTGCGGCTGCGCGGTAGCACCGTGGATCGGCGCGACGGTTGCAGGTTCAGTTGGCAGCGTAGAGTTAACCACAACGTTATCAACCTGCTGCTGGTTTTGCGGCTGCATCAGCGCATTGTTCAGGTCTCCCTGAACTTCAACACGCTGCTGGCCTTCGGGCGTGACAGGTGCCTGGCCCTGAGCAGGCGTTGATGAAACGGGCGGCAGAGAAACATCCTGCGGCGTCGTTGTGTTGCTGGCAGTCTGCTCAGCGGAAGTGGTGCCCGGCGCTGGCTGTGCACCATTCGCCTGATCCGTCGCATCATTACCGGAGAGGTTGATGCTCTTCTCTGCGGAGGCGGTTTGTTCGGTTGAGTTGGTGGACGGTGCTTTCAGCGCGGAGCCAATGCCAACAATCAGCAGCACAAGCACCAGAACGCCAAGTCCCATCATGATGTACTGACGGGAGGCCGGTTTCTGCGCAGCGGCTTTTTTACGTTTACGCGGGCGACGCTCTACAGGCTGTTCGTCCATTGAATCTTCTTCGGACTCATAATCCTCTTCTTCTCGCTCATCACGCGCGTTGCGGCTGCGCGAAGGGCGACGATCGTCTGCATCCAGATCAACATCGTCAAAGTTGATCTGCGGCTCGTTATCACGTTCTGAAGATTGACGAGAACGACCAGTACGACGATCGCTGGGATCGGGTTTCAGCTCGTCTTCTGGTTTGAATTCATCCATTTAACACCCCACTCAAAGGCTTATGCCTACGTCTTTGCATTTCGCCTGAAGCTAAACGACCACCGATAACAGTGGCCTGACCTTTCTAGTTGTTACGCCTGCTGGCAATCAGCAATGGCGCCAAGAACGACATCGTGCGACACTCCGCCGCGCACTTCACTCTTCCCTATTGCAAGCGGGAGTACAAGACGCATCTCACCTGCCAATACTTTTTTATCGCGCATCATGTGGGGTAAATACGCCTGCGCCGACATCTCCTGCGGCCCGGTGACCGGCAAACCTGCACGTTCAAGTAGCGCAATGATACGTGCCGTCTCTTCCGGTTTAAACTGCCCAAGACGTTCAGAGGTGCGGGCTGCCATGACCATGCCAGCCGCGACGGCTTCACCGTGCAGCCAGTTGCCGTAACCCATTTCGGCTTCAATGGCGTGGCCAAACGTATGCCCAAGATTCAGTAAAGCACGTAAGCCGGTTTCACGCTCGTCTGCCGCGACAACTTCTGCTTTCAGCTCACAACAACGACGAATGCAGTATGCCAGTTTCGCCTCATCCAGGCGCAGCAGCGCATCCATATTCTCTTCAAGCCAGTTAAAGAACTCGCCATCCAGAATAATGCCGTATTTGATCACTTCAGCCAGGCCAGAGGCCAGCTCGCGTTTCGGCAGGGTTTTCAGGCAGTCGAGATCCACCACCACCGACGCAGGCTGGTAGAACGCGCCAATCATGTTTTTGCCGAGGGGATGGTTGACTGCCGTTTTGCCACCGACAGAGGAGTCGACCTGAGACAGCAACGTGGTCGGGATTTGAATAAAACGGACGCCACGCTGATAGCTTGCGGCCGCAAAGCCGGTCAGATCGCCCACAACACCGCCGCCCAGGGCAAGCAGTGTTGTATCGCGACCGTGCGGTTTTTGCAGCAATGCGGTAAAGACGGTATCGAGTACCGTCAGGCTTTTATACTGCTCGCCATCGGGCAGAATCACACTGTCGACTTTTACGCCTGCCTGCTCAAGCAGGTGGCGCACGCGGTCGAGATAAAGCGGAGCCAGCGTCTCATTGGTGACCAGCATCGCCTGATCACCCGCTTTTAGTGGTAAAAAGGAAGCTGGGTCGTTAAACAAACCAGCCGCGATGGTGATAGGGTAACTACGTTCCCCGAGAGTAACTGTAATCCTCTCCATGACGCGACATCCACCTTTAATGCTTTTACCCGCAGGCGAGTGTATATAAAGCCAGAATCAGTTGCTTTCCAGCATATGAATAATCTGGTTTGCAACCACTTTAGCGCTCTGATCGTCAGTACGAATGGTCACATCAGCAATCTCTTCATACAGGGGATTGCGTTCGTCGGCCAACGCTTCCAGAACTTCGCGTGGTGGCGTTTCAACCTGCAGCAGCGGGCGCTTTTTATCGCGCTGCGTACGTGCCAGCTGTTTCTCAATGGTCGTCTCAAGATAGACCACTACGCCACGGGCGGAGAGACGGTTGCGGGTTTCGCGAGATTTCACAGAGCCGCCGCCTGTTGCCAGTACGATGCCCTGTTTTTCCGTGAGTTCGTTGATCACTTTTTCTTCTCGGTCACGGAAACCTTCTTCGCCTTCTACATCGAAAACCCAGCCCACATCAGCTCCGGTTCGTTTCTCAATCTCTTGATCAGAATCGTAAAATTCCATATTGAGTTGTTGAGCTAACTGACGCCCAATAGTGCTTTTGCCGGCACCCATAGGCCCAACCAGAAAGATATTGCGTTTCTCTGCCATTTTATCGGTACTACTAAGACTATTCGTTAATGGTAATCCCCGCTTCGCAGACACCCGGCGTAGCAGGACATGAACTGAAACCTCATATGCAATAGAGCGAGAGTCAGACTAAAAATTATCTCAATACTCCGGCTTGTTTGGCAACTGATTAAATCACCGCGCCGGACGCATAAGGTAATAAGACGTAAGTCCAACTCAAATCGGTACTCCTTGTATGCTAATTCATGCCCCACGTCAAACATCTGCAACAAACTGAATGCAAAATCATTGCGGGGATCGTTACCCGTTAGTGAATACCGACCAGACGTGGCGTAATAAACACCACTAACTCACGCCGCTCATTATCTTTTCCATCATGGCGAAAAAGGTGTCCCAGCCAGGGGATGCTCCCAAGCCCGGGCACGCTGTCACTGCCGGTTTTGTTCTTTTGCGAGAAAATTCCCCCCAGCGCCAGCGTTTCTCCACTTTTTACCTCCACCTGGGTTTCTATCTCCTGCTTATCGATGGCAAGCGTTTCGCCATCGGCCTGCTGCAGCACCTGTCCCGGCATGTTTTCACTGATGTGTAGTTTCAGGCGCACGCGCCCACCGGGCAATACTACCGGCGTGACCTCCATTCCGAGTACCGCCTCTTTGAACTCCACCGAGGTCGCCCCGCTTTCACCGCTTGAAACCTGATACGGGATCTCACTCCCCTGCTTAATGCTGGCCGGTTGCATGTGCGAGGCCAGCAGCCGCGGGCTGGCAATGATATCGACCTGCTGTTTTTGCTCCAGCGCAGAGAGCTCCAGATCCAGCAGCCTGCCGTTAATCCGCCCGATGTTAAACCCCACATGCGTGGTAGCACTGGCTACAGAAAGATCGCTGCCAAGCGTCGTTAGCTGTCCAACCTTGCCCGCCTCAGTGGCCTCGGCAAGATTCCACTTCACCCCCAACTCCCGCAGGCTTTTTTCATTAATGGTGACAATGTGCGCCGCGAGTTCGACCTGCTCGACGGGAATATCCATCTGAGCCGCCCACTGCTGCAGCGCCTCCAGTACCACCTGGTTATCCCTGATGAGCAGACGGTTGGTGCGTTTGTCGACAGATAAACTCCCCTTTGGGCTCAGGAGCTTTTCAGCCGCGTTTTGCAGTTCTCCGGCATCCGCATAAGAAAATGGGATGCTGTGCGAGACCAGCGGAGCATCAAGCTGTCGACGCGCTCGCTCCTGCTCTAAACGTTCCCGCTGTTCACGCTGCCAGGCCGCGGTATGGACATAATAAATACCGCCCTCCTCTCGTAAAACGAGTCCGGCGCTGGTGACTACCGTCTGTAACGCCTGCCGCCAGGGAACGCGCGTCAGGTTAAGCGAGAGCGTGCCGCCGACATCCGGCGATACCACCAGGTTACGGTTCTCCTGCGCAACCAGCGCCTGTAGCACCTGAACCACCGGCACGTCATCCACCACCAGCGTGACCGGCTTTGGCGCGACTGCCCACAGCGGGCGGCTGAACGCCAGCAGCAACAGCACTATCCTTAACTTCATTTTTATCCTTTCCTTCTCGTTGCCACGCCCATTCTTCGGGATCGCATGTGTTACCCACATCAACAACCAGTTCCGTTTCATTGATGGCCGTTATCCGCCAGCCCGCCGGGAAACGATCGTGCTCTTTCAGACGATGCCAGCGCCGTTGCCCATCCAGCAAAATACCAACGCGCTGCTGCCCTCCCACCATTCCGCGGTAGTGCCACTGTGCCAGTTCGGCTGTGGCGCAGGGGTCGTCCGGCGGGCGAAACGGATCGCGCATGCCGGTCAACAGCAGCGCCGAGCAAACCAGCAGGTATCTCGCGCTATTTCGCATGTTCCAGCTCCAGCCTCAGGCGTAACGCCGTACTTTGTGGCGCAAGCGTGAAAGTAGCGACCCGCACATCCCGCTGCGCCAGCCGGGAAAAAAGAGGCGGGATCGCCTGCCACTGCGCCTCCAGCGCCAGTTCACCGCCGTTTTGCAACGGCTTCCAGTGAAGGAGCCTTGTACCCTCCCCCTGAAAATCGAGCGGTGAAAAGGGCTTTATCTCCAGTGCCGTCCGGGTTTGCGGGCTAAACGGCACCTGACTGGCGGTGGGCCACAGCGACGCGTTAGTCCGCGCCGCCTGGCTCAACTGCTGCCGCTGATCCGCACACTGTTTCTCTGCTGGCCGGAGCAATACACCCCATGCTGTCAGGCCCATCAGGAGAATACACAGCCCCCCGCAGACCAGCCGACACCAGGGACGACTTTCACACCAGCGCTCTAGCAAGGTCTCCACGCATTACCCCTCGCTTTTCAGGTGCAAAGTGAACATCCAGCGCCCCTGGCTATCCTGCCGGAGTTCCCCCTCAGAACCGGGCGTAAAGCCGTCTATGTGCTCCAGCCCATTACGCAAGGCAGAGAGCGCCTGCAGGGTAGTGGCATATCCGATCAACATCAGAGCAGGAGGCTGATAACGCAGCTCTGTCAGCCATACCTGCGCAGGCATGGCCTCAGAAAGTGACTCCAGCACCGGTTGCCATGCGCGGTGCTGCGGCGTGCCCGCAGGGTTCTGCACCTCTGCGGTGGGTCGCTGGCGAGACACAAGACCACGCTGCACGGACTGCGTACCCGCCAGTTGAGCCTGCAGCGCGCGCAGCGTTACCAGATAATTCATCCTTACGCTAAAAACGGTCACCAGCATGAGCAGCAATGCGCCGAAAAACACGGTTCCCCAGAAACGCAGGCATCGCGCGCGCCGCTGCTGGCGCCAGGGCAGGAAGTTGGTCACGTTCATTCAGGCACCTCGCTCATGGCCAGCGCCAGCGCGACGGTATAGTCAGCCCCGCATTCGGGAAGAGGCGCATGCCAGCGCTGCAGCGTTTCCCATGGGGTTCGTTCGGCATCAAAGAACGCGATGTCATTCTGATTGAGGGCCAGCAGCGCCGCCAGCTCAGTGACGTTTTCTGCTTCAGTGGTATAACGACGCCCCCACTGATGGCGCATAGCCCACAGCCAGTAATGCGCATCCCGCCAGGCGACGCACAGCGTCGGCGCTACCGCAGGCAGCAGGTTCGTCAGCGCGCTGGCATCCGGGGTGATGGTCGCCAGCCGCAAACGTAGCGTTTTCGCCAGGTCAAGAAGCGTTTCAATCTCTTTGTTTTGTGCAGCAGTCACGTGAAACGTATTGCTGAAGGTGTCCTGGGTGTAGTCGAAACAGAGGGACTCTGTCGACATCTCCAGTTCGCGCGAAAGCGCCGCCCCCATCCACGAGAGCTGCTCGCTGTCGCGCAATGCAAGAGCCGGTCGGGGCAACGTTTTTTGCAGAGTCCGTGCAGCAGGAAAGGAGAGAAATACCCGGTGGTAGTGCGGGAGCGCTTTTCGCCAGTCGCGTAAGGCATCGGCCAGCGCTTCTGGCTGACAAATTTTGCCGTCACGAATGATGCCTTCGGCCAGAGAAATGGCCCACCAGCGGCGTAAGCACCAGCCGCCTCTCTCCCGGACCAGTGCCGTAATCAGCACCTTATCCTGTTGAATATGAACGCCCGTTTGCCATGTTTTGAAATCCATGCTTCACGATCTCCTTATCGCCCGTCGCCTTGACGGCTATATCAATGAATCAGGCTTGCCTTTATACTACCGCGCGATTGTTTAGAAACTGCCCAAGTGAAACCAAATGGGAAATCTCCGGTGAAGTTCGTAAAGTATTTATTCATCCTTGCAGTCTGTTGCATTCTGCTGGGAGCAGGCTCGATTTACGGTTTGTACAAATATATTGAGCCACAGCTACCTGATGTCGCCACGCTCCGCGATGTGCGTCTCCAGATCCCAATGCAGGTCTATAGCGCCGATGGCGAGCTGATGGCGCAGTATGGCGAGAAGCGTCGTATCCCGCTGACCTTAAACCAAATTCCCCCCGTGATGGTGAAAGCTTTTATCGCCACGGAGGACAGCCGTTTCTACGAGCATCACGGTGTCGATCCGGTCGGGATTTTCCGTGCCGCAAGCATTGCGTTGTTCTCCGGTCACGCCTCCCAGGGGGCGAGCACCATTACGCAACAGCTGGCGCGAAACTTCTTCCTCAGCCCTGAAAAGACGCTGACGCGTAAGATCAAAGAGGTGTTCCTGGCGATCCGTATTGAGCAACTGCTGAACAAGGACGAGATCCTTGAGCTGTACCTCAATAAAATCTATCTGGGCTACCGTGCCTATGGCGTGGGGGCAGCCGCGCAGGTGTACTTCGGTAAGCCTGTTGAACAGCTCACCTTAAGTGAAATGGCAACCATTGCCGGTCTGCCAAAAGCGCCGTCCACGTTTAACCCGCTTTACTCGCTCGATCGCGCTACCTCACGCCGTAATGTCGTCCTGTCACGTATGCTGAGCGAAGGCTATATCAGCCAGAGCGAGTACGACCAGGCGCGTAACGACGTCATTGACGCCAATTACCACGCCCCGGAGATCGCCTTCTCTGCCCCTTATCTGACCGAAATGGTGCGCCAGGAGATGGTGAGTCGTTATGGCGACAAGGCCTATGAAGATGGCTATCGCGTGTACACCACCGTTACCCGTAAAGTGCAGCAGGCGGCTCAGGACGCGGTGCGCAATAACGTGATGGACTACGATATGCGTCACGGCTATCGCGGACCGTCGAACGTGCTCTGGAAAGTGGGCGAAAGCGCATGGGACAGCAAAAAAATCACCAGCACGCTGAAAGCGCTGCCAACCTATGGTCCGCTCCTTCCAGCCGTAGTGACGCAGGCCGATCCTCAGGAAGCCGTTGCGACGCTGGCGGACGGCACGTCCGTCTCCCTGCGCATGGACGGTATTCGCTGGGCGCGTCCATACCGTTCGGACACCCTGCAGGGGCCAACGCCGCGCAAAGTGACCGACGTGGTACAGGCCGGGCAGCAGATTTGGGTGCGCAAGTCAGGCGATGCCTGGTGGCTGGCGCAGGTACCGGATGTGAACTCGGCTCTGGTCTCCATCAACCCACAGAACGGGGCGGTAATGGCGCTGGTCGGCGGGTTCGATTTCAACCAGAGCAAATTTAACCGCGCCACGCAGGCGCTGCGTCAGGTGGGTTCCAACATCAAGCCGTTCCTCTACACGGCAGCGATGGATAAGGGACTGACCCTTGCCAGCATCCTAAACGACGTGCCGATCTCCCGCTGGGATGCCGGTGCCGGTTCCGACTGGCAGCCGAAGAACTCTCCTGCGGAGTATGCCGGTCCTATTCGTCTTCGCCAGGGTCTGGGGCAGTCGAAAAACGTGGTGATGGTGCGTGCCATGCGCGCGATGGGCGTCGACTATGCGGCAGAGTACCTGCAGCGCTTCGGCTTCCCGGCGCAGAACATCGTTCGCACCGAGTCGCTGGCGCTGGGTTCAGCCTCCTTTACGCCGCTTCAGGTCGCCCGCGGATACTCGGTGATGGCCAACGGCGGCTTCCTGGTTGACCCGTACTTCATCAGCAAAATCGAGAACGACCAGGGCGGCGTGCTGTTTGAAGCGAAGCCGAAAATTGCCTGCCCTGAATGTGATATTCCGGTCATTTACGGCAATACGCCGAAATCCGAGGTGCTCGAAAACAAGGACATGGAAGACCCTGCCGTTTCTCAGGAGCAGCCAAATATCGTCTTGCCGCAGCCGCAGCTGGAGCAGGCTAACCAGTCGCTGGTGGCGCAGACCGGCGCGCAGGAGTATGCCCCGCACGTGATCAACACGCCGCTGGCGTTCCTGATCAAGAGCGCGCTGAACACCAACATCTTCGGTGAACCCGGCTGGCAGGGTACCGGCTGGCGAGCAGGGCGCGATCTGCAGCGCCATGATATCGGCGGTAAAACCGGGACAACTAACAGCTCGAAGGATGCGTGGTTCTCCGGTTATGGGCCGGGCGTGGTGACGTCAGTCTGGATCGGTTTCGACGATCATCGCCGTGATTTAGGCCGTACCACGGCATCCGGCGCGATTAAAGATCAGATTTCCGGCTACGAAGGCGGCGCCAAAAGCGCGCAGCCGGCCTGGGATGCCTACATGAAATCCGTTCTTGAAGGCGTGCCGGAGCAGCCGCTGACGCCGCCACCGGGCGTGGTGACGGTCAATATTGACCGCAGCACCGGCCAGCTCGCTAACGGCGGTAATAGCCGTGCCGAGTATTTCATCGAAGGTACGCAGCCAACCACACAGGCGGTGCATGAGGTGGGAACAGAGATTATTGATAACGGCGAAACACACGAGCTGTTTTAAGCATAAAAATGCCCGGTAAAAACCGGGCAAAGAATTGCAGGCCGGGTAAGGCGAAGCCGCCACCCGGCTTTTTTATAGCCTACAGCCGCCCTTGCCCTTTCAGCCACTCGCGAACCAGGAACAGTGCGCTCACGTTGCGAGCCTCGTTAAAGTCAGGGTCTTCAAGCAGATCCATCAGATGCGCCAGCGGCCAGCGAACCTGCGGCAGCGGCTCTGGTTCATCTCCCTCCAGCGATTCAGGATAGAGATCTTCAGCCACCACAATGTTTATTTTGCTGGAAAAATAGGACGGCGCCATGCTCAGCTTTTTCAGGAACGACAGTTCGTTCGCGCCAAAACCCACCTCTTCTTTCAGCTCGCGGTTTGCTGCTTCAAAGACCGTTTCACCCGGATCGATGAGCCCTTTCGAGAACCCAAGCTCGTAAGATTCCGTCCCCACGGCGTATTCGCGGATCAAAATCAGATGATCGTCGACGATAGGGACAATCATCACCGCTTCGCGCGAAGAGGGGCGCATACGCTCATAAACACGACGCACACCGTTGCTGAACTCCAGATCCACACTCTCGACGTTAAACAGGCGCGATTTGGCGACAGTTTCAACGTGCAGAATGGTGGGTTTTTGTAGTGGTTTGCTCATCTTGATGGGGTCTTAGCAGTGTGAACTGGCGTTATTGTGCGATATGCCGCACGGTTTCGGCAATGTCAATTGTTCTTTATTTACATTTATGCAACGCAGCAGGGATCAATCCTCAATTCAAAACAAATGTCAAGAGGTTGAAATGTTTCCAGGAATTTGCTGATATCGCGCCATGACAGGCTTTGCTATCATCACCGGTCACTGGGATGCGCTTTAGAATGCTCAAGTTCGACTCCATACTTGCCGATAGCCAGCCACAGACTCTCATTCAATGTAAAGGTGCTACTGACTACACCTGTAAGATAAGTAAGATGGGGAAAGCATGAGCACCATTTTGATTGTTCTCGCTGCTATGCTGGTCAGCGCATTGATTGCAGGGTGGCTGTACAGGCGACGCATACAGCGCCGTTACCGGCTGCCCTTTTTAAATGCCTTCGCGGGTGCGACAACGCGTAAACTCACGCAAGACGAGCGCGATGCAGTTGAAAACTATCTCGAAACGCTGAACCGTTCTCAGTTAACGCCTGGGCCGACGGGAGCCACGACTGCGCCTGTCGCGCTTAAGCTTAACGCGCAAAGTGACACCGTGCTCTGCGTGACGCGCTCCATCACGCGCTACGGCATTACGACTGACGACCCCAACAAGTGGCGCTACTACCTGGATTCGGTTGAGGTGCATCTGCCTCCGTCCTGGGAGCAGTACATTAACGACGAAAACAGCGTTGAGCTGATTCACACCGATTCGCTGCCGCTGGTAATCTCGCTCAACGGCCATACCCTGAATGACTATCTTCACGAAGCCCCGCGCTTTGCGCTGGAACGCGCGAGTTCAACGCAGGCCTCTATTCGTGGTGAAGAGACCGAGCAGATTGAGCTGCTGAATATTCGTCAGGAGACGCATGAAGAGTACGCCCTGAGCCGTCCGGACGGTATTCGTGAAGCCATCCTGATCGTTGCCGCTTTCCTGCTCTTTTTTGTCTGCCTGCTGACGCCGGACGTCTTTGTCCCATGGCTGGCGGGTGGCGCGGTGTTGCTTCTTGCGGCCGGGCTGTGGGGGCTCTTTGCCCCGCCGGCCAAAACCTCGCTGCGGGAGATCCACTGCCTGCGCGGCACGCCAAAGCGCTGGGGCCTGTTCGGTGAGAACGATCAGGAGCATCTCAACAATATCTCACTCGGGATTATCGACCTGATCTACCCGCGCCACTGGCAACCGTGGATTGCGCAGGATTTAGGGCAGAAAACCGATATTGATATCTATCTTGACCGCCACGTTGTGCGACAGGGGCGCTTCCTGTCTCTGCATGATGAAGTGAAAAATTTCCCGCTTCAGCACTGGCTCCGCAGCACTGTCATCGCCGCCGGCGCCGGGCTGGTGTTTATCATGCTACTGCTTTTCGTGCCGCTGGATATGCCCATCAAATTTACCCTGTCGTGGATCAAAGGCGCGCAGACCATCGAGGCGACCAGCGTCAACCAGCTCGATGAAGCGGGTGTACGGGTGGGCGATACGCTGCGCCTGAAAGGCACCGGAATGTGTAATATCCATACCCCGGGGGCGTGGAACACGCGCCAGAATTCACCGTTCACGCCGTTCGACTGTTCGCAAATTATCTGGAACGACGCGCCGCCGCTGCCGCTGCCGGAATCCGAAGTGGTGAATAAAGCCACGGCGCTGACCCAGACGGTCAACCGCCAGCTGCACCCGAAACCGGACGATGATTCACGCGTCAGCCCCGCGCTGCGTTCCGCCATCCAGAAATCAGGCATGATTCTGCTGGATGATTTTGGCGACATTGTCCTGAAAACCCAGGACTTATGCTCCTCGCAGGATGAGTGCATACGCCTCAAGAACGCGCTGGTTAACCTCGGGAACAGTAAAGACTGGGACTCGCTGGTGAAACGCGCCGAGGCGGGACGACTTGATGGCGTCAACGTGCTGCTGCGTCCGGTCAGCGCGGAATCGCTTGATAACCTGGTCGCCACCTCGACATCGCCGTTTATGATGCGCGAAACCACCCGGGCGGCTCAGGCGCTCAACAGTCCGGCACCGGGCGGCTTTGTGATTGCCAGCGATGAAGGCAGCGACCTGGTCGATCAGCCTTACCCGCAGGTAGCGCTTTATGACTACCCGGCCCAGGAGCAGTGGAGCCAGTTCCAGCGTCTGGCGCAGATGCTGATGCAAACGCCGTTCAGTGCCGAAGGGATTGTCACAAGCATCTACACCGACGCCAACGGCACGCGCCATATCGGCCTGCACCGGATGCCGGACAGCGCAGGATTGTGGCGTTACATTGGCACCTCTCTGCTGATGATCGCCATGCTGATCGCTATTTTCTGGAACGGTTTTATGGCCCTGCGCCGCTACCAGCGCTCCCGCACGCGTCTGGCTGAGATCCAGCAATATTATGAGAATTGCCTCAATCCTAAGCTGATCCCCTCCTCTGAGAGCCTGATCTGATAACGTCGTTGCGCGACAAGATGTGCTACCCTGTCGCGCACGTTTCTTCTGGCTGGAGTTCCCCCCTATGCATCTTGATATCGACTGGCAGCAGGTCGACACCGTTCTGCTGGATATGGACGGCACGCTGCTCGATCTCGCCTTTGATAACTATTTCTGGCAAAAGCTGGTGCCGGAAACCTATGGTGAGCAGCAGGGTATCTCCCCGGCAGAAGCGCAGGCGTTCATTCGTTCGCAATATAGCGCGGTGCAACATACGCTAAACTGGTACTGTCTGGACTACTGGAGCGAGCGCCTCGGTTTGGATATTTGTGCCATGACCACTGCCCAGGGACCACGCGCCGTGCTGCGCGAAGATACGGTTCCCTTCCTGGACGCGCTGAAAGCAAGCGGCAAGCGCCGTATTTTGCTGACTAACGCGCATCCACATAACCTGGCCGTGAAGCTGGAGCATACGGGACTGGCGTCGCACCTTGATTTATTACTTTCCACCCACACATTTGGTTATCCGAAAGAGGATCAGCGGTTGTGGCATGCGGTGAAGGAAGAGACCGGCCTGCAGCCGGAGCGCACGCTGTTCATTGACGACAGCGAGCCTATTCTGGATTCTGCGGCAACGTTTGGCATTCGCTACTGTCTGGGCGTCACTAATCCTGACTCTGGCCTGGCTGAAAAAAGCTATCTGCGCCATCCGGGACTGAATGACTACCGCCAGATGATCCCCTCACTGACCGTGAAGGAGACGCCATGAAAGAAAAGCCCTCAGATGGGGTAAGACTGGATAAATGGCTGTGGGCAGCCCGTTTTTATAAAACGCGCGCCCTTGCCCGTGAAATGGTTGACGGCGGTAAAGTGCATTACAACGGCCAGCGCAGCAAGCCGAGCAAGCTGGTTGAGCTGAACGCCACCTTAACGCTGCGCCAGGGCAACGACGAACGTACGGTTGTGATTAAAGCCATTACCGAACAGCGGCGGCCCGCATCGGAAGCCGTACTGCTTTACGAAGAGACGGCTGAAAGCGTTGAAAAGCGCGAGAAGACCGCGCTGGCGCGCAAAATGAATGCGCTGACCATGCCCCACCCGGACCGGCGACCGGATAAAAAAGAGCGCCGCGATCTGATGAAATTTAAACACGGTGAGAGCGAGTAACCCTCACCCGCACGAGAGATGAAAATGGCCCAACACGACCAATTACACCGCTATCTGTTTGAACAATTCGCCGTGCGCGGCGAGCTGGTCACCGTATCCGAAACCTGGAAACAGATTCTGGAAAACCACAACTACCCGCTGCCGGTGAAGACCCTGTTGGGCGAACTGCTGGTTGCCACCAGCCTGCTGACCGCAACGCTGAAGTTTGCCGGTGATATCACCGTGCAGCTGCAGGGTGACGGCCCGATGACGCTGGCGGTGATCAACGGCAATAACCAGCAGCAGATGCGCGGCGTAGCGCGCGTTCAGGGCGACGTTCCTGAAAATGCTGATCTCAAAACGCTGGTGGGCAATGGCTACCTGGTGATCACCATCTCCCCGGAGGAAGGTGAACGCTATCAGGGCGTGGTCGGTCTGGAAGGCGATACCCTGGCAGCCTGCCTGGAAGATTACTTCATGCGCTCCGAACAGCTGCCGACGCGTCTGTTCATCCGTACCGGTGAAGTGGACGGCCAGCCTGCTGCGGGCGGCATGCTGCTGCAGGTTCTGCCAGCGCAGGACGCGCAGACCAATGACTTTGAGCATCTGGCGACGCTGACCGAAACCATCAAGGCGGAAGAGCTGTTCAACCTGTCGGCGACCGACGTGCTGTGGCGTCTGTACCACGAAGAAGAAGTGACCGTGTACGATCCGCAGTCCGTGGAGTTTAAGTGCACCTGCTCGCGCGAGCGCTGTGCTGGCGCACTGAAAACTCTGCCGGATGAAGAGATCGACAGCATCATGGCTGAAGACGGCGAAATTGATATGCACTGTGACTACTGCGGTACGCACTACGTGTTCAATTCAATGGATATCGCTGAAATCCGCAATAACGCCTCTCCGGCAGATCCGCAGGTTCATTAATACGCTACCCCTCGCCCTGCCCTCTCCCCCTTGCGGAGAAGGTTAGGGTGAGGGCAAAAATCCCCCAAAAGCTGAATCGTTTTCCCTATGTAACTCTTACGTAATTTTCTTACATGTATGCGATTACATTCACATTCTCTCCGATAAAATCACCACCTCTTAACCTTTTCGGAACATTTTCCCCAACCAAAAAGCGATTCCTGCGATAATCCGCCTGCACTGTGACTGGAGTCGCAGCGTTTTCCGTTAGTAAGGGTTTTATCCAGATGCACAAATCTATGAGCCCCGTCGCGGTTAACATCCCCAGAAAAACCCTACAATTTCAGGCAGTACATATTGGCTAAGGAGCAGTGATATGCGTGTTACTGGTTTAACCCCGCAAGATCTCAAGGCTTATGGTATTCACGACGTCCAGGAAGTGGTCTACAACCCCGATTACGATACGCTGTATCAGGAAGAGCTCAATCCAGCACTGGAAGGATACGAGCGCGGTGTGTTGACGAACCTTGGTGCTATCGCCGTCGATACCGGTATCTTTACCGGTCGTTCGCCGAAAGATAAGTATATCGTCCGAGACGAAACTACCCGCGATACGCTGTGGTGGGCTGACAAGGGCAAAGGGAAGAACGACAACAAACCGCTCTCCCCGGAAACCTGGCAGCATCTGAAAGGGCTCGTCACCCATCAACTTTCCGGTAAGCGTCTGTTCATTGTCGACGCTTTCTGCGGCGCTAACGCCGACACCCGCCTTTCCGTGCGTTTCATTACCGAAGTGGCCTGGCAGGCGCATTTCGTTAAGAATATGTTTATTCGTCCGACCGACGAAGAGCTGCATGACTTCACACCTGACTTCATCGTGATGAACGGTGCGAAATGCACTAACCCACAGTGGAAAGAGCAGGGTCTGAACTCCGAAAACTTCATTGCCTTCAACCTGACCGAACGTATTCAGCTGATCGGCGGTACCTGGTATGGCGGCGAAATGAAGAAAGGGATGTTCTCGGTCATGAACTACCTGCTGCCGCTGCGCGGTATTGCCTCTATGCACTGCTCGGCGAACGTCGGCGAGAAAGGCGACGTAGCGGTGTTCTTCGGTCTTTCCGGCACCGGGAAAACCACGCTCTCCACCGATCCAAAACGCCGTCTGATTGGCGATGACGAACACGGCTGGGACGATGACGGGGTGTTTAACTTCGAAGGCGGTTGCTACGCGAAGACCATTCGCCTGTCTGAAGAGGCCGAGCCGGATATCTTTCACGCGATCCGCCGCGACGCGCTGCTGGAAAACGTCACCGTGCGTGCCGACGGCTCTATCGACTTCGACGATGCGTCAAAAACCGAAAACACCCGCGTCTCTTACCCGATCTACCACATCGACAACATCGTGAAGCCAGTGTCAAAAGCGGGCCATGCCACGAAGGTGATTTTCCTGACGGCGGATGCGTTCGGCGTGCTGCCACCGGTTTCCCGCCTGACCGCCAGCCAGACGCAGTACCACTTCCTCTCTGGCTTTACCGCCAAGCTGGCGGGTACCGAGCGTGGCGTCACGGAGCCAACCCCAACCTTCTCCGCCTGCTTCGGTGCAGCCTTCCTGTCGCTTCACCCGACGCAGTACGCTGAGGTGCTGGTGAAACGCATGCAGGCATCCGGCGCGCAGGCCTACCTGGTGAATACCGGCTGGAACGGTACCGGCAAACGTATCTCCATCAAAGATACCCGCGCCATTATCGACGCCATTCTGGATGGTTCTCTGGATAATGCCGAAACCTTCACGCTGCCGATGTTCGATCTGGCCATTCCGACGGAACTGCCGGGTGTGGACACGCGTATCCTCGACCCGCGCAATACCTACGGATCGCCGGAACAGTGGCGCGAGAAGGCGGAATCGCTGGCGAAGCTGTTTATCGAGAACTTCGAGAAGTACACCGATACCCCGGCGGGTGCTGCGCTGGTGAGTGCGGGTCCGAAGCTGTAGGTAAAAGCAAAAAGGCAACGAAAGTTGCCTTTTTTAATGTTTTCTCCCTCTCCCCGTGGGAGAGGGTCGGGGTGAGGGCATCAGACCGCACTATCCCTCTTTCACCTGCCCCCGCGTCACCGGCACCGGCAACCAGGCGCGAATGCTCAACCCGCCCCGCTCGCTGGTACCAATCTCCAGCAATCCGTTATGGTTATCCACAATACGCTGCACAATCGCCAGGCCTAAGCCCGTACCGCTGGTGCTGCGCGCGCTATCGCCGCGCACAAATGGCTGGAACAGATGCTTACGCTGCTCGGGCTTAATGCCCGGGCCGTCGTCTTCCACCTGGAACCAGGCGCGGTTGAGTTCAGACCCGCTGCTAACCTTAATCCAGCCGTTACCGTAGCGCGCCGCGTTAACCACCATATTGGCCACCGCACGCTTAATGGAAAGCGGGTGCATACGAACCTGAATTTCACCGTCCTGAAGGTCAGTATCAATTTCACGCTCATAACCACTTTCTGCGGCCACCACTTCGCCCAGCACCGCGTTCAGATCGGCCATTTCCATCGGCATCTCCTGACCGGTGCGCAGGTAGTCGATGAACTGCTCGATGATGGCGTTACACTCTTCGATGTCCTTGTTAATAGACTCGGCGAGATAACCGTCCTCTTCACCCATCATCTCCGTCGCCAGACGAATACGCGTTAGCGGAGTACGCAGGTCATGACTGACGCCGGCCATCAGCAGCGTACGGTCATCCGCCAACTGCTTAACGCCTGCCGCCATATGATTAAACGCGCGCGTTACTGAACGCACTTCAGAGGCACCATATTCACGCAGTGGAGGAGGAATAATGCCTTTACCGACCTGCAGCGCCGCGTGCTCCAGGTCGACCAGCGGTCGGTTCTGGATACGGATAAACAGCCACGCGCCGCCTATCGCCAGCAGCATAATGGCAAGGGTGTAGCGGAACAGCGGCGAGAAATCGCCCTGATGGATTTCAGTCAGCGGAACGCGTACCCAGATGTTGGGTGACAGCCAGGTTTTCAGCCAGACGACGGGCGAGCTTTTGTTGACCTCAACGCGCACTTCCGTCGGGCCACCCAGCTGTTGCGCCATCTGCTGGCTGAGGAATTCATAGTGCTGCGCCCAGCGCAGGCCAGCATCTTCCGCCGCTTCATTGGAGTAAAGCGAAATGCCCAGTTCACGGTAGATTTCACGGCGAAATGCCGGGGGAACAACCAGCTGCGTGCCGTCCTCCAGCTGCAGCTTATCGGTCATCAGCATACGCACTTCGTAGGCCAGGACCTTATTAAACTGCTGGAGGCTCGGCAGAATCGCAAAGTTCAACACCACCAGGTAGGTCGTCACCAGGCTGACGAACAGCAGGGTGACGATCAGTAAGAGGGTGCGGGCAAACGAGCTTCGCGGCGAGAAGCGCATTCGCCTCATGCTTTAGAGCCGTCCGGAACGAACACGTAGCCCAGACCCCATACGGTCTGAATATAACGAGGATGCGCCGGATCTTCTTCCACCATGCGGCGCAGGCGGGAGATCTGCACGTCGATGGAGCGTTCCATTGCGGAGTATTCGCGACCGCGCGCCAGGTTCATCAGCTTGTCGCGGGAAAGCGGCTCGCGCGGGTGGCTGACCAGCGCTTTCAGTACGGCAAACTCGCCGCTGGTGAGCGGCATTGGCTCATCTTCACGGAACATCTCGCGCGTGCCGAGGTTCAGCTTGAACTTGCCGAAGGCAATGACGGCTTCTTCCTGGGACGGCGCGCCCGGCAGTTCATTCGCCTGACGGCGCAGCACGGCACGAATACGCGCCAGCAGCTCGCGCGGGTTAAACGGTTTTGGAATGTAGTCATCGGCGCCGATTTCGAGGCCTACGATACGGTCAACTTCTTCGCCCTTCGCCGTCACCATAATGATCGGCATCGGGTTGCTCTGGCTGCGCAGACGGCGGCAGATAGAAAGCCCGTCTTCACCCGGCAGCATCAGGTCGAGAACCATCAGATGGAAAGATTCGCGGGTCAGCAGACGGTCCATCTGCTCAGCGTTCGCGACGCTACGAACCTGGAAGCCCTGCTCGGTCAGATAACGCTCAAGCAGCGCGCGCAGGCGCATGTCGTCATCCACGACCAGAATTTTGTAGTTTTCTTGCATTGTGTGTACTCCCAAAGGTTCGGATAGTCTTTGTAACAGCGTATTCTAAAAAAGTGCACGTATTCGACCAGTTAATTCTGGTATAAATTCTAGTCGAAATTGTTACAAAGCATATTTAACAGCAGCTTATCTGTTCATTTCATCACATAAATCATTATTAATCCTGTCTGTTACACTGTGTGGTACGTATTGTGCGCAAAACAGAGAACCGGCAGCAAAGGCAGCACCATGAAAACGCCCCTGATCACCCGCGAAGGGTACGAAAAGCTCAAAAAAGAGATGGATTACCTGTGGCGCGAAGAGCGTCCTGAAGTAACCAAAAAGGTGACCTGGGCGGCAAGCCTGGGCGATCGCAGCGAAAATGCTGATTATCAGTACAACAAGAAGCGGCTGCGCGAAATTGACCGCCGGGTACGCTATCTGACGAAGTGTCTCGAAAATCTTAAAATTGTCGATTACTCCCCGCAGCAGGAGGGCAAAGTGTTCTTCGGCGCGTGGGTGGAGATTGAAAACGACGATGGGGACACCCTGCGTTTTCGCATCGTCGGTTACGATGAAATTTTTGGTCGTAAAGATTACATTTCTATCGACTCCCCGATGGCCCGCGCGCTGCTGAAAAAGGAAGTGGGCGATTTAGCCGTCGTTCAGACCCCAGCCGGTGAAGCCAGCTGGTACGTCAATGAGATCGTCTACGTAAAATAGTCCGAGAGCGCCCTCCCCGGCTGGCATTTTGCCGTGTCAGCCCGTATAACTATCCCCTGATTTTTGACCCACAAGATGATAAAGCCATGATGAAAGATTCGCTCTGCCGCATTATTGCGGGTGAACTTCAGGCCAGAGCCGAACAGGTAGAAGCTGCCGTTCGCCTGCTTGATGAAGGGAACACCGTGCCGTTTATTGCACGTTATCGTAAGGAAGTCACAGGCGGTCTGGATGACACGCAGCTGCGTAACCTGGAGACCCGCCTGGGTTATCTGCGCGAGCTGGAAGAACGTCGTCAGGCGATCCTCAAATCCATCGGCGAACAGGGCAAGCTGACCAGCGAGCTGGAAAGCGCCATTAACGGCACCCTGAGCAAAACCGAACTCGAAGATCTCTATCTGCCGTACAAACCGAAGCGCCGTACCCGCGGGCAGATTGCGATTGAGGCGGGCCTTGAGCCGCTGGCAGAGCTGCTGTGGAATGAGCCATCTCACGACCCGGAAACCGAAGCGGCAAAATTCGTCGACGCCGACAAAGGTGTCGCTGACACCAAGGCCGCTCTGGACGGCGCGCGCTACATTCTGATGGAGCGCTTCGCGGAAGACGCCGCCCTGCTGGCCAAAGTGCGTGATTATCTGTGGAAGAACGCCCACATCGTCTCTACCGTCGTCGCGGGCAAAGAGGAAGAAGGCGCGAAGTTCCGCGACTACTTCGATCACCACGAACCGATTTCGACCACCCCGTCTCACCGCGCGCTGGCGATGTTCCGCGGCCGCAACGAAGGCGTGCTCCAGCTCTCCCTGAACGCCGACCCGCAGTTTGACGAGCCGCCGAAAGAGAGCCAGTGCGAGCAGATTATCATCGACCATCTCGGCCTGCGCCTGAACAACGCCCCGGCGGACAGCTGGCGCAAAGGCGTGGTGAGCTGGACGTGGCGCATCAAGGTGCTGATGCACCTGGAAACCGAGCTGATGGGCACCGTGCGCGAGCGAGCGGAAGACGAAGCGATCAACGTCTTCGCCCGTAACCTGCATGACCTGCTGATGGCCGCTCCTGCGGGCCTGCGCGCCACCATGGGGCTCGATCCGGGCCTGCGTACCGGCGTTAAGGTGGCGGTCGTTGACGGCACCGGCAAGCTGGTCGCCACCGATACCATTTACCCGCACACCGGCCAGGCAGCGAAAGCCGCCGTCGTGGTGGCGGCGCTGTGCGAGAAGTACAACGTGGAGCTGGTTGCCATCGGTAACGGCACCGCATCACGCGAAACCGAGCGTTTCTACCTCGACGTGCAGAAGCAGTTCCCGAAAGTGACGGCACAGAAAGTGATCGTCAGCGAAGCGGGCGCATCGGTCTATTCCGCCTCTGAGCTGGCGGCGCAGGAGTTCCCTGACCTGGACGTTTCCCTGCGCGGCGCGGTCTCCATCGCCCGTCGTCTGCAGGATCCGCTGGCGGAGCTGGTGAAGATCGATCCGAAATCCATCGGCGTGGGCCAGTATCAGCACGACGTGAGCCAGACGCAGCTGGCGCGCAAACTGGACGCGGTCGTGGAAGACTGCGTAAACGCCGTCGGCGTGGACCTGAACACCGCCTCCGTTCCCCTGCTGACCCGCGTGGCGGGCTTAACCCGCATGATGGCGCAGAACATCGTCGCCTGGCGCGATGAGAACGGCCAGTTCCAGAACCGTCAGCAGCTGCTGAAAGTGAGCCGTCTGGGGCCGAAAGCGTTTGAGCAGTGCGCGGGCTTCCTGCGTATCAACCACGGCGATAACCCGCTGGATGCCTCTACCGTTCACCCGGAAGCGTATCCAGTGGTGGAACGCATCCTGGCCGCCACCCAGCAGGCGCTGAAGGATCTCATGGGCGACAGCAGCGCTCTGCGTAACCTGAAAGCCGTTGATTTCACCGACGAAAAATTTGGTGTACCAACCGTTACCGACATTATCAAAGAGCTGGAAAAACCGGGCCGCGATCCGCGTCCTGAGTTCAAAACGGCGACCTTTGCTGACGGCATCGAGACCATGAACGATCTCCTGCCGGGCATGGTGCTTGAAGGCGCGGTGACCAACGTCACCAACTTCGGCGCGTTTGTGGATATCGGCGTGCACCAGGACGGTCTGGTGCATATCTCTTCCCTTGCCGACAAGTTCGTTGAAGACCCGCACACCGTGGTCAAAGCGGGCGACATCGTGAAGGTGAAAGTGCTAGAGGTGGATCTGCAGCGCAAGCGTATCGCCCTGACCATGCGTCTGGATGAGCAGCCGGGCGACACCAGCGCGCGCCGTGGCGGCAACGGCGGAGGCCGCGAGCAGCAGCGTCCGGCCACGAAAGCCACAAAACCGCGCGGGCGTGACGCGCAGCCTGCGGGCAACAGCGCGATGATGGACGCGCTGGCAGCGGCGATGGGTAAGAAACGCTAAGGTAACCCCCCTCACCCTAACCCTCTCCCCAATGGGGAGAGGGCCGGGGTGAGGGGAATAAAATCCTCTCAAATATATGAAACCGATTGCACACCCATATTTAAACCGCTATTTATCACTCCATTAACAAATACGCTTTTTATTCCTTCCCGGGTAATTCTGCAAATATTGAGCAAGGTCAATCAGACCGCAAATTAATACGATTAACAACATCCCGTCACATTTTTATTATTGCTGATAAAAACTATTCTCATTATCATCGCAGTGTAGATTATTTAACCTCTCGTGGAATCAGGCATTATGCAATTCACTCCAGACAGTGCATGGAAAATTACCGGTTTTACCCGCGAAATTAGCCCGGCCTATCGGCAGAAGCTGCTGTCACTTGGCATGCTGCCCGGCTCATCATTCCAGGTTGTGCGTGTGGCGCCGTTGGGCGATCCTGTTCATATCGAAACCCGGCGCGTAAATCTGGTTCTGCGCAAAAAAGACCTCGCATTAATTGAAGTTGAATCTTTATCCCGTTAACAAGCCAGCGGTTTCGGTGGGTCTAATACAATGAAAAAATTAACTATTGGCTTAATTGGCAATCCTAATTCCGGCAAGACAACCTTATTTAATCAGTTAACCGGCGCACGCCAGCGCGTGGGAAATTGGGCAGGCGTAACGGTTGAACGTAAAGAAGGCCAGTTCGCGACAACGGACAATCAGGTCACCCTCGTTGACCTTCCCGGCACCTACTCCTTAACCACGATTTCATCCCAGACTTCGCTCGATGAGCAAATTGCCTGCCACTACATTCTTGGCGGCGACGCGGATCTGCTGATCAACGTGGTCGACGCTTCGAACCTCGAGCGAAACCTTTACCTGACGCTACAGCTGCTGGAGCTGGGGATCCCCTGCATCGTGGCGCTCAACATGCTCGACATTGCGGAAAAACAAAAGCTGCGCATCGACGTCGATGCGCTCTCCGCGCGCCTGGGCTGTCCGGTGGTTCCGCTGGTCTCGACCCGCGCTCGCGGTATCGACGCCCTTAAGCTGGCGATTGACCGCCACGCGGGAAACCGCGACGTTGAGCTGGTCCACTACGCCCAGCCGCTGCTGCGCGAAGCCGAACTGCTGGCGCAGGAGATGGACAGCAGCATGCCTGCAAAACAGCGCCTGTGGCTCGGCCTGCAGATGCTGGAAGGGGATATCTACAGCCGCGCTTATGCCGGACATGCGGCGGATAAGCTGGACGTGGTCCTCGCCCGTCTCAGCGACGAGCTGGACGATCCGGCGCTGCACATCGCCGATGCGCGTTATCAGGCCATTGCGTCAATTTGCGACGTGGTCAGCAACGCCCTTACCGCAGAGCCCAGCCGCTTCACGGCGGCGGTGGATAAGATTGTGCTCAACCGCTTCCTCGGTTTGCCCATCTTCCTGCTGGTGATGTACGTGATGTTCCTGCTCGCGATTAACATCGGTGGCGCGTTGCAGCCGATTTTTGACGCCGGTTCTGTCGCGGTCTTCGTACACGGTATTCAGTGGGTAGGTTACACCCTGCACTTCCCGGAATGGCTGACCATCTTCCTTGCCCAGGGGATTGGCGGCGGTATCAACACCGTGCTGCCGCTGGTACCGCAGATCGGCATGATGTATCTGTTCCTCTCGTTCCTCGAAGATTCAGGTTACATGGCGCGCGCCGCCTTCGTGATGGACCGCCTGATGCAGGCGCTGGGGCTGCCGGGCAAATCGTTCGTCCCGCTGATCGTCGGCTTCGGCTGTAACGTGCCGTCGGTAATGGGCGCGCGCACCCTGGATGCACCGCGTGAACGACTGATGACCATTATGATGGCGCCGTTTATGTCCTGCGGCGCGCGTCTGGCAATCTTTGCCGTCTTCGCGGCAGCCTTCTTTGGCCAGCAGGGCGCGCTGGCGGTCTTCTCGCTGTACGTGCTGGGCATCGTGATGGCGATCCTGACCGGCTTAATGCTCAAGCACACCATCATGCGCGGTGAAGCGTCACCGTTTGTAATGGAGCTTCCGGTCTATCACGTCCCGCATCTGAAAAGCCTGGCGATCCAGACCTGGCAGCGCCTGAAAGGCTTTGTGCTGCGCGCCGGTAAGGTGATTGTTATTGTCAGTATTTTCCTGAGCGCGCTGAACAGCTTCACCCTCACCGGTCAGGCGGCAGATAACATCAACGACTCTGCCCTCGCCTCCGTCAGCCGCGTCATCACGCCGGTCTTCAAACCGATTGGCGTGCAGGAGGATAACTGGCAGGCGACCGTGGGCCTGTTCACCGGTGCGATGGCGAAAGAGGTGGTCGTCGGGACCCTGAACACGCTCTACACCGCAGAGAACATTCAGGAGCAGGAATTTAACCCGGCGGAGTTTCACCTCGGTGACGAACTGCTGGGTGCCGTAGAGGAGACCTGGCAGAGCCTGAAAGACACCTTCAGCCTGAGCGTGCTGGCTAACCCGATTGAGGCCAGCAAAGGCGACGGCGAAATGGCGACCGGTGCCATGGGCGTGATGGGCGAGAAGTTTGGCAGCGCGTCCGCAGCCTACAGCTACCTGATCTTTGTTCTGCTCTATATTCCGTGCATCTCGGTGATGGGGGCGATTGCCCGTGAGTCCAGCCGCGGCTGGATGGGCTTCTCCATTCTGTGGGGGCTGAATATAGCCTACTCGCTGGCGACGCTGTTTTACCAGACCGTTAACTTCAGCCAGCATCCGCGCTACAGCCTGGTCAGCATCCTGGCGGTCATCCTGTTTAACGTGATTGTGATTGGCCTGCTGCGCCGGGCGCGAAGCCGCGTTGATATCAACCTGCTGGCGACGCGTAAAACCCCGGCCACCTGCTGCAACAGCCCGGCTGGCGACTGTCACTAAGGGGAAAAACAGATGGCATCGTTGATTCAGGTTCGTGACTTACTGGCATTGCAGGGACGCATGGAGGCAAAACAGCTCAGCCTTAGCCTGCATACGCCGCAGCCGATGATCGATGCCATGCTGGAGCGCCTGGAAGCCATGGGTAAAGCCGTGCGGATTCAGGAAGAAGCGGAGGGTTGCCTCTCCGGCAGTTGTAAAAGCTGTCCGGAAGGAAAGGCCTGTCTCAGGGAGTGGTGGGCACTGCGCTAATAAAGCCGGGCATTGCTGCCCGGTTTTATCGTATTACTTATAGACGTCCGCAGTAGCGCGTACGTTTTTGGTCTGTTTTTCTGCGCTGGTGACGACGAAGTATGTCCCGCCCAGCTCATCCGCTTTCTTCGACAGCTCTTTTCTTGCATCCATCGGCGCGGTGGTGTCAGACGTAGAAATCTCACCAATTTTCGTCAAATTCATCCCGGCAACTTTATCTTTTTCCAGCTCTTTTGCCGCAAAAACGCCAAATGACAGTGACCCAATAACCAGAGAAGTGACAATACCTGTAACAAGTTTCATAGCCTGACTCTCCATAGGATTGTTGTTTTGATTATCGTAGGCAGAACAACCGCAACGACATCTGGAGTATGGTTGCGGTGTGTAACTTTTTCCAGGCTGGATAGAAAATAATCAGTCTAAACGTTGACTTAACGCAACCAACGCTGAACAAAATTCCGTCGGATGAGAGATAAACGGCGCATGCGCGGCTTTTGCTATGACCTGTGATTCGCTGTCCGGCCAGAGGGAATCCAGAAGTGGGACCACTTTGCGCGGCACCAGCCCGTCGAGATAGCCATAGATGCGCAGGTGCGGCATGCTCAGCCCGGCCAGCGGCTCGCGCAGATCGGCCGTTTTCAGGATCTCAAGACCGCCGTTAAGCACCTCGACGTCCGGCATCGGCAGGGAGAGCACCACCTGCTTTAACGCTCTGGCATCCTGACGCGCGGTTTCGGTGCCCATTGTCTGCAAGGCGAGGAATCGCTCGACGGTCCGCTGGAAATCGTCGCTCAGCTGCTGCTGGAAGCCCGCCAGAACATCAGGTTTGATGCCGGGCCACGCCTCTTGTGCGCTAAAGCATGGCGACGAGGCCACGGTGACCAGCGCCCTAACGCGCTCGGGCCAGGAGAGTGCAATCTGGCTTGCCACCAGCCCGCCCAGACTCCAGCCCAGCCAGATGGCATTTTGCGGCGCGGCGTCTACAACGTGCTGCGCCATTTCATCAAGCGACATCGCGCCAAAGCCACGGCTGCGACCATAGCCCGGCAGATCAACCAGATGTAATGTAAATTGCGAGGCAAGTTCCTCGCTTATGCAATGCCACACTTCCGCATTCAGGCCCCATCCGTGCAGCAGCACAAGATGGCAATTTCCTGTCCCTACGGTCTGCCACCACAGCGTCTTCATCAGTTACTGTTCTCTTTTTTCACATGGAGGTTGCACATGCTAACAGTGCCTGGCTTGTGCTGGCTATGCAAAATGCCGCTTGCCCTCAGCGTGTGGGGCGTCTGTTCCGTCTGCACGCGTTCGCTGGAAAGGCATATCACAACCTGCCCGCAATGTGTTTTACCGGCGGCGAACCGCGATTTGCCCTGCGGCCGCTGCCTGAAAAAATCCCCGCCGTGGAGCGCGCTGGTGGCCGTGGATGATTATGTTCCGCCGCTGAGCGGGCTTATTCACGCCCTGAAGTTTTCCGGCCAGAGTTCGCTGGCGCAGCCCCTTGCCCGCCTGCTTTTGCTGGCCGTTTTACAGGCGCGACGAACCCGCGCTTTGCCGAAAATCGACATGGTGGTGAATGTCCCCTTATACCGACGCCGGCACTGGCGGCGCGGCTATAATCAAAGCGACCTGCTCTGCCGCCCGCTCGCCCGGTGGCTGGGCTGTCGCTACGATGCCAGCGCGATTACCCGCGTTCATGCCACCGCCATCCAGCATCAGCTAAACGCCCGGCTTCGCAAAAGGAACCTGAAAAACGCCTTTCGCCTTGAATTGCCGGTCCACGGCCTCCATATCGCCATCGTGGATGACGTCGTCACCACAGGCAGTACCGTTGCTGAACTTTCCCGACTGCTTTTGCAAAGCGGCGCCGCGTCGGTTCAGGTATGGTGTCTGTGCCGTACCTTGTAGCCCTTCTTCAATGGGCGTATGATTATACCCAGGTAATTTAGTCAACTATTAGGCCAAAGCTATGATCCGTATTTCCGATTCTGCACAAGCGCACTTTGCCAAACTGCTGGCAAATCAGGAAGAAGGGACGCAGATCCGCGTGTTTGTGATCAATCCAGGCACTCCGAATGCAGAATGTGGTGTCTCTTATTGTCCTCCGGACGCTGTGGAAGCAACTGACACTGCCCTTAAATTTGAACAGCTCACCGCTTACGTCGATGAACTGAGCGCGCCGTATCTTGAAGATGCGGAAATCGACTTTGTCACCGACCAGCTGGGTTCTCAGCTGACCCTGAAAGCGCCAAACGCCAAAATGCGTAAAGTTTCTGACGATGCGCCACTGATGGAGCGCGTTGAGTATCTGCTGCAGTCCCAGATCAACCCACAATTGGCTGGCCACGGCGGTCGCGTTTCCCTGATGGAAATCACGGAAGACGGCCTGGCGATCCTGCAGTTCGGCGGCGGCTGTAACGGTTGCTCCATGGTCGACGTGACCCTGAAAGAAGGGATCGAGAAGCAGCTGCTGAACGAATTCCCGGAACTGAAAGGCGTGCGCGACCTGACAGAGCACCAGCGCGGCGAGCACTCTTACTACTAATTCAGTACCCGTCTGTATTGCCCGGTAGCGCTGCGCTTACCGGGCCTGACTCCCTTGCCTTCCCCTCTATATGTTGACCTGCGTCTCATAATTCAAATTTTGCCTCACCGGGTGATTCTCAACCACGACATGTTACCCGTATCATTCTCGTGGGCACTCAACACCCTTATAACAGCCGACTAAACTTAACTGTTTCGCAGGCATCAGTATGAGTGCCGTTAACCACTCTGTTCCCAGTTGGGACAACCGGAATTTGTCGTTGAAACAATGACGTTACCCATAACAATTCAAAGGCCAGGTAAATCATGCCATTAGTCATCGTTGCTATCGGTGTTGTGTTATTACTGCTCTTGATGATCCGCTTCAAAATGAACGGATTTATCGCTCTGGTTCTGGTGGCACTTGCAGTCGGTCTGATGCAGGGGATGCCGCTGGTTAAAGTTATCAGCTCTATCAAAGCCGGTGTCGGCGGCACGCTCGGCAGCCTGGCGCTGATCATGGGCTTCGGCGCCATGCTCGGTAAAATGCTGGCGGACTGCGGGGGCGCGCAGCGTATTGCCACCACGCTTATCGAAAAGTTTGGCAAGAAGAACATCCAGTGGGCGGTGGTGTTAACCGGTTTTACCGTCGGTTTCGCGCTGTTCTATGAAGTGGGCTTCGTGCTGATGCTGCCGCTGGTGTTCACCATCGCCGCCGCGGCCAACATCCCGCTGCTGTTCGTGGGTGTACCAATGGCTGCTGCGCTGTCCGTGACCCACGGCTTCCTGCCGCCGCACCCGGGTCCAACCGCCATCGCCACCATCTTCCACGCCGATATGGGTAAAACCCTGCTGTTCGGTACGATTCTGGCGATCCCGACCGTAATTCTGGCAGGCCCGGTGTATGCCCGCTTCCTGAAAGGCATTGATAAGCCTATTCCGGAAGGTCTGTACAACGCCAAAACCTTCACTGAAGAAGAGATGCCAGGCTTTGGCGTCAGCGTCTGGACCTCGCTGGTACCGGTGATCCTGATGGCAATGCGCGCCGTGGCGGAGATGATCCTGCCGAAAGGCCACGCTTTCCTGGCCGTTGCCGAGTTCCTCGGCGACCCGGTGATGGCAACGCTGATTGCGGTATTGATTGCGATGTTCACCTTCGGCCTGAACCGTGGCCGCTCCATGGATCAGATCAACGACACGCTGACCTCGTCCATCAAAATCATTGCCATGATGCTGCTGATTATCGGCGGTGGCGGTGCGTTCAAGCAGGTGCTGGTCGACAGCGGCGTGGACAAATACATCGCTTCCATGATGCATGAAACCAATATCTCTCCAATCCTGATGGCGTGGTCTATTGCTGCCGTGCTGCGTATCGCGCTGGGTTCTGCAACCGTTGCGGCGATTACAGCGGGCGGTATCGTTGCGCCGCTGATTGCCACCACGGGCGTCAGCCCTGAGCTGATGGTTATTGCGGTAGGCTCCGGCAGCGTGATTTTCTCTCACGTGAACGATCCGGGCTTCTGGCTGTTCAAGGAGTACTTCAACCTGACCATCGGTGAGACCATCAAGTCCTGGTCAATGCTGGAAACCATTATTTCGGTCTGCGGCCTGGTAGGGTGTCTGCTGTTGAATATGGCTCTCTGACTCTCCTGCTCGATCGGTTCCCTCTCCCCTTTGGGGAGAGGGCTAGGGTGAGGGGCAAATTACGACTTCTTACCCACCGCCTTTCTGCGCTTATCCAAATCTTTAATCAGCCTGTTAACCCCGTCATCGGCAAACATCGTCTCAAGCGTTGTGGACAGCTTGCGGCGCCAGTTCTTGTACTGATAGCTGGTGCCCGGAACGTTCACCGGCTCCGCCATATCAATCCAGTCTTCCGGCTGCAGGCCGAGCAAAGCGCTGTTGCTGTCGGCAATATAGCGCTGCAGGCCACGGTTGAGCGTTGGGGTCATTGCCATCAGCGACGCCTTATGTCCGGCACGCTTCGGCAGACAGCCATGCTTGTGCAGCGCGTCCAGCAGCCCCTGCTTCGCCAGCTCGCGGTCCTGATACAGCCCGCGCAGAACCTCTTCATCTGGATAGAGGCCCAGCGTTTTGCCGAGGGTCAGATCGCCGCTTTCCCAGTAGCCTCTGAGCGTAGGAAGATCATGCGTCGTCGCGACTGCCATTGACTGTTCAGGGTACGCTTTCGGCGCGCGGAAGGTTTTCTCATGGTCGTTTTCAAAATAGAGCACTTTGTAGGAATAAACCCCGCTGTCGCGGAGCTTGCTGACAATTTCCACCGGTACGGTACCGAGATCTTCACCGATCACCATGCACTGATGACGTTTACTCTCCAGCGCCAGGATCGACAGCAGATCGTCAACCGGATACTGCACGTACGCCCCGTGATCGGCCGTTTCACCGTACGGGATCCACCACAGGCGCAGCACGGACATCACGTGGTCAATGCGCAGCGCCCCGCAGTTCTGCATGTTCGCGCGCAGCAGGTCGATAAACGGCTCGTAGGCGCGCGCCGCCATCACGTGCGGATCCATCGGCGGCAGGCCCCAGTTCTGACCGAGCGGGCCGAGGATATCCGGCGGCGCGCCGACGGATGCTTTCAGGCAGTAAAGCTCACGGTCACACCAGGTTTCCGCGCCGCCTTCCGCCACGCCCACGGCCAGATCGCGATACAGGCCGATCGGCATTTTATAGCCCTGGCTCACCTGCCAGCAGGCGGCAAACTGGCTGTACGCCAGCCACTGCAGCCATAGGTAGAAGTCCACCTCGTCGGCATGATTTTTACAGAAGGCTTTGACTTCAGGGGTATCCACGGTCTGATACGCTTCCGGCCAGACCGGCCAGCCCCAGCGCATTTCGTCCTCTTTCACCTGATACGCGTGCAGCGCATCAAATGCCGCCTGCCAGTAGAGGCTTTCACCTTCCTGCATCACGAACTGGCGGAAGGCCGCCATCTGCTCGTCGTCGCGCTTCGCAAAGCCTTTCCACGCCAGGCGCAGAGCCGCCATCTTCAGCGCGGTCACGGAGGCATAATCTACCCAGTCCGCATCGCGGGCCTGCTTCAGCAGCTGCTGGGTGGTCTCAAGCTTCCACCACGCCTGTGCCTCTTTGCTGTTTTTGAAATCGTCTAACGCGTTAACGTCGATGTAAATCACGTTTAGCCAGCGTCGGGAAGACGGGCTGTACGGGCTCGCGCTTTCCGGGTTGGCCGGATAGAGCGCGTGGATCGGGTTGAGGCCGATAAACGCGCCGCCGCGCTCACCAACAGATGCCAGCATCTTTTTCAGATCGCCAAAATCGCCGATCCCCCAGTTGCTGTCGGAACGCAGCGTATAGAGCTGCACGCAGGCGCCCCACAGTTTTTTGCCTTCGAGCAATGCCTGCGGCTCATAGCAGCGTTTTGGCGCGACGATCACCCGGCAGTGAAAACGCTGTTCGTCCTGGGTGAGCGTCAGGCTGTGATAGCCCTCCGGCAGCTTTGCCGGAAGGTTTAACGTTTTGCCGCCGGTGGCGTGGCCTTTATGCTGATGCCCCTCTTCGGTGGTGAGCAGCCAGCTAAACTCGCCACGCCCCTCCACCGCCAGCGGCATCTTTTTGCCTGCGGTAAAGACCTTCACGTTTGGCACCGGAGCAGCCGACGCGTTCGCGTCGGTTTTGTGCATGGCATCCAGCAAACGTCTTTTGGTGTCCGCACCAATAGACTGCGGTTTGCCGTGCGCATTGATGTAACTGAGGCTAATTCCCGCCGCCTGCGCGGCACTGTCCAGACGTTTACTCTCCATCGCGCTTCCTTAGCGTTTTGCCTGCCAGATACGGGCCTGATAATCACGGATTGAGCGGTCAGAGCTGAACATGCCGCAGCGCGCGGTGTTCAGAATGCACGCCCGGGTCCACGCCTCCTGGTCGCGGTACAGCACGTCGACCTGTTTCTGCGCTTCAACGTAGGCCGTGAAGTCCGCCATCACCAGGTACGGGTCGCCACCGTGTTTGTCCATGCTGTGCAGCATCTGGTCAAACGCGTGCTTGTCGCCATCGCTGTATTTGCCGCTTTCCAGCTCCTTCAGCACCGCATCCAGCACTTTGTCTTTTTTACGCCATTTCACCGGGTCGTAGCCTTTGGCCTTGATGGCTTTCACTTCTTCAACAGTATGGCCGAAGATAAAGATGTTCTCTTCACCGACCTTCTCGGCGATTTCGACGTTCGCACCGTCCAGCGTGCCGACGGTCAGCGCGCCGTTGAGCGCCAGCTTCATGTTGCCGGTACCGGACGCTTCTTTCCCTGCGGTCGAGATCTGCTCGGAGATATCCGCCGCCGGGATCAGCATTTCCGCCGCCGAGACGCAGTAATCCGGCAGGAACACGACCTTCAGCTTGTCGCCTACTTTCGGATCGCTGTTGATCGCCGCCGCCACTTTATTGATGGCGAGGATAATGTTTTTCGCCAGGTAGTAGCCCGGCGCCGCCTTCGCACCGAACAGGAACACGCGCGGCACGCGGTCGGCCTGCGGGTTCTCGCGGATCTCTTTGTACAGCGCCAGAATGTGCAGCAGGTTCAGGTGCTGACGCTTGTACTCGTGCAGGCGTTTGATCTGGATATCGAAAATCGCGTTCGGGTTGATCTCAATCCCGGTACGCATTTTCACAAACTCCGCCAGGCGAACCTTGTTCTCCAGCTTGATCGCGCGGTACTGCTCGCGGAATTTCGCGTCGTCGGCGTATTTTTCCAGGTTAATCAACTGGTCCAGATCGTTGGCCCACTCTTTCTTCAGGGTCTTATCCAGCAGGCCGGCCAGCAGCGGATTGCACTGCTTGATCCAGCGACGCGGCGTAATGCCGTTGGTCACGTTGTGGAACTTGGTCGGCCACAGCTGGTGATATTCCGGGAACAGATCTTTCACCACCAGATCGGAGTGCAGCGCCGCCACGCCGTTCACGGCAAAGCCGCTCACCACGCACATGTTCGCCATACGCACCTGTTTGTCGTGCACCACCGCCAGCTTCGCCCAGACGGCTTTGTCGCCCGGCCAGGTTTTCTCCACCAGCGCTTTAAACTGGTCGTTAATCTTGTTGATGATCTGCATGTGGCGCGGCAGCAGCGTTTTCACCAGCTTCTCATCCCAGCACTCCAGCGCTTCCGGCATCAGGGTGTGGTTGGTATAGGCGAAGGTGCGGCTGGTGATGGCCCAGGCGTCGTCCCAGCTCAGCTGATGCTCGTCAATCAGCACGCGCAGCAGTTCCGGGATGGCAATAGTCGGGTGCGTATCGTTAAGCTGAATGACTTCGAAGTCCGGCAGCTGCGCCAGCTTGCGGCCCGCCAGGTGATGGCGACGCAGAATGTCCGCCACGGAGCAGGCGCACTGGAAGTACTGCTGCATCAGACGCAGCTTTTTACCCGCCAGGTGGTTATCGTTCGGATAGAGGACTTTGGTCAGCTTCTCGGCGTCGATGCCCTGCTGCTCGGCACGCAGGAAATCGCCGTCGTTGAATTTGGTCAGGTTGAACGGATGCGCGTGCTTCGCCTGCCACAGGCGCAGCGGCTGCGCCACGCCGTTACGGTAGCCGAGCACCGGCAGATCCCAGGCTTCACCGGTAATAGTGAACGCCGCTTCCCAGAGCCCCTGCTTCGTCACTTTCCCGCCGATGCCGACCTGCACGTCCAGCTGCGCGTTGTGGCGGAACCACGGGTAGGTATTGCGATGCCAGTCGTCCGGCGCTTCCATCTGGTGGCCGTCGGCAAACGACTGACGGAACAGGCCGTACTGGTAGTTCAGGCCATAGCCAATCGCCGACTGGCCGACCGTTGCCATAGAGTCAAGGAAACAGGCCGCCAGACGCCCCAGTCCGCCGTTGCCCAGCGCCGGGTCGATCTCTTCTTCCAGCAGGTCGGTCAGGTTAATGTCGTGCTCTTTCAGCACATCACCCACCTCCTGATACCAGCCAAGGTTCAGCAGGTTGTTGCCGGTCAGGCGGCCAATCAGGAACTCCATTGAGATATAGTTAACGTGACGCTGGCCTTTGACGGGCTTCGCCACGGGCTGAGCATCCAGCTGCTCTGCGAGCGCCCCGCTCACCGCCTGCCACCACTGGTGAGGCGTCATCTCGTTTGCAGCATGAAGGCCAAAACGCTGCCACTGACGCGTCAGGGCAGCCTGGAATTGAGCTTTGTTGAAGGTAGGCTGTGACATAGGGGATCGGCATCCTTTAGAAAGAAAACACAAGTTGGCGCTAGTGTGCCTGGCTCATTTCACCTCTTCCTCCTCCCGTGGGGGATTAGACAGGGAGGAGTAGCGGGGATGAGCGTAAAAGTGTGATCGAGGCCACTCTGAGAGCATAGCTGGAGTGTGCCCGGAAGATAAAAAAGTAACCGGGGAGAATGTCAAAGAAATGAAATGCGGTTTTGGATGAAATTAATCCACGCGGAAATGATTGCTTACGGAGAATAATATTTCAGCAATCGGCTCCTGCCTAAGGAGATTATTAATCTCACTCAACTTTACCCGAAGTTTATTAAATTCGACGTCATTATACCTTTCTGAAACCAGTTTCAGCCCAGCCTCGTGACATCCATACAAGCCAGCATTGACGCGGCATCAAAGCCTTTTCAAAAAAGTTCCAGTACTGGCCGGAATGTTTTGTGACAGAGTGCAAATTCAGAGCCACAAAAGCCAGACATAACTTGCAATAGTTCTCTTTCTGACCGACCTTATAGCTATTAATTACGAAGCGCAAAAAAAATAAATTCTCTCGTTCCCCACAGTGAAGTGAAACCTATGTTGATTCCGTCAAAATTAAGTCGCCCGGTTCGTCTTGACCATACAGTGGTCCGCGAGCGTCTGCTGGCTAAACTTTCCGGCGCGCATAATTTCCGACTGGCGCTGGTTACGAGCCCTGCAGGTTATGGAAAAACAACGCTCATTTCACAATGGGCCGCAGGTAAGAGCGATCTTGGCTGGTACTCCCTCGACGAGGGCGATAACCAGCAAGAGCGTTTTGCCAGCTATCTGATTGCCGCTATTCAACAGGCAACCAACGGACACTGCGTCGCCAGCGAGGCAATGGTGCAAAAGCGCCAGTACGCCAGTCTGTCCTCCCTTTTCTCTCAGCTGTTTATCGAACTGGCCGAATGGCATCGCCCGCTGTACGTGGTGATTGATGACTATCATCTGATCACGAACCCGGTTATCCATGAGTCGATGCGCTTCTTCCTGCGCCACCAGCCGGAAAACCTGACCCTGGTCGTGCTGTCACGCAACCTGCCGCAGCTCGGTATTGCCAACCTGCGCGTGCGCGATCAGCTTCTGGAAGTGGGCAGCCAGCTGCTGGCCTTTACCCACCAGGAAGCGAAACAGTTCTTTGACTGCCGCCTGACCTCACCCATTGAGGCCTCCGAAAGCAGCCGCTTGTGTGATGATGTCGCAGGCTGGGCTACGGCGCTGCAGCTGATTGCCCTTTCTGCCCGGCAAAACAACAGCCCGACGCACCAGTCTGCGCGCCGTCTGGCCGGCATCAACGCCAGCCATCTTTCGGATTACCTGGTGGATGAGGTGCTGAACAGCGTCGATCCCTCCACCCGCAATTTCCTGCTGAAAAGCTCCCTGCTGCGCTCCATGAACGACGCGCTGATTGTGCGCGTAACAGGCTGTGAGAACGGTCAGCTGCAGCTGGAAGAGATTGAACGTCAGGGCCTGTTCCTGACGCGCATGGACGACCCCGGCGAGTGGTTCAGCTATCACCCGCTGTTTGGCAGCTTCCTGCGCCAGCGCTGCCAGTGGGAGCTGGCAACGGAATTGCCGGAAATCCACCGCGCCGCCGCTGAAAGCTGGATGGCGCAAGGCTTCCCGAGCGAGGCCATTCACCACGCGCTTGCCGCCGGTGACGCCAGCATGCTGCGCGATATCCTGCTTAACCACGCGTGGGGGCTGTTTAACCACAGCGAACTGACGCTGCTGGAAGAGTCGTTGAAAGCCCTGCCGTGGGAGAGCCTGCTGGAGAACCCGCGCCTGGTGCTGCTCCAGGCCTGGCTGATGCAGAGCCAGCACCGCTACAGCGAAGTGAATACCCTGCTGGCGCGCGCCGAGCAGGAGATGGAAAGCGAAATGGATATCACCCTGCACGGCGAATTTAACGCCCTGCGGGCGCAGGTCGCGATTAACGACGGCGATGCGGATGAAGCGGAACGGCTGGCGATGGTCGCGCTGGATGAACTGCCGCTGGCGAATTTCTACAGCCGGATTGTGGCTACCTCGGTGCACGGCGAAGTGCTGCACTGCAAGGGCGAACTGACGCGCTCCCTTTCGCTGATGCAGCAAACCGAGCAGATGGCGCGCCGACATGATGTGTGGCACTACGCCCTGTGGAGCCTGATCCAGCAAAGCGAGATTTTATTCGCACAGGGGTTCCTGCAGGCCGCCTGGGAAAATCAGGAAAAAGCGTTCCAGCTGATTCGTGAACAGCACCTGGAACAGCTGCCGATGCACGAGTTCCTGTTGCGTATTCGCGCTCAACTGCTGTGGGCATGGTCGCGTCTGGATGAAGCAGAAAGCTGCGCCCGTCAGGGTGTGAACGTGCTCTCTGGCTTCCAGCCTCAGCAGCAATTGCAGTGTCTGGCCCTGCTGGTGCAGTGCTCGCTGGCGCGTGGCGATCTGGATAACGCCCGCAATCACCTTAACCGTCTGGAAAACCTGCTCGGCAACGGTCAGTACCACAGCGACTGGGTATCGAACGCCGACAAGGTTCGGGTGATTTACTGGCAGATGACGGGGGACAAAAAATCCGCCGCCAACTGGCTGCGCCAGACGCCTAAACCGGAATTTGCCAATAACCACTTCCTGCAAAGCCAGTGGCGCAACATCGCCCGCGTGCAGATCCTGCTGGGTGACTTTGAGCCTGCCGAAATTGTGCTGGAAGAGTTAAACGAAAACGCCCGCAGCCTGCGTCTGATGAGCGACCTGAACCGCAACCTGCTGCTGCTCAACCAGCTTTACTGGCAGGCGGGCCGCAAAAATGACGCCCAGCGCGTGCTGCTGGAAGCCTTGCAGCTGGCGAACCGCACCGGGTTTATTAGCCACTTCGTGATTGAAGGTGAAGTGATGGCGCAGCAGCTGCGCCAGCTGATTCAGCTCAACACGCTGCCGGAGCTGGATCAGCATCGCGCCCAGCGAATCCTGCGCGAGATTAATCAGCACCATCGCCACAAGTTTGCGCATTTCGACGAGAACTTTGTTGAACGCCTGCTGAACCACCCGGAAGTGCCGGAGCTTATTCGCACCAGCCCGCTCACCCAGCGCGAATGGCAGGTGCTGGGGCTGATCTATTCAGGTTATAGCAACGAGCAGATTGCCGGTGAGCTGGCGGTGGCGGCAACCACCATCAAAACGCACATTCGCAATCTGTATCAGAAGCTGGGCGTGGCGCACCGTCAGGATGCGGTGCAGCATGCGCAGCAGCTGTTGAAGATGATGGGGTACGGAGTTTAGTTTTGTGCGGCCTGATGCCCTCACCCCGGCCCTCTCCCACAGGGAGAGGGAGAACGGCTTTTCAACACAACTCTAACTGCAAATTATTATCCTTAATCACCTGCATCACGCCCGCTGGCGGCATCACGTCGGTATAGACCGCATCCACCATGCTGATGCTGCCCATGTTCACCATCGCGTTACGGCCAAACTTCGAGTGATCCACCACCAGCATTACGTGGCGCGAGTTCTCAATAATCGCGCGCTTGGTGCGCACCTCGTGGTAATCAAACTCCAGCAGCGAGCCGTCGGTGTCGATGCCGCTGATCCCCAGGATGCCGAAGTCGAGGCGGAACTGAGAGATAAAGTCGAGCGTCGCTTCGCCAATAATCCCGCCGTCGCGGCTGCGCAGTTCGCCACCCGCGAGGATGATGCGGAAATCATCTTTCTGCATCAACGTGTTGGCGACGTTCAGGTTGTTGGTCACCACGCGCAGGTTCTCGTGATCCAGCAGCGCATGAGCGACCGCTTCTGGCGTGGTGCCGATGTCAATAAACAGCGTCGCACCGTTCGGGATTTGGCTCGCCACTTTACGCGCAATGCGCTCTTTCTCTGCCGTCTGCGTGGCTTTACGGTCGTGCCAGGAGGTATTGACCGAGCTGGACGGCAGCGCCGCGCCGCCGTGGTGGCGCAAAATACGGTTCTGGTCGGCCAGATCGTTCAGGTCACGACGGATGGTTTGCGGGCTGACTGCAAACTGCTCGACCAGCTCTTCGGTGCTGACGTATCCCTGTTTTTTGACCAGTTCGATAATGGCGTCATGACGTTGTGTTTGTTTCATCAATTATCCCTGAGAATTATGTTCGTTTTCGCGCATGGAGCGTGTCGGCAAGCGCCATTGCAAGACCGACGGCGAGGCCGGTGACGTGCGCACCATTGGCGATAGACATACCAAACAGATCAAACCATCCGGCAATTAGCCATATTAACGCAAAGGCTATTAATCCGCGTTGTAAATAGATGCCGCTTTCCGGGTCGCGCTCCCCGCGAAGCCAGACGTAGCCCATCAAAGCGTAGACGACACCCGACAGCCCGCCGAACCACGGGCCGCTGAATTTATGTTGTACATAGCCGCTCAGCAGGGCGCTGATTACGGTGATGACAATCAGCTTGCCGCTGCCGAGCCGCTTCTCAACGATACCGCCGAGATACCACCACCACAGCAGGTTAAAGAGGATATGCATCACCGAGAAATGCATCAGCGCGTGGGTAAAGTAGCGCCAGACGTTAAAATCCAGCGACGGATCATACGGCCACGCCAGCGCGATCATCACGCTCTGGTCGCCCACCACGTTCATAATAATGAAGACAATAATGCAGGCCGCCATCAGCAGCAGCGTAAACGGGCCCGCGCGCTCGCGAATCGTGGCAAGGAAGGGAAAGCGGCTGTAATGCAGTCCGCTGCCGGTCTGCCCGGATTGCCAGCTGGCCGCCAGATAGCGCGGGTCGCCGGGGTTCTCAAGGAAACGCGCCAGCTCCTCGTTGACCCGCGCAGCCTGGCTCTCGTCGGCCAGCCAGACGTCGGTCTGAGTATGTTGCTGAATGGTCAGAATAACGCCCTGCGTCGCCATATAGTCGACAAACGCCTGGGCGACGCGCGGGTTGGTAAAAGAGGTGATCATCAACATGGGCAGCGGTCGCTTATTTCCACACAAAAGGGGACAGTATAGCGGGATTAGCGCTCAAACGCGTATTCCACTTCTGCCGGGAAATGACGATGCCAGGCATCAAAGCCGCCGTCGACGCTGTATACCGCGTCATAGCCTTGCTGAATCAGATACTGCGCCGCGCCTTTGCTGCTGTTGCCGTGGTAGCACATGACCATAACGGGCGTTTCGAAGTCGTTATCGCGCATAAACGCGCCCAGCGTGTCGTTGGTCAGATGAAACGCGCCCGGCGTGTGGCCCATCGCAAAACTCTGCGGGTCGCGGATGTCCACCAGCACCGCTTTTCCCTGGTGCATCTTCTGGTGGGCTTCTTCTACGTTAATACATTCAAACTGATCCATGGTGTTCTCTTTTCAGTGGTCAACGACAAGATTTTACCCCGTAGTGTACGTCCTGGCGGCGGGTAAACGCCATTATGTTATCCATATCACTCTAAATTGTTTTTTTGATGTTACCAAAAGCGCGTTCCTTTGCTATTATGAGCGATATCGAACATTTTTGAGCTTTAACGAAAGTGCATGAGGGTGTTATGGAAACCAAAGATCTGATTGTGATAGGCGGTGGCATCAACGGTGCCGGTATTGCGGTTGATGCCGCAGGACGCGGTTTATCCGTGCTGATGCTGGAAGCTAACGATCTCGCCTGCGCGACGTCGTCCGCCAGCTCCAAGCTGATCCACGGTGGCCTGCGCTACCTGGAACACTACGAATTCCGCCTGGTCAGCGAAGCGCTGGCCGAACGCGAAGTGCTGCTGAAAATGGCCCCGCATCTGGCGATCCCGATGCGCTTCCGCCTGCCGCACCGCCCGCACCTGCGTCCGGCGTGGATGATCCGCATCGGCCTGTTTATGTACGATCATCTGGGCAAACGCACCAGCCTGCCGGGTTCGAACGGTTTGCGTTTTGGCTCAGAATCGGTCCTTAAGCCGGAAATCGTGCGCGGTTTCGAATATTCAGACTGCTGGGTGGACGATGCGCGTCTGGTTCTGGCGAATGCGCAGATGGTCGAGAAGAAAGGCGGCGAGGTGAAAACCCGGACCCGCGCGACCGCCGCCCGTCGTGAAAACGGCCTGTGGATTGTGGAAGCAGAAGACGTGGATACCGGCGAGAAGTTCAGCTGGAAAGCGCGCGGCCTGGTGAACGCCACCGGCCCGTGGGTGAAGCAGTTCTTCGACGACGGCATGCACCTGCCTTCGCCGTACGGCATCCGCCTGATCAAGGGCAGCCACATTGTGGTGCCGCGCGTGCATACCCAGAAGCAGGCTTATATCCTGCAAAACGAAGATAAACGCATCGTGTTTGTGATCCCGTGGATGGACGAATTCTCCATCATCGGGACCACCGACGTGGAGTACAAAGGCGATCCGAAAAACGTTGAGATCGACGAGAGCGAAGTGAACTACCTGTTGAAAGTGTATAACGCACACTTTAAGAAACAGCTGTCGCGCGACGACGTGGTCTGGACCTACTCCGGCGTGCGTCCGCTGTGTGATGACGAGTCTGACTCACCGCAGGCCATCACCCGCGACTACACGCTTGATATCCACGACGTAGACGGTCAGGCACCGCTGCTGTCGGTGTTTGGCGGCAAGCTGACTACCTACCGTAAACTGGCCGAGCACGCGCTGGAAAAACTGGCGCCGTACTACAAAGGTATTGGCCCGGCGTGGACCAAAGAGGCAGTGCTGCCCGGCGGAGACATTGGCGGAAACCGCGACGATTACGCCGCGAAGCTGCGTCGTCGCTTCCCGTTCATTACCGAAGGGATGGCGCGCCACTACGCCCGCACCTACGGCAGCAATACCGAGCTGTTCCTGGGCGACGCGAAATCGCTTGCCGATCTGGGTGAACATTTCGGCCACGAACTGTACGAGGCCGAGCTGCGCTACCTGGTTGAGCACGAGTGGGTTCGCCGCCTTGAAGATGCCATCTGGCGTCGTACCAAAGAAGGGATGTGGCTCAACGCCGAACAACAGTCTCGCGTGGCGCAGTGGCTGCAGCAGCATGCGGGGAAGCGTGAATTATCATTGGCGTCGTAAATGAAAAAAGCCCGGTGGCGCCACCGGGCTTTGTTTTTACAACCGCACCGGATCAATATGCCAGATGTTCTCGGCATACTCCTTGATGGTCCTGTCAGACGAGAAATACCCCATGTTGGCGATGTTGTGCATCGCCGCGCTGGTCCACTTCTCCTGCTGACGGTACAGCTCATCCACTTTATCCTGGCAGTCCACGTAACTGCGATAATCCGCCAGCACCTGATAGTGGTCGCCAAAGTTAATCAGCGAATCCACCAGATCGCGATAGCGGCCCGGCTCGTCGGGGCTGAACACACCGGTCGCAATCTGCGTCAGGACCTGACGTAGCTCTTCATCCCCTTCATAGAACTCACGCGGGGAGTAGCCTTTCCTGCGCAGCGCCTCCACTTCTTCGGTGGTATTGCCGAAGATAAAGATATTCTCTTCTCCTACGTGCTCCAGCATCTCGACGTTCGCCCCGTCCAGGGTGCCGATGGTCAGCGCGCCGTTGAGGGCAAACTTCATGTTGCTGGTGCCGGACGCTTCCGTTCCCGCCGTGGAGATCTGCTCGGAGAGATCTGCCGCCGGGATGATCAGCTGCGCCAGGCTGACGCTGTAGTTCGGGATGAATACCACCTTCAGCTTGTCGCCAATCTCCGGATCCTGGTTCACCACCTTCGCCACGTCGTTGATCAGGTGAATAATGTGCTTCGCCATGTAGTAAGCGGAAGCCGCCTTACCGGCGAAGATCTTCACGCGCGGCACCCACTCTGCGGTTGGATCGGCCTTAATGCGGTTGTAGTGAGTGATCACGTGCAGCACGTTCATCAGCTGACGCTTGTATTCGTGGATGCGCTTGATCTGCACGTCAAACAGCGCTTTTGGGTTTGCGACCACGTTGAGGTGCATCGCCAGCCAGACCGCCAGACGTTTCTTGTTCAGCAGCTTGGCTTCCCGCACGGCCTTGTTCACCGTCGGGAAATCAATATGCTGCTTAAGCTCGCTCAGCTGGCTCAAATCGGTACGCCAGGTGCGGCCGATATTCTCATCCAGCACGTCAGAGAGCGGCTGGTTGGCCAGCGCCAGCCAGCGGCGCGGCGTAACGCCGTTGGTGACGTTGCAGAAGCGCGTCGGGAAGATCTTCGCGAAGTCCGCAAACAGGGACTGCACCATCAGGTTCGAGTGCAGCTCGGACACGCCGTTGACCTTGTGGCTGATGACAACCGCCAGCCAGGCCATGCGCACGCGACGACCGTTGGATTCATCAATGATCGAGGCACGGCTCAGCAGCCCGGTATCGTTCGGGTACTGCTCCTGCAGCGTCTTGAGGAAGTAGTCGTTGATCTCGAAGATGATTTGCAGGTGGCGCGGCAGAATTTTGCCGAGCATGTCCACCGGCCAGGTCTCCAGCGCTTCGCTCATCAGGGTGTGGTTGGTGTAGGAGAACACCTGGCACGTCACCTCAAACGCGTCGTCCCAACTGAACTTGTGCTCGTCGATCAGCAGGCGCATCAGCTCGGGAATGGAGAGCACCGGATGGGTGTCGTTAAGGTGAATCGCGGTTTTCTCCGCCAGGTTGGCGTAGGTTTTGTGCAGCTGATGGTGGCGGCTGAGGATGTCCTGAATCGTCGCGGAGACGAGGAAATACTCCTGACGCAGGCGCAGCTCGCGCCCGGAGTAGGTTGAGTCATCCGGGTACAGCACGCGGGAGACGTTCTCGGAGTGGTTTTTATCTTCCACCGCGGCAAAGTAGTCGCCCTGGTTAAATTTACCGAGGTTGATTTCGCTGCTCGCCTGGGCATTCCACAGGCGCAGCGTATTGGTCGCATCGGTGTCATAGCCGGGGATGATCTGATCATAGGCCACGGCGAGGATCTCTTCGGTTTCCACCCAGCGGGACTTTTTCCCTTCCTGCTGAATGCGTCCGCCAAAGCGCACCTTGTAGCGCGTGTTGTGGCGCTTGAACTCCCACGGGTTGCCGTATTCCAGCCAGTAGTCCGGGGACTCTTTCTGCCGGCCATCAACGATGTTCTGCTTGAACATGCCGTAGTCGTAGCGAATACCGTAGCCGCGCCCCGGCAGCGCCAGGGTTGCCAGCGAGTCAAGGAAGCAGGCGGCAAGACGCCCGAGACCGCCGTTACCCAGCCCCGGGTCGTTCTCTTCGTCAATCAGCTCTTCTAAATCCAGCCCCATCTCTTCCAGCGCGGTTTTGACGTCGTCGTAGATACCGAGCGACAGCAGCGCGTTGGAGAGGGTGCGGCCAATCAAAAATTCCATCGACAGGTAGTAAACCTGCCGCGTCTCCTGCGAAAGCTGGGCGCGGTTAGAGCGCAGCCAGCGTTCGACCATGCGGTCACGCACCGCAAACAGGGTGGCGTTCAGCCACTCGTGCTTGTTGGCGATGACCGGATCTTTCCCGATGGTAAACATCAGCTTGTAGGCGATGGAGTGCTTTAACGCCTCAACGCTGAGCGTGGGGGAAGAGTAGCTAAATGGAGCGTTCATATCAGTAACTTCGCCTCGTTACATCAAGCGTTGATAAAGGTCGCGGTACGACTGCGCCGCAACGTGCCAGCTAAAGTCCATGGACATCGCCTGACGCTGAACGTAACGCCACAGGGATGGACGGGACCACAAGACGAACGCACGCCGAATCGCCCGAAGCAGCGACCAGGCATTACTGTCTTCAAAGACAAACCCGCTGGCGATACCGTCCGCCAGGTTTTCCAGAGAGCTATCCGACACGGTATCCGCCAGCCCGCCCGTGCGGCGCACCAGCGGCAGCGTGCCGTATTTCAGGCCGTAGAGCTGCGTCAGGCCGCAGGGTTCGAAACGGCTCGGCACCAGAATCACGTCCGCGCCGCCCATAATGCGGTGCGAGAATGCTTCGTGATAGCCAATCTGCACGCCCACCTGCCCCGGATGTTCCGCGGCGGCGGCGAGGAAACCTTCCTGCAGCACCGGGTCGCCCGCGCCGAGCAGCGCCAGCTGTCCACCCTGCTCCAGTAAACCGGGCAGCGCCTCCAGCACCAGATCCAGCCCTTTCTGGCTGGTCAGGCGGCTGACCACCGCAAACAGCGGCACCTTGTCGTTGACCTTCAGCCCCATCGCAATTTGCAGCTGGCGCTTGTTCTCGGCTTTATCTTCCACCGAGTCGCGACCATAGCGCGCGGCCAGCAGGAGATCGGTTTCAGGGCTCCAGATCTGCTCATCCACGCCGTTCAGAATGCCCGACAGGCGGCCTTCACGATGGCGCTGCTGCAGCAGCCCTTCCAGACCGTAGCCAAACTCCGGCTGGGTAATTTCACGCGCGTAGGTGGGGCTCACCGCCGTGATGTGGTCGGCGTAGTACAGCCCGGCCTTCAGGAACGAAATTTGCCCGTTGAACTCCAGCCCGTGCATGTTATAGAACGACCATGGCAGATCGATGTCATTCATATGATGCGCATAGTACATGCCCTGATACGCCAGGTTGTGCACCGTAAACACCGATTTTGCCGGATGCCCTTTTGCCGCCAGATACGCTGGCGTCAGCCCGGCGTGCCAGTCGTGCGCGTGGACCACATCCGGACGCCAGAACGGATCCAGCCCGACAGCCATCTCCGCCCCCACCCAGCCGAGCAGTGCAAAGCGCAGCACGTTATCGGTATAGGCGAAAAGGTTGGTATCGTGATACGGGCTGCCCGGACGGTCGTACAGATGCGGCGCGTCGATCAGGTAGATCCCTACGCCGTTGTAATGCCCAAACAGCAGGGTGATGCGTCCGGCAAACGTTTCACGACGGGTCACGACCTTTGCATCAGGTATGCCGCGCCGGATATCCGGGAAGGCGGGCAGCAGGACGCGGGTATCGACTCCACCGGCGATTTGCGCCGCCGGTAATGCACCAAGAACATCCGCCAGGCCGCCCGTTTTTAACAACGGGAACATCTCAGAACATACGTGTAAAACCTGCATCATCGCTCCTGTTTGATCTGCAGCTTCCGCAACATTTCCCGTGTGACTAACACGATCCCCTCTTCAGAACGGTAGAAGCGACGCGCATCTTCTTCCGCGTTTTCACCAATCACCATTCCCTCTGGAATGACGCAGGCGCGGTCGATCACGCAGCGACGCAGACGACACGAACGCCCTACCCAGACATCCGGCAGCAGAACCGCCGAATCGATATTACAGAATGAGTTTATACGCACGCGCGGGAACAGCACGGACTGCACCACCACCGAACCGGAGATGATGCACCCGCCGGAGACCAGCGAGTTCAGGGTCATGCCGTGGCTGCCGGAGCGGTCCTGCACGAACTTCGCCGGCGGCAGGGATTCCATGTGGGTACGAATCGGCCAGTTCTGGTCGTACATATCCAGCTCAGGCGTCACGGACGCCAGATCGAGGTTGGCTTTCCAGTACGCTTCCAGGGTTCCCACATCGCGCCAGTAAGGCTCCGCATTCGGGTCGGACTGCACGCAGGACAATGGGAAGGGATGTGCATAGGCCATGCCAGCTTTGGTGATTTTCGGGATGATGTCTTTACCGAAGTCGTGGCTGGAGCTTTCGTCTTTGTCGTCTTCTTCGAGCAGCTCATAAAGATAATCTGCATCAAAGACATAGATCCCCATGCTGGCGAGCGATTTGGTGTCATCGCCCGGCATGGTTGGCGGGTTCGCCGGTTTTTCAACGAAGTCGATAATCTTATCGTCCGCATCCACGTGCATCACGCCAAACGCCGTCGCCTCGGCAACGGGCACCGGCAGACACGCCACGGTGCAGCGCGCCCCTTTTTCGACGTGGTCGATCAGCATGTGCGAGTAATCCTGCTTGTAGATGTGGTCACCCGCGAGGATCACGATGTATTCCGCGCTGTAGCGGCGAATAATGTCGAGGTTTTGGGTCACCGCATCCGCCGTGCCGCGGTACCAGTTTTCCCCGTGTACGCGCTGCTGCGCCGGGAGCAGATCGACAAACTCGTTCATCTCTTCGCTGAAGAATGACCAGCCGCGCTGAATGTGCTGCACCAGGGTGTGCGACTGATACTGAGTAATGACGCCAATGCGGCGAATGCCCGAGTTCAGGCAGTTTGAGAGCGCAAAGTCGATAATGCGGAACTTACCACCAAAGTGAACGGCCGGCTTGGCGCGCTTGATGGTCAAATCTTTCAGACGGGTACCACGCCCGCCCGCAAGTATCAGGGCAACGGTTTTTAATGGTAGCTGGCGCGCCAACATTAACGGATCGTTCTTCTCTAATCTAACCATGACTAACTCCTTTTTTATCATCTTTGGAATACGCACACTCCGTGCGCAGGCCCGTGCCAGACAGCCATTACTACCGGATTATCCGCTCCGGCAAAGGGGGGAACAGCTCGCCACTCCCCGTCAGGTAAAACAATCTCTGCGACGTCGTCCTTCGCATTCAGCGTCACCAGCCACTTATCCGAAAGCAGGATTTGCAGGCAGGTGATGCCGTGTTGCCACTCTTGCGCGCTCAACGGCTGCGCGTCTTTATTCAGCCAGCTAACGTTGCCGTCGCCCTCTTCCCACCAGCTGTCGGCGGTAAGGGCGGGGATCTGCTGGCGAAGGTGGATTAGCGCCGCGGTGAAATGGGTCAACCCGCTGTTCGCCTCCCCCCAGTCGAGCCAGGTTAAGGTGTTGTCCTGGCAATAGGCGTTGTTGTTGCCGTGCTGGCTGTGGCCGTGCTCGTCGCCCGCCAGCAGCATCGGTGTGCCCTGAGACAGCAAAAGCGTCGTCAGCAGCGCATGAACGCTGGCGCGTCGCCGCTCGATCACATCCAGACTTCCGCCTAACCCTTCTATACCATGATTGAAGCTATGGTTATTGTTAGTGCCATCGCGATTCTCTTCGCCGTTGGCCTCATTGTGTTTCTGATTGAAACAAACGCAGTCGCGCAGCGTAAAACCGTCATGCGCCGTCACCAGGTTGATGGTGGCCGACGGACGTTTTCCGTCGCGTTTAAAGAGATCGCTGGAGCCGGCAAAGCGTCCGGCGAACTCGCCCAGCGACAAATCGCGCGCCAGCCAGAAGCGGCGGATGGCATCGCGGTAGTGGTCGTTCCACTCGGCAAACAGCGGCGGGAAGTTCCCCACCTGATAACCGCCTTCACCAATGTCCCAGGGTTCCGCAATCAGCTTCACCGTTGAGAGCACCGGGCAGTTTTTTATCGCCTCAAACAGCGGCGCCTGCTGGCTAAATGCTGGAGTGCGCCCCATCACCGGCGCCAGGTCGAAACGAAAACCGTCCACGTGGAACGTCTCTACCCAGTATTTCAGGCATTCGTACGCGTAATGCGTAACGGCCGGATGGCTGAGGTTGAGGGTGTTACCGCACCCGGTCCAGTTCTCGTAATCGCCATCTTCCCTGATCCAATAATAGCTACGGTTATCGATTCCGCGCTGTGAGAGCGTCGGGCCGTCAAGATCGCTTTCCGCACTGTGGTTCAGCACCACGTCCAGAATGACCTCAATGCCCGCGGCGTGGAGTGCCTTCACCGCGTCGCGAAACTCGTCCCGCGATTTCTCCGGATGCACCGCGTAGCGCGGGTCGAGAGCGAACATCGCCAGCGGGTTGTAGCCCCAGTAGTTGCTTAACCCAAGACGCTGAAGACGCGGCTCGCTGGCGAAATGCGCCACCGGAAGCAGCTCCAGCGCGGTGATGCCCAAATGCTTCAGGTAAGCGACCATGGTCGGATGCCCCAGCGCTTTGTAGGTGCCGCGCATCTCTTTGGGGATCGACGGGTGCAGGTAGGTCAGCCCTTTGACGTGCGCTTCATAGATGACGGTGTTACCCCACGGCGTGCGCGGCGGGGCATCGTCTTCCCAGTCGTAGAGATCGTGCACCACCGCGCTTTTCGGCGCGACGGGCGCGCTGTCGCGGTGGTCCGGTTCGCCGTAGCCGACGTGGAACAGCGGGTCGTCTTTAAACTCGCCGTCCACGCGGCGCGCGCACGGGTCAATCAGCAGCTTCGCCGGGTTAAACCAGTGCCCCTGAGATGGCTCCCACGGGCCGTGTACGCGGAAACCGTAGTGCATTCCCGGACGCCCGCCGGACAGGTAACCGTGCCAGATGTCTCCCGTGCGGGACGGTAAATCGTAACGGTGCTCGTTACCCTCCCCGTCAAACACGCAGAGCTCCACCCGCTCCGCGTGAGCAGAAAAGAGCGTGAAGTTCACCCCCTTTCCATCAAAACTCGCGCCGAGCGGTTCGGGTTTACCTGCCGTAAGCTGCGTCATTCTCCCTCCCGCATCAGCCAGATGGTGCCAAGCGGCGGCAGCGTCAGGCTCAGGGAGTTTGGACGCCCGTGGCTTTCAATCGCATCGCTCTGCACCAGCCCGCCGTTACCGGCGTTACTGCCGTGGTAATGCATGGAATCGGTATTCAGGATCTCGCGCCATTTGCCCGGCTGGTTAATGCCGAAGCGGTAGTGTTCGCGCGGCACCGGCGTAAAGTTGCTGGCGACGATAATCTCGTTGCCCGCTTTATCGCGACGTACAAAGACAAACACCGAGCGCTCGTGGTCGTCCACCACCAGCCACTCAAAGCCGTACGGATCAAAGTCCAGCTCGTGTAGCGCTTTGTGGTGGCGGTAGGTCAGGTTCAGGTCGCGCACCAGACGCTGTACGCCGTGGTGCCAGTTGTCGCCGCCCTCCAGCAGATGCCAGTCGAGGCTGGTGTCGTGGTTCCACTCGCGACCCTGGGCGAACTCATTGCCCATAAACAGCAGCTTTTTGCCCGGGAAGGCAAACATCCAGCCGTAGTAGGCGCGCAGGTTGGCAAACTTCTGCCACGCGTCGCCCGGCATGCGGTCGAGAATGGATTTTTTGCCGTGCACCACTTCATCGTGCGACAGCGGCAGCATGAAGTTTTCGGTGTAGTTGTAGAGCAGCCCGAAGGTGAGCTTATCGTGGTGATACTGACGATAAACCGGGTCGAGCTTCATGTAGTCGAGTGTGTCGTGCATCCAGCCCAGGTTCCACTTGTACCAGAACCCCAGGCCGCCTGATGACGGAGGGCGGGAGACGCCCGCAAAGTCCGTCGACTCTTCCGCCATGGTCACGGCGCCTTCCACCTGCTCGCCGATGATGCGGTTGGTGTTGCGCAGAAACTCAATCGCTTCGAGGTTTTCACGGCCGCCATACTCGTTCGGGATCCACTCCCCCTCTTTGCGGCTGTAGTCGCGGTAGATCATCGAGGCCACCGCATCCACGCGCAGGGCATCAATGCCGAAGCGTTCGATCCAGTACAGCGCATTCCCCACCAGGTAATTCGACACTTCGCGGCGACCGTAGTTGTAGATCAGCGTGTTCCAGTCCTGGTGATAGCCTTCGCGCGGGTCGCTGTGCTCGTACAGCTTCGTGCCGTCGAACTCTGCCAGCGCAAAATCGTCCGACGGGAAATGGCCCGGCACCCAGTCGAGGATCACGTTCAGCCCGGCGGCGTGCGCAGCATCAATGAAATAACGGAAATCATCGCGCGTGCCGAAGCGCCGCGTGGGCGCATACAGCCCGGTGGGCTGATAGCCCCAGCTGCCGTCGAACGGGTGCTCGTTAACCGGCAGCAGTTCGAGGTGGGTAAAGCCCATCCATTTGGCGTACGGCACCAGCTGGTCGGCGAGCTCCCGGTAGCTGAGCCAGAAGTTGTTATCCGTGTGGCGGCGCCAGGAGCCGAGATGCACTTCGTAAACGGAGATCGGCGCATCAAAGCGGTTGGCCTGCTTGCGCTCCTCGGTCTGGACGACCTTCTCCGGCAGGCCGCAGATCAGCGATGCGGTATCCGGGCGCATCTGCGCCTCAAAGGCGTACGGGTCGGCTTTAATGCGCAGCTTGCCGTGCGCGTCGATCATCTCAAATTTGTAGAGCTGGCCGTTATGCGCCCCGGGGATAAACAGCTCCCAGATACCCGTCTCACGGCGCAGGCGCATCGGGTGGCGGCGACCGTCCCAGTAGTTGAACTGCCCAACGACGGAGACGCGCTGGGCGTTTGGCGCCCATACGGCAAAGCGCGTGCCGGTGATACCGTCCATGGTATCCGCGTGGGCACCCAGCGTTTCGTAGGGGCGTAAATGGGTCCCTTCGGACAGCAGCCAGGCATCCATCTCTTTTAAGAGCGGCCCAAAGCTGTAGGGATCGTCAATCAGGTTTTGCTGGCCGTGCCAGATAACGGCGAGCTGATAGCGAAAGGGGTTTTTACGGCGGGGCATGACGCCCGAGAAGAAGCCGCGCGAGTCGAGGCATTCCAGATTACCCACCTTGCGGCCGGTTTTGGGTTCGATAACCCACACTTCTGTCGCATCCGGCAACAGCGCCCGAACTTCCAGTCCGGCCTCTGTACGGTGCATCCCTAGCACAGAAAAGGGGTCAGCAAAATGACCCGCAATAAGCGCATTAATCACGTCTCTCGAAATACGATCGGACATGGTATTCATCCTGTTTTTTTATGTCGCCCTTTTTACGCGCTCCGGGACGACTTTTAATGTGACCTAAACGGTGCAGTTGATCCTCTCTGCTCCGCCCTACCCTCAGGTGAGAAATAAATCTTCCTTAAAGCATAGCCAACGTCGTGGTTCCTCCTGATAAAAAATAAGACATCTGCGTTTTACTCCATGTAGTACGCAAAAAAAGGGGGTGACAATCACCCCCCGTGTTTAACAAATTATTACGCCAGCTGGCGCAGCATGCGGCGCAGCGGCTCGGCGGCACCCCACAGGAGCTGGTCGCCGACGGTGAACGCGGAGAGATACTCAGGCCCCATGTTCAGCTTGCGCAGGCGGCCAACCGGTGTGGTCAGCGTGCCGGTAACGGCAGCCGGGGTCAGTTCACGCATGGTGATATCGCGATCGTTTGGTACCACTTTCGCCCACGGGTTGTGCCCGGCCAGCAGCTCTTCCACGGTCGGAATAGACACATCTTTTTTCAGTTTAATGGTGAAGGCCTGGCTGTGGCAGCGCAGCGCGCCGATACGCACGCACAGACCGTCAACCGGAATGGTATTCGCGGTGGCGAGGATTTTGTTGGTCTCCGCCTGGCCCTTCCACTCTTCGCGGGTCTGGCCGTTATCCAGCTGTTTGTCGATCCACGGGATCAGGCCGCCGGCCAGCGGTACGCCGAAGTTATCCACCGGCAGCTCGCCGCTGCGGGTCAGCTGAGTGACTTTGCGCTCGATGTCGAGGATGGCGGACGCCGGGTTTGCCAGCTCGGTCGCGACGCTTTGGTGCAGCTGGCCCATCTGGGTCAGCAGCTCGCGCATGTGGCGCGCGCCGCCGCCGGACGCGGCCTGGTAGGTCGCCACGGAGACCCACTCCACCAGGTCCTGCGCGAACAGGCCGCCGAGTGACATCAGCATCAGGCTGACGGTGCAGTTGCCGCCAACAAAGGTTTTCACGCCGTTGTTCAGGCCGTCGGTGATGACGTCCTGGTTAACCGGGTCGAGAATAATGATGGCATCGTCTTTCATGCGCAGTGAAGAGGCCGCGTCAATCCAGTAGCCCTGCCAGCCGCTTTCACGCAGCTTTGGATAGATTTCGTTGGTATAATCGCCGCCCTGGCAGGTCACAATAATGTCGAGTGCCTTCAGCGCTTCCAGATCGTAAGCGTCCTGCAACGTGCCTGTGGTACCACCAAAGGACGGAGCAGCCTGGCCGAGCTGGGAAGTGGAGAAGAAGACCGGGCGGATAGCGTCGAAATCGCGCTCTTCAACCATGCGTTGCATGAGTACAGAGCCGACCATACCGCGCCAGCCGATGAAACCAACGTTTTTCATAGCATTTTTTTCCTGCTGAGGGTGTGTGCTGATTGTGCAAGCCAGTATTGAACTGGGATATGCTTCACATTACAAAATGCTGCCAAAGTCGCAAGCGAAATTAATCGATGATTGCCCGGCAATCAGAAATACAGCTAATTATCATAATAACCATAGAGAGTTTCAGGGATAATTTACATGAGTGAAATCATTTCAGCAGCGGTTTTATTGATCCTGATAATGGATCCACTGGGCAACCTGCCCATCTTCATGTCGGTGCTGAAGCACACCGAGCCGAAGCGCCGCCGGGCGATCATGATCCGCGAGCTGCTTATTGCCCTGCTGGTGATGTTTATCTTCCTGTTTGCCGGTGAAAAAATCCTCGCGTTCCTGAACCTGCGCGCCGAAACGGTCTCCATTTCCGGCGGGATTATTCTGTTCCTGATTGCCATTAAGATGATCTTCCCGAGCGCCGAAGGCAGCAGCAGCGGCCTGCCCGCGGGCGAAGAGCCGTTTATTGTGCCGCTGGCGATTCCCCTCGTCGCGGGGCCAACCATTCTGGCGACGCTGATGCTGCTGTCGCATCAGTATCCGAATCAGATGAGCCATCTGGTGATTGCCCTGCTGATTGCCTGGGGCGGAACATTTATTATTCTGCTGCAGTCGTCGCTGTTCCTGCGCCTGCTGGGTGAGAAAGGGGTGAACGCGCTGGAGCGTCTGATGGGGCTGATTCTGGTAATGATGGCGACGCAGATGTTCCTGGACGGCATCCGGGCGTGGATGAAAGGATGACTTTCTCCCTCTCCCCGTGGGAGAGGGCCGGGGTGAGGGCATCAGGCCGCAGAGGACAGCCCACCTACCCCTTACGAATCAAATACCGATACGGCAGCGCCTCGGTCTGCTGCGCCACCAGCTCATGCTCCATAAAGGTACAAAAACCGGGAATATCGCGCGTGGTGGCCGGATCGTCGGCAATAATCAGCAACGTTTCACCGGTCTGCATGTTACGCACGGTCTTACGTACCATCATTACCGGCTCCGGGCAGCGAAGGCCCTGGGCATCAAGGGTGTGGTCTGGGCTGGAAAACAGGTCGGTCATGATCTTCTCGGTCAGATAAAAACGGCTGTAGTTTACGCCCCGGCGCGGGCAATGCAAACCAGGTTAACGATTGCGCAAAAACTAACCATTGCAATGTCCAGCCAAAGCAGTATCATGCTGCGGTTTTTATTGGGTTCCCTCACCCCAACGTATAAAAAGGTCACAATATGACGCAGTTCTCTGAATCACAGCGCGTAAAAGCGTTGTTCTGGCTTTCGCTTTTCCATTTGCTGGTGATCACCTCCAGCAACTACCTGGTGCAGCTCCCGATCTCCATTTTTGGTTTTCATACCACCTGGGGCGCGTTCAGCTTTCCGTTTATTTTCCTCGCCACCGATCTGACCGTGCGTATCTTCGGCGCACCGCTGGCACGCCGCATTATCTTTGCGGTCATGCTTCCGGCGCTGTTCATCTCGTACGTGATCTCCTCCCTGTTTTACATGGGAAGCTGGCAGGGCTTTGAGGCGCTGACACACTTCAACCTGTTTGTCGCCCGTATCGCCGCGGCAAGCTTTATGGCCTACGCGCTGGGGCAGATCCTCGACGTGCACGTGTTTAACCGCCTGCGTCAGAATCACCGCTGGTGGATGGCGCCGACCGCGTCCACGCTGTTCGGCAACGTAAGCGATACGCTGGCCTTCTTCTTCATCGCCTTCTGGCGCAGCCCGGATGCCTTTATGGCCGAGCACTGGATGGAGATCGCGCTGGTGGACTACTGCTTCAAGGTGCTCATCAGCATTGTTTTCTTCCTGCCGATGTACGGCGTGCTGCTGAATATGCTGCTGAAAAGGCTGGCAGATAAATCTGAAATCACGGCATTGCAGGCTGGTTAAGGGTTCGCTTTATCAGTTGTGATAAGATGGGTGAATGAGCCGCTATGGCCGTTTATCGAAAGGAAGAAGTCAATGCGCAATCTGGTTAAATATGTCGGGATTGGCCTGCTGGTTGTGGGTCTTGCAGCCTGTGATAACAGCGACACGAAAACGCCTGCTCAGGGCGCATCCGCAGAAAGCAACGCGACCGGTCAGCCGGTGAATCTGATGGATGGCAAACTCACTTTCTCTCTGCCAGCCGATATGACTGACCAGAGCGGCAAGCTGGGCACCCAGGCGAATAACATGCACGTTTACTCCGACGCAACCGGCCAGAAAGCGGTCATTGTGATTGTGGGCGACGACACCAGCGAAGACCTGGCCGTCCTGTCCAAACGTCTGGAAGACCAGCAGCGCGGCCGCGACCCGCAGCTGCAGGTGGTAACCAATAAATCCATTGAGCTGAAAGGCCATAAGCTGCAGCAGCTGGACAGCATCATCTCCGCAAAAGGCCAGACCGCCTGGTCTTCTGTGGTGCTGGGCAAGGTTGATAACAAACTGCTGACCCTGCAGATCACCCTGCCAGCGGAAGATCAGCAGAAAGCGCAGACGGCTGCTGAAAACATCATTAACACCATCGTGATCCAGTAACCCTTCACGACGATGACGTGGCCTCCGGTGCCTGCACCGGGGGCCATTTTTTTAGCCGCCACGTCAGCAGCAGGGCAATTATCACCAGACCCGCCGCGGCAAGATAGATCACCGGTACCCCCGCCCAGGCCATCACCAGCCCCGCCAGCGGCCCGGTTATGCCTAAAGACATATCCATAAATACCGTATAGGTCGCCAGCGCCGCCCCCTGGTTCTGCTGCGGCACCGCTTTAACCGCCACCACGCCCAGTGCCGGGAAGACCAGCGAGAAACCAGCTCCCGCCAGGAAGACGCCAATTTTCGCCATCCAGGGCGCGCTGGCGATGCCGGTTAACAGCAGCCCGACAATCTCTACCGTAAAGCAGATCATCGCCACGTTCAGCCCGCCCAGACGGTTGATACCGTTCGGGAAAAGCAGGCGTGCGCCAACAAACGCACCGCTGAAGAGGGTTAACGCAAAGGCCGCGCCCTCCCAGCCTTTGGCGTCATAAAACAGGGTAATGAAGGTCGCAATGACGCCGAAGCCGGTGGTCGCCAGGGCCAGCGCCATGCCGTACGGCCAGACGCGCCCCAGCACGGCCCGAAACGGCAGCGGCTTGCCCTTGCTGGCCTTCACCTTCGGGCGCGGCAGCGCAAACAGTATCGCCACAAGCGCGACCGCTATAATGGTCAGCGACAGTCCATACAGACCGCCAAAGGCGTAACAGGCCACGCCAAGCGGCGCGCCGAGCGCCATCGCCCCGTAGGTGACGATCCCGTTCCACGAGATAACCCGGCCAATGTGTGGTGCACCGACAACCCCCACACCCCATAGCGTCGAGCCGGTTCCTGCCAGGCTTTGCCCAATCCCGAGAATGACGCGGCCCAGGCAAAGCAGCGCCAGGCTGACCAGCGGCCAGTGGCTGGTAGCGGCAGCCAGCAGGTAGCTCAGACCACTCAGGAAACAGCCGCACAATCCCACTACCACAATGCTTTTGGGACCGAACAGGTCGGCATAGCGCCCGGCGTGCGGGCGGCTAAGGAGCGTGGCGAAATACTGCAGGCTGATGACCAGCCCCGCCCAGAACGCGCTAAAACCCATCACGTCATGGACGTAGCCCGGCAGAACCGCCAGCGGCAGGCCGATCGTTAAATAGCTGGCAAAGTTGAAGATAACGACGGAAACAATGCGCAGATTGAGGCGCAATCCGCTCAGCGCCGGTTCGGCGGCAGGTTCTGGCATGGGGTTCTACCTGAATTTTTTGCAACAGTGTTTCACTATTACCACGGAGCAATAAGAAAATCAGCCCCGACTTTCAGATTATCGGTGCCAGACGAAGCGGCCCTAAGGCACTACACTTATCGGGTCATCTTACTAAGGAACACGCATGTTAGCTCCCCAGCCTGATAAAGCAGGACTCCACATCTTATTAAAACTCGCCTGTCTGGTGGTTATCCTTGCGGGTATACATGCTGCCGCTGACATTATCGTCCAGCTCCTGCTGGCGCTCTTTTTTGCTATTGTCCTCAATCCGCTGGTGACCTGGTTTTTACGCCGGGGCGTGAGCCGCCCGGTGGCCATCACCATCGTGGTTATCGTGATGCTGATTGGCCTGACGGCGCTCTTCGGCGTACTGGCGGCATCGCTGAGCGAATTCTCCACCATGTTGCCGCAGTACAATAAAGAGCTGACGCGTAAAATCGTCGCGCTGCAGGAGATGATGCCCTTTCTTAACCTGCATATTTCGCCAGAACGGATGCTGCGCAGGATGGATTCCGAGAAGGTCATGACCTACGCCACCACGCTGATGACCGGTCTTTCCGGCGCGATGGCCAGCATACTGCTGCTGGTCATGACGGTGGTGTTTATGCTGTTCGAAGTGCGCCATGTTCCGTATAAGCTGCGCTTTGCTTTAAATAACCCGCAAATACACATTGCCGGCCTACACCGCGCCTTAAAGGGCGTCTCCAAATATCTGGCGCTGAAAACGCTGCTGAGCGTCTGGACCGGGATTATTGTCTGGCTGGGGCTGATGCTGATGGATGTTCAGTTCGCGCTGATGTGGGGGGTGCTGGCGTTTCTGCTGAACTACGTGCCGAATATTGGCGCGGTGCTTTCCGCCGTGCCGCCGATGATTCAGGCGTTTCTGTTTAACGGTTTCTACGAATGTATGCTGGTCGGAGCGCTGTTCCTCGTCGTGCATATGGTGCTGGGCAACATTCTTGAACCGCGCATGATGGGGCACCGGCTGGGCATGTCGACGCTGGTGGTGTTTTTATCTTTGCTGATTTGGGGATGGCTGCTGGGCCCTGTCGGCATGCTGCTGTCGGTCCCGCTGACCAGCGTATGTAAAATCTGGATGGAAACCACCAAAGGGGGCAGCAAGCTGGCGATCCTGCTTGGGCCGGGGCGGCCGAAAAGCCGGTTGCCGGGGTAACGTATCTGTCTGTGTAAACGGGTTTATACCGTCAAATACCGCGACGCTCACCGTCGCGGTATTTTTATTTGCGTTAAGGCTTATTCCTTCCGTTTTTTATCAACTCACCCAGATTTCGCTTAAATGCAACACCCCCCTTAAAGCAAATTAAAAAAAACGGAATGATTAATTATTTTGCGTGATATTATACCCCGCCTTAGCGACGACGTAATGTAAACATTAATATTGATTAAAAACACACCTGACTTAATCCCTAAGCCTGGTGATGCTTATTTGTAAAAAACACTACCTTTAATTGTTATTATTGATATGGAGTTGTTGATGAAAAAGCTCGTTAAATGGTGCACTGCCGCCGTATTCGTTGGCGCACTGGCTGGCTGTGCGCGTACCGCCCCTATTGCTCAGGTTCACTCTGTCGTGAGCGCCGGTCATACTGCCGATCAGGTGAAAACAGCCATTTTGAAAGCAGGCCAGAAGCGTGACTGGATCATGACGGAAGCGGGCCCGGGCGTGATTAAGGGCCGTCTACAGGCACGCGATCACTCGGTCCAGGTGCGTATTCCCTACTCTGCGACAAGTTATTCAATTAATTACGAAAGCAGCCTGAACCTGAAAGCGGCAGACGGTAAAATTCACAAAAATTATAACCGCTGGGTGAACAACCTCGACCATGATATTCAGCTGAACCTTTCTGCGGGTGCCGCGCTGTAATATTTTTCTAAAGTCGGGCCGGACATGGCCCGATAACCTCATTTCTTACCCTGAAAGGTTACGCAACAATGTACGAAAAGGACACGCTCAGCGCGCTGGATGCCATTACCGAAGCGCAACGCATCGCTTTTGCGCCGATGTTATTTCAGACCGCGCTTTGTCTGCGTAACTCGGGCGTTCTCGCCTGGCTCGATAAACAGGGTAATAAGGGGGCGAGCCTCGACGAAATAACCGAAAACAGTACCCTGAGCAGTTATGCCGTCAGCGTATTGTTAGACATGGGATTAAGCGGGCGGATAATTACTTATAAAGAAGGTCGTTATTTCCTGGCGAAAGTGGGCCATTTCTTACTCCACGATCCCATGACCCGCGTTAATATGGATTTCACGCAGGACGTCTGTTACCAGGGGTTATTTCACCTGGCCGATGCCCTGCAGAAAGAAAAACCGGCTGGATTATCCGTGTTTGGCGACTGGCCAACCATCTATCCGGCTTTATCCCAGCTTCCTGCCCCGGCAAAAGAGAGCTGGTTTGCCTTCGATCATTACTATTCCGATGCCGCTTTTGACGCTGCGTTGCCATATATATTCGCAAGCTCGCCGACAAAATTGTACGATGTGGGCGGAAATACAGGTAAATGGTCGTTACGCTGCTGCCGCTATGACGACAATGTTGCCGTGACGATCCTCGATCTCCCGCAGCAGATAGCGCTGGCGCAGGAAAACATCGAAAAAGCAGGTTTTTCTCATCGTATTGGATTCCATGCTGTCGATATGCTTAGTCCGTCGGCATTGCCGGGAGATGCCGACGTCTGGTGGATGAGCCAGTTCCTGGACTGTTTCTCTCCGGATCAGATTGTCGCCATGCTAACGCGCGTCGCAGAGGTCATGAAGCCTGGCGCACGGTTGTGCATCATGGAGCTTTTCTGGGATGCCCAGAAATATGAAGCGGCGGCTTTCAGCCTGAATGCCACCTCGCTCTATTTCACCTGTATGGCGAATGGCAATAGCCGGTTTTACAGCGTAGAGAAGTTTTATCACTACCTGGAAAGGGCGGGCTTCAGCATAGCACAGCGGCTGGATAACCTTGGGGTAGGTCATACCCTGTTAATTTGCACCAAACGTGAACAATAGCGCAGCCTGGCTGCCCTTTGAATACGGTATTCCGCGGACGCGCGTAGATGAAATTTTCACTGAACATTATTGACTGGCAGGCAAGAGCGCCAGGACTAAGCGATGCCGCAGAGTGGCAGGCGTGGTCGCGCCTGCAGTCGACCATCGACCCGACGGCTCCTCTACCCCGCCTGACCGCGTTACCCATGATGACCGCGCGCCGCCTTAACTCAGGCAGTAAGCTGGCGGTGGATATTGGTCTTGCCATGCTGCAAAGCCACGCCATAGACGCCGTCGTCTATTCCAGCCGCCACGGCGAGCTGGAGCGCAATTACCGTATTCTGCATACGCTGGCGACCGGGCAGGCCGTCTCGCCTACCGACTTCGCCATGTCCGTGCACAATTCCGCGGTGGGCAATCTCACGATCGCCGCTCGCCAGCCTGTTGTCTCATCATCCATTTCCGCCGGGCTGGACACCTTCCAGCAGGCCCTGTGTGAAGTGCTGAGTCTGCTGCATGCGGGCTACTCCCGCGTCCTGCTGGTGGATTTTGACGGCGCGCTGCCGGAATTTTACCATCCGGCGTTACCGCCGCAGATGCCTACCTGGCCGTACGCGGTGGCGCTGGTGATTGAAGCCGGCAGCGAATGGCAGTGCGAAACCCGCAGCGGCAGCACGGGCGAGGAAGCCGCCCTGCCGCAAAGCCTGATGTTCCTGCAACGCTATCTCCGTGAGGAACGGCAGTTTGTGGTGCCCGGCGAACGTTTGCTGTGGCAGTGGGCGCGCCAATGAACCGCCTGACCGCCCGGATCAACTGGCTATGGCGTCTGGTCATGACCGGATTCTGCTTCGTGCTGTTTGGCGCGGGCGGGCTGCTGTTGTCGCTGGTCTGGTTCAACCTGCTGCTGATTGCCCAGCGCGATCGCGCCAAACGCCGTCGCCTGGCGCGCCGCAGCATCGCGGCCAGCTTCCGCTTCTTCTTAACCGTTGCCCGCGGCACCGGGGTGCTGGACTATCGCATCCACAATCTTGATGCCCTGCGCGGCGATCGGGGCTGCCTGGTGGTGGCTAACCACCCTACGTTAATTGACTACGTGATTCTGGCGTCGGTAATGCCCGAAACCGACTGTCTGGTGAAAAGCGCGCTGCTGCGCAATCCGTTTGTCAGCGGCGTTATCCGCGCGGCAGATTATCTGATTAACAGCGAAGCCGAGCCTCTGCTCGCCGCCAGCCAGCAGCGTCTGGCCCAGGGCGACACGCTGTTAATCTTCCCGGAAGGCACACGTACCCGCCCAGGTGAGGCGATGTCCCTCCAGCGTGGCGCGGCAAATATCGCCGTGCGCTGCCGCAGCGATCTGCGGATCGTACTCATCCACTGCAGCGAGCACCTGCTGGATAAAAAAAGCCGCTGGTATGATGTACCGCCCGCAAAACCTGTCTTTACCGTCGATGTGCGCGATCGCGTGAACATCGACGAATTTTACGATGCAAGGCAACAAGAACCGGCACTGGCGGCAAGGCAGTTAAACCGGCACCTGCAGCATCGATTAACATCAGGCCTTCAATCTTTGTCAGGAATTAATGATGCAAGCGCTTTATCTTGAAATTAAGAATCTCATTATCACCACGCTGAATCTGGACGAGCTTACCGCAGAGGATATTGATACCGATGCCGCGCTGTTTGGCGACGGGCTGGGTCTCGACTCTATCGACGCGCTGGAGCTGGGTCTGGCGGTGAAAAACCAGTATGGCGTGGTGCTTTCTGCCGAAAGCGAAGAGATGCGCCAGCACTTCTTTTCCGTCGCCACCCTGGCGTCCTTTATCCACGCCCAACGCGCCTGAGATGTGAACTATGACCGAACAAGAAACCATTTATCAGGAAGTCTGCGGCCTTCTGACCAAACTCTTTGAAATCGACCCGCAGGACATTACGCCCGAAGCCCGTCTTTACGAAGACCTGGAGCTGGACAGCATTGACGCAGTGGACATGATTGTCCATCTCCAGAAGAAAACCGGTAAGAAAATCAAGCCGGAAACCTTCAAATCGGTTCGTACCGTTCAGGATGTGGTAGACGCCGTCGAACAGCTGCTGCGCGAAGAGTAAGACACCGTGCGTGGTGGACGGACGTTCCCGGTCATCCCACTTCTGACGGGGCTGATGCTGCTGGCGTGGCCCTTCCTGATTGGATTTGGGCTGACGCATAACAGCCTGCCGTGGCTGCTGCCGGTGATGGCGCTGCTGTTGCTGCTGCGGCTGCGTCAGGCGCGGCGTAACACCGGCCCGATGCGGTATGTGGTGCAGTGCGTGGCGCTGGCGGGGATCGCGCTCTGCGCGGCAAGCTACCTGCTGAAAACCCACCAGTGGCTGCTGTTCTACCCTGTGGTCGTTAATCTTGTAATGCTGGCCGTCTTCGGCGGTTCGCTCTGGACAGCGATGCCGCTGGTCGAACGCCTGGCGCGCTTACGTGAGCCCATTTTGCCGCCGGAGGGCGTGCGCTATACCCGCAGGGTGACCCTCGTCTGGTGCGGCTTTTTCATCGGCAACGGGGCGATGGCGCTGTATACCGTCCTGCACGGCGACATGCACCTGTGGACGCTGTGGAACGGTATGGTGGCTTACATCCTGATGGGGACGCTGATGGCGGCAGAGTGGCTGGTGCGCCAGCGGGTGATAAAAAAAGAGATGCAGAATGACTAACCCCCTTCCGCTGGGCCAGTGGTTAAACGCGCCCCGCCCTGACGACACGCCCGTCGCCTGGCTCGACGATCGTACCTGGACGCTGGGCCAGCTGCGCCACGACGTGACGTTACTGGTCGACACCCTGCGTCAGCAGGAAGGCGAGCGCTGGGCGCTGTGCTTTGAAAACAGCTACCTGTTTATCGTTGCGCTGCTGGCCTCGCTGCATGCCGGTAAAACGCCGGTCATTCCTGGCCATAGCCGCGTTTCGCTGCTTGAGGAGCAGCAGCCGCTGTTTAGCGGCGTCCTGAGCGATCGGTCCCTCGATATTGACGGGCAGCTGATTGTGGTAGCCTCCCGCCACCAGACGATCGCCCGCTGGGTACCCCTGCCGGAGATTAACGAAAGCCGCTTCGTCGAGCTGTTCACCTCCGGCTCCACGGGAACGCCGCGCCGGGTGGTTAAGCATATCGTCAGCCTGGATCGCGAAGCCCGCCTGCTGGCTGACCGCTTCGGCGAACGCCTGGCTGGCTGTAGCGTTGTGGCCTCCGTCGTCCCGCAACATCTCTATGGCCTGACATTTCGTATCGTACTGCCGATGGCGATGGGCCTGCCGCTGCATGCCGCGATGCTCTACTACGCAGAGCAGCTGGCCGCCCTTCCTCATGACCGGCATTACCTGTTCATCAGCAGCCCTGCGTTCCTGAAGCGCCTGGATACCGAACTGGCCGCGCCGCCCGTCAGGATGCTGATTTCCGCGGGCGGAATGCTGCCCTGGCGTGACGTCTCCACCACGGTTGGCTGGCTTAACATCTGGCCGGACGAAATTTATGGCAGCACCGAAACCGGGATCCTCGCCTGGCGCCATCGTGTGGAAGATAACCTGCCGTGGCTACCCTTCCCCGGCGTAAACTTCCATCAGGAAGATGACGCCTGCCGCGTCACTTCGCCACTTATCCATGAGGCTGAAGGACTCCAGCTGGACGATATCCTCCACTTCGACAGTGCGGGGCTGTTTAGCATCGCCGGTCGTCGCGGGCGGGTGGTCAAAATTGAAGAAAAGCGCATCTCGCTTAACGAGATTGAGCGTCGCCTGCTGGAGCTTGACGGCGTTTGCGAGGCGGCTGCGCTGCCGGTTACGCGCGGGGGCCGTCAGGGGATTGGCGTCCTGCTGGTGCTGGATGAGGCGGTTCGTCAGCGCTGGCATCTGCAGGATAAAAAAGCGCAGGAGTTCGCCTGGCGACGCGCCCTGCTGCCGTGGCTTGAGCCGGTCGCCGTTCCGCGCTACTGGCGCATTGTCGATGAGTTGCCGGTAAACAGTATGAACAAGCGTGTCTATGCGCAGTTAGAGGAGTTATTTCATGAAAATTCATGAAATCGAGCGCCATCAGGCACAGCCGGAGAAGCTGGAGATCGTGTTGCATCTCGACGCCTCTCTGTTCTGGTTTCAGGGCCATTTTGCCGTACAGCCGCTGCTGCCCGGTGTTGCGCAGCTTGACTGGGTGATGCACTACGCAACGACCTTACTGGCACCGGGCTACCGCTTTCACAGCATTCAAAACGTGAAGTTCCAGGCGCCTCTGCTGCCGGAAACCACGGTGACGCTGGTGCTTGAGTGGCATGCCGGGCGCAAACTGCTGACCTTCAGCTACCTGCGTCATGACGGGGCTGAACGCCATACCGCCAGCAGCGGGAAAATTCGTCTATGTCAGTAACCTTCCGCCCCTGCGTGCTGATCCCGTGCTACAACCACGGCGCCACAATGGCCAGCGTGCTGTCGCGCCTCTCGCCGTTTGGCCTGCCGTGCCTGGTAGTGGATGACGGCAGCGAAGCCGCCACCCGCCAGGAGCTTGAGCGGCTGGCGGCGGAGCAGCCGCAGATGACGCTGGTCCGTCTGGCGCAAAACGCCGGCAAAGGTGCCGCGGTCATCAGGGGGCTGGAGGAGTGCGCGCGTGCGGGCTATACCCACGCCCTGCAGGTGGACGCGGACGGCCAGCATGCCATCGAAGATATTCCCAAAATGCTGGCGCTGGCGGAGCGCCACCCGGACGCGCTGATTTCCGGCCAGCCCGTTTACGATGATTCCATCCCGCGCTCGCGGCTCTACGGGCGCTGGGTCACCCACGTCTGGGTATGGATTGAGACCTTATCCCTGCAGCTTAAAGACAGCATGTGCGGCTTTCGGGTCTACCCGGTCTCGCCCACGCTGCGGCTCGCCGCGCGTGAAACGCTCGGTAAACGGATGGACTTTGACACCGAAGTGATGGTCCGTCTCTACTGGCAGGGCAACACCAGCGTCTTTCTGCCCACCCGCGTGACCTATCCGCAGGACGGGTTGTCCCACTTCGACGCGTTGAAAGATAACGTGCGGATCTCCCTGATGCATACCCGGCTGTTCTTCGGCATGCTGCCCCGCATTCCCGGCCTGCTCTTCCGTCGACGCGGCCAGCACTGGGCGCAGCAGGACGAGGTTAAAGGCCTGTGGGGCATGCGCCTGATGCTGCGCGTCTGGCAGCTGCTGGGGCGGCGGGCGTTTACCGTGCTGCTGTGGCCGGTGATCGGCGTCTACTGGCTGATCGCGCGTCCGGCGCGGCAGGCTTCGCGGCAGTGGATTGCACGCGTGAAGCAGGTGCTGATGCAGCGGAACATGCCTGTTCCAGCACGTCTCAACAGCTTTTTCCATTTCATGCGCTTCGGCAACGCGATGCTGGACAAAGTCGCCAGCTGGCGCGGCGAGCTGAAGTTTAAGCGCGACGTGGTCTTTGCTCCCGGCGCGAGCGAAACGCTTAATATCGCGGCGCCGCAGGGCAAGCTGCTGCTGGCCTCGCATCTTGGCGACGTAGAAGCCTGCCGGGCGCTGGCCCAGCTGGACGGCAGCAAAACCATCAACGCCCTGGTCTTCAGCGAGAACGCCCGGCGTTTTAAGCAAATTATGAGCGAAATGGCGCCCCAGGCCGGCGTGAATTTGATGTCGGTCACCGACATCGGCCCGGACACCGCCATTGCCATCAAAGAGAAGCTTGAGCGCGGAGAATGGGTCGCGATCGTGGGCGACCGCATCGCCGTCAACCCGCAGCGTGGCGGCGAGTGGCGGGTGATCTGGAGCCCGTTCATGGGCCAGCCCGCACCGTTCCCTCAGGGGCCGTTTATCCTGGCCTCCATCCTGCGCTGTCCGGTGGTGTTGATTTTCGCCCTGCGCCAGCAGGGGAAGCTCGTCCTGCACAGCGAGCCGTTTGCCGACCCGCTGATCCTGCCGCGCGGGGAACGCCAGCAGGCGCTGCAGGCTACCGTCGATCGCTACGCGCAGCGGCTGGAGCATTACGCCCTGATGTCGCCGCTCGACTGGTTTAATTTTTTCGATTTCTGGCATCTGCCAGAGTCCAGAGAGAAGGAGTAAAGGGTGCTGACCGATCCCCGCTTTACGACTGAAGTTGAGATCACCGTTCCGTTCCACGACGTCGATATGATGGGCGTGGTCTGGCACGGCAACTATTTCCGCTACTTTGAGATCGCCCGCGAGGCGCTGCTCAATCAGTTTGACTATGGCTATCGCCAGATGAAAGCCTCCGGCTACGTCTGGCCCGTTGTCGACACGCGGGTGAAATACCGCGATGCGGTGACCTTTGAGCAGCGCATTCGCGTTCGCGCGCAGATTGAAGAGTATGAAAACCGCCTGCGCATTGCCTATCAAATTTTCGATGCGCAGAGCGGCAAACGCACCACCACCGGCTACACCATCCAGGTGGCGGTGGAAGAAGCCACCCGCGAAATGTGCTTTGTCAGTCCGGTAGTACTGTTTGAACGTATGGGAGTCATGCCATGAAATGGTTGCCTTTGCTGGCGCTGATCGTCAGCCCGCTGGTCAGCGCCGTGACGCTGGATGAACTGCAGCAGCGTTTCACCGAGCAGCCCGTGGTGCGCGCGCACTTCGAACAGGTCCGCACGATAAAAGATATGCCGCAGCCGCTGCGCTCGCAGGGCGAGATGCTGATCGCCCGCGACAGCGGCCTGCTGTGGGATCAAAAAGCGCCGTTTCCGATGACGCTGCTGCTGGACGACAAGCGGATGGTTCAGGCGATCAACGGCCAGCCGCCGCAGACCATCACCGCCGACAATAATCCGCAGATGTTCCAGTTCAACCACCTGCTGCGGGCCCTGTTCCAGGCCGACCGCAAGGTGCTGGAAGAGAACTTCCGCATCGATTTTAAAGACCTGGGCGCGGGCCGCTGGTCGCTGGTGCTTACCCCAAAAACGACGCCGCTGGACAAGATTTTCGCCACCCTCGATCTGGGCGGCGCGACCTATCTTGAAACGATTCGCCTGAACGACAGGCAGGGCGACCGTACCGATATTGCCCTTTCAAACCACCAACTGACGCCCGCCAGCCTGACCGATGACGAACGCCAACGCTTTGCCGCACCGTAAATCCCTGCGCCCGGCGCTGCTGTGGGCCACGGTATGTCTGGTTATGCTGGGCGTGCTGCTGTCGCTGCTGCCCGGCGCGCGGCTGAACAGCAGCGTGCTGGCCATGCTGCCGAAGCAGACGCTGGGGGCGATCCCTCCGGCGCTCAACGACGGGTTTATGCAGCGTCTCGACCGCCAGCTGGTCTGGCTGGTCAGCCCCGGCAAAGAACCCGATCCGCGCGTGGCGCAGCAGTGGCTTGAACTGCTGCACGGCAGCGACGCGCTCAGCGAGGTCAAAGGCCCGATGGACGCCGCCGGGCAAAAGGCCTGGGGAGAATTCTTCTGGCAGCACCGCAACGGGCTGATTGATCCGGCCACCCGCGCCCGCCTGCAAAACGGCGGAGAAGCGCAGGCGCAGTGGATTTTATCCCAGCTCTACTCCGCCTTCTCCGGCGTCAGCGGTAAAGAGCTGCAAAACGATCCGCTGATGCTGATGCGCGGCTCGCAGCTCGCCCTGGCGCAAAACGGCCAGAAGCTGCGGCTGATGGACGGCTGGCTGGTCACGCAAGATGAAGCGGGAAACTACTGGTATCTGCTGCACGGCGAACTGGCGGGTTCGTCATTTGATATGCAGCAGACCCACCGGCTCGTGACGACGCTTAACGCGCTGCAACAGACGCTGAAAGCGCGTTACCCGCAGGCGCAGCTGCTTTCGCGCGGGACGGTGTTCTACAGCGATTATGCCAGCCAGCAGGCTAAACGCGACGTCTCAACGCTGGGCATCGCCACCCTGCTTGGGGTGTTCCTGCTGATCGTGGCGGTGTTCCGCTCTCTGCGCCCGCTGCTGCTGAGCGTGCTCTCCATTGCCATCGGCGCGCTGGCGGGCACGGTGGTGACGCTGCTGCTCTTTGGCGAACTGCACCTGATGACACTGGTGATGAGCATGAGCATCATCGGTATTTCGGCCGACTATACGCTTTACTACCTGACCGAACGGATGGTGCACGGCGCGGAGCTCTCTCCCTGGCAAAGCCTGGCCAAAGTGCGCAATGCGCTGCTGCTGGCGCTGCTGACGACCGTCGCCGCCTACCTGATTATGATGCTGGCCCCCTTCCCCGGGATCCGCCAGATGGCGGTATTTGCCGCGACGGGGCTGAGCGCCTCCTGCCTGACGGTGATTTTCTGGCATCCGTGGCTGTGCCGGGGTTTGCCGGTGCGCCCGGTTCCCTTTATGGTTCTGATGTTGCGCTGGCTGGCCGCCTGGCGACGCAGTAAAAAACTGTCCGTTGGTCTGCCCGTCGCGCTGGCGCTGCTCTCCGCCGTGGGAATGAGCACCCTGAAGGTGGACGACGACATCGCCCAACTGCAGGCGCTGCCGAAAGATATTCTGGCGCAGGAGAAAACCATTACCGCCCTGACCGGCCAAAGCGTCGATCAGAAATGGTTTGTGGTGCACGGCGCTTCGCCCCAGCAAACGCTGGAGCGGCTGGAAGCCTTTACTCCCGCGCTGGCCGAGGCGCAAAAGGCGGGGGATCTCACCCGCTGGCGCACCCTGCCGCTGAACTCGCTGGCCCGCCAGAAAAGCGACCTTGCGCTACTGCGGAACGCCGCGCCTGCGGTGACGAACGTGCTGAAAAGCGCAGGGCTCAACGCCGTTTCCCCCAATCTGGACGCCATGCCGGTCAGCGTGGACGCGTGGCTTGAAAGTCCGGCCAGCGAGGGCTGGCGCCTGCTCTGGCTGACCCTGCCCGATGGGGAAAGCGGCGTGCTCGTGCCGGTGGACGGCGCAAAAAACAGCGCGGCGCTCGGTGAGCTGGCCGCGCGCCATGACGGCGTCGTCTGGGTGGACCGCAAGGCCAGCTTTGACAGCCTGTTTGCCCTCTACCGCACGCTGCTGACGGGGCTACTGTTTGCGGCGCTGGCGGTGATTGCCTGCGGGGCGATACTGCGCCTCGGCTGGCGCAAAGGGCTGACAAGCCTGGTGCCGTCCGTACTGTCGCTGAGCTGCGGGCTGGCGGTCCTGGCCGCAACGGGCCACCCGGTAAATCTGTTTTCACTGCTGGCGCTGGTACTGGTGCTCGGCATTGGCATTAACTACACGCTGTTCTTCAGCAACCCGCGCGGTACGCCGCTGACTTCGATGCTGGCGATTACCCTGGCCATGATGACCACCCTGCTGACGCTGGGCATGCTCGTCTTCAGCGCCACCCAGGCTATCAGCAGCTTTGGTATTGTGCTGGTGAGCGGTATTTTCACCGCCTTCCTGCTGGCACCGCTGGCGATGCCGGATAAGAAAGAGAGAAAACGTAAATGAACGCTGTTTATCGCGCCGTCGCGCTGGCCGCGGTGTTGCTGCTGGCAGGCTGCAGCCATTCGACCGATACCAAAGAGACGCGGCCTCAGGCCTGGCTTCAGCCTGGCACCAAAGTCACTCTGCCGCCGCCCGGCATCAGCCCGGCGGTAAGCTCCCAGCAGCTGCTGACCGGCAGCTTTAACGGGCAAACGCAGTCCCTGCTGGTGATGCTCAACGCGGATGCGCATAAGGTCACGCTGGCCGGCCTCTCTTCCGTGGGCATTCGCCTGTTCCTGGCAACGTACGACGAGAGCGGTATTCATACCGAGCAGTCGATCGTCGTGCCGCAGCTGCCGCCCGCCAGCCAGGTGCTGGCCGACGTGATGCTCAGCCACTGGCCGATTAGCGCCTGGCAGCCGCAGTTGCCGAAGGGCTGGACGTTAACGGACAATGGCGATCGGCGCGAGCTGCGTAACGCCAGCGGCAAGCTGGTGACGGAGATTGTCTACCTCCAGCGCAAAGGCAAGCGCGAGCCGATCAGCATCGAGCAACACGTATTCAAATACCACATCACCATTCAATATCTGGGTGACTGAGATGATTTATATATCCGCTGTTGGCATGGTCAACGCGCTGGGCAACTCGCCTGATGAAATTGCCGCCAACCTGGCTGCGGGCGTGGCGCCGGGCATGCACGCCCGGACCGGCTGGCTGCAGGGAATGCCCGAAGCGGTACTGGGCGGGGTGGAAGGCGAACTGCCGCTCATCCCGGACACCTTCTCTGCACACCGCACCCGCAACAACCAGCTGCTGCTGGCCGTGCTGGCGCAGATTCAGCCCGCCGTTGACGAGGCCATCGCCCGCGTTGGTCGCGACCGCGTGGCCGTGGTGCTGGGAACCAGCACCTCCGGGCTGGATGAAGGCGATGAGCACGTGCGCCGCATGACCGACGGCGAGACCAGCACGCGCTGGCAGTATCCGCAGCAGGAGCTGGGCGATCCGTCCCGCTTTCTCGCCAACTGGCTGCAGCTTGAAGGCCCGGCTTATACGATCTCCACCGCCTGCTCCTCCAGCGCGCGGGCGATGATCGGCGGCAAACGCCTGATCGAAGCCGGGCTGGTGGATATCGCCATTGTCGGCGGAGCAGACACCCTGAGCCGGATGCCTGTGAACGGCTTTAACAGTCTTGAATCCTTCTCCCCCACGCTCTGCGAGCCGTTTGGCCGGGACCGCCGGGGGATCACCATCGGTGAAGCGGCGGCGCTGATGGTATTAAGCCGGGAACCCGCGGACGTGGCGCTGCTCGGCACGGGCGAATCCAGCGATGCGTACCATATTTCCGCCCCGCATCCGCAGGGCGACGGGGCGATAAGGGCTATCACTCAGGCGCTCAGCGAAGCGGGCATGCAGCCGGACGACATCGGCTACATCAACCTGCACGGCACGGCCACGCCGCTCAACGATCAGATTGAATCACAGGTGGTTCACGATCTCTTCGGGGAAAGCGTGCCGTGCAGTTCAACCAAACACCTTACCGGCCACACGCTGGGCGCTGCCGGCATTACCGAAGCGGCTTTGAGCTGGCTTATCCTGACGCGCGATCTGCCCTTGCCGCCGCAGGATTTTTCCCGCTACGCTCCGGACGAGACGCTGGCGCCGTGCGGCCTGCTGCACCAGAGCACCGCCCTGAAAAAGCCGGTGATTTTGTCTAACTCGTTCGCGTTTGGCGGCAATAACGCCAGCATTCTGCTGGGGAGAACGTCATGAGCTATCTATCACCCGAAACCTATTTGCCGCACGATGCGCCCATGATGCTGCTGGGGTCCGTTGAAAATGTGACGGATGACATGGCGGTCTGCCGCGTGGCGGTTGACAGGCAAAGCGTGCTGGCGCCGTTTCTCAATGCCGATGGCGATCTGCCGGGCTGGTACGCGCTCGAGCTAATGGCGCAGACCGTTGGCGTCTGGTCGGGCTGGCATCGTCAGCAGCAGGGGCAGGAACATATCGCGCTGGGCATGGTGCTCGGCGCGCGCGAGCTGGTCTGCGCCAGCGGGCGTTTCGCCAAAGGCTTAACGCTGGACATTACCGTTAAGCTGCTGATGCAGGACGAACGCTTCGGCAGTTTTGAATGCACGATTTGCGCAGGTGAAGAGACGCTGGCCACGGGCCGGGTCAATACCTTCCAGCCGAGTGCAGAAGAATTAACATCGCTTTTTAATCAGGGATCCCACGCATGAGTCGTTCCGTACTGGTCACAGGGGCCAGCAAAGGCATTGGTCGCGCCATCGCCCGCCAGCTTGCCGCTGACGGGTTCACCGTCGGCGTGCATTACCATCGTGATGCCGCAGGCGCGCAGGAAACGCTGGACGCCATCACGCAGGCGGGCGGCAGCGGCCGTTTACTCTCGTTTGACGTAGGCAACCGCGAGCAGTGCCGTGAAGTGCTTGAACAGGAAATTGATGCCCATGGCGCATGGTATGGCGTGGTCAGCAACGCCGGAATTACCCGCGACGGTGCCTTTCCGGCACTGAGTGAAGACGACTGGGACAGCGTGATCCACACCAATCTCGACAGCTTTTATAACGTCATACACCCCTGCATTATGCCCATGATCGGCACCCGTCAGGGCGGGCGCATTATTACCTTATCCTCCGTCTCCGGCGTGATGGGCAACCGCGGCCAGGTGAACTACAGCGCGGCCAAAGCGGGCATTATCGGCGCCACCAAAGCGCTGGCGATCGAACTGGCAAAACGCAAAATCACCGTGAACTGCATTGCGCCAGGGCTGATTGATACCGGCATGATTGAGATGGAGGAGGCCGCGCTGAAGGAAGCGATGTCCATCATCCCAATGAAACGTATGGGCCAGGCTGAGGAGGTCGCCGGGCTGGCAAGCTATCTGATGTCGGATATCGCGGGCTACGTCACCCGCCAGGTCATTTCGATTAACGGAGGAATGCTATGACGCGTCGCGTGGTGATTACGGGCATGGGCGGCGTCACCGCCTTTGGCGAGAACTGGCAGTCCGTTTCCAGCCGGCTGCTGGCGTATGAAAACGCCGTGCGTAAAATGCCGGAATGGCAGGTTTATGATGGCCTGCACACCCTGCTGGGCGCGCCGATCGACGATTTCGCGCTGCCGGAACACTATACCCGCAAGCGTATTCGCGCCATGGGCCGCGTGTCGCTGATGTCTACCCGCGCCACAGAGCTGGCGCTGGAGCAGGCGGGGCTGATTGGCGAAGCGGTGCTCACCAACGGGCAAACCGGCATCGCCTACGGTTCTTCGACAGGCAGCACCGGCCCGGTCAGCGAATTCGCGACCATGCTTACCGAAAAGCACACCAATAACATCACCGGGACAACCTACGTCCAGATGATGCCGCACACCACCGCGGTGAATACCGGCCTGTTCTTTGGACTACGTGGCCGCGTGATCCCAACGTCGAGCGCCTGTACCTCCGGCAGCCAGGCGATTGGCTACGCCTGGGAGGCAATTCGCCACGGGTATCAGACCGTGATGGTCGCGGGGGGCGCGGAAGAGCTTTGTCCGTCTGAAGCGGCGGTGTTTGACACGCTGTTTGCCACCAGCCAGCGCAACGACGAACCCAAAACCACCCCCTCGCCGTTCGATACGCAGCGCGATGGTCTGGTGATTGGGGAAGGCGCAGGCACCCTCATTCTGGAGGAGCTGGAGCACGCCAGAGCGCGCGGGGCCACCATCTACGGAGAGATCGTGGGCTTTGCCACCAACTGTGACGCGGCCCATATCACCCAGCCGCAGCGTGACACCATGCAGATATGCATGGAGCAGTCGCTGGCGATGGCGGGGTTAAGCGCCCGGGATATGGGGTATATCTCCGCGCACGGTACCGCCACCGACCGCGGCGATATCGCCGAAAGCCAGGCCACGGCCGCCATCTACGGTGACAGCGTGCCGGTTTCTTCGCTGAAGAGCTATTTTGGCCACACGCTGGGGGCCTGCGGCGCGCTGGAAGCGTGGATGAGCCTGCAGATGATGCGCGAAGGCTGGTTTGCCCCGACGCTCAATTTAACGCAGCCGGATGAGCAATGCGGGGCTTTAGATTATATTATGGGAGAAGCCCGTCAGATTGACTGCGAGTATCTGCAGAGCAATAACTTCGCGTTTGGCGGCATCAATACCTCGATTATCATTAAACGCTGGGCGTAACTATGTACCGGTTTGTACTGGGAAAAATTTCCACCCTTTGCGCGGATCCGCTGGCGTCAACGCTTGCAGATAAGGCACCTCAGGGTGCACGACAGGCCTCCTGGCTGGCGGGCCGGACGCTGCTCGCCAGAACATTATCCCCTCACCCGCTCCCCGACATCATTTACGGCGAGCAGGGGAAGCCGGCATTTGCGAAGGGGGATCCGCTGTGGTTCAACCTGAGCCATAGCGGTGATGATATCGCCCTGCTGATGAGCGATGAAGGCGAAGTGGGCTGCGATATCGAAGTGATTCGCCCCCGCAAGAACTGGCAGGCGCTGGCCAACGCCGTTTTCAGCCTGACAGAGCATGACGAGCTGGAGCGTGAAGCGCCTGAGGAACAGCTTTCTGCCTTCTGGCGTATCTGGACGCGCAAAGAAGCGATTGTGAAACAGCGCGGTGGCAGCGCCTGGCAGATTGTCAGCATCGACAGCACGGCGCAGTCGCACTCGGTCAGCCAGCTGCAGCTCGGTTCTCTGAGCCTTGCCGTCTGTACCTCGACCCCTTACACCCTGACCACCGAGTCGATTATTCACGTCGGGGCAGGAAAATCACCAGTACACCCAGCATAATCAACGCGACGCCCAGCAGCCCATGCCAGGAGAAGCGCTCCCCCCAGCCGGGCAGCAGGATTGCCGCGCCCCACACCAGGATATAGCTGAGGCTCAGCAAGGCATACGCTTTGCTGAGCGCCATGCGATGCAGCGCCAGATACCAGCAGCCCATGGAGGCAACGTATCCCGTTAACCCCAGCAGCAGCGCGCCCGTGCCGGACGAAACGTGCCACAGCGCGGAGATAAACGTCAGAAAATCGCTGACCGGCGGCAGAGCCTGCATGGCATCGCGCAGCAACAGCTGTGCGGCGCTGACTAACAGCACGCTGCATAACGCCCAGAACGCGCCTTTCACAGGCTTCCTCCCAGCACGATAATCCCCATGATAATGAACCCGACCCCCAGCCAGTGGTGCACAGCAACGTGCTCGCGCCAGAAGACCTTCGCCGCCAGCGTCACCCAGACAAAATTGAGGCTCAGCATAGGGTAAGCTACGCCGACGGGCAGGCTCTGCAGCACCACCAGCCAGACCAGCATTCCGCAGCCCAGCGCCAGCATCGCCAGGCCAAGCCACCGCATGATGTGCGCGCCACGCCGCCCGCCTTTCGCCGGACGGGTAGCCTGTTTCTGGCACAGCTGTCCCGCGCAGCTCAGCAGGCTTGCCAGTATGAGCCAGGTCCAGGTCATCACTTCGGCAGATACTCCAGCAGGGCCAGACGCCCCTGGATATAGAGATTGTCCGGCTGCGGTAAATTCGCCTCTGCAATATCGTCACGTTTAGACAGCAGCATCACCAGCGACACGCTTCCCTGCTTACGATGCGTTGCCAGCCACTGCGCGAAGTCGTCTTCACTGACAAAGCGATCTTTCGCATCGGGATAATCCAGCCCGTAGCGCAGCTCGCCGCTCTGAGCAAACAGCGTGATGTCACTGCGCTTCAGCTCCCACGCCAGACCCGCGGCCACGCCAACGTTATTGGTCAGCACAAAGCGGCTGCCCTGTAGCGGCTCGCGCACGGTATCCACCAGCGACTGCGGCTGCTTGGAATCCACCACCAGGTTCGGAATGGCAAAACCAATCAACAACGCCAGACCCGCAGGACACAGCGCCGCCAGCCACCAGCGCTGCTGGCTCTGCCGCAGCGTAAACCAGCCTACCGCGCCCCAGATAAGGAACGCCACCACCGCGCAGAAGACTTTATACAGTTCGACCGACGTCCAGACCGGATGCTTAGCCAGCCCCCACGGCGAGACCGCCAGCGCCGCCACCACGCCGATAGCGCCAAACGCCAGGTTAATTCCGCCGTTAATGCGCAACGCTCTGGCCCCTTTTTCCGCCGCGAGGCAGGCATAGCGCGCCATCAGGATAGCCAGCGGGGCAAAACAGGGCAGGATATAGGTCGGCAGCTTGCCTTTAGCGATGCTGAAAAACAGCAGCGGCATCACCACCCACCCCAGCAGGTAGAACCCGCCGCCCGCGTTTTGCCTGTCATTCCAGCCAAGACGCAGCGCGCCTGGCAGCAGCGCCAGCCACGGCAGGCTGCCCGCGAGCAGGAACGGCAGGTAATACCAGAACGGAGCTTTATGCTGCGCGTCGCTCTGGGCAAAACGCTGAATATGCTCAACCCAGAAGAAGTAGCGCCAGAAATCAGGCTCGCGGTGCGCAATAGCCAGCCCCCACGGCAGAACAATCAGCACGCAGCTCAGGACCGCGAGCCAGCCAAAAATCAGCACCTCTTTCCAGCGCTTTTGGGCAATCACCCACGGCAGCACGCCGATCACCGGTACCGCCAGCGCCAGAAAGCCTTTGGTCATCACCCCCATGCCGCAGGCCAGCCCAAGCAGCACATAGCCGCCCGCTTTTCCGGCCACGGTGCGCGCCTGTGAGGCGAGCCAGAAGCTGCACATCGCCGCCACCAGCCACAGGGTGACGATGGGGTCCAGCACCGCATAGGTGCCGATGCCATACACCAGGAACAGGGTCAGGAAGATCAGGCCGGAGAAAATGGCCGTACGCTTATCCCGCCAGAGACGCCAGGCCATCCAGATCACCAGCAGCGCCGCGAGCCCGGTGGAGAAGATCGACCCGGCGCGTACGGCAAAGTTCGTGTGCCCGAACAGCCATTGTCCGATAGTGTTGATCCAGTAGCCGGCAATCGGCTTTTCAAAGTAGCGCAGCCCGAGGAAATGCGGGACAACCCAGTCACCCGATGCCAGCATTTCGCGGCTGATTTCCGCATAGCGCGTTTCATCAGGCTGCCACAGCAGGCGAATATCGACCGGAATGAAGTAATAAACGATAAACAGTGCGAAAAGCGCTACGCCATAACGGGCTGTTTTCATGGGACCGGACTCACGGTTTGTTGATAGCCAAGCCAGCCTTCCCGGCCAGCCAGTTCATTACGGACGACTTTACCCACGGGCAGGCTGCTGAGGTCGTCCGGCAGCAGCTCGCTCAACGGACAGAACGCAATGCCTTCCTGAGCGGCCATCGTCAGCAGTTCATCGAAATCATGCTGCCAGGCAATCCCTTCCACTTCGGCATGGATGGTATAGACCGGCGTTCCGGCGTCACGATGGATGCGGTCCAGAATGTAGCGATTAAATGCTTCCGCCTTCACCTCGCGCCCCACCACCTCATCCCACGTAGGAAGCGTGACAGGAATTTGCACCGTACCGTAGCGATTTTCGCCCAACAGCGGCAAAAACGGCCCGGTTCCACGACAGTCGCTATTGTAGCGAAACGCGAAATGCTCTTTGGCTTTGACCACCCGCTGGTCGGCACGCCATCCCGCCACGGCGGAGCAGCGCACGGGCTGACCGATGATGGCCTCAAGTTCCAGCATTCCACGCTCGACCTCACGGGACAGGCGCGGGATATCCCAGACGCCCGCCCACGCCTGCCAGGCGTGATGATCCCAGGCATGCAGGCCGACCTCGTGTTGCTGCGCCGCCGCGCGGATAACCGCTTCATTACCCGCGCCGATGCGTCTGCCGGGCCAGGCGGTGCCGGCCAGCAAAATATCCCAGCCGTAGAGGGATGCCGCGCGCGAGCGCAGCATTTTGAACAGAAATGCCGGTTTAACCAGACGCCATAAATGGCGTCCCATGTTGTCAGGCCCCACGCTGAAGAAAATGCTGGCACGCACGCCGTGCCTGCTCAGCAGTTCCAGCAGTCTGGGCACGCCGTCACGCGTTCCCCTGAAGGTGTCGACATCAATGCGTAAACCGACTTTTTTCATGAGGCCTGTTCCGATAGCTCCACGGTGCGCAGGAAGAAGTCGAGCGTCTCATCAATGGTCTGCTCCATCTTCACCGTCGGCGTCCAGTTCAGGCAGCGCTTCGCGTTGCGGATGCTTGGCTTACGGTGCTCGACGTCCTGGTAGCCCTTTCCGTAGTAGCTGCTGCTTTCCACTTCGCGGAAACCGGCAAACGGCGGGAAGCGATCGCGCAGCGGGTGGCGCTCAAAGCTGGCCAGCAGCATCTCTGCCAGCTCGCGAATGCTCGCCTCGTTTTCCGGGTTACCGATGTTAATGATCTCACCGTTGCAGCGGTTATCTTTGTTCTCAATGATGCGGAACAGGGCTTCGATACCGTCGCTGATGTCCGTAAAGCAGCGTTTCTGGCTCCCGCCTTCAATCAGCTTGATAGGCGAGCCTTCGACCAGGTTCAGGATCAGCTGAGTGATCGCGCGGGAGCTGCCGATTCGCGCCGCGTTCAGGTTATCCAGACGCGGACCCATCCAGTTAAACGGACGGAACAGGGTAAAGCGCAGACCCTCTTTCTCGCCGTAGGCCCAAATTACGCGGTCCAGCAGCTGCTTGGAGACAGAGTAGATCCAGCGCTGCTTGTTGATCGGCCCGACCACCAGGCTGGAGGCATCCTCATCGAAGTTTTTGTCGGTACACATGCCGTACACTTCAGAGGTGGACGGGAAGATGATGCGCTTGTCGTATTTCACGCAGTCGCGGATGATCTTCAGGTTCTCTTCGAAATCCAGCTCGAACACGCGCAGCGGGTTACGGGTGTACTCGATTGGCGTGGCGATGGCGACCAGCGGCAGCACCACGTCGCATTTTTTAATGTGATATTCGATCCACTCGGAGTGAATGCTGATATCCCCTTCCACAAAGTGGAAGCGCGGGTTGTTGAGGAAACGGCTGATGGCGTCAGAGCCGATATCCAGACCGTAAATCTCGTAGTTATCGTCTTTGAGCAGACGTTCGGTCAGGTGGTTCCCGATAAAGCCGTTCACGCCGAGGATCAGCACGCGCGTGCGGCGCTTGATGGCAACCACCGGCGCGCTGGTGATCAGCGCCCCGGCTACCAGACCCAGAGACTGCGCCAGCTGCGTGCCCTGAACGTACAGGCCGTTGTCGGTCTGCCCGGTGACAATCTCCAGCGCCTGCTCGCCGCAGCTCACAATCAGCGGGGAGACGGAGACGACGGTGCCCGGCTTAGCGGCCGGGATATCGTCACGCACGCGGGATTTCCAGACGATAAATTTGCTTACGCCCGCAAAGCTGTATGCGCCCGGCCACGGGTCGGTCACGGCGCGCACCAGGTTGTGCAGCTGGCGGGCGGGTTTATTCCAGTCCAGGCGACCATCTTCCGGCGCGCGGCGGCCAAAGCAGCTGGCCTTGCTTTCGTCCTGCTCGGTCTCCCTGAAGGTGCCGTTGAGGATGGCTGGCAGCGCGTCACGCAGCAGACTTTGCGCCGCGGTGCAGAGTTTATGATGCAGCTCAAGCGCGGTTTCATCCGCGTCGATTGCCACGCGCTGCTGGGCGACGATGGCCCCGGCATCTGCGCGGCGCACCATGCGGTGCAGCGTCACGCCCGTTTCCGTTTCGCCGTTGACCAGCACCCAGTTCAGCGGCGCGCGGCCACGGTAGGCGGGCAGCAGAGAGCCGTGAAGGTTAAACGCCCCTTTTGCGGCCAGGCCTAAGATCTCGTCGCAGATCAGGTTGCGATAGTAGAACGAGAAGATGACATCAGGTGCGAGCGCGCGGATGCGATCCACCCACAGCGGGTGGTTGACGTCGTCCGGAGCATACACCGGAATACCGCGCTCGGCGGCGATACGCGCCACGGAGCCGAAGAAGTGATTCTCTCCCGCCGCGTCCGGATGGGTAAAGATTGCAGCAATGTCATAGCCCGCTTCCAGCAGGGCCAGCGTGCCCGCGCACCCCATATCGTGATAGGCAAATACAACGGCTTTCATGGGTGGTTTTCCTCTTGAGATGCTTTGTGTTCCTGACGGACAACACGTTGAATAAAGTAGCGCGGACGTGCGCGAACATCGTTATAGATACGGCCTATGTATTCACCGAGCAGGCCCATTCCGACGAACTGGGCGCCGATGAACATAAACAGCACGGCAAAAAGCATGAAGACCCCTTCCGCCGCCCACTGCGGGCCAAAGACCAGCCGCAGCACCACCAGCAGGACGGACAACGTAAAACCGGCCAGGGCGATGATGCTGCCGAACACGCTTAGCAGGCGCAGCGGCGTGGTGGTCAGGCAGGTGACGAGGTCGTACATCAGGTTGATGAGACGCATAAAGCTGTACTTCGATTCCCCGTGCTCGCGCTCGGCGTGCAGGACCGGAATTTCCGTTGCCTTGCGGGCAAAGGTGTTGGCGAGGATCGGAATAAAGGTGCTGCGCTCATGGCAGTGCAGCATGGCGTCGACAATATGGCGGCGGTAGGCGCGCAGCATGCAGCCGTAATCGCCCATTGCTTTACCGGTGGTGCGCTGAATAAGGCGGTTGATGGTGCGTGACGCCAGCTTGCGGAACAGACTGTCCTGACGGTTCTGACGCACCGTGCCGACCACGTCATAGCCTTCGTCGGCTTTCGCCACCAGGCGCGGGATCTCCTCCGGCGGGTTTTGCAGATCCGCGTCCAGGGTGATAATCAGATCGCCCGTAACGTGGCTGAACCCGGCCATAATGGCGGAGTGCTGGCCATAGTTACGGTTGAGCAGCACGGCGACAATATGGCTGCCTTCGGCCTGGGCGGCTTCGGTCAGCATCAGCGCGGAATCATCACTGCTGCCGTCGTCCACCAGCAGAATTTCATAGGCTTTGCCCAGCGTATCGCAGGCTGCCGTGGTGCGGCGGATCAGCTCGGGCAGGCTCTCCTGCTCGTTATAAACTGGGATGACCACAGAAACTTTTTGTACAGGCGGTGCGCTGAACATATCAATGTCCTGCAAGCTGATGGAGCGCGGTAATGACGCGGGTTGTGTCGTCATGAGTCATGTCCGGGAAAAGAGGGAGAGAACAAATACGCGCGCTGTTCCATTCCGAATTCGGAAGCGATACATCAGGAAAACGCTCGCGGTAGTATTTTTGGGTGTGCGCCGCGCGGAAATGAAGGCCGGTGCCGATGCCTTGCTCCTTCAGCGCCGCCATCAGGTTGTCGCGTGAGATCCCGCAGCGCGCTTCATCAACGCGAATAATAAACAGGTGCCAGGCGTGAACGTGCGGCCATGACGGAATGCTCAGCGGCTGGAACGGCGTATCGGCAAGCTCGCGCAGGTAGCGTTGCGCGATTGCCTCGCGGCGTAGGTTGGCCTCTTTCAGCTTGCCCAGCTGTACCAGCGCCAGCGCGGCATTGATATCTGCGAGGTTGTACTTAAAGCCCGGGGAGATCACTTCGGCCTGCGGCGCACGGCCGTGCGTCTGGCGGTCATAGGCATCCACGCCCAGGCCGTGGAATTTCAGGCTGCGGATCCGCGCGGCAAGCCGGGCGTTATCCGTGACGACTAAACCACCTTCCGCGCAGGTCATGTTTTTGATGGCGTGGAAGGAAAAAATCGCCGTGCCTTTCCAGCCTACGTGACGGTTCTTGTAGTACGTTCCGGCGGCATGGGCCGCGTCTTCAATCACCGGAATACCGTGACGCTCACCGACGGCATGAATGGCGTCGATATCACACGGCGCGCCGGCGTAATGCACGGGAATAATCGCTTTGGTACGCGGGGTAATGGCGGCTTCAACCGCTTCCGGCGTCACCATCAATGTCTCGTTGTCCACATCGATCATGACCGGCGTGGCGCCCAGCAGCACGATCATATTCAGCGTGGAGACCCAGGTTTGGGAGGGGGTAATGACCTCATCGCCCGGACCAATATCCAGCGCCATCAGCGTGACGTGCATGCCCGCCGTCGCCGAGCAGACGGCAATCGCGTGCTGGTTCCCCGTCAGCTGACAAAATGCCGCTTCAAGTTCCTGATTTTTAGGCCCTGTGGTGATCCAGCCGGAGGTTAAAACCTGCTGCAACGCCGCTAATTCCTCACTACCCATCGACGGGCGGGAAAAAGGCAAAAAATCACTCATCATTAATTTCCTTGCAATAAGAATGGCACGCGCTTGATATTAACCAATTACTTTTTCGTTTATTTCAACGAACCATAAACTCATATCAAGGTATCGTTCATTTCTTAGGGAAAAATTAAGATGCGTAATTCAGATGTAACAAAATCAATATTAATCCATTTATAAACAATAACTTATGTAATTATGAATTATTTATTTCGTGATCAAACTCAATTTTTACTAAATGTTATTTTAAACCGAACATCAACAAACAAAAAAAATCCCGGTTATTTCTGTAAAAGCAGAAATAACCGGGAACTTTTCTTTTTAGTTAACTGTCGCGCTTATTTTAAGTTATCGGGAAAGTTTTTCGGTAACTCGCTGGCTGCACAGGCAATCACGCTTTCGTTGTTCGCACCGCAGTCGCGTACAAAGGTGATGGTGGCAAATTCGTCAATCACTTCTGTTGGATATGCCGGCCCCGCATCGCGATAGCTGTTCATCAGCGGAATATGGTCGTTCTGGAAGCAGACGGTTTTTTCCGGGTTGTTCATGACCCAACGCGGGAAGAAGATGGTGCCGTGGAACAGTTTGTCGCCCAGGTTCACAATCAGGCTAACGTCCGTACCGGTTGGCTCGGTCCAGGAGATTTTATAGATGCTCTCCCCTACCCGCACGATGTAAGCCTGCTGATCTTTAACCCAACGGTTCGCCACCAGACCGCTGTGAATACGGTAGTCGAGAGTAGTCTCGTTTTTGACGTAAATTTCGTAATTCCAGCCGTTGTCATAGGTATAAACCAGATGTTTGCCAACGAAGCCGCTTAAGTCGTGTTTGTCGAATGTGTTCATAAGATGTCTCCTTCGTTTTGATGAGACGATCTTAAGCCTTCAAAAAATGAATGAATAACGCTATGTTTTAATCAAATTCATCCAAATTTTAGATAAATTATGCACAAGACGACGCTGGAACAGTGGGCCTTACTGGAAAAAGTGGTGGATGCGGGCAGCTTTGCCAAAGCTGCGGAAGAAACCCACCGCAGTCAGTCCTCGGTGAGCTATAACCTGTCGCTGCTGCAGGAGCGGCTGGGCGTGGCGCTGCTGGCGCCGGAGGGGCGCAGGGCGGTGTTGACCCCGGCCGGTGAACTGCTTCTCGGCCAGGTGAAACCGCTGCTGAAAGCGTTTTCGTATGTCGAGACGCGCGCGGCGACCCTTCGTAACGGGATGCGCACGCGGCTGGACCTGGTGGTGGACTCGATTTTCCCACGCCGCCGCCTGTTCGCCATTCTGCGTCAGTTCCAGCAGCAGTATCCGCAAACTCAGGTCCGCCTCACGGAGGTGCTGGAAAATACCCGCGCCGATGCCATGAACAACGAGGCCGATGTGATGGTTTTAACCCGCCGCCAGGACATTACCGGGCTCGGCGAATGGCTGATGAACATTGACTTTGTCGCCGTGGCGCATCACCGGCATCCCCTCTTTAGCCTCGACGCGCCGCTGAATGATGAGATGCTGCGCCCGTGGCCGCTAATCCAGATTGCGGACAGCCAGAACGCCGCGCGGGCTGCCGGCGAGTCGTGGACGTTCTCGACCATCGACGCTGCCATAGAGGCGGTCGTCTCGCAGGTCGGCTACGGCTGGCTGCCAGAGGAACGCATTCAGCCCCAGCTGGAGCAAGGCGTACTAAAAATCCTCCCGCTGAGCCACGGCGTTCGTCGGGCCACGCCGCTGCATCTGATCGTGAAGCGCACCCTCGCCCCGCTGGATGAGCAGGTTGAAACCCTGCTGCGCCTTTTTAGCCAGGAGCCGTCATCATCACCTGCTACGCTTTAAGGTCCGAACGTTAAAACGATAAGGAGCTGATGATGAAAATCGACTTTGCGGGGAAAGTGGCCCTGGTCACCGCCTCAACCGGCGGGATCGGGTTTGCCATTGCCAGAGGCCTGGCAGAAAGCGGCGCGGAAGTGATCGTTAATGGCCGCAGCACCGACTCGGTGAACAAAGGTATTCAGCAGCTGCAGCAGGTTGTGCCTCGCGTGCAGGTGCGTGCAGCCATTGCCGATCTCAGCACCGCGGAAAGGGTTGAGTCGCTGCTGAAGGTCGCGAGCGACGTCGATATTCTGGTGAACAACGCCGGGATTTACGGCCCACAGGATTTCTATGGCACCGACGATGAAACCTGGGAGCGCTACTGGCAGACCAACGTGATGTCCGGCGTGCGCCTCTCCCGCGCCCTGCTGCCGGGCATGGTGAAAAAAGGCTGGGGCCGCGTGGTGTTTATCTCCTCCGAGTCAGCCTGCAATATCCCGGCAGACATGATCCACTACGGGGTGACCAAAACGGCCCAGCTCTCGCTGGCGCGCGGGCTGGCGAAGTTCGTGGCGGGAAGCGGCGTGACGGTGAACAGCGTGCTGCCGGGCCCGACGATGTCCGACGGTTTCGCTGAAATGATGAAAGATGAGATCGAGAAAACCGGTAAATCGCTGGAGCAGCTGGCGAAAGAATTTGTCATGACCAACCGCCCCAGCTCGGTTATCCAGCGCGCCGCCACCGTTGAAGAGGTGGCTAATATGGTGATTTATGTCTGTTCGCCGCAGGCCTCCGCCACCTCGGGCGCGGCATTGCGCGTCGATGGTGGCGTGGTGGACGACATTATTTAATGTCGTCAGGCGGCGCTGCCCGCGACACGACGGGCGGTAATGTAACGATCCTGCCAGTAGTCATCAGTCAGGGTTGAGACCGTTACGCCCTGGCTGCTGGAGGCATGAATAAACTGGCTGTTACCGATATACACGCCAACGTGCCTGCGGTTCGGTCCCGTCTGGAAGAAGACCAAATCTCCCGCCTTCAGACGGTATTGCGCTACCTGTACACCGCGATGGATCTGCTCGCTCGTCGTGCGCGGCAGATAAAGATGCGCCGCATCGCTGAACAGATGCTGCATAAGCGCGGAGCAATCCACTCCGCGGTGTGTGGTGCCGCCCCACTGATAGTGAGTCCCTTTCCATTTCTGGTATTGATCCAGTATCCGGGAGCGGAGTGGGCCTGTCTCCTGGTGAAGCAGGGCCGACTTCACCGGCGATTCCGCAAATGTGCTATCGGCGGAGATCATCGATGCGGGCAGCTGAAAACTCAGTGCGGAAAACGAAGCAAAACTTAACGTGAGGATTGAAATAAGCGATCTGAATGTCATATCTAAACAGGAGCTAAGAGTGAATTTATCCTTACCTGTGGGGGCCAACGTTCCCCCGAAATATCTTTCGATGTGGCGATAATATAGACTGCTCACTTTTTCACCAATCATTATTGAGGCCAAAATTGGACTCACTTTCAGATCGCAAGATTGAGAAAAAAAAGGGTGGTGATGTAAGGACTGTTCAGATAAAGCAGGTAAACTGATCGACAGAATGTGTAATTCAGCTAAGACGTATTTATGACCAATATGATTGCCGACGAGACGGTGGCGAAATCCAGCGTGCTCTCTGTCTTTGACTTTGACGGGACGCTCACGCACCACGACAGCTTTATCCCTTTCCTGCGTTTTGCCTTTGGGAAACGCTACTTTGCGGGTCGTCTGGTGCGCATGGCGCTGCCCACGCTCCACTGCGTGCGCCGCAAGCTGACGCGTGATGAGCTGAAGGAAGTGCTGATTAAAACGTTCCTGACGGGCGTGGACGAACACTGGCTACGCCAGCAGGCGGAAGCCTTTTGCGAAAAATACTGGAACAAGCTGATGCGCCCCGAAGGGGTTCTGGCGGTGGCGGCTGAGGTAAATTCCGGCGCGGAAGTGACGATCTGCTCTGCGTCGCCGGCGCTGGTGCTCCAGCCGTGGGCGGACAGGCTCGGCATTAAGCTGATTGGCACGCAGCTGGAAGTGAAGGACGGCAAGCTGACGGGACGCATTACGGGCAATAACTGCCGCTGCGCCCAGAAAGTGGCGAGGCTGGAGAAGGTGTATGGCGATCTGAACGACTATCATCTGCGAGCCTGGGGCGACACCCGCGGCGACCACGAACTGCTGGCCGCGGCGCAGGATCCACACTGGCGGCACTTCCATCACCCGCGCAAGCGCCGGAATTCACCGATTAAGGGTTAGGTGCGGTCTGTTGCCCTCACCCCAGCCCTCTCCCACAGGGAGAGGGAGAAAAGCGGTGCATCAGGCCTCACGTTTCCCCGGGAACAACACGCTCGCAATAATCCCCAGCGCCAGCACACCTAACACCACAAACAGGCTGGCCGTCGCGCCAATGCTGTAACCGTGGTGCCAGAAGTGATCGGTCGCATTCAGACCCAGCTTGAACGCCACGAAGAACAGCAGCAGCACCACCGCTTTCTCCAGGTGCACCAGATACTGCTTGAGTGCTTCCAGCACAAAGTAGAGGGTACGCAGGCCGAGAATGGCGAACATCATGGCGCTGTAGATAATCAGCGGCTCGCGGCTTACCGCAATAATCGCCGGTACGGAGTCAAACGCGAACATTACGTCAGAGAGTTCCACCACCGCCACGCAGAGCAGCAGCGGCGTTGCATAGCGCTTCGCCTTCTTCACGCGGCCAACCGTTACGTCCTGGTTTTCCGGCTTTTCAAGCTCCGCATCCACCTCTTTCTGCGTCAGGATAAACGCGTTGCTGCTGATTTTGGGCCAGACGGGATAGAAGCGTTTCACCAGGCGATAGGCAAGGTGACCCGAGTAATCTTCCACTTCGTCACTCTCTTCATTGCGCTTGAGCATCATCACCGCCGTCCAGCCGACGACCAGCGCAAAAATAACCTCCACGTAAGGCCCCAGGCTCAGCAGGCTGGTGCCGATCGCCACGAAAATACCGCGGAAGACAATCGCCCCAAGCACGCCCCAGTAGAGCACACGGTGACGGTACTTATCCGGCACGCCGAACCAGGCAAAGATCGCCATCATCACGAACAGGTTATCAATGGAGAGCACCTCTTCCAGCGCGTAACCGGTGAGGAACAGGCTCGCCATCTCGGCGCCGTGGTGGATGTACAGAAAACCGGCGAAGGCCATCGCCATCGAGAACCAGAAAACGGACCACATGGCCGCACTTTTCAGCGAAACAGGTTTATCGTGACGGTGCATGAAGAGGTCGATAAACATCGCCCCAACGGCCATCACCACAAAGACAACAACGGTTTCAGTCGGGAAACCGAGATGAGCAGAAGCCATGAATCTATCCTTAACCTTCATCTGCGCGCTGGCAGAGGCAACGTTTGCAACAAAAAAAAGAAAACGCCCGTATCACCGGGCAAGAGAATAATAATAACACTTCTTCGCGCCAGCCCGGCAATGTAAATGTGATGTTAAAAGTGCCTGGATTTCTCTTACGTCTTCCGGGAAGGCAACGTGTTCTTCCGGAGATTATTCTTTCATTATTATGAAAGTTTTATTATCTGAGCTGAACCTGACATACGGCAAGTAGTAAATAAGCCGTAAAATTCTCACACTGAATTGCTGATAAAACCCTGATAAAAACAACCTAACTCATTGATTTTAAAACAACCAAAGACAAATCATGACGTTCTCACTTTATTTTTTTTAAACGCTTGTTAACCTGACCCAGAAAAATATTCAGACTTCTTGTGATGGAAGTTTTTCACATGGACTGGTAAGCGATGATGAATATCCACCTTAATGTTTCATATTAACGGAATATCCACATCCCGTGACCACAACAACGCTTTCGAGTGACTAACCCGAAATAATACTGTTCTACCTTTTACACACTGAGGAATATTTTAAAAAATGAATAAATCCGTTATTACCATGGGATTTTTATTGGCTGCAATTGCCAGTCCTTCCAGCCATGCAGCGCCAGGTAAAGGCGCAGGGACGATTGAATTCACGGGTATGATTACCGCGAGCACCTGTGATGTCGATATTAACGGTCAGGGCGGGAACCCAACGATCGATATGGGTACCATCTCGTCTTCAGCATTTAAAGAAAAAGGTGACGTTGCGGGTATTCACCGTATCCAGATAGAACTGTCTAACTGCGATACCGCCGTCCTTAAATCAGCCGGAGCACGATTTGGCGGTGCCTATGATGCTAATGATAATAATCTGCTCGCGCTTAAAACCGGTGGCGACGCCGCAACGGGTTTGGGTATTGAATTCCTGAATGAAGATGGAACATCGTTAAAACTGGGCGACAACCCGAATAAGTTTGTTCCTATTACCGGTGATGGCACCACGGGGGCAGCCACCCTGCTGTATTCAGCCCGTTATAAAGCATCCCTGGATGCTGTGACCGCCGGTAAGGCAGATGCGGTTGCGGATTACACCATTATCTATAAATAAATCATTCAACTCAGTTCCGGGCAATGAATAACAGCCCGGAACGCAAGGACGTTTTATGTTAAGGAAACGCTATCTGACGCTGCTGGCTCTGCTCTTTGGCTCTTGTATGTCACACGCCAGTGTGACCTTATCCAATACGCGGGTGGTATATCATGCGGACAAGAAAGAGAGCAATATTACAGTCAGAAATAATACTGCCAGCCCGTTCCTGGTACAGAGCTGGGTACAGGGCAAAGATTCACAGGGCACCAAAGCCCCGTTTATTGTGACGCCACCGCTTTTTCGCATGGATGCAGGTAAGTCCAACGCGCTACGTATTATCTATAACGGCGCGCCTTTACCGCAGGATCGCGAGTCGCTTTTCTGGATCAACGTAAAATCGATCCCCTCCTCTTCCAGAGAGGATATTAATAAACTGCAGATAGCGGTAAATACCCGGATCAAATTATTTTATCGTCCGTCAAATTTAATGGATGAACCCACGGATATTAGTAAGAATGTGCAATGGTCTGTTAAAAATAACGAACTCATTGTACGCAACAACTCCTCTTATTACATTTCCTTTGCGGAGGTGAAGATCAATAACAAAGCATGGTCAGAGATTGACATGCTCGCGCCTAAAAGCAGCACAACATTCACGCTCAGGAACACGCTTTTGAAAAACAATGCCACCGTACAATGGAAATATATCAATGATTATGGCGGCAACAGCCAGTTAATCACACAAAAAATAGAATAACGATTTTAAAACAATAACCTCACAGGGGTATTTTTTCATGACTATATTTTGGGGCATTCGTCCAGCGCTTTGCTTTGCCTGGATATTACCCAGCGCATTATACGCCAGTGATTACTTCGACCCGGCCTTTCTGGAAACGGGTGGCGCGCCGCGTACCGCCGTCGATCTTTCTCTCTTTGAGAACAAAGAGAGCCAGACACCCGGCGTTTATCGTGTTGACCTGTTTCTTAACAATAAAATGTACGACACGCGCGATATCACGTTTCGACTCGAAGAGAACGCGCAGCATAAAAATATCCTCGCACCGTGCCTCAGCGAGGAGACGCTCCAGTCGTTTGGTGTTAAAACGGCGGCATTCCCGTTGCTCCGGGACGATACCCAGGGCTGCGCGAATCTGTCGGCGATCCCTCTCGCAAGCAGCGAATTTGACTTCAGCGAGCAGGCGTTAAGGCTCAGCATTCCCCAGGCGGCCCTGGACAGCCACGCTCACGGCTACATCGATCCTGCGCGTCGGGAACAGGGTATTCCGGGCCTGATGCTCAGCTACAACTACAGCGGCGCCACGTGGACCTCGCACAACGGGACGGGAACCGATAGCCAGTACCTCAGCCTGCGTCCGGGACTGAACGTTGGACCCTGGCGTTTACGCAATTTCTCGACCTGGAGTAACAGCCAGGGGCAAGCTGGGCGCTGGGAATCGGTTTATACCTATCTGCAGCGTGATATCAGCGCCCTGAATAGCCAGCTGATTGTCGGGGATAACAGTTCTACCGCAGAAGTCTTTGATAGCACCCCGTTTCGCGGCGTTCAGCTTTACTCGGATGAACAGATGCTTCCGGGCAGCCTGCGAGGCTATGCGCCGGTGATCCGCGGTATTGCTCGTACTAATGCCCAGATCACTATTTTTCAGAACGGCTACAGCATTTATCAAAGCTATGTCCCGCCCGGTGAATTTGTCATCAACGATCTTTACCTCGGCAGCAGCGGCGAGCTGAAAGTTGTGGTGAAAGAGGCGGATGGCAGCGAACAAGTCTCTTTAGTGCCTTACGCGTCGTTAGCGGTTATGCAGCGGGAAGGGCAATACAAATATGAAGTCATTAGCGGCAGCTATCGTTCCAGCAGCAGCGATGCTGAGAATGCCCTGTTTTCACAAGGGAGCCTGATTTACGGTCTGCCGTGGGAAACCTCGATATACGGAGGCATGCAGGCTGCCAGCCAATATCAGTCCCTGCTTTTTGGCATGGGTAAAAACATGGGCGATTTTGGTGCACTGTCATTTGATATTACCCAGGCCTGGGCCACCACTAAACAGGCAGAAAAAAACCGGGGACAGTCGCTACGCCTGCGCTATAACAAAAATTTGCTGTCTACCGGCACTAACGTTGCGATTGCGGGCTATCGCTACTCGACGTCCGATTTCTACACGCTCGGTGAAACCCTGAGCAGCTATCACTCGCAACCCTCGCGCCTGGATCGACGCCGTAGCCGTACAGAACTGACGCTAAACCAAAACCTGGGAGAAAACCTCGGCTATCTCTCCGCCATGCTGGTCAGCGAGGACTACCACACGAGCCAAAAACGCACGACCTCCGCCACGCTGGGCTATGGCAACAGCTGGAACGGGATCAGCTATAGCCTGAATTACAACCACTATCTGAACGTGACAAAAGAGGATAACCAGCGTCTCTATAATCAGGACAATCTGTTCAGCCTGAGCGTGAGCGTCCCTCTGGACAAATGGCTCCGCTCCACGCGTGCCGGTTACACCTTCTCTGCGGCGGAAAAACGCTCGCCAGGCCACAGTGTTTCCCTGAGCGGCAGCGCCCTTGAGGACAATAACCTGAACTGGAGCGTACAGCAGAATATCAACCCAGGGAGCCAGGCAAACAGCAGCGATGCCTCGCTTAGCTATAACGGACGCTATGCGCAGGTTGGCGCCGGGTATGGCTATAGCCGGGACGCGCAGCGGCTGAATTACAGCCTGCGCGGGGGCGTGCTGGTTCATCCTCATGGCGTCACGCTGGCGCAGTCGCTGGGTGAAACGGTCGCTCTGGTTGAAGCGCCGGATGCCGCAGGTGTCAGCGTCCGTAACCACACTGGCGTGCGCACCGACCCCTGGGGCTATGCGGTGGTGCCTTACCTGACACCTTATCAGGAGAGCAATATCCAGCTGCGTCCCGATACATTACCTGACGATGTCGAGCTGGAAAGTAACAGCCATAAAGTCGTTCCTACCCGGGGGGCTATCGTTCGGGCACGTTTCACCACGGCGGTGGGTAAACGCCTGATGATGACGCTGAAAGATGCGCAGGGCAAACCCGTTCCGTTCGGTGCCATTGTTTCTCAGAATACCACCAGCAGCATTGTGGGTGATGAAGGCAGCGTATTCCTCACCGGGATGGCAGAAAAAGGGACGTTAGACGTGAGCTGGGGTAAGAAACCCGATCAGCGTTGCCAGGTTCACTATCAGCTTTCTGGCCAGGAACCCACGATTAGCGGAATTGTGCAGTTAACGCAGACATGCAAATCATCCGTTAATAAATAAAGGAATTAAAAATGAAAAAATTAACGTTACTCGCGTGCCTGGCAGCAGGGGGATTGATGGGCGCGCCAGCTTATGCTGATGTTGTAGGAAGCTGCTGGCCGACATCAACCGTATCTGGCCAGGCGCACAAGTTTGATATTATCGAAAACCTTACTGCTGACGACGTACCCGGCACAACCCAATCCACATGGAATAATAAAGGTAATTTTAATGGTATCTGCCTCTGTCAGGACTCCAGCGTGCCAGAAAGTATCTTATTTCGATTTACCAGTACGAAACTGGGCACAGGAGGCGGCAAACGTAACGCAGACTTTATCTATTATCCTCTGGATGCGGAAAAGGGTATTAATATCGGTATAAATGTCGTTCTCGGTGGCGAGGATGAATTGCGGTATATCCCGGTTGATTTGAGTAATACCGCCGGTGTTGATAATGGACGTCCTGCGACAAATAACTGTGATGATAAAAACGACCATACTCTGTTCGCAACCGGCTCCAGCGGGACTGTCTCTCTGGAATTAACTAAACCGCTTCCTTCAGGCCGCATTGATATTCCTATGCAGGAATTAGTGACCATTTTTGCTAAAAAACAGACGGGGAGTTATGACACCTCCAGACCTTTTGTCACACTTAATTTCCAACTGTCAATTGATATTCCACCACAATGCATGATTAATGACGGGCAAACCATCAAGGTTCCGTTTGGCAGTATTACCGCGAATGAATTTAAGCCCGAGGCCACCAGTAAGCAAAAAAACGTGGATATTCGTGTGACTTGCAAAAATCCTGAAGATGAAAGCAAGGTGAGTATTAAGTTCCGCGCGTCCGATTTTAATGGCTCTGGTTTTATCAAGACCCATAATGATGAAGGTGAGCGCAATGATTTAGGGATAAAACTTGAACACAACGGGAATAAAATTGATGGCAGCAGTTCGGCCGTACCAACGCAGGAGGGGAATGTCACTATTATAGCAACACCTGTCCAACAAGGAGAAAAGTCTCCACAACCGGGAAAATTCGAAGCCACATCCACGCTGGATTTCGAGTTTAAATAAAGAAAAAACTTAATACAGCGTAGAAACCTCTTATTTCCCGGCAACACATAGCGCTATACAAATGAGTTGCCGGGTATGAAAAATGGATTTGTATAAGGATATATACTATGAAACTCAAAACGAAAACGCGTGTAGCGCTTTGCGTTGCAGCTTTATCAGGTACTGGCATCACGGCATCACAGGTTATCGCCAGCGATATCGAGCCTTATTCTGTCCCTGTATCTATTAAGGGTGAAAAACAAAAAGACTATTTCGGTATGACGATGACCACGATCGGTAAGTTTTCCGATAAGGACAATGGTTCGCATATCGCGGGTGAAGATATTGTCATTACGGCCCCCTGGGGGGATGGCGCAAAAGGGATCGCGTACGTCATTTTCGGGACTTCCGGTGGGAAACCCATGCAGCAAGTCAATAACGTAGGTGAATTCGATCCGCAAAACGCGCTTAAAATTATCCACAGCAATAAAGCGAATAAGCCTGGCTCAGTGACGACAAAATGGATGGGCGTCGCGGTACGTAAAATAGGTGATATTAACGGCGATGGATATGATGATTTAGTCATCGCCTCCCACTGGCATGATCAGGTCTATATTATCTGGGGCGGACCGCATCACCGTACCGGCGCGCGTCTTTCTAATCAGATTGACCTCAATGATATCGACAACGGCGACGCTCGCCTGGGTATTCGCATCCGTACGGTGAATTCTTCAGTCAATGCGAATACCGGCGGCTGGTTTGGCGCCGCGGTAGGCCCAATTAAATATAAAAATTCTGCAGTGGCTAACAAGATGGTCGATCTTGCTATCGGCGATATCGAAGGCACGGGAGGACGCGGCGGCGCCGTCATTATCTACGGCGCTCAAAAGCCAGGCGATCAGTGGCAGAACATTGATATTAAGCGCAACAACTTGGGCGACTGGGAGATCCCTGCCGCGACCGGCGCCTATATTCGTCCGCAGATGACCGCCACCAACGGCCCGGATAAACCCCTTAACTACAACCTTGGGCAGCAGATCAGCGATGTCGGGGATATTAACGGCGACGGCTTCAGTGATTACCTGATCGTCGACCCGGAATCGGTCAATGAAGGCCGTAAATCAGAGGACAGCGGCACTGATGGCCGCGGCACGGCCTATCTCGTCTACGGCAGCAGCTTCAACCAGGGGAATCTCGACATCGCCTCGCTAAACGCGACGCAGGCAACCCGCATTCACGGTATGGGGGCGGCTTTCTTGGGTGGTCAGTCCGGCGGAGGTGAAGGAAGTAACGATCATAGCGCGTATACGCAGGATAAGCCCAATAACGGCACTATTACGCCATTAGGTAACTTCCTGAATGCTCACGCTAACGCTTTTGCGATTAGCGCCCCTGCCGACATGGGTATTGATAAAAAACGTTCCGGGCTGGTCTGGATTATTAAAGGTAAGGCCGACGGCAGTAAGCTGCCATCGTCTCTGTTCCTCGATGCGGCGCACACCCGGCTGAACTACAACAAAACATTTAGCGTACACAATGGCTATGCTATTTACGCCGACAGGCCTGGCAGCAAGCTGGCAGGGTTCGGGAACAGCATTCTCGGTAATGTGGACTTGAACGGCGACGGTAAAAAAGACCTGGTGATCGGCGATCCGAATGCGGTGAACGGCAGCGGCACGCAGGTGGGCGCCGTGTACGTCATCAACGGCGGTAAAAGCCTGGATGACTACGCTGACGATGAAGAAGGCATGATCAATATTAATACGCTGGTGAGAGAAGGCGTTGCGAAAGTCTACTGGGGTAAAAATCAGTATGAAAAATTCGGCGCGTCCATTGCGGCCGGGAGCTTCAATGGCTTCACTCAGGACAGTCTCGCCATTGGTTCTTACCGTGATAACACCTGGACGGGTAAGGTCACCTTCCGCATTGCGGATTACGCTATACCGGATTAATGCTTACATCATCTGAATGGGCAACACCGCCGGGGAGGAGACTCCCCGGCAATTTATTGCGCATTTTGCAGCGCCTGCGCGCACGCCCAGGCGCTCGACCACGCCCACTGGAAATTATATCCGCCGAGCCAGCCGGTTACGTCCATTACTTCGCCAATAAAGTAGAGCCCCGGTACGTTGCGCGCTTCCATCGTGCGTGAAGAAAGCTCATTCGTATCAACGCCGCCCAGCGTCACTTCCGCCGTGCGATACCCCTCGGTACCGTTTGGCTGAACGCGCCAGTTCGTTAGCGTATCCACCAACGTCTCCTGCTCGCGGCTGTTAAGCTGCTTGAGCGACACATCCGGGATCTGCCCCAGCCCCTGCAAACACTCCACCAGACGCTTCGGCAGCTGCATCGCCAGGGTATTTTTCAGGCTCTGATTCGGGTGTGCGGCGCGCTGTTCGTTGAGGAACGCGTCCAGATCGCTGTCCGGCAGCAGATTCACCGTGACAAATTCCCCCGGCTGCCAGTAGCTGGAGATTTGCAGGACCGCCGGGCCGGAGAGACCGCGGTGGGTAAAGAGCAGGTTTTCGCGGAACACCGTCCCGTCTTCGGCAGTAATAACGGAGGGAACAGAGACGCCGGACAGCGTCTGAAGCTGTTCCAGCAGCGGCTTATGCAGCGTGAACGGCACCAGCCCGGCGCGGGTTGGCAGCACCTTCAGGCCAAACTGCTCGGCAATCTTGTAGCCGAACGGTGACGCGCCCAGCCCCGGCATCGACAGACCGCCGCTGGCGATCACCAGGTTATCGGCGCTGACGGTGTCACCGTTCAGCTGCAGCGTGTACCCCTGCTCGTCGCGGGCCACCTCCAGCACTTCAGTGCGCAGGCGCATGACCACGCCGCCCTTCTCGCACTCGGCCACCAGCATATCGACAATCTGCTGCGCGGAGTCGTCGCAGAACAGTTGCCCGAGCGTCTTTTCATGCCACGCGATGCCATGCTTACCCACCAGGTCGATAAAGTCCCACTGGGTGTAACGCGCCAGCGCTGATTTGCAAAAATGGCGGTTCTGGCTCAAATAGGCCGCGGGTTCCACATAAAGATTGGTGAAGTTGCAGCGCCCGCCGCCTGACATCAGGATCTTGCGGCCTGGCTTTTTCCCGTTGTCCAGCAACAGCACGCGACGACCCGCCTGTCCGGCCATCGCCGCACAAAACATACCCGCCGCACCGGCGCCAATAACCACGGCATCAAACCTTTCCACGTCAAAACCCTCTTCGTTAACTGCCGCGGATTGTAAAGTTTCCTCTGTGGTCACACCAGCGTAAAAAGATATTACAAAGCCATTCCATTGAAATTTAACGATTATCCTTTCAGGCACTTTTCCCAAATCAGGTGGTATGTCAAAAAAAGTCTATATTTCACTTTGCCCGTTGCGCATTTGTCCTGGATAATGCGCCGCGTTCATGTCCTCAAAATGGCGTAACGTCCTATGCTACATTTGTTTGCCGGCCTGGATTTACATACCGGGCTTTTACTATTGCTTGCTCTGGTTTTTGTACTGTTTTACGAAGCGATCAACGGCTTCCACGACACTGCAAACGCAGTAGCAACGGTTATCTACACTCGCGCAATGCGATCGCAGCTTGCGGTTGTTATGGCGGCGGTATTTAACTTTTTTGGTGTCCTCCTGGGCGGACTGAGCGTTGCGTATGCGATCGTGCATATGCTGCCAACGGATCTGCTGCTTAACGTGAGTTCCGGTCATGGCCTCGCCATGGTGTTCTCAATGCTGCTTGCTGCCATTATCTGGAACCTCGGTACCTGGTATTTTGGCCTGCCTGCATCCAGCTCTCACACCCTCATCGGCGCGATTATCGGTATCGGGTTAACCAACGCCCTGATGACCGGGACATCGGTTGTTGATGCGCTGAATCTGCCTAAAGTACTGGGCATTTTCGCTTCTCTCATCGTCTCCCCTATCGTGGGTCTGGTGGTTGCGGGTGGATTGATTTTCATCCTGCGTCGCTACTGGAGCAACACGAAGAAACGTGCGCGTATCCACCTAACGCCAGCAGAGCGTGAGAAGAAAGACGGCAAGAAAAAGCCGCCGTTCTGGACGCGTATCGCCCTGATCATTTCCGCTATCGGCGTGGCCTTCTCTCATGGCGCGAACGACGGGCAGAAAGGCATTGGTCTGGTGATGCTGGTTCTGATCGGTGTCGCACCGGCGGGCTTCGTGGTGAATATGAACGCCTCGGGTTACGAAATCACCCGTACCCGTGATGCGGTCAACAACGTTGAAACCTATTTCCAGCAGCACCCTGAGCTGCTGAAAAAAGCGACCGGCGTTGACCAGCTGATCCCTTCTCCGGAAGCCGGTGCCACCACCGCGCCTGGCGAATTCCACTGCCATCCGGCTAACGCGATTAACGCGCTGGAACGTGCCAAAGGTATGCTGGGCAACATCGAAAGCTACGATAAACTGGCCGTTGAACAGCGTGGTCAGCTGCGTCGTATCATGCTCTGTATCTCCGACGTGACCGATAAAGTCGCGAAGCTGCCAGAGGTGAATGGTGACGACAAGCGTCTGCTGAAGAAACTGAAAAGCGATATGCTCAATACCATTGAGTACGCGCCAATCTGGATCATCATGGCGGTCGCGCTGGCGCTGGGTATCGGTACGATGATTGGCTGGCGCCGTGTGGCGACCACCATCGGCGAGAAGATCGGTAAGAAAGGCATGACCTATGCGCAGGGTATGTCCGCGCAGATGACGGCAGCAGTGTCTATCGGTCTGGCGAGCTACACCGGTATGCCGGTATCCACCACCCACGTACTCTCCTCGTCCGTGGCAGGTACCATGATTGTTGACGGCGGCGGTCTGCAGCGCAAAACCGTGACCAACATTCTGATGGCCTGGGTGTTTACCCTTCCGGCTTCTATCCTGCTGTCAGGCGGGTTGTACTGGATTTCGCTGAAGCTGATTTGATTGGCTGAAGGCGACAAAAAGCGGGTCAGGAAACTGACCCGCTTTTTTTATGGCTGTTATTTGCAATCCAACAGTTTATAACATTAGGATTTTCTGAACATTTTTTGCTCAAAAGAGTTGCGAAAATAACACTATGATGACGGCCAGAAGAAAAACCAGGCAAAGGAGAATGTATGGCTTCTGTCCCAATTTCAGGACCTGGCTCAATAGTTATAGCAAATAATATGCGTGAAGCACGTCTCCATGGCATGTCGCGTAACATGGCCACTCCCTCAACGTATTACTGGTTCTACCAAAAAGTCCGAAATGGTGGTCCCTGGGATTACAAAAAATTCGACCCTTATTTTGCTGCATTTGGTAATTTCAACTTCGGAGCCGCCGGAACTGCAGCAGGCATACCTGCAAACATCCTTCTTATGGGCGCTGGTTGGGCTCAAGGCCGTGCTGGCACGTCAAAACCTGAATGGGGAAAATGGCACGAAAAGCCGCCTTACGGGGACGATCCAACGGACCAACGCAATATCAGAGAAGGAATAGAGTATGCCATTCAAAACGGCTACTAAATGGATTCATCGCCTTGTTACTGTTTCGCTTCTGGCTCTGGTCATTGGATTTGTGTGGCTCAACCACCAGCCCAACCAGCAAGAGGGCGATAAACTTCAACGCGTTTATAAATTATCTGACAGCGTCTGGCTCTATATGACCGTGAACAATCAGGGTGGCGCCACCGTACCCACAATCTACCGTTACTATCTCTCGGAAAAGATAACAGGAAAAGACACCGACATTATCCATCAGTTGGCAATGAAGCATCCTGTCATTGAAGGTACGGGTACAATCACTGCGGCCAGCATTGATACAAACGGACACGTTAATATCGCCTATAGCGGGAAGGTTATTTCGATTGAGACCAATATCTCCAATCTGCGGTTCTCAGTGAAGCCCTGAACCAGAGGAAAGCAGGCGGGGTTATCCCCGCCTGCTGAGGTACTCAGTGCCAAATCATCAACGCAATCATACTGACCACGACCAGTCCACACAGGGCGCTGGTTAAAATGAACTGACGACGCAGACGCTCGCAGCGACGGATAAACTCTTCATCGTGATGATCGCGGTAGCGCTGGTAGTAGATATACCCCACCAGACGCATCTGCTTGCTGGGCTGTCCATGCGAGGTGAAGAACCCTCCACCGTCCACATACTGATACAGCAACGGATCGCAACCACGAAGTACCACTAACAGCGCACGTAACGATGAGAAGTAGCGCGCCATATTCACTATGCAAACTACGCATAACGCCCAAAACAATGCGACGGTGCTAATCATACATCCTCCCCGGCGTCCGCCCACGAAGCAAGGCTCCTGAGCTACCGCACCCCAATGCCCTGACAGACAGTTCAGTGAAAGAATGACTAAAAGTCGATCCGGTTCGCGTTTTAATATCCGAACGGCTCATTAAATAGTGTAGGAGATCCGTTAATTTTTTTGCCACAAGGTTAATCGTTATCAACACCAAAGCTTGAAAAATATGTTTAACTGGGCCGTAATGAAAGCATCAGACGACGGCTTTCCCATTTAGTCATCGATAACTTAAGGAAGGAGTAACACTATGGCTTACAAACACATTCTTATCGCGGTAGATCTCTCCCCGGAGAGCAAAGTGCTGGTTGATAAAGCGGTATCTATGGCACGTCCCTACAACGCGAAAGTCTCCCTGATTCACGTTGATGTGAATTACTCCGACCTCTACACCGGTCTGATCGACGTCAATCTGGGCGATATGCAGAAACGCATCTCTGAAGAAACGCATCACGCGCTGAGCGAGCTCTCCACCAACGCGGGCTATCCGATCACCGAAACCCTGAGCGGCAGCGGCGACCTGGGTCAGGTGCTTGTTGATGCGATTAAGAAATACGATATGGATCTGGTGGTATGCGGTCACCATCAGGACTTCTGGAGCAAGCTGATGTCTTCAGCACGCCAGCTGATTAACACCGTTCACGTGGACATGCTGATTGTTCCGCTGCGCGACGAAGAAGACGAGTAAGTGCAAAAAAAAGCGGCACTGAAAGTAGGCCGGGTAAGGCGAAGCCGCCACCCGGCTTTTTTTATTCCGGCGTCCCCGAATAAATATCAAACCGATGCCCTTTCGTGGTCACCGCGTTGGTCGTAGCAACGTCCGCCAGCGGCGGCGCGTAGTCCGGGCGCTTCACCACCACCCGCTTCGTCGCGAGCTGACGAGCAGGCTCCAGCAGGCCATCTGCGTCTAAATCCGGCCCCACCAGCGACTGAAATACCCGCATCTCTTTCTTCACCAGCGCGCTTTTCTGCTTATGCGGGAACATCGGGTCGAGGTAGACCACCTGCGGACGCGGGGTGATGTCCGTCAGCGCCGTCAGGCTTGACGCGTGGATAAGCTGCAAACGCTCCTGCAGCCACGGGCCGATTTCCGGGTCCGCATAGCCTCGCGTAAGCCCGTCGTCGAGCAGCGCGGCGACAACCGGATTACGCTCCAGCATCCGCACATGACAGCCCACCGACGCCAGCACAAACGCATCGCGTCCCAGCCCCGCCGTGGCGTCCACCACGTCCGGGAGATAGCTCCCCTTAATGCCGACCGCTTTGGCCACCGCTTCGCCGCGACCGCCGCCGAACTTACGCCGGTGCGCCATCGCGCCGCCAACGAAGTCGACAAAAATCCCGCCGAGCTTCGGTTCATCGCGCTTGCGTAATTCGAGATGTGCTGATGTCATTACCAGCGCCATCAGGTTCTCTTCATCGTGCTCCAGCCCCCAGCGGGCCGCCAGAACAGATAAGGCGCCGTCTCCGGCGCCCGTTTCATCCACTAAGCAGATCTTCACGTAACAATCAGCCTTTGATCCCGTAATGCTCAAGCATCGCATCCAGCTGCGGCTCGCGGCCACGGAAGCGTTTGAACAGCACCATTGGCTCTTCAGAACCGCCGCGGGTCAGGATGTTGTCAAGGAACGACTGGCCGGTTTCGCGGTTGAAAATCCCCTCTTCCTCGAAGCGAGAGAAGGCATCCGCCGCCAGCACGTCGGCCCACAGGTAGCTGTAATAGCCCGCCGCGTAGCCGCCCGCGAAAATGTGGCTGAACGCGTGCGGGAATCGGCCCCAGGTTGGCCCTGGAATAACGGCAACCTGCTTTTTAATCTCGGCCAGCGTTTCGAGGATTTTCGCCCCCTGCTCCGGGCTGAACTCGGCGTGCAGGCGGAAATCGAACAGGCCGAACTCCAGCTGACGCAGAATGAACATCGCCGCCTGGTAGTTCTTCGCCGCCAGCATTTTATCCAGCAGCTCTTTCGGCAGCGGTTCGCCGGTCTCGTAGTGGCCGGAGATAAACGCCAGCGCGTCCGGCTCCCAGCACCAGTTTTCCATAAACTGGCTTGGCAGCTCGACCGCATCCCATGGCACCCCGCTGATACCGGCGACGCCGGCGGTTTCGATGCGGGTCAGCATGTGGTGCAGGCCGTGACCGAACTCGTGGAACAGGGTGATCACTTCGTCGTGGGTGAACAGCGCAGGTTTGCCGCTTACCGGACGGTTGAAGTTACAGGTCAGATAGGCGACCGGTTTTTGCAGGGAACCGTCTGCTTTACGCATCTGGCCCACGCAGTCGTCCATCCACGCCCCGCCGCGCTTGTTCTCACGCGCGTAGAGATCGAGGTAGAAGCTGCCGCGCAGTTCGTTTTTCTCGTCATACAGTTCAAAGAAGCGCACGTCCGGATGCCAGACGTCGATATCGGTACGCTCTTTAGCGGTAATGCCGTAAATGCGTTTAACCACTTCAAACAGGCCGTTGACGGCTTTGTTTTCCGGGAAGTACGGGCGCAGCTGCTCGTCGCTGATGCTGTAGAGGTGCTGCTTCTGTTTTTCGCTGTAGTAAGCAATATCCCACGGCTGCAGCTCGTCCACGCCAAACTCCGCTTTCGCGAAGGCGCGCAGCTGGGCCAGCTCTTTCTCACCCTGAGGACGAGCACGTTTGGCCAGATCGGTCAGGAAATCGAGCACCTGCTGCGGGTTCTCGGCCATTTTGGTGGCGAGGGATTTATCCGCGTAGCTGTCGAAGCCCAGCAGCTGAGCCAGCTCGTGACGGAGGGCGAGGATTTCCGCCATCACCGGACTGTTGTCCCATTTACCCGCGTTCGGCCCCTGATCGGAGGCGCGGGTGCTGTAGGCGCGGTACATCTCTTCACGCAGGGCCTGGTTGTCGCAGTAGGTCATCACCGGCAGATAGCTCGGGATATCCAGCGTTAACAGGAAGCCTTCCTGCTCTTTCGCTTCGGCCTGGGCTTTCGCCGCCGCCAGGGCGCTTTCCGGCATTCCCGCCAGCTCGGCTTCGTTGGTAATCAGCTTCGTCCAGCCCATGGTGGCGTCAAGGACGTTATTGCTGTACTGGTTACCCAGTTCGGACAGTCGCGCGGCGATTTCACCGTAGCGGGTCTGCTTCTCTTTTGGCAGACCGATACCGGACAGCTCAAAATCACGCAGGGCGTTATCAACCGATTTTTTCTGCGCCGTGTTCAGTTCGGCATAATGGTCGCCGTCGCGCAGGTCGCGGTAGGCTTTGTAGAGCCCTTCGTGCTGGCCGACCCAGGTGCTGTACTCAGAGAGCAGCGGCAGGGTCTGTTCGTAGGCTTCGCGCAGTTCCGGGCTGTTTTTTACCGAGTTCAGGTGGCTTACCGGAGAGAAGATACGCCCCAGCACGTCGTCCACTTCGGCCAGCGGCTGACACAGATTTTCCCAGGTGTACGGCCCGCCCTGCGCGACCACGCTTTCTACCGCCGCGCGGCAGTTGTCCAGCGATTGCGTAACGGCTGGGACTACATGCTCGGGGAGGATTTTAGAAAACGGCGGCAACGAAAAAGGCGTCAGTAATGGATTGGTCATAAACGCTGTCCTGTTGAAATAGGTGAATGAAGCGCGCATCCGGCGCTGTGCATATTGTTTTCAGTAATGGGGTTAAGTGTAGAGGATTTCAATAGCTGCGCTTACCGGGCCTGCGGGTAATCTGTGCCGTTCTGCTGTAAACTGTGGCAAATCGTCAATTCAGCGGAATACCATTACCCATGCTCAGTTATCGCCACAGCTTCCACGCTGGCAACCATGCCGACGTCCTCAAACACACCGTTCAGAGCCTGATCATTGAATCGCTTAAAGAGAAAGAGAAGCCGTTTCTCTATCTGGACACCCATGCGGGCGCGGGCCGTTATCAGCTGAGCAGCGAGCATGCCGAGCGTACCGGCGAATACCTTGAGGGCATCGCCCGCATCTGGCAGCAGGACGACCTGCCCGCCGAGCTGGAGCCGTACATTGGCGTGGTGAATCACTTCAACCGCAACGGCCAGCTGCGCTACTACCCTGGCTCACCGCTGATTGCCCGCCAGCTACTGCGCGAGCAGGACAGCCTCCAGCTGACCGAACTGCACCCGAGCGACTTCCCGCTGCTGCGTTCGGAATTTCAGAAAGACAGCCGCGCCCGCGTCGACAAAGCCGACGGCTACCAGCAACTGAAAGCCAAGCTGCCGCCGGTTTCCCGTCGCGGCCTGGTGCTGATCGATCCACCGTACGAAATCAAAACCGACTATCAGGCGGTAGTGACCGGCATTCACGAAGGCTACAAACGTTTTGCGACCGGAACCTATGCCCTGTGGTACCCGGTGGTGCTGCGCGCTCAGATCAAGCGCATGATCAAAGACCTTGAGGCGACCGGCATTCGTAAAATCCTGCAGATTGAGCTGGCGGTACGCCCGGACAGCGACCAGCGCGGCATGACCGCTTCCGGCATGATCGTCATTAACCCGCCGTGGAAGCTGGAAGCGCAGATGAACAACGTGCTGCCGTGGCTGCACAAAACGCTGGTGCCAGCCGGAACGGGCCACGCCACCGTCAGCTGGATCGTGCCGGAGTAATTGCAGCCATCGGTGGAAACTATTGATTTCAGGTATACAATCGCGGCAATTCACGATTAAGGACAAAAGCTATGACTAAGCATTATGACTACATCGCAATCGGCGGCGGCAGCGGCGGCATCGCCTCCATCAACCGCGCGGCCATGTACGGCCAGAAATGTGCGCTGATTGAAGCCAAAGCGCTGGGCGGCACCTGCGTGAACGTGGGTTGTGTACCGAAAAAGGTGATGTGGCACGCGGCGCAAATTCGTGAAGCGATCCATATGTACGGTCCGGACTACGGCTTTGACACCACCATCAACAATTTCGACTGGGACAAGCTGATCGCCAGCCGTACCGCCTACATCGACCGCATTCACACCTCGTACGACAACGTGCTGGGCAAAAATAACGTCGACGTGATTCACGGCTTCGCCCGCTTTGTGGACGCGAAAACGATCGAAGTGAACGGCGAGACGATCACCGCCGATCATATCCTGATCGCCACCGGCGGCCGCCCGAGCCACCCGAATATTCCGGGCGCGGAATACGGCATCGACTCTGACGGCTTCTTCGAGCTGCCTGCTCTGCCTGATCGCGTGGCCATTGTGGGCGCAGGTTACATCGCGGTTGAGCTGGCTGGCGTGATTAACGGCCTGGGTGCAGAAGCGCACCTGTTCGTGCGTAAACACGCACCGCTGCGCAGCTTTGACCCGCTGATCGTCGATACGCTGGTTGAAGTGATGAACACCGAAGGCCCAACCCTGCACACCAACGCCGTGCCTAAAGCGGTCGTTAAAAACGCGGACGGCAGCCTGACCCTTGAGCTGGAAGATGGCCGCAGCCAAACCGTTGATTGCCTGATCTGGGCGATTGGCCGTGAACCGGCGAACGACAGCTTTAACCTGGCGGTGACCGGCGTGAAAACCGACGAAAAAGGCTACATCGTCGTCGATAAGTTCCAGAACACCAGCGTACCGGGCATTTACGCCGTCGGTGATAACACCGGTGCGGTTGAACTGACGCCGGTGGCCGTTGCGGCGGGCCGTCGTCTCTCCGAGCGTCTGTTCAACAACAAGCCGGACGAGCATCTGGACTACAGCAACATCCCGACCGTGGTCTTTAGCCACCCGCCAATCGGCACCGTCGGCTTAACCGAGCCGCAGGCGCGCGAGCAGTACGGCGATGACCAGGTGAAAGTGTATAAATCCGCGTTCACCGCGATGTATACCGCCGTCACCTCTCACCGTCAGCCGTGCCGCATGAAGCTGGTCTGCGTGGGCCCGGAAGAGAAGATTGTCGGTATCCACGGCATCGGCTTCGGCATGGATGAGATCCTGCAGGGCTTTGCGGTGGCGCTGAAGATGGGTGCGACCAAGAAAGACTTCGACAACACCGTGGCTATCCACCCAACGGCGGCGGAAGAGTTTGTCACCATGCGATAATGCAGAAGCCCCTCTCCGGAGGGGCTTTTTTTATTCACATACATAAATCGTTGCAAAACGAATGCTCCGAAAAGAGTGATCTACCGCACATATCCCTCCACATCTACCGAAGCGAATGTCTACGCTTATAGGACGCCCGGAGAAACCTGTCTTCAGAATACACAACCGGAGGTCCCTATCACCATGTTCAACCAGAAACTACAGGCTACCGAGAACATCGAATTCGAGATTGCAGAAGAGCTGCGCTACGAGACCGATCCCTGCGAGTTAAAACTGGATGAGATGATTGAGGCGGAGCCGGAACCCGAAATGATCGAGGGGCTACCCGCCTCCGATGCCCTGACGCCCGCCGATCGCTACCTTGAACTGTTCGAGCACGTCCAGTCGACGCGGCTGTTTGCGGACAGCAAAACCTTCCCCGACTGCGCGCCGAAGATGGATCCGCTGGATATTCTGATCCGCTACCGTAAGGTCAGACGGCACCGGGATTTCGACCTGCGCCAGTTCGTTGAGAACCACTTTTGGCTGCCTGAAACCTACAGCACGGAATATGTCTCCGACCCCGGACTGTCGCTGAAAGAGCACATTGATAGCCTGTGGCCCGTCCTGACGCGCGAACCGCAGGACCATATTCCCTGGTCGTCCCTGCTGGCGCTGCCGCAGGCCTATATCGTGCCCGGCGGGCGATTCAGCGAGACCTACTACTGGGATTCTTACTTCTCCATGCTGGGGCTGGCGGAAAGTGGCCGTAACGATCTGCTGAAGTGCATGGCGGATAACTTCGCGTGGCTGATCGAACGCTACGGCCATATCCCTAACGGCAACCGCACCTATTATCTCAGCCGCTCGCAGCCGCCGGTCTTTGCCCTGATGGTGGAGCTGTTTGAAGAGGACGGCGTGCGCGGCGCGAAGCGCTACCTCGACCACCTTAAAATGGAGCATGCCTTCTGGATGGACGGCGCGGAGTCGCTGCTGCTTAATCAGGCCTACCGCAGCGCGGTGCGCATGCCGGACGGCTCGCTGCTGAACCGATACTGGGACGACCGTGACACCCCGCGCGACGAATCGTGGATTGAGGACGTGGAAACCGCCCGCCACTCGGGCCGTCCGCCGAATGAGGTCTATCGCGATCTGCGTGCGGGGGCAGCGTCTGGCTGGGATTACTCCTCCCGCTGGCTGCGCGATCCGGCGCGGCTCGCCAGCATTCGCACGACGCAGTTTATCCCCATCGATTTGAACGCCTTCCTGTTTAAGCTGGAGAGCGCGATTGCCAATATCTCGGCGTCGAAAGGGGATAAAGAGACGGCCGAGCTGTTCCGCCAGAAGGCCACCGATCGCCGCGCGGCGGTGAACCGCTATCTGTGGGACGAGGAGAGTGGCTGTTACCGCGATTACGACTGGCGACGCGAGCAGATGGCGCTGTTTTCTGCCGCCAGCATTGTGCCGCTGTATGTTGGAATGGCGACGCACGAGCAGGCAGAACGTTTATCTGACGCGGTAAAAGCGCGTCTGCTGACGCCGGGTGGGATTCTGGCAACCGAATACGAAACCGGCGAGCAGTGGGATAAACCCAACGGCTGGGCGCCGCTGCAGTGGATGGCGATTCAGGGGTTCAAGCAGTACGGCAACGACTCGCTGGGGGATGAAATCGCCTGGAGCTGGCTGCATACGGTGAACCACTTCTACAAGACGCACCACAAGCTGATTGAGAAGTACCACATCGCCAGCAGTACGCCGCGCGAAGGGGGCGGCGGGGAGTATCCGCTACAGGATGGCTTCGGCTGGACGAACGGCGTGGTGCGACGGTTGATTGGGTTGTATGGGGAGCCTTGAGAAGGGTGCGATCTGGCCCCTCTCCCCTCTGGGGAGAGGGTGAAAACTTTAACGAATCACCTCATAAATGGCGGTCTGAATAGACTGCCATTTTTTCGTGGTGGCATCCGGCTGTGACTGCGCGCGTCGCGTTGCCATCTCAAGATCGTGCTTCTGGCGCTTCACCACGGCCGGCACGGTACAGAAGGCTTTCAGATACTCTTTACGTATTGACGTCAGGGACTCGCCGTTTGACATGGCGTGGCTGAGCGTATTGATGAAACGACGACACGGCTTCTCTTCTGCCATGTTCTGCCGATAGCGCAGCATAAGCTCCAGAACGTCGTCATAGCCTGCCGACATCGCCTCTTCGGTCCATGACAGCTTCCAGTCCATCCCACCCTGCAAAAAGAGCAGCGCCACGCGGGTATCGTTGCGGTTAATCGCCGAACGGAAATTACTCTCGTCCCAGGTCACTCCCATGCGCGTCAGCGTCTCGCGCGAGGAAGGGGTTTCGCGCATCTCCTGCGGCGGAGCCGCCGCTTGCGCCGTATTTTCGGCCGCAGGCTGCGGTTTGCTGCTGGTCACCAGCCAGAAGCCGCCTACCACGATGGCAATCACCATCACGCCGACCGCTCCCCATAGCGCACCGGAGATAAGCTGCTCACGCTGTTCGGGCGTGCGCGGGGCGCGCTGGGTCGGCTTTTCAATCGTGTCGCGGACTTCAAATAGATCCCCACCGGTAACCCGATCCATTTTTTGCGCCTTTTCCCAGAACGCGTGCAGCTCGCTGGCATCCACCGCCATGAATCCGGCCGGGTTGACGCGCGTTCTCCCCTCTTCAAACGCGCGTTGAACCGGACGGGAGATCTGCATGTAGTAGTTATCCAGCAGCTGAATTTGCGCCGAACTTAACGTTTTCTGCACCGTAATGCTGTTGCGGATTTGCCGGATGTCGTCGAGGAAGGTTTGCAGCGTTTTGCGCGGCTCCACCAGGAGCGTCAACATGGACGGGTCGTTAAACAGCGAGGCGTAATAACGGCTGAACTCTTTTTTATCCACCAGCATTTGCGCCAGTTCACTGAACATCATGCCGCTCAGGACATCGTTGATTTCGCCATGCTTCAGCCAGCGCCGTACGCGGTCAGCGTTAAATAAGGTTTTAAGATGATTATTGAGCCGCACCTGATCGGGCCAGGCCTGCTGAATGAGGCCTTTAATCATTAATTCAATTGCGCGTACCTGCTTGTGCGCCTGCTGTTGCTGGAGTTCGCTTCCCGGGGCCAGCTCGGTGCTGTAGGTCAGAAGCGGCTGCTGCAGACGAAGATGTTCCAGCGTAGTCACAAACCGCATCGCCGCAATAAGCTGGTTTTCACTGACATCCTGCCCGCTCTCGTACTGCGGGACGCGCTGCTGCAGCAGGCGCAGCTGCAGCGTAAATTCCGACATCTCGGCATCATTCAGGTTAAGCTTCTTCGCAACCGTAGCCCATCCCCCGAGGCCTAAACGCGCGCTGTCCAGCTGTTCCAGAAACCAGCGTGGATCTTTCCCCTCAGAAACATGTACATTCAGAAGAAGCAAGATTTCCACCGACGCCTGGCGAATGACCGCCAGACAGTGTTCAAACTGTTCGCGGATATGATGTGATGTGCTGAGAGTCATTGTTTTCCTTAAGCGACAGCGAAGACATCCGGAATGGGCACTAACGGCCGTTTTTCTTTTTATTTATACGCGCTTAACCATACCTGACTTTCTGTTGAAATAAAGTGACAACCCTAAAATCATTTAAAATGCTTCAGGAGAATCTTAATGCCAGTTTTAATGACCTCACGCCTGAACTGTTCGCCCCTGCAGGAGCAAGACTGGCTCTTTTTTCTGGCGTTGCAGCAACACCCCGAAGTCATGCGCTTTGTGGCGGAGAACCGCCCCGTCGCAGCGATCCGGGAGGCTTTTGATTCGCGCCTGACGCCCTGGACGCCTGGCAGCGCGCACTGGCTGTGCCTCGTCGTACGTGATGCCCTCTCACAGGCCCCGCTGGGCGTTACCGGGTATATTCATCGGGAAGAAGATTGCGCCGAAGTGGGCTTTCTTTTTGCCCCCGAGGCGCAGGGCAAAGGTTACGGCTTCGAATCCCTGCAGGCGCTTTGCGATTACGCCTTTCATCAGGGCGGTATTCGTCGGCTCACCGCCACCGTCACCGCGGGAAACGTCGCCTCCAGGCGCCTGCTGGAAAAAGCTCGCTTCCAGCTGGAAGGCGAGCTACGTGAAAGCTATTACCTTTCCGGTCGCTGGCAAAATGACTGGTTATTTGGGTTATTACGGCAGGAATACCTGAACAATAATTCCTGATCAACAGCCATTTGGCGGATATTGCTCGTACCGCGATTCCTCTACAGTATCGCCATTAAGAGGAAACGAATATGAACGGTCATGCGCTAAATATATCTTCTGCCGCCATAGAATTAATAAAGAAACATCAAGGGCTTTCACTGGAGAAATATCGTGATGAAAAGGGTGTATGGGTTATCGGCTATGGGCATGTGATCCGCGAACGGGAAAATTTTCACGGCCTTATCACGCCTCTTCAGGCGGAATATTTACTCCATGAAGATATTCAGTTGTGTGAAACGCTGCTGCGGGAAAAGTGTATACATCCATTAACCCAGCAGCAGCATGACGCGCTGGTACTGATGATACTGAGTTTCGGCGTGACGTCTTCACTCCCGAAAGCGCTGCTTCAGGCCGTCGCCCGGGTGTAGTACATGGCTGCCTGGGTTCGGTTTTTTACCTCCAGCCGGCGAAAAAGCGCTTCCAGATGCGCTTTTACCGTGGCCGCACTGATGTTGAGATTGCGACCAATTTCTTTGTTTGATTCGCCCGCCGCCAGCAGCTTCAGCACCTCACGCTGACGCTCGCTTAAGGAAAGTAACGCCTGCGCTGACGATTGCTGGCTGACCCACTCAGCGGGAAAGCAGACCATCCCTCTGGACACGGAATCCAGCACGGCGGCAAACCGCTCAGGGTTAGCGTTACGGGGGATAATAGCCATCACGTTTCGCTGCATGAGTTGTTCAACCCATCGGGTCTCTTTTTTTGCCAGAACCATCATCACCCGTACCGACGGGAAGCGATGCATGATTTCATCCAGGAAAGAACTCTCCTCATCCTGAATTAAATTGCCGTCAATCATGACGATAGCAGACGGTGACGCGGATATTTGCGTCCATAAATCGTCTGCCTGACAAGCCCCCGTTATATTTATTTCAGGAATTAATTTCTGCAAACCGTGTATCGCTCCATGAATAAATATCGACTGCCTGTCAAACATGATTACTCGCATCGTATTTCTCCCTCTGAGAATAGCGAAGGGGGATTCTACATAGGCGCTATTTAAGAAAAAACTCAATGAATGGAGAGGTTACAAATCCGCCAGTGGTTTTTATATTTACCCGCATTTTGACACATCCATATTAAGGATTTCCTTAAGGGGTTCCCTCCCCTTAACATCAGACATCACAGGAACATACCGCCTGACACTTCAATACGTTGCGCGTTCATCCAGCCAAGCTTATCGCTAAGTAGCGCCGCAATGGCATCCCCGATATCGTCCGGCAAACCTACCCGCCCCAGCGCCGTCTGCGACGCCAGCATCTGGTTAAGCTGCGCGTTGTCGCGCACGCGCCCACCGCCAAAGTCGGTTTCGATCGCGCCTGGTGCGATAATATTGACGGAGATACCGCGCGCTCCAAGCTCCTTCGCCTGATAGCGGGTGAGCACTTCCATCGCCCCTTTCATGGCCGCGTAGGTTCCTGAACCTGGCTGGGTGAAGCGGGCCAGTCCGCTGGAGACATTGAGGATCCGCCCCCCGTCGTTAAGCAGAGGCAGCAGGCGCTGCGTCAGGAAGAAAGGCCCTTTGAAGTGAATGTTCAGCGCCTCATCAAACTGGGCTTCCGTCGTTTCGGTATAGGGTGCGTATAAACCCGTTCCGGCATTGTTCAATAAATAATCAAATGTTTCGCGCTGCCAGACGCTCTTCAGGATCTCCTGAAGCTGTTGAGCAAAATTTTCGAAACTGGCGATATCCCCGACGTTGAGCTTTAATGCCGCCGCCTTGACGCCTTTTTCCTGAATTTCGCGCACAACTTCCAGCGCTTCCTGCTGGCTACGATTGTAGGTCAGGATAATTCCCGTGCCGTCAGCAGCCAGCTTTAACGCAGCGTTTTTACCTAAGCCGCGGCTACCACCCGTCACTAATGCGATACGTTCAGTCATCATAAACCTCGTTTTGGCTGTTATGGAGATTGAGAAAGAGCTTATTAGGTGATAGAAGATCAATAAAGATGGGTAATAACGCTTCACTGTTTCAGTGCAAACAACAATGAGCTTCATCTATGGATAAAATTCACGCAATGCAGCTGTTTGTTCGCGTCGCGGAACTGGAGAGTTTTTCCCGCGCGGCAGAGACATTAACGCTGCCGAAAGGCAGCGTTTCCCGGCAAATTCAGGCACTGGAAAACCGGCTTGGCACCCAGCTACTGCACCGTACCACGCGCCGCGTCAGCCTGACGCAGGACGGCATGGTCTATTACGAACGGGCAAAAGATCTGCTGGCGAACCTGGATGAGCTTGACGGTATGTTTCAGCACGATCCCTCCAGCATCAGCGGAAGGCTGCGCGTGGATATGCCCGTTGGCGTTGCTCGAAATGTCGTCATCCCCAAACTGCCTGCGTTTTTACAGCAGTATCCGGGTATCGAACTGGAGCTCAGCAGCAGCGATCGTCTGGTGGATGTGGTCCGGGAAGGGTTTGATTGCGTGGTCCGCGTGGGTTCCCTGAAGGACTCAGGGCTGATAGCCCGTCCGCTGGGCAAGCTGTCGGTGATCAACTGCGCCAGCCCGGATTATCTGGCGCGTTTTGGCTACCCTGACACGCTGGACGATTTGGGCTCGCACGCCGTGATTCATTATGCCGCGATGCTGGGAAGCCGCCCTCAGGGCTTTGAATTTTATAACGGAAGCACGACGCAGTGGATAAAAACGGGCGGGGTGCTAACCGTCAACAGCACGGAAACTTACCAGGCCGCCTGCCTTGCCGGGCTGGGGATCATTCAGGCCCCGCGCGTTGGGGTGCGCGACCTGCTGCGCGCAAAGAAACTGATTGAGATCCTCCCGCAGTATCGCGCGGAACCGATGCCTGTCTCCCTGATTTACCCCCACCGGCGCAACCTCTCTCGCCGGGTTCACCTGTTTATGGAGTGGCTAACCGAACTCACAAAAGCTTACGTGGACTAGTCGCAAGCTATAATTCAGTAACATCCAGCCAAACGAAAAAGGAAAAGACGCGTGACGCCGGAAAATAACCCGCAACGACCCACCCAACATTTAGATTATGAACCCATCAAGAAGATGGAAACCGAGCCGGAAGAGGCTAAAGCCCCTGGTACCGCCAGCAAGGCGCTGGGCACCGTCACCAGCCTGGCGGAGAGAATTCAGCAGTTTCCCATGGTTGCGCATCTAATACGTGCGACCGAGCGCTTTAATGACCGCATGGGGAACCAGTTCGGTGCCGCGATCACCTATTTTTCGTTCCTGTCGATGATCCCCATCCTGATGGTGTCGTTTGCTGCGGCCGGTTTTGTACTCGCGTCGCATCCAACGCTGCTGCAGGATATTTTCAATAAGATCCTGAATAACGTCAGTGACCCAACCCTCGCCACCACGCTGAAAAGCACGATTAACACCGCCGTTCAGCAGCGCACCACCGTCGGGATCGTCGGTTTGCTCATCGCCCTTTACTCCGGCGTTAACTGGATGGGCAACCTCCGCGAAGCTATTCGCGCCCAGTCCCGCGAGGTGTGGGAGCGTAAACCGCAGGATCAGGAGAAAATTTGGGTTAAATATTTCCGCGACTTTATTTCGCTGATTGGCCTGCTTATCGCGCTCGTCGTCACGCTCTCCATTACCTCCGTGGCGGGCTCCGCGCAGCAGATGATTATTTCTGCGCTCTATCTTAATTACATCGAATGGCTGAAGCCCGCCTGGCGCGGCATCGGACTGGCGATTTCCATCTTCGCCAACTACCTGCTGTTCTTCTGGATTTTCTGGCGCTTGCCTCGGCATCGTCCGCGTAAGAAGGCGCTGCTCCGCGGCACATTGATTGCGGCGATCGGCTTTGAAGTGATTAAGATCGTGATGACCTACACCCTGCCGTCGCTGGTGAAATCCCCGTCCGGCGCGGCATTTGGCTCGGTGTTGGGGCTGATGGCGTTCTTCTACTTCTTCGCGCGTTTAACCCTGTTCTGCGCGGCGTGGATTGCCACCGCCGAGTACAAAGGCGACACGCGAATGCCCGGAAAAACACACCGTTAATTCCGCTCTCGGGCTGATATTTCAGCCCGACTCATCATTTCAGCATATAAATCCAGTCCGTAACTTTTATTTAACCGAAAACCAGTTTTATCAACCAATATTTAAAAAACGTGAAGCATTTCATGGAAGCATTTTGGCTGGCCTGAACATTATCCGCTTTTTGTTGATTTTATAATCAGGAAGCGGCTTTGTTACAGATTGAAATGTCGCTTTTGCTGTGCGTAATATGGCCTTTCGTTCGACAAAAAATAAGAAAATATTATGCAATCAACAGCCACAACACTCGACTCTGGTGCGGAAAACGTCCCGGTAAACTCGCGCAATAAAGTTGTCGTCGCATCGCTGATTGGCACCGCCATTGAGTTCTTCGACTTTTACATTTACGCCACCGCAGCGGTCATCGTTTTCCCGCATATTTTCTTCCCGCAGGGAGACCCGACGGCGGCGACGCTACAGTCTCTGGCGACCTTTGCTATCGCATTTGTGGCGCGTCCGATTGGCTCCGCGCTGTTTGGACACTTCGGCGATCGTATTGGGCGTAAAGTCACCCTGGTGGCCTCGCTGCTGACAATGGGCATCTCCACCGTGGCGATCGGCCTGCTGCCGACCTACGAAACCATCGGCATTCTGGCGCCGGTCCTGCTGGCGCTGGCGCGTTTTGGTCAGGGTCTGGGGCTGGGCGGTGAATGGGGTGGCGCGGCGCTGCTGGCGACCGAGAACGCCCCGCCGCGTAAACGCGCGCTGTACGGTTCATTCCCGCAGCTTGGCGCGCCGATTGGCTTCTTCTTTGCCAACGGGACCTTCCTGCTGCTCTCCTGGCTGCTGACGGATGAACAGTTCATGAGCTGGGGCTGGCGTATCCCGTTTGTCTTCTCGGCCGTGCTGGTGCTGATTGGCCTGTATGTGCGTGTTTCCCTGCATGAGACGCCGGTGTTCGCAAAAGTAGCCGCGGCGAAAAAACAGGTAAAAGTGCCGCTGGGCACCCTGCTGACCAAACACGTGCGCGTGACCGTGCTGGGCACGTTTATCATGCTGGCGACCTACACGCTGTTCTACATCATGACGGTGTACTCCATGACCTACAGTACCGCCGCCGCACCGGTTGGGCTGGGCCTGCCGCGTAACGAAGTGCTGTGGATGCTGATGATGGCGGTAATTGGGTTTGGCGTGATGGTACCGATTGCCGGCCTGCTGGCGGATAAGTTTGGTCGTCGTGCGAGCATGATTACGATCACCACGCTGATCATTCTGTTTGCTCTGTTCGTCTTCCCGCCGCTGCTGAGTTCAGGTAGCCCGGCGCTGGTGATGGCGTACCTGCTGATTGGCCTGAGCCTGATGGGGCTGACCTTCGGCCCGATGGGCGCGCTGCTGCCGGAGCTGTTCCCGACGGAAGTACGTTATACCGGCGCGTCGTTCTCCTATAACGTCTCGTCTATTCTGGGCGCGTCCGTGGCACCGTATATCGCCACCTGGCTGCAGGCAAATTATGGTCTGTTCTACGTGGGCGTTTATCTGGCGGCTATGGCGGCGCTGACGTTGATTGCGCTGCTGCTGACGCATGAGACTAAGCATCAGGCGCTGTAAGCTAATGCCGGGTGGCGGCTACGCCTTACCCGGCAATAACAAACCGCACCTTACTTCTTCATCTGCGACAAAATCGTCCGGCATTGATTCGCCTCGCCTTCTGACGGCGAAATCAACGCCAGCAGCGCGGCGGCCGGGGTGACCAACGTCGCGAGGGCTGCGGCCACCGCGCCACGCGCAATCAGCGGCCCGGGCTTGACGCCCGCCTGCGGATTTTTGAAGGTCCCACGCACGTAAAGCGGCGAGCGCAGGGTAATAATACGAATCCCCTTACTTTCCGGATCGATGGTCAAATCCAGCTGTTCGGAGGCCATGCTGGCGGTACCGGTCACGTTAATCACCGCGTTTTCCGTGTCGAAGGCAAAAATCTGCGGACGCGCCACGCCATTAACCAGATCCACATTCGCCGCCGCGCAGTTAACCCGCACCTCGTCATCGCCAAAGATTTGCCCGATGATAAAGTTACCGACGTTCAGCCCCAGGATCTCCATCAGGTTGCGGCTGACCAGACCGTCGTTCATTAGCAGTTTCAGGTTACCGTTGCCGCTGCCCAGCAGTGCCGCCACGGAATTCCCCACCCCGCGAATGTCCGCATCGCCGTTCATTTCACCGAGGGTTTTCTGCATCAGCTCCACGTTCGGCATCAGCTCTTTCAGCTTCAATCGACGCGCCTGGATCTCCGCCCGCCCCTGCATCGGCTTTTTATCGCCTTCCAGGTGAATGTTAGAGGAAATCGTCCCGCCCGCCATGCCAAACTTCAGCGGCTGCAGGCGCAGGTCGGCATTTTTCAGGATGATATGCGTCGAGAGATCGCTCAGCGGCAGCGTGCTGCCATGCTCAATCTTGCGTCCTTTGAAGCGCACATCTGCATCCATCACGTCCCACTTATCGGTTTCAAAGCGATCGTAAGGCAGCACTTTTCCCGCAGGCTGAACGTCCTTTTTGACCTCTTTTGACTTTGTCCCTTTACCCGAATCCACGCCTATCAGCGGGCCAAGATCGGCCAGACGCAGCTGGCGGGATTCGACATCCCCTTCCAGTTTTGGCCGTGGTTTTCCGGTGGTATAGGTCAGCGTGCCGTGAATATCGCTGTCGCCGATGCGGCCGTTGAAATCCCGGTAGTCAAAAACGGACGATTTTTCGGTATCAATTTTGGCAACCAAATGCCCGTCCGTTTCGAACGGCGGGGTATCCGGCAGCAGTACGCCGGTCAGTTCATACAGTTCGCCAAGCGAGTCACCGGCGAACTTGAGCTGCAGGTCGACGCCCCCCATATTCATCGGGTCGTTGACCGTCCCCACAAACGCCACGCGCGTATTCCCCGAGCGGAAATCCGCCTGCACCGGGAATGGCGTGCCTTCGCTCCGGAGCGCCAGCATGCCGCCGATTTTCCCTTTCCCGTTAAGCGGCTGACCGTTGTAGCGCCCTTTTGCCGTCAGGCCGAAGACATAATCACCCGCTTTGGCGCTATCGCCTTTCGCTTTATTGCCCGTGACTTCGCTAAACGGCAGCGGTTTACCCAGCGGATCGACCAGGATCTCCACGTCTGCCTTGCTGACCTTATCGTCGATGGCGATCCGCCCACGATCGAAAAGAATATTGTCCAGACGGAATGACCACGAAGAAGGCTGGGCATTCGGATCTTTTTCGCCGTCGCTGGCAAGGTTAAACGTCCAGTTATTGTTTTTTTCAGAGAGGCGGATCAGGCGCGCATCGGGCTGCTGGAGCTTGATCCACGGCAGATAGACGGTTTTGGTCAGGAGCGCTAGCGGCGCCAGCGTGGCTTCCACGCGCGGCAGATGCACCATAGTCACTTCGGGGATATCCGGAGGGTTGCCAAGAATAATGTCGTCGGCGTGGACGTGCGGCCAGGGGATCCAGCTTCGCCAGCCGGTCTCCTCTTTCTGACGTTCCCATACCACACCCAGATCGCCACGAATGGCGAAGGGGCGGTTCAGCTCAGTTGAGACTTTCTGGTTGATGGTCGGCTTAAGGCGGTTCCAGTCAAACGTCGCGATAATGATGACGACGATCGCGATCAACAACAAGAAAATCCCTGTAATCCAGGAAATGACCCTGGTTGTTTTTGTCATTGTTATCCCCTTTCCTGATGACCTGTCCTGTAAAACTATAGTCCAGACAAAGGGAAACGGGGCTATCAGAGGGTCGTTCTGGCGCTTTCGAGGAGATCCATTGGCACGGGGCGAGAGAGGAAATAGCCTTGCGCCGCCGCTGCGGGAGAGTTTTGCACATCACGCCACTCTTCCAGCGTTTCCACGCCTTCAACGATCACCCCCTGGCAATAGCGATTCATCAACTGCAATAACAGCGTAAACAGATTCCGCCCTTCCGGGGTCTGGCGTAGCATGATGAACAGATCGCGCGCCACCTTGATGTAGTCATAGCGCACTTCGCTGAGGGCCGAGAAGTTCGCCATACCAGTGCCAAAGTCATCCAGCCACAGCGGGCCAAATTCACACATTGACGCAAACGAGGAATCCTGCGGCAGGCGCACGTGCTCCACCAGCTCAAAGCGCAGCCACGGCAGGGTGGCGATCAGCTCCTGCAGCTTCGCGTTCTGACGCAGTGCCAGCAGAGTTGGGCCATCCACGTTCACCGAGGCGAGGATCGTATGCTGCTCGAAAAAGGCCTGTTTCGTCGCCAGCATACGGAGCTGCTCTTCCAGCACGTCCAGACGCTGGCGAACGGCAACTTCGGCAAAATAGCGATCCGGCGCGATGCGCTGAGTAGGGTTTGAGGGATGCGTAACGACGGTCAAAATTTCAATTGCCATCAGCCGACCGTCCGTTCGATAGATCGGCTGCCAGGTGTACGCGCGCTCACATTGCAGCCAGTAGCGATGCTCCTGCAAGTTCTCAATACTTGCCTCAGGCGTAGTGCTCAGCCGCTGGATAACCTGCTCTGACTTCATTTCAGATGTCCTGTTGTTGGGATAGCCTTTCTGGACTCGTCACAGGATTATCGGCGCGATAATTGAGAACTTTATGTTCAATTCACCGTGAAAATGAAATTAAGATGACAGAAATTTGCCGGAACACGCGCTGGCTCAAATAAAATAATGGAACACCGTTTTAATATAGTTGACCATCTAATTCACTCGGCGCACACTGCTGAAAATTCTTCTGTTCAGGTTCACGACTATGTCCAAAAAAATTGCCGTGATTGGCGAATGCATGATTGAGCTGTCACAAAAAGGCGCGGAAGTCAGCCGCGGATTTGGTGGCGATACGTTAAACACCTCGGTTTACATTGCCCGTCAGGTTGCGCCTGAGGCACTCACCGTGAACTACGTCACCGCCCTTGGTACGGACAGCTTCAGCCAGCAGATGCTGGAAGCCTGGCAAAGTGAGCATATTGACACCTCGCTGATCCAGCGTATGGAAAACCGCCTGCCTGGGCTTTACTACATCGAAACTGACAGCACCGGCGAACGCACGTTTTATTACTGGCGTAACGAAGCCGCGGCCAAATTCTGGCTGGAGAGCGACGCCGCTGGGGCCATCTGCGAAGAGCTGGCGACGTTTGACTATCTCTATCTGAGCGGCATTAGCCTGGCGATTTTAAGCCCGACCAGCCGCGAAAAGCTGCTCTCGCTGCTGCGCGAATGCCGCGCCAACGGCGGGAAGGTGATTTTTGATAACAACTACCGCCCGCGCCTGTGGGCCAGCCGCGAAGAGACGCAGCAGGTTTATCAGCAGATGCTGCAGTGCACGGACATCGCCTTCCTGACGCTCGATGATGAAGACGCCCTGTGGGGTGAAAAGCCGGTAGAGGACGTGATTGCCCGCACGCAGGCGGCAGGCGTGAGCGAAGTGGTGATTAAGCGCGGCGCGGAGTCGTGCCTGGTCGCGATTGCGGGTGAAGCGGTGGTTGAGGTCCCTGCGGTGAAGCTGGCCAAAGAGAAAGTGATTGATACCACCGCGGCGGGGGATTCCTTCAGCGCGGGCTACCTGGCGGTACGCCTGACGGGGGGAACGCCGGAAGCGGCGGCACAGCGTGGGCACCTGACGGCCAGCACCGTGATTCAGTATCGCGGGGCGATTATTCCGCGCGAGGCGATGCCTGTTTAGTTTCCCCTAACCCTCTCCCCAAAGGGGAGAGGGCCAGCGTGAGGGGGTTACTGCCCCTGCGGAATATCCGACGCGTCCTGGTGTAGATCATCAGCCGTTGCAGCCTGCGCCGGCTGCGACGCGGTGGCCATAATGGAATCCCAGGTCTTCTGAAGTTCCTTCATGTCATATTCCGGCTCGCCTTTCGGCTGCAGAAGGATCAACGCCATATCCTGCGACAGCTGCTGACGTAAATCCTGATTCAGCATATTCACAGTCAGACCGTTCAGGAAGTCCTGACGCAGCTTCTGGTACTGCTCAGGCGCAATGTCGACAACCTGATTCTGCAGGGAGCGAATCCGCTGGCTGATCAGAATGTCGGTATCGGCGCGAGCGTAGGTGGCAAACAGCTTCTGCAGCTCCAGTTTTTTCTGGGCCAGCAGCGCGTTGAACTCCTCTTCAGAGAGCCCCTCTTTACGCACTTTTGCCAGCTCTTTCGCCACCACACCCAGGTTCGCATTCAGTTTATCGCCCGGTGATTCAACGTTAATGGCACATTGCGCACGCTGGAACAGCACGCGGCAGTCAAAGCCAAGGCCAATGTTCTTCACGTTGTTTTTGCTGAGCGTCTGCTGAACGTGCCAGAACAACGCTTCACGCGCCAGATCGGCACGCCAGTAGCGCAGCAGCGCCGCAGACTCGCGAATAGGCTGCCAGGCGTTATCCCACATCACGGAGAGCCTGTCCTGGCGCACGGTGTCCGTCATAATGCTGACAGGCTCGGCGCGCAGCGGAGAGAGCGTCGGGACAGGGGCTGGCGTTTCACGTTTGCCCTTCAGATCGCCAAACGCTTTGTTGATCTGCTCAACCACCGCGCGGCTATCCACATTGCCGACGACGATCAGCGTCATCGCGTCCGGGGTGTACCATTTCTGGTAGAACGATTTTACCTGTTCGACGTCCACCGGCTGCTTCAGCGGCTCTGCCGGATCGTGCCCCAGCAACGTTGAGCCTTTCAGACGGTAGCGCCACCAGCCCTCTTTGGTGTCCGCAGGCCAGGTCGCCACCATGTCGCCGTTGCTCAACGCATAGTTCACGGTGTCCGGCGTAATCGCCAGGTTGCCAGAGGCATCGGAGAGATAGGTAAGGGCTTCTTTAAGCAGGTCGTTACGGTTATTTGGCAGGCTCAGGTTAAACATGGTGTAGTCATAGGAGACCACAGCCGGAGGAAGGGGACGTTTCGGATCGATGGCCTGTTGCCACAGCGAACGCACCTGTACTGCCTGCAAGCTGCCGCTCTGCGTGAGCGCCAGCCGGGGAATAAAATGGCTAAAACCGGTTTGCTGAGTGCTTTCCGTAAGGGAGCCGGTATTTACGGACAGACGGATTTCAATACGATCGCTGGGACGCTGTGGAGTAGATAACACCTGCCACTGAAAACCGTTCGCTAACGTGCCTTGTTGCCAGGCCGGGTCTGGCTGGAGCGCATCTGCCTGCACATAACTGGCTGCTGCCATCATCAGCAAACCGCCGGTTAAGAGTCGAATTTTTGTGCCCTGCATGTGAACCCCTGATCAACATTCCTGGTTAAAAAGAGTGTCTCGCGACGCGCTGCACTCTAAAAGATGACGATGAAAACACGTCGATTAGACCGCGCGTTCGGCAAAACGTCACGGTCCGAAGTGAAATATACCCAAAAAAAATCTTGTCGAATTATGACAGGTATGAACAGTTATTATGCGCAGGAGCCCGCATCCCGACAAGGGAATGCGGGCAATTGTGACAAGATTAGGAGGTTAAACCAGGATTTTTGCTATCAGACGCGCGATTATTCAGCGTATCGTTGAGCTTCTTGTGATCCAGCTCTTTCACCCATTTCGCGACCACCACCGTGGCCACGCCGTTACCCACCAGGTTGGTAAGGGCACGCGCCTCAGACATAAAGCGGTCAATACCAAGAATCAGTGCCAGACCCGCCACCGGCAGATGCCCCACCGCAGAAATGGTGGCCGCCAGCACGATAAAGCCGCTGCCTGTCACGCCCGCCGCCCCTTTAGACGACAGCAAGAGCACCACCAGCAGGGTGATTTGATGGAAAATATCCATATGGCTGTTGGTCGCCTGGGCGATAAACACGGCCGCCATCGTCAGGTATATCGAGGTACCGTCAAGGTTGAAGGAGTACCCCGTCGGGATCACCAGGCCGACCACCGATTTACGGCACCCGAGCTTTTCCATCTTGTCGAGCATACGCGGCAGCGCCGATTCTGAAGAGGAGGTCCCCAGAACAATCAGCAGCTCTTCACGGATGTAGCGGATGAATTTGAAAATGCTGAAGCCTGTCGCACGGGCGATGGAGCCCAGCACCACCACCACGAAAAGAATACAGGTGATGTAGAAGCAGATGATCAGCTGACCCAGCTGCACCAGCGTGCCAACGCCATACTTGCCGATGGTGAAGGCCATCGCACCGAAGGCACCGATCGGCGCCAGGCGCATGATCATATTGATGATGCCAAAGATGACCTGCGAGAAGCTTTCAATCACGTTGAAGATAAGCTGGCCTTTGCTGCCCAGACGGTGCAGGGCGAAGCCAAACATCACGGCAAACAGCAGCACCTGCAGAATGTTTCCGCTGGCGAAGGCGCCGATGACGCTGCCAGGGATGACGTCCAGCAGGAAGGCGACCACGCCCTGATCCTTCGCCTGTTCGGCATAGACCGCAACCGCTTTGGCATCCAGCGTAGAGGGATCAACGTTCATACCCGCGCCAGGCTGTACCACGTTGACGATGACCAGACCAATAATTAGCGCAAGGGTACTGACCACTTCAAAGTAGAGAAGCGCCACTGCACCGGTACGGCCCACCGCCTTCATGCTTTCCATGCCAGCGATGCCCGTTACCACCGTACAGAAGATCACCGGGGCGATGACCATTTTAATGAGCTTAACGAACGCGTCGCCAAGCGGTTTCATTTGCGCGCCCAGCTCCGGGTAATAGTGACCCAGCAGAATACCGATGGCGATGGCTGTCAGGACCTGGAAATAAAGACTTTTGAAGAGTGAGGTTTTCATAGGGTGTCCTTGGGAAGAAAAACCACAGGCTTTGTAAGGTTATGGTTAACCTGCGGCTCTAAAATAACACCCGTATAACAGGACAGAAATAAACCCGGTTCAAATTTGAAACACAAATGTTAAGAACTTTGAACTGGCTCGCACAAGCCAGCAACAAAATTACACTTTTGCGTTATGGTCAGCGCCAGAAAGGTATCGCTGCTCGAAGACATCCGGCGGCACCGCGGGGGCAAAAAGGTAGCCCTGGCCGCTCTCGACGCCCGCCTCTGCCAGCCAGACGCGTTGCGCTTCGGTTTCAATCCCCTCGGCAATAAGATGCACCTTGAGGCTACGCGCCATCTGGACGATGGCCTGCACCATGCTGCTGTCCTCCGGCAGCCCGTCGACAAACGATTTATCGATTTTGAGCACGTCCACCGGCAGAGCTTTCATGTGCTGAAGCTGGCGCAGCCCGGCGTACCCCATACCAAAATCGTCCAGCGCGATGCGAATGCCGGCATTGCGCAGCGGCTTCAGGATGGCCACCGCGTCGTTAGGATCGTCAATGCGCCGGCTCTCCGTCACTTCCAGCGTCAGCGTATCAGGCTTGATCCGGTAGCGGTGGATCAGCTCCAGCATCTCGGAGACCATCGTCGGATGCATAAGCTGCAGGGCAGACAAGTTGACCGACAGCGGCAGCGTAACGCCGCGCTCCTGCCAGGCGGCAAGCTGGCGGCACGATTCCTCCAGTACCCAATAGCCAACGGTGACCATCAGGCCGCAGGATTCGATGCGCTCAATCAGCCCCTCCGGCAGCTCCCAGGAGCCATCCGGCTGCTGCAGGCGGAGCAGCGCCTCGGCGCTTTTCACTTCCCCCGTCTGTAAATTCACCTGCGGCTGTAGCCAGAGGGCGAACTGACGGTTATCCAGCGCGGTCAGGATATCGCTCTCTTCCGTCAGGCGCTGCTGCGCCTTTTCCATCTGCTCCGGGTCGAAGAACTGGATCTGATTTTTCCCTTTGCGCCGGGCGGTAAACGCCGCCGAGAACGCGCGGCGGTACAGCTGCTCCGCCGTTAAATCACCGTAGTACATGGCGATACCGATACTGGCGCTCGGACGAAGCTGGATGCCCTGCACGGGCAGCCGCTCATTTATGACAGTAAGTACTTGCTGACCTAATGTGATGGCGTGCCACGGCTCTTTCACGCCGTTGGCAATCACCACCAGGTCGTAACCGCTGACCTGGGTCAGCACCATGCGCGGGGCAAGGACAGACTTCACCTTTTCCACCAGCGTCAGCAGCAGCATTTCACGCTGGCTCTCCTTGAGCACGCCCGCCGTGTCCTGCAGGGTTTCACAGGCAATCACCATCAGCGCCGTGGTTTGCTGCCGCGCAACGGTCTGCTCCAGCATTGCCATCAGAAACGCTTTATTAGGTAGCTCCGACACAGGGAAGCGCGTGGCGCTGTTATTTAGCTCATCCTGATGACGCTGGATGCGCTGCTGGTTGAGGTTGTAGCTGCGCACCAGCATACCGATCTCATCGTCCTGGTGCAGACGCGGCAGCTCAAGCTGGTGCCCCAGTTGATCCTGCGGCGAAAGCCCATTCAGCTCGCGGGCGATACGGCGCAGCGGGTGGACAATGAGGCGGTTTATACACCACGTCAGCGCTACGCTGATGATCAGGGTCATAAGTAAGCAAGTGGTCACTAACGTAACCACCCAACTCATGACGAATTTATACATCCGGTACGAGTCCGCCTGCAGAACCAGGTAGGCCAGTGGCTGCGGATTGGCAGGACGTTCCAGCGAATAGAGAGGCAGAGAAATTTGCACCGGCAGCTCAAACAGGCGCATCACCATCATCGGGACGGGACGCTCCGGGATAAAACTCATCCGCAACGCCTGGAACTGGTTGGGTAAGACGACATCGGCGCGGCTAACGACCCCGGCAGGCTGAATGCGCTTTAAGATGGTTTCCGCTTCGGGAATGTCCCCTTTCAGGATCGAGGCGGAGAGCGGGCCGCGCACCGAGCGGGCGATACTTTCTAACTGCGAAGCCGTGTTATAGCGATTCTGCTGTACGGAATGAAACAGCAAAATTACGCAGAAGAGCAGTACAAACAGCATAGTGACGGCAGAGACCATCGCCATTTGTTTGATCGTTAAGGAACGGCTGACACGCAAAATGACTCTCCACAAAACTCGAAGCGCAGGGCGCGCCAGGGTGTAAACCTGGCGCGCCTGAGTATACCCGATTGCCGCGCTATTAAGAGAGACTTACAAATGGATTAAGGAAAATCCGATTACCAGTCCGCGTAAGGAATAAGCGGCTGCGGCGGTAAGTCCATATCGCCCTGCCAGCCTGCAGCAGAGTAGCGCACATAAATTAGCGCATGGCTTGGGGTGTAATCTTTCGCTTCCTGAATATCCACGCCCATGCCCACAAACCAGTTGGAGGTGACCCGGCGTTCGATAATTGCCCGCGCGGTATAACCCGTCCCGGAGGAGGAGCTGCCGGTTTCCATCGCGCCACGGTCGGTATAGCGGCCTGGCTCATCGGTCGGGATCAGGCTCTGGATCGGGTAACGCAGCTCGTCTTTGGTTTTGGAGTGGGACCAGGACACCGAGCCACCCAGCTCCCAGGACCAGTTTTCCGTACGCTTACGCCAGGTCACCGGCAGCGCGAAGGAGACATACTCCTGTGGGCTGTAGTAGCCGCCCTGACCGAGGGAATAGCCGCTCAGATCCTTATCGTAGTGCCAGAGCATATTGGAGACGCCGACCGTCAGGCGCTCGTTGTTTTTATTAATGAGCTTGTAGTAATAACCCGTCATCCAGCGGACGCGCCAGTTATCTTCCACATTTTTACCGGTCAGCGTTTCCGCGTTCAGGCTTGACCAGACGCCGTTCGCCTCGCCTTTGTCATAGCTGATGCTTACCCCGCCGCCCGTCGCGCGCACGCCGCCCCAGGTGGTGCCGGTATTGGTATCTTTTTGCCCGGCGAACGCCAGCAGAGAGCTGGAGATAGGCCGACGATGGGCGTTGACGGTGTAGCCGATGGGGCCTAAATCGCTGCTGTAGCTGATACCGCCCACCACGTCGACGACGTCAAAGCCCATTGGCGTGGTACCAATATCCATCGCCCAGGTTTTATTCTGCCAGCCAACGGCGACGCTGGCGCCGCTGTCGCTCTGGCTGGTGTTGCCGCTACACGGCGTGTCGTAGCAGGTCCCCCATTTAGGGTCGTAGGTTCCGTTATTGTTATCAAAGGTGCCGGCGTCCATGTTGACCAGATCGCTTCTGAAGAACATGCGCCCGTCAGAGAGCGGGGCGTCCACCTGGAGCATGGTGGTATGCGCTTTCAGGTCGGAATAGCCGCCCGTGCCGCTGGAGCCCCAGTAGTCGTGCTGCAGCGTGACGTTAATATCCTGCTGACGGTACAAATCACCGGCGTCACTGCGCACGCCGCGCTTCAGCCAGTCATCTTTTTCATCGTTGCGCGTCAGACGGGTGAAACTGTCATTGTCCACCGGACGCGTCGTGGTGATGCCGGACGACACCATCGCATCTTTATACGTCTCCAGCGCCTGCTGCGGCTGGCCGTTTTGCGTCTGGAAGCGGGCAGCATCACGCAGCACCAGCGCGCTTTCCATGGAGGCGGGCTGCGATTTAGCCTGCGGAATGATTTTGCTGAAGGTCTGTTCTGCAGCAGCGGAATCGCCCAGACCTGCCTGCGCCATCGCGATCCGGCGCTGCATATTGAGCGACGGCGGCTGGTCGTTTTGCGCGGCGGGCAGTTTCGCGAGCTCCGCACGGGCGGCATCTTTGTTACCTTCCGCGCTGTAAATTTCGGTCAGACCGAGGATCGCGTCTTCGTTCTGCGGCTCACGCTGCAGGACGGCGCTGTACGTCGTTTTCGCCGCGTTCAGATCGCCACGCTGCTGCGCCCAGTCCGCCAGCGTGAGGTCGATACGCGTGGAGGCTGGCTGCTGGCGAAGGAGATTCTCTGCCTCCTGCTCTTTGCCGCTGTCGCGCAGGCGGTTGGCGGTTTCCAGCACCTGATTGCTTTGCAGACGGTCGGCAAGCTCCTGAATGTTGCCGTTCCACTGGCTGCGCGGCAGGGTATTCAGATGCGCCAGCGCGGCCCGGTCCTGATCGTTTCCGGACAAGTAGAGCCCGTTGGCATACACCTGCTCCGGGTCAGACGGTTTCTGGCTGGCAAGCTGGCGCATCAGGGTATCCGCCTGGCTGCGCTGGCCCGCGCTGTAGAGATCGCGCGAGAGACGATACGTTATCCAGACGTCACCGGGCGAGAGTGCCAGACGGCGACGCTGAATGTCTGCCGCCTGAGCGTATTTCCCCTGACTCTCCAGCTGTTCTGCCTGGGCGGAAAGCTGCTCGTTAGTCAGGCTACGCTCAATATCATCAATACTCCGGCGCTGGCTGGCGGAGAGAGACTGGATAAACTGCGAGGCTTTCTCCGGGGACTGCGCGCGGTAAACATTGGCAAGGCCGCGAACCGCATTGCTGTTGCTGCTGTCCATACGTAACGCCTGGCGGTAATAACGCTCCGCCGCGTCGTTATCTTTACGCGCCGCAGCGGCATCTCCCAGCCCCAGCACCGCATAGCTGTCGGTATTGTCGACGTTGCGCGCCTGCTGATAGTAACGCTCCGCCTGCGCCGGGTTATTCGCCTTCAGCGCCGCATCCCCCTGCTGGATCAGCAGCCAGTAGCGGTTAACCTTCAGCAAGCTGTCCCATTTCCCGCGGTTATCGCTCTGCGGATCGAGGGCAATCGCCTTTTCAAACTGTGCCACCGCGCGGGCGCGGTCGCCTTTCTGGGAATAGGCCTGCCCAAGGGCACCCACCGCTTCACTGTCGGCATGGTTGGCGCTGACGGCTTTTTGCAGCTCCGCCACCGCCTTACTCCCCTGCCCGGCATCCACCGCCGCCAGCCCTTCCGCTTTCGCGCGGAACGCCGGGTCAGCGAGCTGCTTTTGCTGCGCCTCAAGCTGGGCGCGCGCCGCCGCGACGCTATCGCCGTCGCTGAAGACGGTCAGGTATTTTTGCAGCGCGGTGACGCTGGCGCTGCTGGCTGGCTGGTCTTTGATCTGCTCATACCACATGTCAGAGGCCTGGCCGCGGCCGGCGGTGGATTTAGCCATCTCCTGCAGCACCGCAAAGCCTTCATCACGGCGTCCGCTCTGGAACAGAAGCTGGGCCAGCGTCGTCTGGAGCTGGGTATTCCCGGGGCTGCTGCTGTTTATTTTTTTCAGCTGGTTGATGGCCGAAGCGCGACGGGCAGGATCTTTCGCCACCACATTCCAGTATTCCGTCGCCACGTCGCCGCCCGGCGGGTTGCCGTCAAAGAGCTTGTCATAGGCGGCAATCGCCTCCTGCGTGTGCCCTGTCGTAGCGAGTAAGCGCGCCTGCTGAAGCTGCTGGCGGCCATCCGGGGTGGAAAGCAGCATGGTATTGCGTGAGGACTGGTACGCGCCGGAGTCAGGGGCGATCCCCTTCAGGCGGTCCAGCTCTTTTTGCGCTCCGGCGTTATCGCCCTGGCGCAGCAGGTAGCGAAAGCGGGCGGCAATGACGTCAGGGTTGTTCGGATCGATCAGCTCAAGACGGTAGAGCGACTGACGAACCAAATCCTCGCGATGGGTCGATTCGCCCAGCCGAACCTGCTCCAGCAGCTGTTTCTGCTGCGGAGAGTTAACGGCCTGCGCCAGCGGCATCAGTGCCAGCCCAAGCGATAGAGTGAGTAGATTTACTGTGAACTTGCGCATTCCTGGCCCCAATCCGGTATTAATTCACCCTTAGCGGTGAAGCGAAAACGATGCTGATCCCATCCCTGACCAAAAAGAGTCAATACATAGCTGTAGTAGGCATTGTTATCGGGAAAATGATCTGCCACGCGCTGGCGCTGAACCGCCTGGGCATCGCGCTGCTGTAAAAACGGCAGCATCGCGGCAGAGAACCCGACCGGGCCATTGCCGGTGTGTTTACCCGTCGCCACATCTACTTGCTCCGGCGGCACGCCCTGTTTAATTGTCTTTGCCGCCATCGGCTGGAAGCGCGTCAGCAGCCGGGCTTTTTGAGGATCTTTATCGCTCATCATGCCCACCCAAAGATAGACACGGATGGCGTCATAGCCCCCTTCCAGCGTTTTATCCTGCTGTAGCTGCCAGCCTTTGTTTTTCTGATACTGCACCCAGTTCGGCGAGAATCCCTTCGGCGCGCTTTCCAGCAGCAGACGCAGATTGGTTTCACGCAGCGTGGTCCACGGGGCACCGTAGCGGGTGAAATAGCTCGCTAACTGTGGAGGAAGGTAGCTGGGGTTAAAGCGCCAGGCGTTTTCTTCGGCAAAACCGACTTTACCGGGAAGCAGCATTGAGCCGAGCCCCGGCACTTTCACTACTTCCTCGCTGGCAATGCGTTTTAGCAGTGCCTTGCCCGTTTGGGTATAGTCCGGGTCTTTCCATAACCGGCCCGCTTCGAGCAGCGACCAGGCAATCCAGACATCGGCATCTGAGGCGGAGTTGGTATCAATCACCCCCCAGTTTTCTTTGTCTTTCTGTCCCCAGAGCCAGGCGGGCAGACGATCGTTGAGATTGCCGCTGGCGAGGTTATCGCGCGTCCACGTCAGCAGCTGGTCAAACGCCTTGCGATCGTTAGCGGCCAGGGCAAAGAACAACGCATAGCTTTGCCCTTCCGACGTTGTAATTTTGCGTGTGTCGCTCGGATCGATGACGCGCCCGCCCTCGCTGATGTAATCCTTTTTAAACTGTTCCCAGGCAGGCCAGGTACAGGCGGCGCGAAGAGGGATCGCCGCCAGCATCAACGCTGCGACTACACACCAGCGAAAGGCTTTCATCACGTCTTACTCATCCGGGTTAAGGCGACGACGGCTGATGATGCGCAGCAGACGCCACAGCACCCATGCCAGCAAGACCACGCTGACCGCAGCCAGGATGGCGAGCAGAACCGGATGGTTCGACAGCGCATACCACAGGCGCTCGAACCACGGCAGATGGCCGACGTAATACACATCACCCACGCGCAGGCTGTTGACGCCGGACTCGCGGATCACCGACACAGAACCAAACATCGCGGCACGTTTGCCGCTGTCGTTCATCGCGGTATTCAGCAGCTCATAGCCACGCGGGCTGTCCGCCAGCAGGGCTATCACGCTACGCTGATCGTTGTAAGGAGACTGGAAGCCCACCACCGCAGCCATCGCCCCCTGAGAGGTTACGGCCGTCTGCGCGCTGGCCTTACGGTCGTTCACGTCCGGCATAATGCTTGGGAACTCGGTCTGGCGAAGCGGCGTGTTAACCCACGACTCGGTGGCTTTCACCAGCAGGTCGATACGTTTTTCATCCTTCAGCTTGTCCGGGATGGTGCCGATCACCATGATATCCGCATCTTTGTTCTGGATCTGACTGCCATCGTCCGTCAACGTGACGTTAACTGCCGGTAATCCGGTTTGCGCGCCTACGGTTGCCATGGTGTCGAGCAGGGTCGTCACCTGACCTTCGTTTGGCGCTTTTGGCATCACCACAATGGATTCAGAGAGATCGGCCATGCGGCTGAACGGGAAACCCGCGTTAGCAAAGGCACGCAGATCCGGCATCGCCAGGAAATGGTAGTACTTCGAGAAGTCGATGGTCGACTCATCGCCGATCACAACGTGGTTTTGTACCGGCTGGAAGGTGATGCAGTTATCCACCGAACCGCCAGGCATCGGGTTCATGTACTGGAAATCAAAACGCAGCTGGTTGATCGCGCCAAGCTTCAGCGCCGGAATAGAGACGTCCGTTTTTCCGTCCAGCAGCCCCTGCAGCACCGGCAGGCGGAGCATCAGACGGTTGGTGTCCTGGGTACTTTGCAGACTGAACGATTGCAGGAACTGGTTGTTCAGGCTGATATCCATGCGCGAGCTGTCTTTCGTCGCCGGCGCGGTATAGCGGTAGTTGAGATTGATATCAATGCCGTTGGTGCGCAGCAGGTACAGATCCGGCGGCAGGTTCAGCGACAGGCTAATCGGCGATGGCTCCAGCCCGGACGCCTGCAGCTGCTCTTCATAGGTTTTCAGTTCACCAAACGTCACGGCGCGGTCGGTACGCACCCAGTTTGGCGCGTCATAAGGTTTACGCGCCAGCAGCGGCTTAACTTCGTCCACCACCACGCTGTTGCCGCGGAAAAGGACGTTGCCCTGAGCAATCGCCTTCGCGGCCTGGACCAGATCTTTATCATCACGACCAAAGACCACCAGCAGCTTCACGTACGGGTTATCCGGGTGGCTTACCATCTCAATGGTTGGCGCTTTGACTTCCGGGTGGTCGCGCAGGAAGCCCGGACGCTTCGCGTTGGTTGCAAAGACAATCGCGTTCCTGTCCGGCATTTTGTCATACATCACCGGGAAGTTCTGACCGCGCCAGCCGGAGCGGGAGCCAAACCAGGAGGCCACAATGGTCGCCGCCAGCTGCTCGGTTACGTCAGGGGACGATGCAAACACCATCGGCAGCGTGAGCGGACGGTTATCACGCGGGTCGAAGAACGGAACCGGGAACGCCGACAGATCGTTTTTCAGCGCCAGCGGCTGGTAGGTCATCTGCAGCGAGGAGTTACGCCCGACGTCCAGCCACAGCGTGTTGCTGGCGGGGTTTTCGCAGACATCGCGGTAGTGACCAACAAACTCCAGACGGATACGGTTAAAGTCGGTGATGAACAGCGGGTTAATCGGCACCTGCGCCTGTGTTTTCTTACCCAGCTGCTCTTTGGTCACCGGCAGAACGTCCATCAGTTCATCGTTCAGGTAGACCTTCAGCTGAGACTGCGTCGGCAGCAGGGATGGCGACGGGGTGTATTCAAGGTTCAGTACCGCATTTGAAACAACCTCATCGCTGCGCATACCAAATTCAATGCTGCCGTTAGGGTTGACGCCGCGCAGCACCATGCTGCCCGGCGGCGGCGCAATTTGCGCGAAGGTCAGCTTCACGTCCCGCGACGGCACATTATCCGCGACAACGGGCGCGTTAGCCCCCCGCACGCCCGGCATCACCTGCCCGATGACCGGATTCTCGGCCGGCAGGGTGTTCCCCTCCGTTGGCTGGTTCGGAATGATGTTTTCTGTTTGACCGGGTGCCGCCGTAACAACCGGATCGGTTGCCTGCGCGACGACAGGGACCGTCGGCGCAGGCGTCGCCGCTGCGTTACCGGGTGCTGCGTTAGCCATTGTTGCGGGAAGTGCACTCACTCCCATTGCCACTGCACATAACCAGGAAAGTTTTGTTTTCATCGCGTTATCATCATTGTTGAGCCATAACCGGGTCCGCCTGCTTCGTCTCATCCCGCTCGGGACGACGAGGAATGAACGACACGACCCAGGAAACCAGCGAAGTAAGTGACCGGAAAATTAATTTCACCGACGACGGGGCAAATTCTGCAAGGTGACGATAGCCACGGAACCCCAGCTTCAGAATATCCAGCAGGCTTTCCAGTGGTTTATCTTCCGGGAAGCTGTCCTGCCAGAGAGCCCATGTATCCGCACGGGCAAACGTACACTGCACAAAATCAATGTGTTGCTTTTTGGTCAACGGCATCAGCTGCAGACCCACTTCACTGCCTGCCACACGCACAACCTGCGTCGGGAAGACATACTCCTGCTGACCGCGCTTAAGCAGTAGGTTAACCTTCTGCCCTTCCAGCACTTTCGCCTGGCCGTTGATTTTGATCCCCAGGCCACCGTCAGAGAAGTCGTGCACCGTACAGGAGAAGAGGTGACCATCTTCACGGGCGATCGCCGCAGGCATGCAGATTTCAACGCGATGCGCGCGACGAACCTGTTTACTCTCTACCGACACCGCCACCGCGCCGCCGAGGATAATCAGGTTGTAGAACACCCAGGCCATACTGACAAAGACGGTCAGGATTTCGTTTTCCGGGCCGTAGAAGTAGCGCCAGATACCGGCGATCACGCCGACAATATTCAGCAGCACGAGGAAGATATACGGGCGGGAGATCACCCAGTCGACGTACTCCTCTTCCACCAGACCGCCCTTCGCGGTGACGTTGAATTTTCCTTTGTGCGGGTTAATCAGCGCGACCATCGTCGGCGGCGCGATGTACCACGCCAGCACCGTTTCGTAGATTTCACTCCAGAAGGAGTGCCGGTATTTGCCCTGAATCTTCGAGTTCGTCAGGCTCGCGTGGATCATGTGCGGCAGAACGAACAGCGCAATCATCAGCGCGGGGGCGTAAATGATATAGGCGTGAAGGAGCAGAAACGCCAGCGGCGCGGTCAGGAAGATCAGCCGCGGGATGCCGGACAAGAAGTGGAACATGGCGTTGACGTAGCAGAGACGTTGCGCCAGCTTGAGCCCTTTGCCTATCAGCGGGTTATCGAGGCGGAAAATCTGCACCATGCCGCGCGCCCAGCGAATACGCTGACCGATGTGCGCCGAGAGAGATTCCGTCGCCAGACCGGCGGCCTGAGGGATACGCATATAGGCAGAGGTATAGCCGCGGCGGTGCAGGCGCAGCGAGGTATGCGCATCTTCCGTTACCGTTTCAACGGCTATTCCGCCAATTTCATCGAGCGGCTTACGGCGGATAACCGCACACGAGCCGCAGAAGAAGGTGGCATCCCACATGTCGTTCCCGTCCTGCACCAGGCCATAGAACAGCGTGCCTTCGTTCGGGGTTTTGCGGAAGCGGCCAAGGTTACGTTCAAACGGGTCCGGCGAGAAGAAGTGGTGCGGCGTCTGCATCATCGCCAGCTCTTTCTCTTTCAGGAACCAGCCCATGGTCATCTGCAGGAACGAGCGCGTCGGCACGTGGTCACAGTCAAAAATCGAGACGAACTCCCCGGAGGCATACTTCAGGGCGTTGTTGATATTCCCGGCCTTCGCGTGCTCGTGAGTCGGGCGGGCGATGTATTCGACGCCGACCTCTTCCGCAAACTGGCGAAACGCCGGACGGTTGCCGTCATCCAGGATCCAGACTTTGAGCTTATCTTTCGGCCAGTCGATGCCCAGCGCGGCATAGATGGTGTTTTTCACCACGCTCAGGTCTTCGTTGTAGGTCGGGACGAAGAGATCGACGGTCGGCCACTGCGTGGTGTCTTTAGGCAGCGGAACCGGCTGGCGGTTGAGCGGCCAGATCACCTGGAAATAGCCTAGCACCAGCACAATCCACGCGTAGGTCTCAGCAAAAAGCAGCACCAGACCGCACACCAGGCTGACCGGGTCGTCCCAGTTCAGCGTTGAGGTGTAACGCCACCAGATGTAGCGGCAGGAAACCGTCAGCGACAGCACAATCAGCATCAGCGCCGAGAAACGGCCCGGAATACGACGAACCAGCAACGCCACGCCCCACAGCAGGATCAGGAAGATGAACTGCGCCAGGGGGTTGAAAGGTTGCGTAATACAGACCAGCGCCAGAATGAGCGAGAACACGACAATCACGCCGAGAATAAAACGCCGCAAGCCTGGGTGGAGATGCCCAAGCTCTTTATGGTTATCCAGATGGCTGGTCTTATCGCTGACGCTAGCGGGCAGTTTATCCAGCCACTGGTGATAGCGTTCACGTAACTGCTGTACGCGGGAATAGCTGCGCCAGTGCGGCGTTATTTTCTCCGTTCGGGATGACGATATTGCCAGCCAGACGGCCTGAATAAGATAGCGCGCCGGGTCCAAAGGCCGTGGTCTGTCGGGGTTAATGTGTGGGTATAATTCGCCGTGACGCGCACGGATGCGCTGCCAGCGCGGGTGCTCGAGTGGAATGAACGTCCAGGCCAGAATCAGCCAGAAACAGCCGAGCGCGGCGCTGAATGCCGGAGCACCATGCCGGCGAAAGTGCCGGTAATGATCGCTCAAACGCGAACTGACCGGCGGGATGAGAAGCCAGCTGGCGAGTCGACTCATACCGAACTCCCGGCAGGCTCCGCCTTGCTGGCGAAGTTCAGCAGACACCAGTTCGCCAGCGTCAGGATCTCTTCTGCTGCCAGCGAGTCGCTGCGGTATTCGCCCAGCGGCTGCTTGGAGGCGAGGCATTCCGCCATCCCCTCATCCCGATGAATCACAATGGGAAGCAGGCGTCTCTGGCTTTGCAGCCACACCTGATAGAGATCGTCCTGGATTTGGCTACCGATACGTAAATCGTTAATCAGGAGGTGCGCGTTCTGAGGCAGCCCCTGCTGATGCAGGCGAATATGGCAGTTCGCATCGACGTTCACCACGGAAAGTACATGATCGCACTGGGCGATGAGCTGCCGGGTCAGCGTCCCGGCGCCGTGCGGCAGATCCAGCAGGATCCACTGGTAGTGCCCCTTTTCTTTCAGGCTCTGCAGCGCAAGCGTGAACTGCGAAAACAGACGCTGATAGGCGGCTTCATTCTCGCGTTCTGTGGTGGTCAGTTGGCCAAAAGGCAGTAAATCCAGCTGGGAGGTATAGCGTAGCCCCGCATCCCGCCAGTCTTTGTCATCAAGCAGCGCGCGGGCCCAGCCCTCTTCGCGAGTGAAATCGACGTTGAACGACATACGCAGCAAATTATCGGCGCAGGCGTCAATCACCAGCACCGATTCACCTAAAAGCTGTAATGACCACGCCAGCGCCGCGGTAACAGATGTGGTACCCACACCGCCACGGACGCCCTGTAATCCGAGTATGGCCATCAATGGCTCCCTTAATGTTGATGGGCGAATTCAGCTAATAACGGCCAGCGTTTAATAGCAGCAGCCAACTGTTCCCGCTGGGAAATATCGGTGTAATCTATTTCAGGTAGAGAAAAGGCCTGCGCCAGCGCCAGAAAATCGTTTTGGAATGTGTAACCCAGAGTCGAGTCGACTGGGGTTGCAGGTTCGTTATTATCCATTCTTATTCCATCCCTTTGAGGAAAATCGCACGCTCGGAAGTTGCGGGGCATCCTGCCCTGACAAATTTCATTTACATGCTAAATCTGATGTTCTTTAATTTCAATGTTAGGTTTATTTCTACGCTTTCGCTAGTAAACTGAGATACAGGCAAATTAGACGAAAAGAGGGACATCGTGGACTCCATATTTTCTATTGGCATCCAGTCATTATGGGACGAATTGAGCCACATGCCAGTCGGTGGAGTCTGGTGGATTAATACGGATCGTAATGAAGACGCTATCAGCCTGGTAAACCAGACAATTGCCGCTCAGGATAAGGATTCCCGCGTGGCCGTCATTAGCATGGGCGAAGAGCCGAAGAAAATAATTACGCTGGAAAGCGACAGCGGCCCCCAGAAAGTACGTTTGTTTTCTATGTCAGCGGAAGCGGATAGTCTATACTTTTTGTCCCGCGACGTTCAGTGCTCTATAGATCCGGATCACTATTTAGTGATTCTTAAATGTGCAAATAACATACTGCAAAATATTCCTGCTGAAAAACTGCTGTCGTGGCTGGAAAAAATCAATAAATGGGCAAAGTTTCAAAATTGCACGCTATTGGTCGTCAACCCCGGCAGTAATAACGACAAGCTGTTCTCACTTTTGATGGGCGAATATCGCTCCCTGTTCGGGCTGGCAAGTCTTCGTGACCAGGCAGGCAGCTATCTCTACGATATTGCCTTCTGGTGCAATGAAAAGGGCGTGAGCGCCAGGCAACAGCTGACTCTTAAACATATTGAGGGGAAATGGCACCTGGCACAGCAGGAAGAAACCGTGGTGCAGCCGCGCAGCGATGAAAAGCGCATCCTGAGCCATATTGCGGTTTTAGAGGGCGCGCCCGCGCTTTCGGAAAACTGGTCACTGTTTGAGTCTAACGAAGCGCTTTTTCATGAAGCCCGCACCACCCAGGCAGCCACCCTCGTTTTCTCGTTGATGCAGAATAATCAGATTGAAACGCTGGCGAGACAAATTCACACCCTGCGCCGCCAGCGCGGCAGCGCGTTAAAAATTGTGGTGCGCGAAAATAATACCAGCCTGCGCGCTACCGATGAGCGTCTGCTTCTGGGCTGCGGGGCAAATATGGTTATCCCCTGGAATGCGCCACTGTCACGCTGCCTGACGCTTATTGAAAGCGTTCAGGGTCAGCAGTTCAGTCGCCATGTCCCGGAAGATATCTCCACGCTGCTCTCCATGACCCAGCCGATGAAGCTGCGTGGCTACCAGAAATGGGATACGTTCTGCGATGCCGTCGGCAACATGATGAGCAACACGTTACTTCCGGCGGACGGGAAAGGGGTTATGGTTGCCCTGCGGCCGGTCCCGGGCATTCGCGTTGAGCAGGCGCTCACCCTGTGTCGCCCGAACCGTACAGGGGACATCATGACCATTGGCGACAATCGCCTGGTGCTGTTTTTGTCGTTTTGCCGGGTCAACGATCTTGATACCGCGCTTAACCACATCTTCCCCCTGCCTACCGGGGATATTTTCTCGAACCGTATGATTTGGTTCGAAGATAATGCTATCAGCGCAGAGCTGGTGCAAATGCGCGCTCTCCAGCCTGAACAATGGGTTAAACCGCTCGCAATCACGAGCGATGTAAAACCGCTCCTCAATGCCAGACATGACGGACATGTCTGGCGTCGGGTTCCGGAACCCCTTCGCTTATTAACTGAGAACGGGGAGAACGCACCATCATGAATATCAGCGATATCATCCAACTGGTCGTATTCTGCGCGCTGATCTTTTTCCCGCTTGGCTACTATGCACGCCATTCCATACGCCGTATCCGTGATACGGCCAGAGTGATGTTTGTAAAACCTCGCTATGTAAAACCAGCCGGAACACTGACACGGGCATCACACGTCAAGGCAGACCGTAAACATGACTAATTCTTCCTATACCGCTTCGTCACCCTCGCCGCTCTGGCAATACTGGCGCGGCCTTTCCGGCTGGAACTTCTACTTTCTGGTGAAGTTTGGCCTGCTTTGGGCAGGTTATCTGAATTTCCATCCCCTGCTTAACCTGGTGTTTATGGCCTTCCTGCTGATGCCTCTGCCGAACATCAGGCTGCATCGTTTACGCCATTGGGTGGCCATCCCCATCGGCTTTGCGCTGTTCTGGCACGATACCTGGCTGCCTGGTCCGGAAAGCATAATGAGCCAGGGATCGCAGGTCGCGGGCTTTAGCGCAGACTATATGCTTGACCTGGTTGAGCGTTTCATTAACTGGCAGATGATTGGCGCCGTCTTTGTCCTGCTGGTTGCCTGGCTGTTCCTGTCTCAGTGGATCCGCGTCACGGTATTTGTCGTCGCCATTATGATCTGGCTTAACGTGCTGACGCTGGCGGGGCCAAGCTTTTCGCTGTGGCCTGCCGGCCAGCCGACGACAACGGTGACCACGACGGGAGGAAGCGCAGCGGCTACCGTTACAACGGCAGGCGATACGCCGGTGGTGGGCGATATTCCAACGCAGACTGCACCGCCGACCTCCACCAATCTTAATGCCTGGCTCTCCAGCTTCTATACCGCTGAAGATAAGCGACAGACGAAATTCCCGGATGCGCTGCCAGCCGATGCGCAGCCGTTTGAGCTGCTGGTGATTAACATCTGTTCCCTCTCCTGGGCCGACGTGGATGCCGCCGGTTTGATGTCTCACCCGCTGTGGTCCCACTTTGACATCCAGTTTAAAGATTTTAACTCTGCCACCTCATACAGCGGCCCGGCGGCAATCCGCCTGCTGCGAGCAAGCTGCGGTCAGGCATCGCATAAAAACCTGTATCAGCCCGCTGGCAACCAGTGTTATTTGTTCGATAATCTCGCGAAGCTGGGCTTTACGCAGCACCTGATGCTGGGGCATAACGGTCAGTTCGGTAACTTCCTGAAAGAGGTACGTGAACAGGGTGGCATGCAGGCGCCACTGATGGATCAAACCGGTCTTCCCGTTACGCTGCTGGGCTTCGATGGCTCGCCGGTTTATGACGATACTGCCGTGCTGCAGCGCTGGCTGCAGACCATCGAAAAAGACAGTAATCCGCGCAGTGCAACGTTCTATAACACCCTGCCGCTTCACGACGGTAACCACTTCCCGGGGGTGAGTAAAACGGCGGATTACAAAGTGCGGGCGCAGAAATTCTTCGACGAGCTGGACGCGTTCTTCACGGAGCTGGAAAAATCTGGCCGTAAAGTGATGGTGGTCGTGGTACCTGAGCACGGTGGCGCGCTGAAAGGCGACAGAATGCAGGTATCCGGTCTGCGCGATATCCCAAGCCCGTCCATTACCAACGTGCCTGCAGGCATTAAATTCTTTGGTATGAAGGCACCGCACCAGGGCGCACCAATTGAGATTACCCAGCCAAGCAGCTATCTGGCGATTTCAGAACTGGTTGCCCGCGCCGTTGACGGGAAGCTGTTTGTGGAAGATAGCGTGAACTGGGATCAGCTCACCAGCAACCTGCCGCAAACGGCTGAAGTCTCCGAGAACGCCAACGCGGTAGTGATTCAGTATCAGAACAAACCGTACGTTCGCCTGAACGGCGGGGACTGGGTACCGTATCCGCAGTAACTGATTTACCCCTCTTCCCACAGGGGAGAGGGGATAGTCAGTGCGTCATTATTGCGCTGAAATCCACACCTGCATTTTCAGACTTGCCGAATCGTCGTCGTCTTTAGAGGTGATTTCGGGCTCTCCGGAAGGCTGCCCCATCGTTAAATGCCAGGGTAGCGCAGAGGGATTGTCGCATCGTTCACTCCATCCGGTTATTCGGCGCTTCGCAGGGAAATCTCACCGCCCACCCAGGGCTTGATCGCGCCATCCTGCTCCAGAAGCAGCGCGCCCTGTGCGTCAATACCGCGGGAAATGCCGTAAATCTCTTTATCACCAATCAGCAGCTTCACCGGACGGTTGATGAAGTTATCCAGCTTTTCCCAACGAGACAGGAACGGTGCCAGGCCTTCCTGTTCAAAAAGCGTGAGTGAGCTGCGCAGCTCTTTAATCATGCGCACGGCAAGGGTGTTACGATCGATGACGATCCCCGCCTCCTGGAGATTGGTCCAGGCCTGATTCACCACATCATCCTGGACAGTACGCATCACCATATTGAGGCCCGCGCCAATAACAATTTGCGCCGCATCACCGGTTTTACCCGTCAGTTCGACCAGAATACCGGCAAGTTTACGATCGTTAAGGTACAGATCGTTTGGCCACTTAACTCGGACCCGATCGGCACCCAGATCGTGCAGCACTTCCGCCATGACGATACCAATGACCAGACTCAGGCCAATGGCTGCGGCAGGCCCCTGCTCCAGACGCCAGTACATGGACAGATAGAGATTGGCGCCAAATGGCGAGAACCATTTGCGACCGCGACGGCCACGACCGGCCTGCTGGTATTCAGCAACACAGGCATCGCCGGACGAGAGTTCGCTCAGCCGATCCATAAGGTACTGGTTCGTCGAATCAATCACCGGCAGCACCGCAACGTTGCCGTGTCCAAGCTGGCTGCGGATGACGTCTTCATTCAGCAATTGAATTGGCTCCGGCAGGCTGTAGCCTTTTCCCGGCACCGTGAACACATCGACGCCCCAGTCGCGAAGCGTCTGGATATGCTTGTTAATGCCGGCACGGCTCATGCCCAGCTGCTCGCCCAGCTGTTCGCCAGAGTGAAACTCCCCGTCAGCAAGGATGCTAATCAGGGTTAACGGAATGGTATTGTCCTTCACGCAATGGTCTCCACGGCATTCACTTCACCTGTGCGGCCAATGAAGCGGACTTCTGGCTCCAGCCAGACGTTAAACTTTTCGCCCACACGTTGACGAACATAATGCGCCAGCTGTACAACATCATCGCTGGTCGCATCGCATTGATTAATCAGTACCAGAGCCTGCTGCTGGTGAACGGCAGCGCCACCTACGGACGTGCCTTTTAACTGGCATTGATCGATCAGCCAGCCAGCGGCCAGCTTCACGCTGCCATCTGCCTGAGGATAATGTGGCGCAGTGGGCCATCCTTCAAGAAAGGCTTTTGCATTTTCGCTGCTAATAACCGGATTTTTGAAGAAGCTTCCTGCATTTCCGTTTACTTTCGGATCGGGAAGTTTGGTCATTCGCATATGGCAAACTGAGTCAAATACGTCGCGGGCAGTGACGGTTGCCGGATCGAGACGCGTTAAATCGCCATAGGTCAGCACCGGCTGCCAGTTCTTTGGCAGACGCAGGCCCACGGCGACAATCACGTAGCGATCCTGATATTCATGCTTGAAGATACTGTCACGATAGCCAAACCGACACTGTTCTGCCGTTAAGCGCTTAGCCGTTCCGGTCGCCAGTTCGATGCAGTCGACATATTCACAGACATGTTTCAGTTCGATGCCGTAGGCACCGATGTTTTGGATGGGTGACGATCCGGCGCAGCCTGGGATCAGCGCCAGGTTTTCCAGACCCGGCATCCCTTTTTCGAGGGTAAATTGCACCAGCTGATGCCAGTTTTCTCCGGCCCCCACGTGCAGATGCCAGCTATCGGCATGCTCTTCCACACCAATGCCCATGATGCGGTTAACGATTACCGTTCCCGCGAAATCGTCGAGAAACAGGACATTGCTTCCTTCGCCCAGAATCAGTACGGGTTCGTTATTTTCTGTTGCGCTTTGCCATGCATCCAGCAGCTGCTGTGCAGTATCGGCACGTACAATTTGATTAGCATTACGTTGAATGCCAAAGGTATTCCAGGGCTTAAGGGAGTGGTTCATAGACGCTATCCTGATGCAAAAACGCAGGTAGTTTACCGTATAAGCAGGGTGTTGGGGGATCTGTTTGTGCAGCGCAGAAACGCAAAAAGGCCATCCTT
>NZ_JADCLF010000011.1:0-43387 GCF_014982345.1 Enterobacter cloacae complex sp. P1B | reverse complement strand
TTACAACGCCGAAGCTGTTTTGGCGGTGAGAGAGACGATTTTCAGCCTGATACAGATTAAACAGAATTTGCCTGGCGGCTTTAGCGCGGTGGTCCCACCTGACCCCATGCCGAACTCAGAAGTGAAACGCCGTAGCGCCGATGGTAGTGTGGGGTCTCCCCATGTGAGAGTAGGGAACTGCCAGGCATCAAATTTAGCGTGCTGATATGGCTCAGTTGGTAGAGCGCACCCTTGGTAAGGGTGAGGTCCCCAGTTCGACTCTGGGTATCAGCACCACTTTATACTTAGGTTAAAGTTCGGCAAGAAGTAAAAGAATTTGTCTGGCGGCTTTAGCGCGGTGGTCCCACCTGACCCCATGCCGAACTCAGAAGTGAAACGCCGTAGCGCCGATGGTAGTGTGGGGTCTCCCCATGTGAGAGTAGGGAACTGCCAGGCATCAAATAAGTGAAGAGGCCATCCGAAAGGATGGCCTTTTTGCGTTTCTGCGCTGCACAAATCGTAGGCCGGGTAAGGCGAAGCCGCCACCCGGCAGAGCAAACGACTAATGAATTACCTGCGATAAAAATGCTCGCGTACGTTCTGACTTCGGATGCGCAAAGAACTCATCCGGCGGTGCCTGCTCAACAATCTCGCCGCGGTCCATAAAGATCACCCTGTCAGCTACCGTTCTGGCAAAACCCATCTCATGCGTTACGCACAGCATCGTCATGCCGGATTGGGCCAGCCCAATCATGGTATCCAGCACCTCCTTCACCATTTCCGGATCCAGCGCAGATGTTGGTTCGTCAAACAGCATGATTTTGGGTTTCATGCACAGCGAACGGGCGATAGCCACGCGCTGCTGTTGCCCGCCCGAGATCTGACCAGGAAACTTATTGGCATGCTCCGCGATGCGTACGCGTTCAAGGTAGTGCATCGCCAGCGCCTCCGCCTCCTGTTTCGGCATCTTTCGCACCCAAATCGGCGCAAGCGTACAGTTCTGCAGAACGGTCAGGTGTGGAAACAGATTAAAGTGCTGAAATACCATTCCCACTTCCTGCCGCACGCGTTCGATATTGCGGATATCTTCATTCAGTTCAATACCATCAACCACAATGCGCCCTTGTTGATGCTCTTCAAGATGGTTAATACAGCGAATGGTTGTGGATTTACCTGAACCGGAAGGGCCGCAAAGGACGATGCGTTCGCCCTGCTTTACCTTAAGATTGATGTCCTTCAGGACATGAAACTGTCCATACCATTTATTGACGTTTTCCAGCGTAATCATCGCGTTGGCGGTTGTCATAGTCATTTGGCTCATAATTTCCTCAGTGCGGTGTACGCCCGGTGTTAAAGCGCTTTTCCAGATGCTGGCTATAGCGCGACATGCTAAAACAAAAGATCCAGTAGATCAGAGCGGCAAAGACATATCCCTCGGTGGACATACCCAGCCAGACAGGGTCAACGGTTGCCTGCTGCACGCTGCTAAAGAGATCGAACAATCCGATGATGATCACCAGGCTGGTATCTTTAAAGAGAGCAATGATTGTATTGACCAGCCCAGGGATAACCAGCTTGAGTGCTTGCGGAAGGATCACCAGCCCCTGCGTTTTCCAGTAACCGAGCGCCAGCGATTCCGCCGCTTCGTACTGGCCTTTAGGCAATGCCTGCAGGCCACCACGTACAACTTCAGCGACATAGGCGGACTGGAAGAGAATCACCCCGACCAGGGCACGGATCAGCTTGTCGATCGTTGTACCTTCCGCCATAAACAGTGGCAGCATGACCGACGACATAAACAGTACGGTGATAAGCGGTACGCCGCGCCAGAACTCAATAAAGATAACGGAGAGCACGCGTACGACCGGCATTTTTGAACGGCGACCCAGGGCGAGTAAAATACCCAACGGTAGCGCGCCGGCGATCCCTACTGAAGCGATAATCAACGTCAGCGTCAGGCCACCCCACTGGCGTGTTTCAACGCGTTCCAGCCCCAGAAAACCGCCATACAGCAGCACCCAGACAATAATCGGATAAACCACCGCCCAGACGGCAATATAGCGTCCACGGTGAGGCAGCTTTTTCCAGAACATGACTGCAACAGAGAGCAGGCCGATAACCAGCGCCAGATTAATCCGCCAACGCTGTTCGTGGGGATACAACCCATACATGAACTGACCGAAGCGCTCATGAATAAATACCCAGCAAGCGCCGGCTTTTGTGCAATCAGCTCGGGTTGAACCGACCCAGTTGGCCTGTATAACCGCCCAGTTCAGCAGGGGAGGAATCAATTCCCACATTAGCCACAGGCAGACAATCGTCAGCAGGCTATTACTCCAGCTGGAGAAGAGATTCTTGCGTGCCCAGAGAATAAAACGTCCACCCGTCGAGCTGGCAGGGCGCGAGGAGTGCGACAGTATCGCTTTTGTCATCATAGATCCTTAGCGCTCGACCAGTGCTATACGACGGTTATAAAGGTTCATCAGCAACGAAATAGCCAGACTGATGATTAGATAGACGGACATGGTGATGGCAATGGTTTCTATGGCCTGTCCGGTCTGGTTAAGCACGGTTCCGGCGAAGAGAGACACCATATCCGGATAACCAATGGCAGCTGCCAGCGATGAGTTTTTGACAATGTTGAGATACTGGCTGGTCAGGGGCGGAATGATCACCCGTAAAGCCTGCGGAATAATAACCTGGCGAAGCGTCACGGTATTCGGCAAACCGAGTGAACGTGCCGCCTCGTGCTGCCCGTAAGGCACGGCCTGGATCCCGGAGCGGATGATTTCCGCAATAAACGCGGAGGTATAAATTGAAAGCGCCAGCGTGAGTGCTGCCAGTTCAGGAATTAACACCATACCACCCTGGAAGTTGAACCCGCGTAGGTGAGGAATATCCCAGTGCAAGGCTGCACCAAAAAGCCAGTGAGCAACTAACGGTAAGCCAACAATCAGCGCAGCGGCAACTGGCCATGTTTTACGAAGCTGTCCGGTTTTAATCTGATGCTTACGGTTATAGCGGAACAGGCCGACGGAAATCGCGAGCGCAACAATAATGGCGACGATAAAGGCGTAAATCCCTTCGGCCACCTGCGGAGAGGGAATGTATAACCCACGATTACTCAGGAAAAACAGCTCAAACGCATCGACGGCCTGGCGGGGACCGGGAAGATTACGCAGCACCGCGAAATACCAGAAGAAGATCTGCAGCAGCGGTGGGATGTTGCGAAACGTCTCAATATAGATGGTGGAAAGCTTTCGCAGCAGCCAGTTTTCAGAAAGACGCGCCAGCCCAATAAAGAAGCCCAGGATGGACGCGAAGACAATACAAAGTGCCGATACCAACAGCGTATTCAGTAAACCGACCACAAACACGCGTCCGTACGTGTCACCCTCCTGATAGTCGATAAGGTGCTGAACAATCCCAAAGCCCGCGCTGCGATCCAGAAACGCAAAACCGGAGGTGATACCGCGATTATTCAGGTTAGTGATGGTGTTATGGATGAGATACACGGCGATAAGAACAACCGCAACAATAGCAATAATCTGGAATAGCCAGGCGCGGACCGCGGGATGAGAAAAGGATAGCGATCCTTTTACGGCTGAGCGGCGATGGGACATAAAGAAACCTCAGTAACCATGACTCTGGAGTGGGCACTGCCCGAGCAGTGCCCGTTACAGCTATGACTTAACGTACTGGTGGCGCGTATTGAATACCGCCGTTATTCCAGAGATTGTTCTGGCCGCGTTTGATCTTCAGCGGGCTTTCCGATCCCACGTTACGCTCGAAGATCTCAGCGTAGTTACCCACCTGTTTGATGATGTTGTAAGCCCACTTGTTATCCAGCTTCAGATCCTTGCCGAAATCACCTTCTTTACCGAGCAGGTGCGCCATATCCGGGGTGGAAGGATTCGCCGCTTTCTCATCAACGTTTTTCGAGTTGATGCCCATCTCTTCTGCATTCAGCATGGCAAACAGCGTCCAGCGAACGATAGAGAACCAGTCTTCATCGCCACGACGCACAACCGGTCCGAGAGGTTCTTTGGAGATCACTTCAGGCAGGACAATCCATTCCGCCGGATTGCTCAGCTTAATGCGTAAGGCATACAGCTGTGACTGGTCAGAGGCCAGGGTGTCGCAGCGACCGGATTCCAGCGCTTTGGCTGATTCATCCGAGCGGTCGAAAGTCACAGGGGTATATTTCATCTTATTTGCTTTGAAATAATCCGCGACGTTCAGCTCGGTATCGGTACCCGCCTGGATACACACGGTGGCGCCATCCAGTTCTTTGGCGCTTTTCAGGCCCGCTTTATTGTGGGTCAGAAAGCCGATGCCGTCATAATAGGTCACGCCCGTAAATGACATCCCCATACCTGCATCGCGGGAGGAGGTCCAGGTGGTGTTACGCGAGAGCATGTCAACCTCGCCGGACTGCAGCGCCGTAAAGCGCTCTTTCGCCGTCAGCGGGGTGTATTTTACTTTGCTGTCATCACCAAAAACCGCTGCTGCGACGCCACGGCAGACATCCACATCAATACCGGTAAATTTGCCGTTCGCATCGGCATAAGAGAAGCCAGGCAGACCGTCGCTGATACCGCATTGAACAAAACCTTTCTTTTTAACGGCATCCAGCGTCGTTCCCGCATGGGCTTGACCGGCTATGGCAAACAACATGCCTGCAACGGTCAGGCTGGCTATCATCGTCTTTTTCATAATGGATCCTGTGTGGCGAAATTTATTGTTATAGAAGCGTTTTTAAGCGCTTAACCTGTCTGTGGCATTGGCCAACGTTTATAAAGCAAACGTAATGCCAGTTTTGAGTTCAGCGAGATAAGAGAAAACTGAACGCTTAATGCAGAGTGTAGACAGGCTTAAATAAAATGAGCGCCCCGAAACAGTGCGAAATTACAACCTGTGCCACAAATTGGAGCAAAAGTTTTTACCGGGATGAAATAAAAAGAAGAGATAGTTTCTTAGGTGAATATTGGCAGAGTATTCAATAGTATTAATGTATGAAAATCATCAGAGATAAGAAAAAGGTGTTGTTAGCGGTTGGTTGAAATGAAATATAAGAATAAATGCGGAACTTTTTTATTTATTAGAAAATGGTGCACTCATTGAAAGCAAAAGCGCGGCCGGAGCCGCGCTTTCTGAACAGATGTTACTTCGTCAGGGCAACAATACCTAACGTTAAACCCGCTACTGCGGCAGCGCCGCCGGCGATGGCACCCGCTGTTTCCCAGTTGTCCTGGGTGGTGCCTTTCATACAGGTATTGGTATGAACCAGTCGGCCCTGATCATCGTAAACCGGTACACAAGGAGAGTCGTGCGCGCAACCAGCAAGCAGCGCAGCGAGAAGTGCAACGGAAATGAATCTTTTCATGATGTTACCTCAATATTATTTCTTATTCGCTACATAGCCAGGAGAGCTATTAACGAACTGGAGATTATTTTACCACCAGGGTAAGTTCCCGTTACACGTGGAATAATCTCAAATTATGTAGTTTGTAAAAATCATGGAGAAAAAGCGTTTTCTGGATGAATTTATGGAGAGATTATGGAGTCGCAAGAGGGCGCTTTTACTTAATGCAAACTCATGAATTTTTAATATGCGATTCAATAATGACTAATCCATTGTTTATATTAAAATAAAAAAGGCACCAAACGGTGCCTTCAGGGATACGTTAATCCTTATGGTTGGTAAACCGTCTCCGGACAACCACAAAGAAAACGGGCACAAAGAAAATAGCCAGAAGCGTTGCGGAAAGCATGCCTCCCATCACACCCGTACCGACGGCGTTTTGCGCGCCGCTCCCGGCTCCGGTGCTAATTACCAGCGGCATGACGCCAAGAATGAAGGCCAGGGAGGTCATCAGGATCGGGCGAAGGCGCATTCTTGAGGCTTCCAGCGTGGCCTCAATGATACCTTTACCTTCTTTATCCATCAGGTCCTTAGCAAATTCGACGATCAGGATGGCGTTTTTCGCCGATAACCCAATCGTTGTCAGCAGGCCGACCTGGAAATAGACGTCATTGTTTAACCCGCGCAGCGACGCTGCGAAAAGAGCCCCGATGACGCCTAACGGCACAACCAGCATGACAGAGAAGGGTATGGACCAGCTTTCATACAGTGCAGCCAGGCACAGGAACACCACGATCAGTGAAATGGCGTACAGTGCAGGCGCCTGGTTACCGGAAAGGCGTTCCTGATAAGACATTCCCGTCCAGTCATAGCCGATGCCGGAAGGCAGTTTTGCCGCCAGGCTTTCCATCATCACCATGGCCTCACCGGTACTTTTCCCTGGGGCTGACTCACCGAGGATCTCCATGGACGGCATGCCGTTATAGCGTTCCAGACGAGGAGAACCGTAAACCCAGTGAGCGCTGCTAAAGGAGGAGAACGGCACCATTTCCCCATTCGCGCTGCGCACGTAGAGATTGTTGATGTCCCCCGGCAACATTCGGAATATCGCATCCGCCTGGACGTAAACTTTTTTCACGCGGCCATGATCGATAAAGTCATTCACATAGGTACCACCCAACGCCGTCGATATCGTCTGGTTGACGTCAGAAATGCTAATCCCCAGCGCCTGCGCTTTCTCCTGATCGACATCCAGTTTGAACTGCGGTGTATCCTCCAGGCCGTTAGGACGCACGCGAACCAGCAGGTCAGGGTGCTCTTTCACCATGCCGAGCAGCTGATTACGCGCCTGCGTCAGCTGGGTATGCCCCAGGTTTGCCTGATCGATAAGTTCAAAGTCGAAGCCCGTTGCGGTTCCCAGTTCGATAATGGCAGGCAGGTTAAACGGAAATACAAGGCCGTCTTTAATCTGGCTGAACGCTTTTGTCGCTCGGCCCACGATGGCCTCAACGCTATTTTTCTCCCCAGAACGTTCTTCCCAGGGCTTCAGGCTGACGAAGGCGATACCGGAGTTCTGGCCCTGACCGCTAAAGCTAAAGCCGTTAACGGTAAAGACGGATTCAACGTTCGCTTTCTCTTGGGTCAGATAATAGTCCTGAACCTGGTCGAGAACCTGCTGAGTACGCGTCTGGGTCGCACCCGCCGGGAGTTGAACCATCGTCATAAATACCCCCTGATCCTCTTCAGGCAGGAAGGAGGTAGGTAAGCGCAGGAACAGCACCGCCATCCCACCGACAATAATGACGTACACCACCAGATAGCGGCCGGTCTTACGCAAAATACTGCTTACGCTGTTGCTGTAGTGCTCCACGCTCTTATCAAAGAGCGCATTGAACCAGCCAAAGAACCCCCCTTTCTTCTCATGATGATCTCCAGAGACGGGCTTAAGCAGCGTTGCGCAGAGTGCGGGCGTCAGGATCAGCGCAACCAGCACGGAGAGCGCCATGGCTGAAACGATAGTCAGCGAGAACTGGCGATAGATGGCGCCCGTCGAGCCACCAAAAAAAGCCATCGGGACAAAGACCGCCGAGAGAACCATCGCGATCCCCACCAGCGCGCCCTGGATCTGCTCCATCGACTTCTGCGTGGCCTCTTTCGGCGGCAGCTTGTCCTCTACCATCACGCGCTCAACGTTCTCGACCACCACGATGGCGTCATCAACGAGTAGCCCTATCGCCAGTACCATCCCGAACATCGTCAGGGTGTTGATGGAGAAACCGAACGCCGCAAGAACCGCGAAGGTACCCAGCAGAACCACCGGCACCGCGATAGTCGGAATGAGCGTCGCGCGCAGGTTTTGCAGGAACAGATACATGACCAGGAAGACCAGAACGATCGCTTCAAACAGGGTCTTCACCACTTCATGAATAGAAATTTTCACAAAAGGCGTGGTGTCATAGGGATAGACGACCTTCAACCCCTGCGGGAAGAACTGTTGCAGTTGCGCCAGTTTGCTCTTGATGGCTGCCGCGGTATCCAGCGCGTTTGCCCCGGTTGCCAGCTTAATCCCCAGGCCGGTGGCTGCCTGCCCGTTGATTTTGGTCACCATATTGTAGTTTTCGCCGCCGAGCTCAATGCGAGCGACATCCTTCAGGTGAACCATCGAGCCGTCCTGGTTCACCTTGAGCGTCACGCGGCCAAACTCTTCCGGTGATTTCAGGCGAGTTTGCGCGATGATGGAGGCATTCAACTGCTGTCCAGGAACCGATGGCGTACCGCCCAACTGACCTGCCGCTATCTGGTCGTTCTGCGTTTTCAGCTGGTTGATAATATCCAGCGGCGTCAGCTGGTATTTATTCATCGCGTTGCTGTCGAGCCAGATGCGCATCGCATACTGGGCGCCAAACAGCTGAACGTCGCCGACACCCGTCGTTCGGCTGATAGCATCTTTGACGTTCGAGGCGACATAGTCGGAGATATCATCCTGAGTGAGGTTTTTGTTGTCCGAAACAAAACCGGCGACCAGCAGGAAGCTGCTGCTGGATTTCTCAACGCCAATCCCTTGCTGCTGTACCTCTTGCGGCAGCAGCGGCATGGCGAGCTGCAGTTTGTTCTGCACCTGCACCTGGGCGATGTCCGGATCCGTTCCTGACTCGAAGGTCAGTGTGATGGTGACATTACCTGCTGAATCGCTGGTGGAAGACATGTACATCAGGTTGTCGATACCGTTCATGTTCTGTTCGATAACCTGGGTCACGGTATCCTGCACCGTCTGGGCATCAGCGCCGGGGTAGGTCGCAGAAATCGCCACGGCTGGCGGAGCAATCGTCGGATACTGGGCGACGGGCAGTTTGAGAATGGCCAGCCCGCCTGCAATCATCAAAATGATGGCAAGTACCCAGGCGAAAACCGGCCTTTGAATAAAGAAATTAGCCATGTCGTCGTTCCTTAACTGGCGGGAGTCGTGATGGTATCTGGCGTGGCGACGACGGTAGCCCCTGGTCTGACTTTTTGTAATCCGCTGACAATCACGCGGTCACCGTTTTTCAGCCCTTCCGTCACCAGCCAGCGGTCGCCAATGGCCTGAGGCGCAACGACGGTACGTGATTCAACCTGGTTTTTATCATTAACCACCAGCACGGTTGCGTCGCCTCGCGGCGTTCGGGTCACGCCCTGCTGCGGAACCAGAATGGCATCTGGCTGTGTGCCTTCATCAATGCGGGCGCGAACGAACATCCCCGGTAACAGCAGGTGTTGAGGGTTCGGGAAAATGGCGCGCAGCGTGATTGAGCCGATGCTTTCATCCACCGTAACGTCGGAGAACTGAAGGGTGCCTTTCAGCGGATAGGGCTGACCATTCTCCATCAGCAGCTCAACGCTGCTGGCCGTGTCGCCTTTTTGCAGGCTCGTCTGCTTCAGGCGCATAAATTCATTGCTCGACTGGGTCACATCGACATAAATCGGATCAAGCTGCTGGACCGTCGCCAGCGCTGCGGCCTGCCCGTTCGTCACGAGCGCCCCTTCCGTCACGCTGGATTTGCCGATGCGGCCATCGACAGGGGACGTTACTTTGGTATACGCAAGGTTGATACGTGCGCTTTCAACGCCCGCTTTTGCGGCGACAACGCTGGCATCTGCCTGCTGGGCCGTAGCCACGGCCTGGTCATACTCTTGTTTACTGACATACTGTGTTCCCACCAGTGGGAGATAACGTTTCACCGTCAGGTGTGCAATATTGGCCGCCGCCTGCGCCTTTGCCAGCTCGCCTTTCGCGCTGTCGTAAGCCGCCTGATAGGTCGCAGGATCAATTTGATAAAGTGAGTCCCCAGCTTTTACATCGCTACCTTCCGTGAAGTTGCGACGCAGAATGATACCGCTAACCTGTGGACGAACCTCCGCAACGCGGAACGCATCTGTTCTGCCCGGGAGTTCAGTTGTGACGGCCAGCGGCGCACTTTTCACGATATGGACGCTGACCTGAGGCGCCTGTGCATGTTGTTGTTGATTTTCCTGGCCATCGCATCCAGTGAGCAGTACAGCGCAGACAATGAAACCGGCTAAGGGTAAACGTCTGAAATGATTCGTCATGACTGTTCCTTTAAATACCCATTAACCGATGTTTGCCGTAGATCGGTAGTGGGGCAGAGGGAAAAAATAAAATGTAGCTGCGTATAATAATGAGGGTATTTAATGTTTTTTAATTTATAAGTGCGAATGACGAGGCCTGAGAGGAAAATCAGAATCAGTCCCGTAGAAAATACGGCTATACTTCTGCCCGCTAAATCAGGCTAATAGAGCTTAACCGGTAAATTTATCCATTTCGTGAATTTAATTCCGAGCATGTATTTAGATTGTTTATAGATTAAGTAAATTGACTTTTTTTGTGCAAAATTAAAACGGCTTTTAGTGAATACTTCCAGCCATCCGAACCTGATGTTATGTATATACCCTGCGAGTAAAGAGTAGCTGTCAATGGCGCGTAAAAAGAAAGAAGAGGCTCAACAAACCCGACAGCAGTTGATTGAGGCGGCTATCGGGCAGTTTGCGACGCGAGGCGTAGCCAGCACGACGCTGACGGATATCGCCGATGCCGCAAAGGTTACGCGTGGTGCTATCTACTGGCACTTTACCAGTAAAGCAGAGATATTTAATGCCATTTGGGAACAGCAATTACCGCTACGTGACATCATTCGCGACAGGCTTTCTCTCTCCGAAAATGATGATCCGTTGTTAATACTTCGTGAGCAATTCATTACTGCGCTTCAGTATATCGCACGCGAACCCCGTCAATGTGCGCTATTACAAATTTTGTATCATAAATGTGAATTTACTAGCGATATGATTTCAGAGGATGAAATTCGGAAACGTATTGGGTTCAATTATGATTCTTTGCGCGTTACGCTGGAGAAATGTATTTCTCGAAACATCATTTCGTCGCAGGTGAACGTTGAGCTGACCATGATCGTATTCCACGGTTTTTTTAGCGGCATCATTAAAAACTGGTTAATGAATACCGACAGTTTTAATCTTTATCAGCAGGCGCCAGCCCTGGTCGACAGTATTCTGGCGACACTCCCTCTCTTGCGCGTGTCGCCTCATAATGATTACGGCTCAGCGCCTGGCAACATTTCACCCCGTGCACAAAGCGCCTCGATGGTCTGCACGCTGGCGGGTTTACCTAACAGATAACCCTGTAAGGTATTACAGCCCAGCTCCGTCAAAAAGACTTGCTGCGCTTCGGTTTCCACACCTTCGGCCACGACTTTCAGGTTGAGCGTTTTCGCGAGGGCCACAATCGCAGAGACAATGGTGGCATCTTCGCTTTCACCGCTTAACTCTTTCACAAACGCTCTGTCTATCTTCAGTTCACAGGCCGGTAAACGCTTGAGATACAGCAGGCTCGAATATCCGGTCCCAAAATCATCAATCGAGGCTTTCACCCCAGCATCCGTCAGCTCTGTCAGCACCCGCACGCTCTCATCGGGGTTGCTCATCGCCGTAGTTTCCGTGACTTCCAGGATCAACATTTCCGGCGGGACGTGATGACGCTCCAGGCAGTCGAGCACTGTTTTAACCAGCGAGGGCTGTTCGAACTGCAGCGTCGACAGGTTTACTGCCATTGACCAGTTTCGATGCCCCTGCAGATGCCATTCTCTCAGCTGGCGACAGGCTTCATTGAGCACCCAGTTACCAATAGGGATGATAAGCCCGGTTTTTTCCGCCAGCGGCAGGAAAAGATCCGGCGTCAGTAAACCCTGCTTCGGATGCTGCCAGCGCAGCAGCGCTTCAAACCCGAGGAGAGGGCCCGCGGGCGCGTGAAACTTTGGCTGATAAAGCAGGCGCAGTTCATTACGATCGACGGCCATCCACAGATCGTTCATTAACTGAAGATGGGTCTGCGCCAGAGTGTTCATGGAGGGCTGGAAAAAGTGATAGCCGTTTCGGCCCATATGCTTGGTGTGATACATCGCCGCGTCGGCGTTAAACATCAGCTCACGTTCGGTTTTGCCGTCGTGAGGGTACAGGGCGATACCAATGCTAAGCGTTACCACCAGTTCGTAGGGGTCGAGAGTGAACGGGCTATCGATCGCCCGCACCAGCGAATTTGCCAGCGAGGCCGCATCGTCCGGACCTTCTCCCTCAGCCAGCAGAACAAACTCATCGCCGCCAATGCGTGCAAGGGTAAACTGGCCCTTCAGGAGATGCAGCAGACGCTGCGTAACGGCGACCAGCAGCCTGTCACCGACATCATGGCCGTAGGCGTCATTGATGGCTTTAAAACCGTCGAGATCCATGAACATCAGGGCGAAATGGGTACCTTCACGGTCAGCTTTGCTGATGGCCTGATCGAGCCGGTCCTCCAGCAGGATACGGTTGGGCAGACGCGTCAGCGTATCGTGCAGCGCCAGCTGCGCAAGTTCCCGGTTCGCTTCTGCCAGCGACGAGGCCAGAAGGGCGGTTCGTGCCTGCAGGCGGGCATCCAGCATCGACACCAGCAGGGTGATCCCAAGAATAGAGAGCGCGACGACGCTGACCAGCACGGCCAGCCAGCTGCCGTTAATACCCTGATGGTGAACCATGGTGGACATTGGAAACTGCGCGGCCTTCATCCCGGCGTAGTGCATACCGGCGATAGCAATTCCCATCGTGATGGCGGCACCCAGGCGCATCAGCACCACCTGAGCGGCTTCGTGACGCAGGCGGAAGGTCAGCCACAATGCTGCAAGCGAAGCGGCAAGCGCAATCACGACCGAAATGGCCACCCACAGCGTATCCCAAACGATCCCCGGTCTCACCTCCAGCGCCGCCATACCGGTGTAATGCATGGCAACAATACCGATTCCCATTACCAGAGCGCCGGGGAGCAGGCGGCGCATGCGCAGCTGTTCACAGCTGACGAGCCATAGCGCAAACAGTGACGACCCCACGGCGATGACCATAGATAAAATCGTCAGGGTCGCGTTGTAGCTCATGCTCATGGAGAGATCCATCGCCAGCATGCCGATAAAGTGCATGGCCCATACGCCAATGCCCATCGCAACACCGCCTCCCGCCAGCCAGACGCGCGCTGCGACGCCCTGACTCCCGGCGACGCGTGCAGCCATATTCAGCGCGGTGTAAGCAGCAAGGATGGCAACAGCAAAGGAGAGGGCTACAAGGATAGGGTTGTATTGGCTAACCAGCATGGTCGGTTCTACTCGAGTATGACGTTACGCAGGAGAGGTTGAGAAGGGCGAGACATTATCACCGTCAGGTAACGGCTCAAAGGGATTTAAATCCCCGTTTTTAGTGGGTAATACGGGGAGATTGGTGACGGCAGGGTGTTAATCGAGTTCTGAACAGTTCACTAATTTCAGCGGATTGACGGAGTTCATATTGCGGCACTTGTCGGTTTCGGTGCTCATCAGTTCAATCCACTGCATCAGGAGGGCATCGAATAGAAAAACGGAGATTGCAAAGACGACCAGCCACCAGTATTTACGAATCATTGTGTCATTCCGCGAGAAGAGAGCCACTGAAGTGGTGGAAATATACACGAAAAGAAGCGGTTTAAAAGCGGGATAAGCAAAGGTTTACAAAGCGTTGACGGTGAAAGAATAAGACAATAAAAAAGGCGCATCCCCATGCCAGGTAGCGCCTTTTTAAACAAGCATTTAACAGATTAGTATCAGTTCATGCCATATTTTTTCAGTTTCTTACGCAGAGTACCACGGTTGATACCCATCATCAGCGCAGCGCGGGTCTGGTTACCGCGGGTGTATTGCATCACCATGTCCAACAGTGGCTGTTCAACTTCAGCCAGTACCAGCTCATACAGGTCATTAACATCCTGACCATTCAGTTGAGCAAAATAGTTCTTCAGTGCCTGTTTAACCGAGTCACGCAGGGGCTTTTGAGTTACCTGATCCTGAGAGTTAACGGTAGAAACGGTCAGTACGTCAGAATTTACGCGTTGTTCGAACATAGTTCTGTCAGCTCTTTATTTCATTACGCAAGATTTTCGAAGTATGCCTCCAACGCCTCCAGCTGTTCGCTGGCATCCTCAATGGCGTTGAATGTGCGCCGAAACTGGTCATCTGGAGCGTGCTCCTGGAGATACCAGGAGACGTGTTTACGCGCAATTCGGTACCCTTTTGCCTGACCGTAGTGGTCATGCAGTTCCCGAACATGCGAACAAAGCAAGCGCTTTACCTCTGCCAGAGGCAGTGGGGCAAGCAGCTCCCCAGTGTCCAGATAATGCTGGATTTCCCGGAAGATCCAGGGTCTTCCCTGAGCTGCACGTCCTATCATCAGAGCATCAGCTCCCGTATAGTCGAGTACAGCCCTGGCTTTACGCGGGTCAGTTATGTCGCCATTCGCGATAATCGGAATGGAAACCTTCTGCTTAACTGCCCGAATGCTGTCGTATTCAGCTTCACCATTGAACAAACAGGCGCGAGTGCGTCCGTGGATGGTCAGGGCCTGAATACCACAATCTTCGGCCAGTTGGGCAATCTCTACACAGTTACGGTGTTCCGGCGACCAACCCGTGCGAATCTTCAACGTAACAGGAACGTCCACTGCGCTGACAACCGCCGTCAGGATAGCTTTCACCTGGTCGGGGTATTGCAGAAGGGCTGAACCTGCAAGCTTGCGATTCACCTTTTTGGCCGGGCAACCCATATTGATATCAATAATCTGGGCACCACTTTCCACGTTAATACGCGCGGCATCTGCCATCTCTTCAGGCACGCTTCCGGCAATTTGCACGGTGCGAATACCTGGTTCATCAATGTGCACCATCCGAAGGCGGGATTTATCGCTTTCCCAAACCTGCGGGTTAGACGACATCATCTCGGATACGGTTAAACCGGCTCCCATCTCATAGCACAGCGTCCTGAACGGCCGGTCGGTAATACCTGCCATTGGGGCTGCGATCAGGCGATTTCTAAGCTGGTGGTGTCCGATGCGCATGAGTTAAGAAATGACCATACTGTGACTGCAAGGCGGCGTATATTACGCATTTTTTGCACGAGATGAAAGGCCAAACTTTGAACAATCCACTGTTGTAGATCAAGGAATCGCCGCGCAATCTTTTCGTTTAAAATTATTCATTATTGAAATCATTGGGTTATGCGCTGATGGCTATTTTATGTGCGCTTACAATTTCCCGTAACTTCTCATCATTTCTGAATAAATGCGACAGATGAGCGGGATAATCTGCTGTTTTTAACAGCAGATTTCCCCACTTCTTTGCGATCTGCGTCGCATTTTAGAACATGATCTCAGGGCAAAAAATAGACGTTATTCGAGGATAACACGACCATGGAGGGACTGTACCGGCCGGTTATTATCGTGATGCATTGTGTGGGTGAATTTCTCGAGCTGCCCGGCGGAGACCGTCAGAGGATGCTTAAGCACGATCCAGGTGACGCCTTCTGAACACGGTGGCGTTGTCAGCGAGCCGCTAAAGCGCCAGTACGTTTTATCTTCCGGCAGCAGCTTATTCAGGTTGAGCTCCTGCTTGATGGAGACGTTCAGCTCAGCCTGCTGAGGCATAACGTCCCACAGTTTATCAAGTTCACGGTTCTCTGCCCCTTTGTCGAACATGACCGCGACCACCGCCAGTTCCCCCTTCGCATTTTTATGCACAAGGTGCATTTCCATCGCGTAATGCTTGCCGTGTACGGTGTTTTCGCTCGGCGCGTGGAAGTGGAACTGCTGTAATGTCCAGGTTTGCTTATCCAGCGTGATAGTGTCGCGAGTGTCGGCCTGCTCGCTTGCCTGAATAGTATGGCCATTGTTTGTCAGCGTCACAGGGCCGTCAACGTAGTGCGTTTGCAGCGGGGAGAGATGGGCGTTAGCGGTTGAATCAATATCAATGGGAGACTGGTTCATTCCACTGTTACAGGTCTTGTACGCTTCATCCAGTTCACCCCAGTGCTCCGGTGAACTTTCTCCTTTGTAGCTCCAGTGTGATGCGCATGCTGAAGCCGAGATCATGCTCAGCGCTAACAGCGCTGCCTTGCTATAAACGTGTTTCATAATATTCTTCCCGTGAATTTTTATTATCCAAATCAAAATTTATCAGTATGATTTGTGGGGTTATTTTACTGGAGGCAGGCCAGGGGCGGGAGGAATATTGAGGAGAAAAGGCGTGGTCAGAGGACCACGCCAAATGCTTATTTTTTACGACCGGTAATGCGGCACCACTCTTCTTTCTCGACGACCGGGTCGAGCGCAAAGAGATCGGCGTAGGCTTCGCAAACGCTCTCCGCCTGGCTTGCCAGGATGCCGGAAAGTCCCAGCAGACCGCCCTCAACCGGCAGCACGCTGATTAATGGCGCCAGTTCACGCAGTGGGCCAGCGAGAATGTTTGCGACCACCACATCGGCTTTCATGGCTTCTGGCTGCGCTTCCGGCAGGTAGAGCTCCAGACGATCGGACACGCCGTTACGCTCAGCATTATCGCGGCTGGCCTGAATGGCCTGCGGATCGATATCGATCCCGATGGCTTTCGCCGCGCCCAGTTTCAGAGCGGCAATCGCGAGGATCCCGGAACCGCAGCCGAAGTCGATCACCGTCTTACCTTCCAGATCCAGACCATCCAGCCACTGCAGGCACAGAGACGTGGTTGGATGGGTGCCGGTGCCAAACGCCAGGCCTGGGTCAAGCATCACGTTCACCGCGTTTTCATCGGGAACCTCGCGCCAGCTTGGGCAGATCCACAGACGTTTGCCGAACTGCATCGGGTGGAAGTTGTCCATCCACTCGCGTTCCCAGTCTTTGTCTTCCAGCTGTTCGATTTTATGCGCGAAGCCTGCGCCCAGCAGCGGATGGTTTTCCAGAATCGCCACCACCTCTTTCATGTCGGTTTCGGCATCGAACAGGCCGATCACGTCGGTATCACCCCACAGGCGCGTTTCGCCCGGCAGCGGTTCAAAGACCGGCGTGTCGTGCGTGTCCTGAAAGGTGATGGAGACAGAGCCGGCTTCCATCAGCGCATCGCTTAGCTCTTCGGCGTTCGCGCCGGTTGTGTTCAGTTTTAGTTGGATCCACGGCATGGCAAAACTCTTTATTTATCAGTAGAAATCATAGCGGGTTGTGGGGCGGGCTGACCGAAACGGTTCCCCACCACAAACGCCAGTAAACTTAGCAGTAACGAAGGCACAATCGGATGGAAGCCCAGGTACTGAATCTTAAATGTCGCAAGGATGGCATACAGCACACCGCCAACAATCATCGCGCTCAGCGCGCCTGCAGCGTTCGCGCGTTCCCAGTAAAGACCTAATACCAGCGGCCACAGGAAAACGGCTTCAAGCCCACCAAACGCCAGCAGGTTCAGCCAGATGATCATCTCCGGCGGACGCCATGCAGATAACATCAGCAAAGCTCCTAACACCAGCGTAATGACGGCAGACATCCGCTTCAGGCGACGTTCATTTTCAACCTGCTCAGGGCGCAGGTTCAGATAGAGATCTTTAATGATCGTAGCGGAACTTTGCAGTAACTGGGCGTTAATGGTTGACATAATGGCGGCCATTGGCGCTGCGAGGAAAATTCCGGCGGCGAAGGGCGGCAGCACTTTAACCATCAGCGTCGGGATCACCAGATCCGGCACGGTAAGGTCGGGGATCACCGCGCGCCCTAATGCACCTGCCAGATGCATACCAAACATCAGGACCGCGACCACAATCGTCCCGATGATGATGCCCTTGTGAACGGCTTTACTGTCTTTATAGGAGATACAGCGCACGGCGGTATGCGGCAGACCAATCACCCCGAAGCAGACTAACACCCAGAACGAGGTCATAAAGGTCGGCGAGAGGATATCATCCGCGCCCTGCGGTGAAATCAGTTTCGGGTCAATCGCTTCCAGGGTTTCCACCGCATGAGTGAGTCCACCCGCGGCATGAACAATCCCCACCAGCAGAACAATCGTGCCGATGAGCATGACCATTCCCTGCAGCGTATCGTTCAGCACGCTGGCGCGGAACCCGCCAAACGCGGTATAGAGCGCGATGCTTACCCCGAAGATAAGCAGGCCTGTCTCGTAAGGGATGCCGGCCGCCGTTTCCAGCAGGCGTGCCCCGCCGATAAACTGTACCGTCATCGCGCCAATAAAGGCCACCAGCAGGCTTAAGCTCGCCAGCCACACCAGTAAGCGGCTCTGGTAACGGGCAAACAGCATGTCGTTGAGCGTGACGGCATTATAGCGGCGCGCCAGAATGGCAAATTTCTTACCAAGAATACCGAGGGAGAGCCAGACGGCAGGCAGCTGGATCATAGCCAGCAGTACCCAGCCTAACCCGTACTTGTAGGCCGCACCGGGGCCGCCAATAAACGAGCTGGCGCTGATATAGGTCGCGGTCAGCGTCATTGCCAGCACAACGCCGCCCATCGAACGGCTGCCGAGGAAATACTCGTTCAGAAAAGCACCGGTCGTTCTTTTGCGCATGGCGTAAATGGACAATCCAAATACGACCAGCAGGTATGCGACAAGCGGCAGAATGACTTCAAGCTGCATCATCGTCCTCCAGCGGAATATCCCGGTAGATGAATTTCACCATTGCCCAGCACAGCAGAATAAACACCAGCGGTACCAGCAGGCAGGCCATTTCGAACCAGTGCGGCAGGCCGGTGATGCCAATAGCGGAGTCAGGTAAGTAAGCAGTTACTAACCATGCAGCAAGATAGAGAAGGGTCAGCCACAGCGCCCAGCGCGCTTCTTTATGGGCCTGAACAAAACGTTTGTCCATTTTTTGTCCCTTGTGGATGCAGAAAGCGGGGATTGTACATGATGGGGCTTTGCGATCCCCAGAAATAAAAAAGGCCGGATAATCCGGCCTTTTAGCAACGCAGCTCTCTTACTTCTCGTTCAGTCCGAGTTTTTTCTCCAGGTAGTGGATATTCGTCCCACCATTCTGGAAGTGCTCGTCGCTCATGATACGCATCTGCAGATCAACGTTGGTTTTAATACCGTCGATGATCAGCTCCTGCAGGGCGTTCTTCATGCGGGCAATCGCCACGTCACGGTTTTCGCCGTAGCAGATCAGCTTACCGATCATTGAGTCATAGTACGGCGGTACGGTGTAACCGGCGTAGATGTGAGACTCCCAGCGCACGCCAAAACCACCCGGCGCGTGGAAACGCGTGATTTTACCCGGGCTTGGCAGGAAGGTGTTCGGGTCTTCGGCGTTGATACGGCACTCTACCGCATGGCCTTTCACCACTACTTCTTCCTGCTTGATGGACAGAGGCTGACCGGCTGCGATACGCAGCTGCTCTTTGATCAGGTCAACGCCGGTGATCATTTCGGTAACCGGGTGTTCAACCTGAATACGGGTGTTCATCTCAATGAAGTAGAACTCGCCGTTTTCGAACAGGAACTCAAAGGTACCCGCCCCGCGATAGCCGATATCAACGCACGCTTTGGCGCAACGCTCGCCGATGTAGCGACGCAGTTCCGGGGTAATGCCCGGCGCTGGCGCTTCTTCGACCACTTTCTGGTGACGACGCTGCATGGAGCAGTCACGTTCTGCCAGATAGATCGCGTTACCCTGACCGTCAGCCAGCACCTGAATTTCGATGTGGCGTGGGTTTTCCAGGTATTTTTCCATGTACACCATGTCATTGCTGAAAGCCGCTTTCGCTTCCGCTTTGGTCATGGAGATGGACTGCGCCAGTTCAGCATCGCTGCGCACAACGCGCATACCGCGACCGCCGCCGCCGCCGGACGCCTTGATGATAACCGGGTAGCCAATGCGTTTAGCATGAGCACGGTTAGCATCCATGTCGTCGGTCAGAGGGCCGTCAGAGCCTGGCACGGTTGGAACACCGGCTTTTTTCATTGCGGTGATTGCAGACACTTTGTCGCCCATCAGGCGAATGGTGTCGGCCTTCGGACCGATGAAGATAAAGCCAGAGCGTTCAACCTGCTCAGCAAAGTTGGCGTTCTCAGAGAGGAAGCCGTAACCCGGATGAATTGCCACCGCGCCGGTGATTTCAGCGGCGCTGATGATAGCCGGGATGTTCAGATAGCTTTTTACGGACGGAGCCGGGCCAATACAGACCGTCTCATCCGCCAGCAATACGTGTTTTAAATCGCGATCCGCGCTTGAGTGCACGGCCACGGTCTTGATGCCCAGTTCTTTACAGGCACGAAGAATACGCAGTGCAATCTCGCCACGGTTGGCGATAACAATTTTATCCAGCATGTTCGCCTCGTTACTCGATGACGACCAGCGGCTCGTCAAATTCAACCGGCTGACCACTTTCGACCAGAATCGCTTTCACAGTACCTGACTTGTCAGCTTCGATCTGGTTCATCATTTTCATCGCTTCAACGATGCACAGGGTATCGCCTACGTTGACTTTCTGACCCACTTCGATGAACGCCTTCGCGTCCGGGCTCGGGGTGCGGTAGAAAGTACCAACCATTGGGGAACGTACGATGTGACCACTGATTTCTGCTGCAGCGGCAGGTGCGGCTTCAGCTGCTGCTGGCGCAACGGCTGCGGAAAGCGCAGGCTGCTGCACTGGCGCAGCGTAAGCTTGCTGCATTACCGGGAAGCTAGCGGCTGGGGCTGCACGGCTGATGCGTACAGACTCTTCGCCTTCAGAAATTTCCAGTTCGGAGATGCCTGATTCTTCAACCAGCTCGATCAGTTTTTTAATCTTACGAATATCCATGAGTGGGTTCCGTACTCTTGTTTAGTGTGATTGTGACAAGCGTTTTACCGCTGTCTGTAAAGCGTATGAATAGCCGTCTGCGCCCAGTCCGCAGATAACGCCAGCAGCGATATCCGACAGATACGAATGGTGGCGGAACGGCTCTCGGGCGTGCACGTTACTCAGGTGGATCTCGATAAACGGGATACTCACCGCGAGCAGTGCGTCGCGGATAGCAACACTGGTGTGCGTAAACGCGGCCGGATTGATCAGGATATAGTCCACAGTGTCTTTAGCCTGATGAATACGGTCGATGATTGCGTACTCCGCGTTTGACTGAAAATGATCCAAATCCACATTCAGCGAGGCTGCTTCCGTGCTCAGACGGTTAACAATTTCGCTCAATGTCAGCGTGCCGTACTTCTCTGGCTCACGGGTGCCGAGCATGTTCAGGTTCGGTCCGTTTAAAACTAAGATGTGGAACTTATCAGTCATTATGCCGCTATCTCCTGCGATTTTCGGGTAAAAAACAAAATATACCGTCGAAGCGCAAATGTCACCTTTTCAGAGGCCTAAAACCGCTGTCAGGCGAACCAAGGTCGCACATTATAACGATTTCGTAGCATTTGGCAGCTAAATACTGGTCTTATCAGGGAAGATTATCAACCGCAATCCAAAAAAGATTTGCGGTTGAGAGGTAATCTGCGGGAAAACGCACAGTTTCGCGAACTATCGCAACCACTGGCGGAACTTCTTGTAACGCCATGCTAAAAGCGCCACGGCTGCCAGCGCGTAAAGGACCGGCTGCGGAGAGAGGATCTTCACCGACCACAGATAATGAATGGGGGCGAGGATCGCGACAAGATAGACGAAGTTGTGCAGCAACTGCCAGAGACGGCCCAGCTTTCGCTGCGCATACTGCGTGGATGTCAGCGCTAATGCCAGCAGGATCAGCCAGCTAACAATGCCCAGCATCAGGTAAGGGCGTGTTACCAGCTCGCGGCCAAGCAGTGTCAGATTGTTAATTCCCAGTTCCAGCAGGGCGTAACTGATGAGGTGCAGGGTCGCCCAGGCAAAACACCATAGCCCCAAAAGCCGACGGGTGCGTATCAATAATGGCTGTTTAGCGTAGCGCGCCAGCGGCGAGACGAGCAAGGTGGCCAGCAAAAATTTCAGAGCCATCCGACCGGTAAAATGCTGGATATCCTTTGCCGGATCGGCGCTAAAGAGGCCCTGGCTGGCCGCCCAGAACAGCCAGATAAAAGGAAGTATCCCGGCTAAATGCAGCAGCACTTTCAGCCAGGTAATCTGCTTTGCCGTTAAACGCACTCAGAAGTTCTCCCGTAAATTGAGGCCACGGTAAAGGGACGCCACTTCATCCGCATACCCGTTAAACAGCAGCGTGGGCTGGCGCTTCACGTCCAGCGCGCCGCCGGAGCCAATAAAGCGTTCCGTCGCCTGCGACCAGCGGGGATGATCCACATGCGGGTTCACGTTGGCGAAGAAGCCGTATTCACCCGGCGCCGCCAGGTTCCATGTCGTCGGCGGACGTTCGCGGGTCAACTTAATGCTGACGATCGATTTAATCCCTTTGAAACCGTATTTCCACGGCACGGTTAAACGGATGGGGGCACCGTTCTGCGGCGGAAGCGCCTTGCCGTAAACGCCGACGGTCAGGAGGGTAAGGGGATGCATGGCTTCGTCAAGACGTAACCCTTCAACGTAGGGATACTCCAGCCCGCCGCCGATGAACCGGTCTTTCTGGCCCGGCATCTCGTCCGGGGCGTAGCGCGTCTGGAAGGCGACGTATTTTGCGTTGCTGGTGGGTTCAACCATCGCCAGCAGCTTATGCAGCGGGAAGCCTACCCAGGGCACCACCATCGACCAGGCCTCTACGCAGCGCATGCGATAGATACGCTCCTCAAGCGGGAAGCGGGTGGTCAGATCGTGATGGTCCAGCGTCAGAGGTTTTGCCACTTCACCGTCGATTTTCAGCGTCCACGGATCGGTTTTCATGCTGCCGGCATTGGCGGCAGGATCGGCTTTATCCAGACCAAATTCGTAGAAGTTGTTGTAGCCGGTGACTTTATCTTCCGGCGTGAGCGCCAGCGTGTTTTGCCATTCGGCGGGTTTGGTAAAGGTAAGCGGGGCACCGGAAGGCGCCTTAGGGCGATCGTTGCCTTTAAACCAGTCGAGCAGGTCGGCGTGTGCCGCTGGAGAGAGCGTCAGTGCCGTGGCGCTGATGCCAAGCATTTTCAGGATCTGGCGGCGCTGTAACATAAAGACAGACTCAGACGTTACGTCGGCTTCCGTCAGTTTTCGGTTTTTCATGGCATCCTCCGTCATGCGTTTTTCTAAGCATGACGGAGGAGAAGCGTTAGCGCGAATATGTCACGAAAATTTGAAGATTAGGCGATTTTCACCAGCGCGCGGCCGTGGAACTGGTTATCCATGATCTTGCTGGCATATTCAGGTGCCTGGCTGAGCGTAATTTCGGTAGCGCTCTGGGTATAGAACGATTCCGGCAAATCGCGCACCAGACGCTCCCATGCCTCTGCACGGCGAGCCGCAGGCGTCATCACGGAATCCACGCCCTGCAGGCGGACGTTACGCAGAATAAATGGCATGACGGTCGTTGGCAGGGCAAATCCCCCGGCCAGGCCGCAGGCTGCCACGCATCCGCCGTAGTTCATCTGCGCCAGGACTTTTGCCAGCACCTTGTCACCGACGGTATCCACTGCACCTGCCCAGACCTGTTTTTCCAGCGGGCGGGTCTCGGCAAACTCATCGCGGCCAAGAATGCGGCTGGCGCCGAGCTGGCGCAGATAATCATGCGTGCTTTCACGGCCGGAAACCGCCGCAACCTGATAACCCAGCTTGTGCAGCAGCGTGACCGCCGTGCTGCCCACGCCACCGCTGGCCCCGGTAACAACAATTTCACCCGACTCGGGGCGAACACCCGCCTCTTCCAGCGCCATCACGCACAGCATGGCGGTAAAGCCTGCGGTACCAACGATCATCGCTTTGCGACCATCTATGCCTTTCGGCATAGGCACCAGCCAGTCGCCCTTCACGCGCGCCTGCGTTGCCAGCCCGCCCCAGTGATTTTCGCCCACGCCCCAGCCGGTGAGCAGCACCTGCTGGCCCGCATGAAAACGGGGATCTTCGCTGCTATGAACCCGGCCAGCAAAATCAATACCCGGCACCATAGGGAAATTTCGGATGATTTTACCCTTGCCGGTGATCGCCAGCGCATCTTTATAATTTAAACTGGACCAGTCGATGTCGACGGTGACGTCGCCTTCCGGCAGGCGAGTCTCTTCTACGTCCTGTACGGAGGCAAGCGTTTTGCCGTCCTGCTGTTCTAAGATTAAAGCCTGCATACGGGGTCCTCACGGCTCAGATGATTGGAAAAGAGTTCCTGAAGACTATACTCGCTCAGGGTAAAGCAATGCCGATTTAACGCAATAAATTGCCAGATACGCCAGGTTTGGTAGTATGCCGCATTTGAAATGCAAGTTAGCGCTTACTCGCTACCCCATCAACCCACGGAGTAATCTCAAGGATGCGATTAACGACGAAGTTCTCGGCTTTTATCACCCTGCTGACGGGGCTTACCATCTTTGTCACGCTTCTTGGTTGCTCTCTGAGCTTTTATAACGCCATTCAGGACAAACTGGTCAACCGGGTGCAGTCCGTTGCGTCGGTCATTGATACGCGTCTGTTGACCACTCCACTTCCTGAGCTATCCCGGGAGCTGGATGAGTTGATGGTGCCGGTTGATATTATTCAGGTCGACATCCAGCAGGGAAAGCATCCGGTTTTAAGCCATGAACGACAGGACAGCTATCGACCTGCGGGCGTGGTGAGCCAGTATCGGGAAGTAACGGTGCACTCCCTCAAAAATCCGGGGATGACCATACACATGGTCTACCTCGATCCGATGGCCAGCTATTTCCGTTCTATGATGACCACCGCGCCGCTCACTGTCGCCGTCGCCTTCATTATTTTGCTGATTTTTCTCGCGGTCCGCTGGCTGCGCCGCCAGCTTTCAGGCCAGGAACTGCTGGAGATTCGCTCCGTGCGCATCCTGAACGGTGAACGCGGCCCGCAGGTTCGCGGCTCGGTCCATGAATGGCCCTCACGCGCCAGCAGCGCGCTGGATACGCTGCTCTCAGAGATCCAGTTTGCCAGCGACCAGCGCAGCCGAATGGATACGCTGATCCGCTCTTATGCCGCGCAGGATAATAAAACCGGCCTTAACAACCGCCTTTTCTTTGACAATCAACTCGCCACGCTGCTCGACGACCCGGAAAAAGTGGGCACGCACGGGGTGGTGATGATGATTCGCCTGCCCGATTTCGATCTGCTGCGCGACACATGGGGGCAGCGGGCGGCGGAAGAAAATCTCTTTACGCTGATCAACCTGCTCTCCACCTTTATTATGCGCTATCCGGGGGCGCTGCTGGCCCGCTACCACCGCAGCGACTTTGCCGTATTGCTGCCGCATCGCACGTTGAAGGAATCAGAAAGCATTGCCAGCCAGCTACTTAAGGCCGTCGACGCGCTGCCGCAGAGCAAAATGCTCGACAGAGACGATATGGTCCATATGGGAATTTGCGCCTGGCGCGGCGGACAGTCGACAGAGCAGGTGATGGAGCATGCGGAAGCGGCCACCCGCAACGCGGTATTGCAAGGGGCGAACGGATGGGCGGTCTATGATGATTCGCTGCCTGAAAAAGGGCGTGGAAACGTGCGCTGGCGTACTTTGATTGAGCAAATGCTGAGTCGCGGCGGGCCGCGTATTTATCAAAAACCGGCGGTCATGAAGAACGGTTTTGTCCACCACCGGGAATTGATGTGCCGTATTTTCGACGGGACGGAAGAGGTTATTTCTGCGGAATATCTGCCGATGGTTCTGCAATTTGGGCTCTCCGAAGAGTATGACCGCCAGCAAATTACACGCTTGATTCCATTTTTATCATTCTGGCCTGAAGAGAATCTGGCGTTACAGGTTACCGTTGAGTCATTAATACGCCCGCGTTTTCAGCGCTGGCTGCGTGATACATTAATGCAATGCGAAAAATCGCAACGCAAACGCATTATTTTTGAACTTGCTGAGGCGGATGTGGGTCAACACATCAGCCGGTTGCGTCCGGTGGTCCGTTTGATCAACGCGCTCGGTGCCCGTGTCGCGGTAACGCAGGCGGGTTTAACGCTGGTCAGTACCAACTGGATCAAGGAGCTGGATGTGGAGCTATTAAAGCTACATCCGGGGCTGGTAAGGAATATTGAGAAGCGCACGGAAAACCAGCTGCTGGTTCAGAGTCTGGTTGAAGCGTGTAAGGGAACGCGAACACAGGTATTTGCCACAGGCGTGCGCTCCAGAGGCGAATGGCAGATGTTAACAGAGCGCGGAGTGACGGGCGGTCAGGGCGATTTTTTTGCCGCCTCTCAGCCGCTTGACACCAACGTGAAAAAATATTTGCAAAGATACTCTGTTTGACCTGCCGTTTACGTTGTTTTCACGTAGAATATCGCGCCTGTAGCTTTGAGTATGTCGAGCAAAAAGCCAGTGAACGACCTTTAATGGGTTACAAATATCAGTGAGGAACACGACTGTTTACTCAGCCCTGAGGGAGTCAGGGGATGAATTTGTAACAACAGGAAACGTACTGCACAAATTTTCACCGTTGCAGATGATTTTTGCGCCTTGTCGCTGCTGCGTGTGGTTGGTAAAGTAAGCGGATTTTGTTTTCCGCCCCAGCTTTCAGGATTATCCCTTAGTATGTTGAAAAAATTTCGTGGCATGTTTTCCAATGACCTGTCCATTGACCTGGGTACCGCGAATACCCTTATTTACGTAAAAGGACAAGGCATCGTATTGAATGAGCCTTCTGTTGTGGCCATTCGTCAGGATCGTGCAGGCTCGCCGAAAAGCGTGGCCGCAGTGGGTCATGACGCGAAGCAGATGCTGGGTCGTACCCCTGGCAACATCGCCGCTATTCGACCAATGAAAGACGGCGTTATCGCTGATTTCTTCGTGACTGAAAAAATGCTTCAGCACTTCATCAAGCAGGTTCACAGCAACAGCTTCATGCGCCCAAGCCCGCGTGTTCTGGTGTGTGTACCGGTTGGCGCAACCCAGGTAGAACGTCGCGCAATCCGTGAATCTGCCCAGGGTGCAGGCGCACGTGAAGTGTTCCTGATTGAAGAGCCAATGGCTGCGGCAATCGGTGCGGGTCTGCCTGTTTCTGAAGCCACCGGTTCTATGGTGGTGGATATCGGTGGTGGTACCACTGAAGTGGCCGTTATCTCACTGAACGGCGTGGTGTACTCCTCCTCCGTACGTATCGGTGGTGACCGCTTCGATGAAGCCATCATCAATTACGTGCGCCGTAATTACGGCTCTCTGATCGGTGAAGCCACCGCAGAGCGTATCAAACACGAAATCGGTTCTGCGTATCCGGGCGATGAAGTGCGTGAGATCGAAGTGCGTGGCCGTAACCTGGCGGAAGGTGTTCCACGCGGCTTTACCCTGAACTCCAACGAAATTCTGGAAGCACTGCAGGAACCACTGACGGGCATCGTGAGCGCGGTAATGGTTGCGCTGGAACAGTGCCCACCAGAACTGGCGTCCGACATCTCCGAGCGCGGTATGGTTCTGACCGGTGGTGGTGCGCTGCTGCGTAACCTCGACCGCCTGTTGATGGAAGAGACAGGTATTCCTGTCGTAGTTGCAGAAGATCCACTGACTTGCGTCGCCCGCGGTGGTGGCAAGGCGCTGGAAATGATCGACATGCACGGCGGCGACTTGTTCAGCGAAGAGTAGTCATGGTGAAAGGGTAGCGAATCGCTACCCTTTCTCTCTGACACGAGAATACGCATAGCCTATGAAGCCAATTTTTAGCCGTGGCCCATCGCTACAGTTTCGCCTCATTCTGGCGGTTCTGGTTGCGCTTGGCGTCATTATTGCCGATAGCCGCCTCGGTACGTTCAGCCAGATCCGAACGTACATGGATACCGCCGTCAGTCCTTTCTACTTTATATCAAATGGTCCCCGTGAACTGCTCGACTCCGTTTCTCAAACGCTGTCTTCACGAGACCAGCTCGAACTTGAAAACCGGGCATTACGCCAGGAACTGCTGCTGAAAAACAGCGAACTGCTGATGCTGGGGCAATACAAGCAGGAAAACGCGCGTCTGCGTGAACTGCTCGGCTCGCCGCTGCGTCAGGACGAGCAGAAGATGGTTACCCAGGTGATCTCCACCGTGAACGACCCTTACAGCGATCAGGTTGTGATCGACAAAGGGAGCGTGAACGGGGTGTATGAAGGTCAGCCCGTCATCAGTGATAAGGGCGTAGTAGGCCAGGTCGTTGCTGTCGCCAAACTGACCAGCCGCGTGCTGCTGATTTGCGACGCCACCCACGCGCTGCCGATCCAGGTCCTGCGTAACGATATCCGCGTGATTGCGGCCGGTAACGGCTGCACGGACGATCTGCAGCTGGAACATCTGCCTGCTAACACGGACATCCGTGTCGGCGACGTGCTGGTGACGTCCGGTCTCGGTGGACGCTTCCCTGAAGGTTACCCGGTTGCGGTGGTCTCTTCGGTTAAGCTGGATACGCAGCGTGCATACACCGTGATTCAGGCCCGTCCAACCGCCGGTTTACAGCGTCTGCGCTACCTGCTGCTGCTCTGGGGTGCCGATCGTAACGGTGCTAACCCGATGACGCCTGAAGAGGTGCATCGCGTGGCGAACGAACGCCTGATGCAGATGATGCCGCAGGTTCTTCCGCCAGCGGATTCTATGGGGCCGCCTGCGCCCGTGCCTGCGCCGGCAACCGGGTTAACGCAGCCGCAGCCTGATGCGCCGCCACCGCCTAAACTCTCTTCGGGAGGGCAGTAGTGGCAAGCTATCGTAGCCAGGGACGCTGGGTCATCTGGCTCTCGTTCCTCATTGCACTGTTGCTGCAGATTATGCCCTGGCCGGATAACATTCTCGTTTTCCGGCCAAACTGGGTCTTGCTCATTTTACTTTACTGGATCCTTGCCCTGCCGCATCGCGTAAATGTCGGCACGGGTTTTGTGATGGGTGCCATACTGGATCTCATTAGTGGCTCTACGCTGGGCGTGCGCGCCCTGTCCATGAGCATTATTGCGTACCTCGTCGCACTGAAATTCCAGCTCTTCCGTAACCTCGCGCTCTGGCAACAGGCCCTGGTCGTGATGCTGTTGTCGCTTGCTGCGGATATCGTTGTTTTCTGGGCAGAGTTTTTAGTGATCAACGTCTCTTTCCGACCGGAAGTGTTCTGGAGTAGTGTAGTAAACGGTGTGCTCTGGCCGTGGCTATTCCTGCTGATGCGTAAGGTTCGCCAGCAGTTTGCTGTGCAATAAAAGGTTTCTATGACGTCTCTGTATCTTGCTTCCGGCTCCCCGCGCCGTCAGGAACTCCTGACGCAGTTAGGGGTCTCTTTTGAACGCATCGTGACCGGCATTGAAGAAAAACGTGCTGAGGGCGAAAGTGCTCAGCAGTACGTGTCTCGCCTGGCACGCGAGAAAGCGCAGGCGGGCGTGGCCTGCGTGCCGCGCGATCTGCCCGTGCTGGGAGCAGATACCATCGTTATCCTTAACGGTGAAGTCCTCGAGAAACCGCATGACGCTGGCCATGCGGCGCGCATGCTGCGCAAGATGTCCGGGCAAACGCACCAGGTGATGACGGCCGTCGCGCTGGCGGACAGCCAGCACGTGCTGGATTGCCTGGTGGTTACGGATGTCACGTTCAGAGTGATTACCGACGACGAGATCGCCGCTTATATTGCCAGCGGTGAACCGATGGATAAAGCAGGTGCATACGGTATTCAAGGGTTGGGTGGCTGTTTTGTCAGGAAGATTAATGGCAGCTATCACGCCGTAGTCGGCTTACCGCTGGTGGAAACGTATGAGTTGCTGAGCAATTTTAACTCACTGCGTGAGGGAAGGGATAATTATGACGGCTGAATTGTTGGTAAACGTAACGCCATCGGAAACCCGTGTGGCCTATATTGACGGTGGCATTCTTCAGGAAATTCATATTGAGCGTGAAGCGCGGCGCGGAATAGTAGGCAATATCTACAAAGGTCGTGTCAGTCGTGTACTGCCGGGTATGCAGGCGGCTTTTGTAGATATTGGACTGGATAAGGCGGCATTTTTACATGCCTCCGACATCATGCCGCACACCGAGTGCGTCGCGGGCGAAGAGCAAAAGCAGTTTGCCGTGCGCGACATTTCCGAGCTGGTGCGTCAGGGCCAGGACTTAATGGTGCAGGTGGTGAAAGATCCCCTTGGCACCAAAGGTGCCCGTCTGACCACCGACATTACCTTACCTTCCCGCTATCTGGTCTTTATGCCCGGCGCGTCGCACGTGGGCGTTTCGCAGCGTATTGAGAGCGAAAGCGAGCGCGAGCGGCTGAAGAAAGTGGTCAGCGCCTACTGCGATGAACAGGGCGGGTTTATTATCCGTACCGCTGCAGAAGGGATCAGCGAAGAAGACCTGGCGTCGGATGCGGCTTACCTGAAGCGCGTCTGGACCAAAGTGATGGAGCGTAAAAAACGCAACCAGACTCGCTACCAGCTGTACGGTGAGCTGGCGCTTGCGCAGCGCGTGCTGCGTGATTTTGCCGACGCGCAGCTCGACCGCATCCGCGTGGACTCTCGCCTGACGTATGAAGCGCTGCTGGAGTTTACCGCTGAATACATCCCGGAAATGCCGGGCCTGCTGGAGCATTACACCGGGCGTCAGCCGATCTTCGATCTCTATGATGTCGAAAACGAGATCCAGCGAGCGCTAGAACGCAAGGTCGAACTGAAATCCGGCGGCTATCTGATCATCGATCAGACCGAAGCGATGACCACCGTCGATATCAACACCGGCGCGTTTGTCGGTCATCGCAATCTGGACGACACCATCTTCAACACCAACATCGAAGCCACGCAGGCGATTGCGCGTCAGCTTCGTCTGCGCAACCTCGGCGGCATTATCATCATCGACTTTATCGATATGAGTAATGAAGACCATCGTCGTCGTGTGCTGCACTCGCTGGAACAGGCGCTGAGTAAAGATCGCGTGAAGACCAGCATCAATGGCTTCTCGCAGCTCGGCCTGGTGGAAATGACCCGGAAACGGACCCGCGAAAGCGTGGAACATGTCCTGTGTAATGAGTGTCCAACCTGCCATGGACGCGGAACGGTAAAGACGGTTGAGACCGTCTGCTACGAGATCATGCGTGAAATTGTCCGTGTCCATCATGCCTACGACTCAGACCGTTTTCTGGTCTATGCTTCCCCTGCGGTGGCTGAAGCCCTGAAAGGCGAAGAGTCGCACGCGCTGGCGGAAGTGGAAATCTTTGTCGGCAAACAGGTAAAAGTACAAATTGAACCGCTCTATAACCAGGAGCAGTTTGACGTCGTAATGATGTAAAACGCAGTACGCTGCGTGACGAAAGCTGACAAGGAGAGATGCGTGAGGCGATTGCCGGGGATTTTAGTGCTTACAGGGGCAACGCTGGTCGTGATTGTCGCGTTGCTCGTGAGCGGGCTACGCCTCGTTTTACCGCATCTGGACAGCTGGCGTCCGCAGCTGCTGGCGAAAATCGAATCCACCACCGGCGTGCCGGTCGACGTAAGCCAGGTTAGCGCCAGCTGGCAGAATTTTGGCCCGACGCTGGATGTCCGTGACATCAAGGCCAGCCTGAAAGATGGCGGTCATCTCAAAATCAAACGCGTAACCCTGGCGCTGGACGTCTGGCAAAGCCTGCTGCATCTGCGCTGGCAGTTTCGCGATCTCACCTTTTATCAACTCCAGTTTCTGACCAATACGCCGCTGACGGGCGGTGATAACAATCAGGGCCTGGAAGCCAACCGCTTCAGCGATCTCTTCCTCCGCCAGTTCGATCATTTCGATCTGCGCGACAGCGAAGTGAGCTTTATTACCCTTTCTGGCCAGCGCGCCGAACTGGCGATCCCGCAGCTGACCTGGCTTAACGGCAAGGATCGACACCGCGCCGAGGGGCAGGTCAATCTTTCCAGCCTGAACGGCCAGCACGGCGTCATGCAGGTGCGTATGGACTTGCGTGACGATGACGGCCTGTTAAACAACGGCAAAGTCTGGCTGCAGGCCGACGATGTGGATGTAAAGCCCTGGCTCGGCGACTGGCTGCAGCAAAACATGCAGCTGGAAACCGCCCGTTTCAGCCTTGAGGGCTGGATGACCCTGACGAAAGGGAAATTTGCCAGCGGCGATATCTGGCTGAAGCAAGGGGGCGCGAGCTGGAAGGGTGAAAGACAGCAGCATCAGCTTTCCGTCGATAACCTCACCGCGCACGTGACGCAGGAAAAAGAGGGCTGGCAGTTCGCCATCCCGGATACGCGCATCACGATGGACGGCAAGCCGTGGCCGCGCGGTGCGCTGACGCTGGCCTGGATGCCGGAGCAGGACGTGGGCGGCGCGGCGAGTAAACGCAGCGATGAGCTGCGCATCCGCGCCAGTAACCTGGATTTGGCGGCCATTGAAGGCCTGCGCTCCATGGCGGCAAAGCTCTCTCCGGACCTGGGCGAGATCTGGCTGGCAACGCAGCCGAGCGGAAAAATTGATTCTCTGGCGCTGGATATCCCGCTTCAGGCGACGGAAAAAACCCGTTTCCAGGCAACATGGAAAGATCTTGCCTGGAAGCAGTGGAAGATGCTGCCGGGCGCGGAGCATTTCAGCGGCAAGCTGGAAGGCAGCGTGGAGAACGGCAGGCTCACGGCTGATATGCACAACGCAAAAATGCCTTACGAGACGGTCTTCCGCGCGCCGCTGGAAATTGAGCAGGGCAGCGCGGTGCTTAACTGGCTCCGTAACGATAAGGGCTTCCAGCTTGATGGTCGCCATATCGACGTCAAAGCCAAAGCGGTACACGCGCGGGGTGACTTCCGCTATTTACAGCCGCAGGGTGACGAACCGTGGCTGGGCATTCTGGCCGGGATCAGTACCGATGACGGTTCTCAGGCCTGGCGCTATTTCCCGGAAAATCTGATGGGTAAAGCGCTGGTCGACTATCTGAGCGGCGCAATTCAGGGCGGTCAGGCGGAAAACGCCACGCTGGTCTACGGCGGTAACCCGCATCTTTTCCCGTACAAACATAATGAGGGGCAGTTCCAGGTGCTGGTGCCGCTGCACGACGCCACCTTCGCGTTCCAGCCGGGCTGGCCCGCGCTGAAAAACCTGGATATCGAGCTTAACTTCCTCAACGACGGATTATGGATGAAGGCGGACAGCGTTGCGCTGGGAGGCGTAACGGCCAGCAACCTGACGGCCAACATCCCGGACTACTCAAAAGAGAAGCTGCTGATTGATGCCGACATCAACGGCCCGGGGAAAGCGGTGGGGCCGTACTTTGAGGAGACGCCACTCAAAGAGTCGCTGGCGGCGACCCTTCAGCAGCTCCAGCTCGATGGCGATGTGAATGCTCGCTTACATCTTGATATCCCGCTGGACGGTGAAATGACCACCGCCAAAGGTGACGTCCGTCTGAAGAACAACAGCCTGTACATTAAACCGCTTGATAGCACCCTGAAAGACCTCAGCGGACAGTTCAGCTTTGTGAACGGTAATTTGAAAAGCGAACCGCTGACCGCCAGCTGGTTTAATCAGCCGGTGAATATCGACTTCTCAACAGCCGAGGGGCAAAAGGCTTATCAGGTGGCCGTTAATCTGGACGGCAACTGGCAGCCGTCGCGTATGGACGTCCTGCCGAAGCCGATTGAGGCGTCAGTAGCGGGCGCGGTCGCCTGGCAGGGCAAAGTGGCAATCGACCTGCCTTATCACGCGGGTGCACACTATAAGGTCGACATTACGGGTGACCTGAAGAATCTTCAAAGCCAGCTGCCTGCGCCGCTGGATAAACAGGCCGGACAGCCGCTGCCGGTGAAGCTTAACGTGGATGGCAATCTGGACAGCTTCGCGCTGACCGGAAGTGCGGGCGGAACAAACCACTTTAACAGCCGCTGGCTGCTTAACCGCAAGCTTACCCTCGACAGAGCCATCTGGACGACGGACAGCAAAACCACGCCGCCGTTGCCTGAGCATGCGGGCGTTGAGCTGAATCTCCCGCCGATGGACGGCGCGGAGTGGCTGGCGCTCTTCCAGAAAGGCGTTGGGCAAAACGTTGATGAGGCCGCCCAGTTCCCGCAGACCATTACCGTACGCACGCCGTCGCTGATGCTGGGCGGACAGCAGTGGAACAATCTGAGCATTGTCTCCCAGCCAACCGCTAACGGCTCAAAAGTGGAGGCGCAGGGCCGGGAAATCAACGGCACGCTGACCATGCGCAATAACGCGCCGTGGCAGGCAGCGATCCGCTATCTCTACTACAATCCGGCTGCCGCGAGTAAAGATAAACCGGCGAATACATCGCCGCTGAGTAATACTACCCGCGTCGATTTTAGCGGCTGGCCCGATCTGCAGCTGCGCTGCGCGGAGTGCTGGCTGTGGGGGCAAAAATATGGCCGTATCGACGGTGATTTTGCCATCCAGGGGAATACGCTCAAGCTCTCCGGCGGATTGATCGACACCGGCTTTGGCCGCATGACGGCGGGTGGAGAGTGGGTGAATAACCCGGGCGAGCAGCGCACGTCTCTGAAGGGCGACATTAAAGGCAACAAGCTGGATGCGGCAGCCAACTTCTTTGGCATCAGCACGCCGCTGCGCGGCTCCTCGTTTAACGTTAATTATGATCTTCACTGGCGTGCCGCGCCGTGGACACCGGACGAAGCGTCACTGAACGGTATTCTGAAAACACACTTTGGCAAAGGTGAGATCGCCGACGTGAGCACGGGGCGTGCCGGGCAGATCCTGCGTCTGCTGAGTTTTGATGCGCTGCTTCGCAAGCTGCGCTTCGATTTCAGCGACACCTTCAGCGAAGGTTTCTATTACGATTCCATCCGCAGTACGGCGTGGATCAAGGACGGCGTTCTGCACACGGACGACACGCTGGTGGATGGGCTGGAAGCGGACATCGCCATGAAAGGCTCGGTCAACCTCGTGCGTCGCGAGCTGGATATGGAAGCCGTGGTGGCGCCGGAAATTTCCGCCAGCGTGGGTGTGGCGGCGGCCTTTGTGGTTAACCCGATTGTCGGTGCGGCGGTGTTTGCCGCCAGTAAAGTGCTGGGGCCGCTGTGGAGCAAGGTCTCCATTCTGCGCTACCGCATTACCGGTCCGGTGGATAAACCGCAGATTAACGAGGTGCTGCGCCAGCCGCGCAAAGATGCACAGCAATGATTTGACGTGGGCTGGTAATTGCCTCACTCTCAATAAATACGATCTTTATACCGCCACGGGCGGCAACGAACGAGTAGCAATACGATGAGTCTGAACCTGGTAAGTGAACATTTGCTCGCAGCGAACGGCCTGAGCCATCAGGACCTGTTCTCCATTCTTGGTCAACTGACCGAACGCCGTCTCGACTACGGCGATCTCTATTTCCAGTCGAGCTATCACGAATCCTGGGTTTTAGAAGACAGCATCATCAAAGATGGCTCATATAACATTGACCAGGGCGTCGGCGTGCGCGCCATCAGCGGTGAAAAAACCGGTTTTGCCTATGCCGACCAGATTAGCCTGGCCGCGCTTGAGCAGAGCGCGCAGGCCGCGCGTACCATTGTGCGCGATGCCGGCGACGGTCGCGTGAAAACCCTTGGTGAAGTGCAGCACTCCGCGCTTTATACCAGCATCGACCCGCTGCAGAGCATGAGCCGCGAAGAGAAGCTGGACATCCTGCGCCGCGTGGACAAAGTGGCCCGCGCGGCCGACAAACGTGTTCAGGAAGTCTCCGCCAGCCTGAGCGGTGTGTATGAACTGATTCTGGTGGCGGCAACGGACGGTACTCTGGCGGCCGATGTGCGTCCGCTGGTGCGTCTCTCCATCAGCGTGCAGGTCGATGACAACGGCAAACGCGAGCGCGGCTCAAGCGGCGGCGGCGGTCGTTTCGGCTATGACTGGTTCCTGGGTGATGTTGACGGCGAAGCGCGTGCTGACGCGTGGGCTAAAGAAGCCGTGCGCATGGCGCTGGTGAATCTTAATGCTGTTGCGGCGCCGGCCGGGACATTCCCGGTGGTGCTGGGCGCAGGCTGGCCGGGCGTGCTGCTGCACGAAGCGGTGGGCCACGGTCTGGAAGGCGATTTTAACCGTCGTGGGACGTCCGTGTTCAGCGGCCAGATCGGACAGCTCGTCTCCTCTGAGCTTTGCACCGTAGTGGATGATGGCACCATGCTTGACCGCCGCGGCTCGATTTCTATCGACGATGAAGGTACGCCAGGCCAGTACAACGTGCTGATCGAAAACGGCGTTCTGAAAGGCTACATGCAGGACAAACTCAACGCGCGCCTGATGGGCGTAGCGCCAACGGGTAACGGCCGCCGTGAATCTTACGCGCACCTGCCGATGCCGCGCATGACCAACACTTATATGCTGCCGGGCAAATCCACGCCGCAGGAGATTATCGAATCCGTGGATTACGGTATCTTTGCGCCAAACTTTGGCGGCGGCCAGGTGGATATCACCTCCGGTAAGTTTGTCTTCTCGACTTCAGAAGCGTACCTGATCGAGAAGGGCAAAGTGACCAAAGCGGTGAAAGGCGCGACGCTGATTGGCTCCGGCATTGAAGCCATGCAGCAGATTTCCATGGTTGGTAACGATCTGAAGCTGGATAACGGCGTGGGCGTCTGCGGTAAAGAAGGCCAGAGCCTGCCGGTTGGCGTGGGTCAGCCAACGCTGAAAGTGGATAATCTGACGGTGGGCGGCACGGCCTGACCTGAGCAAACATAAAAAATGGCGCTACAGATGTAGCGCCATTTTTTTAACGTAAGTTACCCAGCGGGATCTCCGGATCCGGCTCGTGAGTAATGCGGTTACGCAAGTCACGTCGAATGATTTCGATCGACCAGAACCAGACCAGATGACCCACGATCTCTGACACGTGTTCATACCAGGGCAGATCAAACAGCGGTGGCGTCAGCCCCATCAGCGGGAAGGAGAGCATGTGAACAAAAAGCTGTGCCAATGCACCCGCCAGCAAACCCTGCCAGAGTTTAATTTTCGGGAAGACTTCAGCAACGACACAATACCCAACCGCGAAGACGATTGAGAAAATAATATGCGTTACGCCGACCCAGTTAAATATATGTCCGGCAAAGGTATAAACTGCTGCGTTAGGATCAACTACGCCCAGCCAGTCGCGTAAAAACACATAGGGTGGATTTAAAAAATTGCGGGAGCAATCTATCTGGCCTGCGGCTCTTATTAATTGCTCAGGGCCGCATGCGCCGGTAAATAAATCGGTGGGACTGCGTGGCGGGAGTGGTACCTCGGCTCCCCATTTGACAAACGCGGAGACAATTCCTGCAATTAAGCCAATGAACGCGGCGAGTCCGTAGCGCCTGCGTGACGGCGGTGTTTGTTCAAATAGATTCATTTCGTTTCCTTGTTTAACGTCATCCTGCGGAATACATTTTATTATTCAAATCAGCAACAAAATAATAACAGTCTGAATGCCAGACTGTTTATAAGGTAAAGGGCAGGCGGCGGCAGTGTCAATTCGCTATTCCTGGTAGAAGCTAAAGAATATTCCTGGATGAAGGCTGGCTTCATCCGGAAATATTAATGGTGCGGATATTTCAGAAATTAATTACTTATTCCTTTCTTCTACCGCGCATTCCCTGAAACAGCTCTGCTACGTCGACAAAATAGTCGGTCAGATAGTTAATACACACCTGTACTTTGAGGGGCAGCTTGTCCTTCTCGGTATACAGGGCGTAGACCGGGCGCGGATCGGACTGATAGCGCGGGAAGAGGATCTCCAGCACGCCGCTGTTGATCTCATTGATCACCCACATCAGCGGCACGTAGGCGATCCCGGCGCCGGCCACCAGCCAGCGCGAAATGGTCATCGGATCGTTGGTGACGAACCGGCCTTCCGGCAGCAGCCTGGTGGAGATCCCTTCCGGAGCAATCAGCTCAAATTCATTATCGGGGCGGACGCTGTACTCCAGCCAGGAGTGGTTAGCGAGATCGGCAGGTTTCTCGGGCACACCGTACTGCGCCAGATAGCTCTTCGAGGCACAGACCACCATTGGCATGCTTCCGAGGCGACGTGAGAACAGGCTGGAGTCCTGCAACGCGCCAACGCGGATCACCACGTCTAATCCATCGGCGATCAGGTCTGGGGCAGGGATGCCCGTCACCAGATTGACGGTAAGCCCAGGGTACTCTTTCAGCATGTCCGCCGTCATGGCAGCGAGAACATTTTGTGCCATAGTTGAAGAACACCCTATACGCAGCGTGCCGATGGGCGTGTTGTTAAAGGCATAGAGTTGCTCGTGAACATCCTGCACTTCATGCAGCATGCGGCGACAGCCCTGATAGTAAATTTTACCGGCTTCCGTCAACCCGATGCTGCGGGTGCTGCGGTTGAGCAGCTTAACCTGAAGCTCATCTTCCAGTTTGGACACCGTCTGGCTGATGGATGAGACGCTCATCTGAAGCTGGCGCGCAGCGGCGGTAAATGAGCCGAGTTCAACCACTTTGGCGAAGACGGACATGCGTTTTAAACGTTCCATTGTTCACTCTGGCTTAAAAGTGATTTAGATCACATATGATAGATAACAGCATAACAGTTACGTTAATATATTATTAATTACATAACGGCTGCGCCATTCTCGCCCTGCGTTTCTAGCTCTCCTGCGATGGCGTGCGCTAAAAAATTCTGAAGCCTGCACTCTCTCTTATCAAGGTCAACATGAGTCTGTTTCCCGTTATCGTGGTGTTCGGTCTGTCGTTCCCACCGATATTTTTCGAGCTTCTTTTATCACTGGCGATCTTCTGGCTGGTGCGCAAGGTGCTGGTCCCGACTGGGATCTACGATTTCGTCTGGCACCCTGCATTGTTCAATACCGCGCTGTATTGCTGCCTGTTTTACCTGATATCGCGCATGTTTGTCTGAGGTTGATGTGAAAACGCTAACAAGAAAAATCTCCCGCACCGCCATTACCATGGCGCTGGTTATCCTCGCGTTCATCGCTATTTTTCGCGCCTGGGTTTATTACACCGAATCACCGTGGACGCGTGACGCGCGCTTTAGCGCCGATGTGGTGGCAATTGCCCCCGACGTGGCCGGCCTTATCACGGCGGTTAACGTTCACGATAACCAGCTGGTGAAGAAAGATCAGGTCCTGTTCACCATCGACCAGCCTCGTTACCAGAAGGCGCTGGAGGAAGCAGAAGCAGACGTGGCCTATTACCAGGCGCTGGCCGCAGAGAAACGCCGTGAGGCAGGCCGTCGTAACCAGCTTGGCGTTCAGGCCATGTCCCGCGAAGAGATTGACCAGTCCAACAACGTGCTGCAAACCGTGCTGCACCAGTTAGCGAAAGCGCAGGCAACGCGCGATCTGGCGAAGCTCGACCTGGAGCGTACCGTGATCCGCGCGCCGGCCGATGGCTGGGTGACCAACCTGAACGTCTATGCCGGGGAGTTTATCACCCGTGGCTCAACCGCCGTGGCGCTGGTTAAACAGAACTCCTTCTACGTGCTCGCCTATATGGAAGAGACCAAGCTGGAGGGCGTTCGTCCGGGTTATCGCGCAGAAGTCACGCCGCTTGGCAGCAACCGCGTCTTTAAAGGTACCGTCGACAGCGTTGCCGCAGGGGTAACCAACTCCAGCAGCTCTAACGATGCCAAAGGGATGGCGACGGTGGATTCTAACCTGGAGTGGGTGCGTCTGGCGCAACGCGTGCCGGTACGTATTCATCTGGATGAGCAGCAGGGCAACCTGTGGCCAGCGGGTACCACGGCGACGGTGGTGATCACCGGAGAAAAAGATCGGGATGCCAGCCAGGACTCCCTCTTCCGTAAAATTGCCCATCGCCTGCGCGAGTTTGGTTAATCGCCATGGGTATCTTTTCCATCGCCAGTCAGCACATTCGCTTCGCCGTGAAGCTGGCGTGCGCCATCGTGCTGGCGCTGTTCGTTGGCTTCCACTTCCAGCTTGAAACCCCTCGCTGGGCGGTGCTGACCGCCGCGATTGTCGCGGCGGGCCCTGCCTTCGCCGCGGGTGGAGAACCCTACTCTGGTGCGATCCGCTATCGCGGGATGCTACGTATTATCGGGACGTTTATCGGCTGTTTCGCGGCGCTGACCATTATTATTCTGATGATCCGCACGCCGCTGCTGATGCTAATGGTGTGCTGCATCTGGGCGGGCTTCTGCACCTGGGTCTCGTCTCTGGTAAAAGTTGAGAACTCCTACGCCTGGGGGCTGGCGGGCTATACCGCGTTGATCATTGTCATCACCATCCAAAGCGAACCGCTGCTCGCGCCGCAGTTTGCCGTGGAGCGCTGCAGCGAGATTGTGATTGGTATTGTCTGCGCGATCGTGGCCGACCTGCTTTTCTCCCCGCGCTCGATCAAGCAAGAGGTGGATCGCGAGCTGGACGCGCTGATCGTTGCCCAGTACCAGCTGATGCAGCTGTGCATTAAACACGGCGACAGCGAAGAGGTGGATAAAGCCTGGAGCGGGCTGGTTCGTCGTACGCAGGCGCTGGAAGGGATGCGCAGCAACCTCAATATGGAGTCGTCTCGCTGGGCGCGGGCGAATCGTCGCCTTAAAGCCCTGAATACCGTCTCCTTAACGCTGATTACCCAGGCGTGCGAAACCTATCTCATCCAGAACACCCGCCCGGAAGCAGTCACCGACACGTTCCGTGAGCTGTTTGCCGAGCCGGTAGAGACCGTACAGGACGTGCATAAGCAGCTTAAGCGCATGCGCCGGGTGATTGCCTGGACCGGGGAGCGCGAGACGCCGGTGACGATCTACACCTGGGTTGGGGCCGCAACGCGCTATCTGCTGCTTAAGCGCGGCGTGATCGGTAACACCAAAATCAGCGCGGCGGAAGAAGAGGTGCTCCAGGGCGAAGTGGTGATCAAGGCGGAGTCTGCCGAGCGGCATCACGCGATGGTCAACTTCTGGCGTACCACGCTTGCCTGTATGCTCGGCACGCTGTTCTGGCTGTGGACGGGCTGGACGTCTGGCAGCGGGGCGATGGTGATGATTGCCGTCGTGACCGCACTGGCGATGCGTCTGCCTAACCCGCGCATGGTCGCCATTGATTTCCTCTACGGCACCATCGCCGCGCTGCCGATAGGCGCGCTCTATTTCCTGGTCATCATCCCGTCGACGCAACAGAGCATGCTGCTGCTCTGTATTAGCCTGGCGGTGATGGCGTTCTTTATCGGCATTGAAGTGCAAAAGCGCCGCCTGGGATCGCTGGGGGCGCTGGCGAGTACGATTAACATCATCGTGCTGGATAACCCGATGACCTTCCACTTCAGCCAGTTCCTCGACAGCGCGCTGGGTCAGCTGGTGGGCTGCTTCCTGGCGATGATGGTGATTCTGCTGGTCCGGGATAACTCGCAGGCGCGGACGGGGCGCGTATTGCTGAACCAGTTTGTATCGGCTGCCGTGTCGTCGATGACTACCAATACCGCGCGTCGTAAAGAGAACCACCTGCCCGCGCTCTACCAGCAGCTGTTTTTACTGCTGAACAAATTCCCGGGCGACATAGCGAAGTTCCGCCTGGCGTTAACCATGATCATCGCGCACCAGCGTCTGCGCAACGCGCCGGTGCCGATCAACGACGATCTCTCGGCCTTCCACCGTCAGCTGCGTCGTACCGCCGACCATGTGCTTTCCGCCAGCAGTGACGACAAACGCCGTCGATACTTTACCCAACTGCTTGAAGAACTAGATATTTATCAGGAAAAGCTCAAGCACTGGCAAGCGCCGCCACAGGTGACCGAGCCGGTAGGGCGGCTGGTGTTTATGCTGCATCGCTACCAGAATGCCCTCACGGATAACTAACTGAAGTAAAAAAACCGACGCCAAAAGCGCCGGTTTTTTTGTGGCTATACTTATTCCAGCACGTACTTACATTCAGGAAGGGAGGACACATGACGACTCAGGCGCTTCAGGACAACACTCTTTTTCAGACCGGCTATCTGGTCGACGGCATCTGGAAAACGCTGGACACAACGTTTGATGTGCTGAACCCCGCGACCGGTGAGGTCATCGCTAAAGTTGCGAAAGCGGGTAAAGCGCAAACCGAAGAAGCGATCGCAGCGGCCACCAAAGCCTTCCCGGCATGGCGTGCCAAAACCGCGAAAGAGCGTTCGGCGATTCTGTACCGCTGGTACGAACTGATTATTGAAAATAAAAGCTGGCTCGGGCGGTTAATGACCACCGAGCAGGGCAAGCCCCTGAAAGAGGCGGAAGGGGAAGTGGAGTATGCCGCCAGCTTTATCCAGTGGTTTGCCGAAGAGGCCAAGCGCGCGAACGGTGAAATTATTCCGCCAATCAAGCCCGGCTCGCGCATTCTGGCGACCCGTGAACCCATCGGCGTCGTCGCGGCCATCACGCCGTGGAACTTCCCGATGGCGATGCTCACCCGCAAGCTAGGCCCGGCGCTGGCAGCCGGGTGTACCGGTGTCATCAAACCGGCCAATAACACGCCGCTCAGCGCCTTTGCGCTGCTGACGCTGGCAAAACAGGCGGGCGTGCCCGACGGTGTGCTCAACGCGGTGGCCGGAAATACCCATGAAATCAGCGATGCGATCATGGCCAGCCACGACGTGCGTAAAATCTCCTTTACCGGTTCGACCTCCGTCGGCAAAACGCTGGTGCGCAACGCCGCAGAAACCATGAAAAAAGTCTCGATGGAGCTGGGGGGAAATGCTCCGTATATCGTCTTTGAGGATGCCGACATCGAGGCTGCGGTAAAAGGCGCAATTGCCAATAAATTCCGCAATGCCGGGCAGGTCTGCGTCAGCGTGAACCGCTTCTACATTCAGGAAACCGTCTACGACAAGTTTGTGAATAAGCTCGCAGATGCGGTTAATGCCCTTAAGGTGGGGAATGGCCTTGAGGACGGCGTCGTCGTCGGGCCGCTGATTGAATCCGCCGCGGTCGACAAGGTCCGTGAGCATGTTGAAGATGCTGTCACACGAGGGGCGACCGTGCTGGCGGGCGGCAAACCCCATCCGCTGGGCGGTAATTTCTGGATGCCAACCGTGCTGGGCGACTGTCACGAAGGCATGAAGCTGGCAGAAGAAGAGACGTTTGGTCCGGTTGCGGCGTGTTTCCGCTTCACCTCGGAAGATGAAGTTATCCAGCGTGCGAATAACACGCCTTACGGGCTGGCAGCTTACTTCTACACCCAGAACCTTTCCCGGGTTTTCCGCGTTTCACAGGCCATCGAGAGCGGGATGATTGGCATTAACGAGTGCGCCGTTTCCACCGAGCTGGGGCCTTTCGGCGGCGTAAAAGAGTCCGGTCTTGGACGTGAGGGATCCGTGCTGGGGCTGGAAGAGTATCTGGAAGTTAAAACCCTGCATATCGGGGGATTATAATAGACTGGGCGGCATCTGCCGCCCGCCTGGACTGGGTGGCTGGCAATGAAAACCTATACTTTTGATTTTGACGAAATCGACAGTCAGGAAGACTTTTATCGGGAATTTATCCGGGCGTTTGATCTTGAACGGGAAAGCGTGACCAATCTGGATACGCTGTGGGACGTGGTCACCGGCAGCATGCTGCCGCTACCGCTGGAGATTGAGTTTATCCATCTGCCCGATAAGCTGCGCAGACGTTTCGGCGCGCTGATATTACTCTTCGATGAAGCGGAGGAAGAGCTTGAAGGACAGCTTCGCTTTAACGCGCGGCATTAAATGAAAAAAGCCCCTGACCACGAGGCCAGGGGCAAGTCGTATGATGAGATACGACGAGGGTTTATTTATACAGTTCAGCCGTGGCGTGCCAGTGGTCACC
>NZ_JADCLF010000010.1:127232-152541 GCF_014982345.1 Enterobacter cloacae complex sp. P1B | reverse complement strand
TTACAGGGAGTCATCCTAATGTTTGAGTTAGTTAAGGAAGATGTACGGAGATATTACAAACTGAGTGGGCGTAATAAATCAAAAGTTTCTCTTTTAGGTATAATTTCAGCTTTTATCGGAATGAAAATGACTCCAGTTATTTTATACCGCATGAGTCATTTTTGCTTTAAGAAAAGAATCCCTGTTTTAGGAAAGATTTTTTCGCTAATAAATTTTATTGTTTTTGGGGTTGAAATTGCGTCAAACTGCGAAATAGGTGGTGGTTTTTTTATACCACACTCGCAGGGTATTGTTATTGGCGCATCTAAAATTGGTGTTAACGCAACAATATACCAGCAAGTTACGCTGGGTGCGAAAAATATCGATATTCCATTCAATCACGCTAATCGCCCTGTTTTAGGTGATAATGTAGTAGTTGCATCTGGGGCTAAGGTTCTTGGTGGTATTCGAATTGGTGACAATGTTATTGTCGCGGCTAACGCTGTTGTAATGCATTCCTGTGATGACAATGTGCTACTTGTAGGCATTCCGGCCATTGTGAAGAAGAGTATTTAAAATGAAAGTGCTGTTTTTATGTCCTCGCTTTTTTAATTATGAAACCGAAATATCTGATGGATTAAGGCGAGCCGGTGCCACCGTTGATTATTTCGATGAAAAGCCATTTAATAACGTCTTTTTTAAAATTTTACTTAGGCTCTGGAAAGATAATAATTTCCTCAAACGCATTTCAGACGCGTATTTTGAGAGGATATTGCTACAAACAAGAGATGATTACGACTATGTTATAGTGCTTAAAGGTGAGTCTCTCGATAGAAAAAATCTACTTAAATTCAAAAATAAATATAAGAGTGCTCAATTCATTTACTACGCGTGGGATTCTATTAAAAATTACCCTCATATTCAGGAGTATCTAAACTTATTTGACCGAGTGTTTACCTTTGATGATAATGATGCTCGAGAATATGATTTTATGGATCATTTGCCATTGTTTTATTCCCCTGATTTTGTAAGCACAGCGACAAGAAAAACAGCAAAGAACGTTAAGCCAAGTATTGCATTCCTCGGTACCGTACATAGTGACAGATACAAGCTATTAGGGGAAATTTATGAGAAATATAAAAATGAATATGATTTAAGGTTTGTGCTTTATTTTCCTTCTATTGTTGTATTGGCTGGTTTTATTCTTACCAATATAAAAGATGTCATTAAATACAGACTCTTTAGTTTTACACTTCGCTCTAGAAATAAAAAACAGATCGCGTCATTCTTCTCTGGTGCTGATGCTGTGCTTGACATCCAGCATCCCCGGCAGACAGGTTTGACGATGAGAACAATAGAATGCTTACCTCTAAAGAGGAAGTTCATAACTACTAATAGCAGAGTTAAGGACTACGACTTTTATGCAGCTGAAAATTTTTATTTTATTGACCGCGAAAACATTTATATAGACTCTGCTTTTTTTGATATCCCGTATGATGATAAGCATACGGATGCCATTTCGCGTTATAGCGTAGACTCATGGGTAAAAACATTGTGCTCAACTGATATCAGAAAAGATGTTGTTTAATTGAAAGATATTAATTCTAATTTAGCTTAAGAGTATTGAGGTAGTAGAATGAAGGGTATTATTCTTGCTGGCGGTTCAGGAACACGTTTACACCCAATTACACGTGGAGTCTCTAAACAACTTTTACCCATTTATGATAAACCTATGGTTTATTATCCAATGTCGGTGCTTATGCTTGCGGGTATCCGTGATATTCTTTTAATCACAACACCTGAAGATCTGCCTTCTTTTAAACGTTTGTTAGGAGATGGTAGTCGTTTCGGAATTAATTTGTCCTATGAAATTCAGCCGTCTCCTGATGGCCTTGCGCAAGCATTCATAATTGGTGAAGAGTTTATCTCTGGTGATAAATGTGCCTTAGTATTAGGTGATAATATTTTCTTCGGGCAGAGTTTTGGTAGGAAACTTGAATCGGTTGTTTCAGGTAATGCCGGGGCTACTGTTTTTGGCTACCAGGTAATGGATCCAGAACGTTTTGGTGTTGTAGAGTTTGATGAAAACTTTAAGGCATTAAGCATAGAAGAAAAACCAGCTGCACCTAAATCCAACTGGGCTGTAACTGGCCTATATTTTTATGATGCAAACGTGGTTGATATGGCAAAACGTGTTAAACCATCAGCACGGGGTGAACTTGAAATTACTACGCTGAATGAGATGTATCTCGAACAGGGAAATCTTCAGGTAGAATTACTGGGACGAGGTTTTGCATGGCTCGATACCGGTACCCATGACAGTTTAATCGAAGCATCACAATTTATTCATACTATTGAGAAGCGACAAGGGTTCAAAATCGCCTGCCTGGAGGAAATTGCTTACCGTAACGGCTGGCTCACTGAGAGTGAGGTCCTGACCTACGGGAATGAAATGAGCAAGACCAATTACGGTCAGTATTTGCTCAATTTAATAAAAAATAGCAAATAGCGATTTATAAAATTAATAATATCATACCCTTAATAGCTATCAGGCCTTGATTATAAAATGAAAGCAAAATATTTTTTCCTTACCTCTGCGCTTCTTTTACCTCCTGCATTCTCTGGTGAAAAACAACAATGTGATTTTCTCTGGGGCACGGCATCCTCATCTTACCAGGTTGAAGGTGGCTGGAATGAGAGTGGAAAGGGTCCTTCAAACTGGGATTATTTTACTCATAATGAAGTAACAAAATATATTATTGGTACCGTAGAAAATGGAGATGTTGCTGCCAATCAAATTTCTCGGGATGTCTATCTAAAAGATATACAACTCATGAAAGAATTAGGTGTCAATTCGTACCGCTTCTCCATATCCTGGTCCAGGGTGATGCCTGACGGCGTAACGGTAAATAAAAAGGGATTAGAATATTACAACCAACTTATTGCTGACTTAAAAGAAGCTAATATTGAGCCGGTGATTACACTTTACCACTGGGACATGCCATTAGCGCTTTATAAAAAAGGTAGTTGGTCTAACCCTGAATCACCAGTGTGGTTCGAAAAATTTGCACAAGTAATTTTTGAGAATTTTGGTAATAAAAGTCATAATTTTATTACCTTTAATGAGCCTGAAGGCTATGTTTTTACTCTTGAACCCCTTGCAGCAAATCTCATTGAAAAAAAACCAGACGGATACCGTGACGTTTTGTCCGTAGCGTCTCGTGGTAAACAAGCGGTAGCATTACACAATCTTTTGATTGCAAATGCGATGGTGGTACGTAATTACCACAAGGCTAAATATGATGGACGTATTGGCATTGCGTTAAACTTATCTCCTTGCATCGATAATGGACATCCAAATAGTACTACTGAGCAGTTATGTAACGATCTCCACAACAACTGGATTCTGGATGCTCTATATAAGGGAAAATATCCAGATTCAGTATTGAAAATGTATCAATCAGCATATCCTAAATTTAAGCCCACATTTCAAGATATGCAATTGATTACCCAAGGAAAACCTGATTTCATCGGCGTAAACTATTATGGTCCAACATTGGTTAAGCATGATGAATCTGAACCGTTTGAAATAGGTAATGTCCCTAACCCAGATAAAAAACCATCCGTCAACGGACCTGTTTCTCCTGAGGCGTTGGTTACAATGATGAAAAAGATTGATGCCGAATATGCTCATCCTACCTTCATTATTACTGAGAATGGTGCAGGTTTTGGTTTAGCTGATGAACAACTTAAGGAAGGGGTCATTTCTGATAAGTTGAGAGCAGACTATCTCAAGAGACATGTTACTGCCGTTATGAATGCAAAAAAGGAAGGATTGGATATTCAGGGCTATCTATTTTGGAGCTTGCTCGATAATTTCGAGTGGTTATGGGGTTACAAAAATAGATTTGGAATAATTGGTGTCGATTTCGATGATAAGAATTTGAAACGTATACCTAAGTTAAGCTATTATATTTACCAAAAAACTATTAAAGAATATAAAAAGCAATGTATTTCAACGACGCAAAAATGACCACTTGATAAAGCCATGCTTTTGTTATGGCTAAAGTGTATTAATGACCATAATTACCTACCTCTGCTCTCGATTTCTGAGTTAAGATTATTCGATAATATATCCACCGGGAAGTACCTGGTGGGACCACACCTGACAGGAGTATGTAATGTCCAAGCAACAGATCGGCGTTGTCGGTATGGCAGTGATGGGGCGCAACCTGGCGCTCAACATCGAAAGCCGTGGTTATACCGTCTCCGTTTTCAACCGCTCCCGTGATAAGACTGAAGAAGTGATTGCCGAGAACCCAGGCAAGAAGCTGGTTCCTTTCTATACGGTGAAAGAGTTCGTTGAGTCTCTGGAAACGCCTCGTCGAATCCTGCTAATGGTGAAAGCGGGCGCAGGTACCGATGCAGCTATCGACTCCCTGAAGCCTTACCTCGAAAAAGGCGACATCATCATTGATGGCGGTAACACCTTCTTCCAGGACACCATTCGTCGTAACCGTGAATTGTCCGCTGAAGGCTTCAACTTCATCGGTACCGGTGTTTCCGGTGGTGAAGAGGGCGCGCTGAAAGGCCCATCTATCATGCCTGGTGGCCAGAAAGAAGCGTACGAACTGGTTGCGCCTATTCTGACTAAAATCGCTGCTGTTGCGGAAGATGGCGAGCCGTGTGTGACTTATATCGGTCCGGACGGTGCGGGTCACTATGTAAAAATGGTGCACAACGGCATCGAATACGGCGATATGCAGCTGATCGCAGAAGCATACTCCCTGCTGAAAGGCGGCCTGAATCTCTCTAATGAAGAGCTGGCTGAAACCTTTACCGAGTGGAACAAAGGCGAGCTGAACAGCTACCTGATCGACATCACCAAAGATATCTTCACGAAGAAAGATGAAGAAGGTAAATACCTGGTTGATGTGATTCTGGATGAAGCAGCGAACAAAGGTACCGGTAAATGGACCAGCCAGAGCTCTCTGGATCTGGGCGAGCCGCTGTCTCTGATCACCGAATCCGTCTTTGCGCGTTATATCTCTTCTCTGAAAGAGCAGCGCGTTGCGGCTTCTAAAGTGCTGTCAGGCCCACAGGCTAAACCAGCCGGTGACAAAGCTGAGTTCGTCGAGAAAGTTCGTCGCGCCCTGTACCTGGGTAAAATCGTCTCCTACGCGCAGGGCTTCTCTCAGCTGCGTGCGGCGTCAGACGAGAACAACTGGGATCTGAATTACGGCGAGATTGCGAAGATCTTCCGCGCGGGTTGCATCATTCGTGCGCAGTTCCTGCAGAAAATCACCGATGCCTATGCTGAAAACGCGGGTATCGCTAACCTGCTGCTGGCACCGTACTTTAAGAAGATTGCAGACGAGTACCAGCAGGCGCTGCGTGACGTGGTTGCCTACGCTGTACAGAACGGTATCCCGGTTCCAACCTTCTCCGCTGCGGTGGCGTATTACGATAGCTACCGCGCTGCCGTTCTGCCTGCCAACTTGATTCAGGCACAGCGTGACTATTTCGGCGCGCATACTTACAAGCGCACGGATAAAGAAGGCGTGTTCCACACCGAATGGATGGAATAAGTTAACTTACTCGCTTTCATCAAACCCGGAGCCTGTCTCCGGGTTTTTTTATGCAAAAAATGCCGCGCATTATTCGAAGTAGTCTGAATCTCATCCCCCTCGTTGTGATTACTCCTGGTTTGCCTTGACACTGCTGTTTGCCAGGAGGTACAAAGCCCAACAGTTATGTTTATCGCGATGGTCTGCCGGCCATCAATACAGTTAACTAAAAGAAGTCATTAGCGAATGAAAATAACAATTTCCGGAACAGGGTATGTCGGTCTTTCTAACGGCATTCTGATTGCTCAGAACCATGAAGTGGTTGCGCTGGATATCGTGCAGGCCAAAGTGGATATGCTCAATCAGAAGAAATCGCCGATTGTCGACAAAGAAATCCAGGACTATCTCAGCAACAAACCGCTGAATTTCCGCGCCACGACAGATAAAGAAGATGCATACCGCGATGCGGATTACGTCATCATTGCGACGCCTACTGACTACGATCCAAAAACCAATTACTTCAACACCTCAACCGTAGAAGCGGTTATCAAAGATGTTATTGCGGTCAATCCTGATGCGGTGATGGTTATTAAATCAACCATTCCTGTCGGCTTTACCAAATCCATCAAAGAAAAGTTTGGTATTGATAATATCTTCTTCTCGCCTGAGTTCCTGCGTGAGGGGAGAGCGCTTTATGATAACCTGCATCCTTCCCGTATCGTTATTGGCGAACGCTCTGATCGCGCTGAACGTTTCGCTGCGCTGCTTCAGGAAGGCGCAGTGAAGAAAGATATTCCGGTGCTGTTCACAGACTCCACCGAAGCGGAGGCGATTAAGCTTTTCGCAAACACCTATCTGGCAATGCGAGTCGCGTACTTCAATGAGCTCGACAGCTATGCAGAAAGTCTTGGGCTTAACACCCGCCAGATTATTGAAGGGGTTTGCCTCGACCCGCGTATTGGTAACCACTACAACAACCCGTCATTTGGCTACGGCGGTTATTGCCTGCCAAAAGATACCAAGCAGCTGCTGGCAAACTACCAGGCTGTACCGAATAATCTCATTTCTGCGATTGTTGACGCTAACCGTACGCGTAAAGATTTCATCTCCGATTCTATTCTTGCGCGCCAGCCGAAAGTGGTCGGCGTGTATCGTCTGATCATGAAGAGCGGTTCCGATAACTTCCGCGCCTCTTCCATTCAGGGGATCATGAAGCGCATCAAGGCGAAAGGCGTTGAGGTTATTATTTATGAACCGGCCATGCAGGAAGATCAGTTCTTCAATTCCCGCGTGATCCGCGATCTGGATGCTTTTAAGAAGGAAGCGGATGTCATCATCTCGAACCGTATGGCCGAAGAGCTGGCTGACGTCGCTGACAAAGTCTATACCCGCGATCTGTTCGGTAGCGACTAATTCTCTTACGTTAAAATAAAAAACCCGGCTGATTTGCCGGGTTTTTTATTTTCAGACCTTGTAAAACTCGCGGTACCAGTCAACGAAGTTCTTCACGCCGTCTTTAACCGAGGTTTGCGGTTTGAAACCGATCACGTCATAGAGCGCTTTCGTGTCGGCGCTGGTTTCCAGGACGTCGCCCGGCTGGAGTGGCAACATATTTTTCTCGGCTTTCTTACCCAGCGCCTCTTCCAGCGCGGTGATGTAGTCCATCAGTTCTACTGGCGAACTGTTACCGATGTTGTAAACGCGGTAAGGTGCTGAACTTGTTGCCGGTGAGCCGGTCTCGACGGTCCAGTTTGCGTCAGGATGGGGAATAACATCCTGCAGGCGGATAATTGCTTCAGCGATATCATCGATGTAGGTGAAATCGCGCTTCATCTTGCCGTAGTTATAGACATCGATGCTTTTGCCTTCAATCATCGCCTTAGTAAACTTAAACAGCGCCATGTCCGGGCGTCCCCACGGACCGTATACGGTAAAGAAGCGCAGTCCGGTGGTCGGCAGGTTGTAGAGATGCGAATAGGTGTGCGACATCAGCTCATTGGCTTTTTTGGTCGCGGCATAGAGTGAAACCGGGTGATCTACGGAATCGTCAGTGGAGAAGGGCATCTTACGGTTGAGGCCATATACGGAGCTGGATGAGGCATACAGCAAATGCTGAACGTGGTTATGGCGGCAGCCTTCCAGCACGTTGAGGTGGCCAATAAGGTTGGCATCGGCGTACGCATGCGGGTTTTCCAGGGAGTAGCGTACGCCTGCCTGTGCGGCCAGGTGAATAACGCGATCGAACTTCTCGTCAGCGAAAAGCGCAGCCATACCTTCCCGGTCAGCTAATTCCATCTTGTGGAAGGTGAATCGCTCAGATTGTAGCCGTTCCAGACGTGCCAGCTTTAAATTAACATCGTAATAGTCGTTCAGGTTATCAATACCGACAACCTCATGACCGCACTCAATGAGGCGTTTGCTGACATTCGAACCGATAAAACCCGCTGCACCCGTTACCAGAAATTTCATATCTTTCCTCAAATACCTAACGCTTACAGATGCGATAACGCATCACATAGTGACTATGATAGCGCGAAGGGGGCGAGTTACATAACGCATCTTTCCGATATAACTCATCGGATTCTTATAGAAAAATCCTCAGCAATATATACACTATGCAAACATAATAATTTTCCCCCTTTTTATCTGTTAGGGATTGTATGACGCAAAACAACAATAGTCCGGTCAGCCGAAGCAATGACCCTGAGCACATTGATTTACTTGCATTAATGCTACAGCTGTGGCGTGGGAAGTGGACGATAGCAATTTTTGTTTTTGTTTTTATTGCCATGGCGATAGGATATCTATCAGTCGCAAAGGAAAAGTGGACCTCACGGGCGATTATTGCACAACCAGATGCGGCCCAGATAGCGACTTATTCAAATGCATTGAACATCCTCTACGGCAGCGCTGCCCCTTCGATGCTGGACATTCAAACGCGCGCTATTGGACGTTTTAACTCTTCTTTCTCAGCGTTATCGCAGGCGCTGGACAATCAGGACGTGCCAGAAAAACTGACCATTGAGCCTGCTGTTAAAGGGGAAACGTTGCCATTAACCGTCTCCTATATCAGCACTTCTGCTGAAGCGGCTCAAAAGCAGTTAGCGCAGTACATTCAGCAAGTAGATGAACAGACGGCAAAAGAACTTGCCCTTGACCTCAAGGACAATATCAAGGAACAGATTAAATCCCTGAACGATTCTCTGGTAAGCCAGGAAAAGGTCGCTCAAGAGCAGAAAGAGCTGCGAATCAAACAGATTGCTGAGGCGCTGAAAAATGCTGAGGCGGCGAAAATTACCTCGCCGCGCATTCAGCAAACCCAGGATGTGACTCAGGAAACGATGTTTCTGCTGGGAAGCGACGGTCTGAAATCGATGATTGACAATGAAGCGTCACGCCCGCTGGTCTTTTCTGCTGCTTACTATCAGACCAGACAAAACTTGCTGGATATTCAAAATCTGAACGTAAACCCGGATACTATCCACGTCTACCGTTACGTTATGAAACCAAATCTGCCTGTACATCGTGACAGCCCCAAAAAACCAATCATTCTGACTCTTGCCGTGCTGCTGGGCTTGATGATGGGTTCTGTAGTGGTACTGGCGCGTAACGCATTACGCAACTATAAGCCAAAAGCCTGATTTGCAGATTAAAAAAAAACCGGGGAAATTCCCCGGTTTTTTTATTTATGACGCTTTCGAAGATTCTCAATCACCGCCGTCAAATCCAGTTCCTGATCCTGCAGCAGCACCAGCAGGTGATACATCAAATCCGACGCTTCATTCGTCAACTCTTCCCGGTCGTGTACGGTCGCGGCCAGCGCCGTCTCAACGCCTTCTTCACCCACCTTCTGCGCAATACGCTTAGTCCCGCTGGCATACAGCTTCGCGGTATAGGAGCTCTCAGGATCCGCGGATTTACGCTCCGCCAGGAGTTGCTCAAGCTGATACAGGAACAGCCACTGGTGACTCGCCTCGCCGAAGCAGCTGCTGGTGCCTTTATGGCAGGTTGGGCCGATTGGGTTCACCAGCACCAGCAGGGTATCGTTATCGCAGTCTGGCGTCATGCTGACCACGTTCAGGAAGTGCCCCGAGGTTTCCCCTTTGGTCCACAGGCGCTGCTTCGTGCGCGAGAAAAACGTCACTTTGCCGCTGTCGATCGTTTTTGTCAGCGCGTCCTGGTTCATATACCCCAGCATCAGAACTTCGCCTGAGACGGCATGCTGTACAACCACCGGCAATAATCCGTCAGTTTTTTCCCAGTCCAGCTGCGCCTGTTGTTGCTCTGTTAACATACCCTGATCTCCACGCCCTGGTCGGCCAGGTACGTTTTTAACTCGCCAATATTGATAATCTGTTTGTGGAACACGGACGCGGCCAGCGCGCCGTCGACGTTCGCATCGCGGAAGGCTTCCAGGAAGTGTTCCATGGTGCCCGCGCCGCCGGAGGCAATCAGCGGAACGTGGCAGACCGCGCGAACTTTCTTCAGCTGCTCGAGATCGTAACCGTTACGCACGCCGTCCTGGTTCATCATGTTCAGCACAATCTCACCTGCGCCGCGCTTCTGCACTTCCTCTACCCAGTCGAGCGTTTCCCACTGCGTCACGCGCGTCCGGCTTTCATCGCCGGTATATTGGTTAACGTGATATTTGCCGGTCGCGGCGTCGAACCAGGTATCAATCCCTACCACTATGCACTGCACGCCAAAGCGATCGGCCAGGCGGGTAATCAGTTCCGGCTCGGCCAGAGCAGGGGAGTTGATGGAAATCTTGTCGGCGCCAAAAGAGAGAATTTTGGCGGCGTCATCAGCAGACTTAATCCCGCCCGCCACGCAGAACGGAATATCAATCACTTCCGCCACGCGCGCGACCCAGCTTTTATCGACCACGCGGCCATCGCTGGAGGCGGTGATATCATAGAAGACCAGTTCGTCAGCGCCTTCATCAGCATAGCGTTTCGCCAGCGGGACGATATCGCCAATGATCTCATGGTTGCGGAACTGCACGCCTTTCACAACCTGACCATCGCGCACGTCAAGACAAGGAATTATCCGTTTTGCCAGCATTGAATCGCCTCCGTCACCGTAAATTTACCTTCCAGCAGGGCCCGGCCCACAATCACGCCCTGTACCCCCGTTCCGCGCAGCGCGGCGATATCGGCTAAGTCACCGATGCCGCCAGATGACTGGAATGCCACCTGCGGATAACGGGCGCAAACTTCTTCATATAAAGAAACGTTGGAGCCCGCCAGCGTTCCGTCGCGCGAGATGTCCGTGCACAGCACGTGCTTCAGGCCCACAGGGAGATACGTCTCGACCAGCGCTTCCAGCGTTACGCCGGAATTTTCCTGCCAGCCGCTGACCGCCACCTGCTTATTACCCTGCTCGTCAATGCGCACGTCCAGCGCCAGTACCAGGGCGTCGGCGCCAAAGCGGCGGAACCAGCCCTTCACCGTCTCAGGCTCTTTCACGGCGGTTGAACCGACCACCACGCGCGCCACACCTGCATCCAGAAGAGCCGCCACGTCGTCCTCGGTGCGTACGCCGCCGCCGACCTGCACGGGCACGTCAACACCAGCAACCAGTTTTTTCAGCAGCGGGATCTGGCGCTTCGCCGGATCTTTCGCGCCCGTTAAATCCACCAGATGCAGCACCTGTGCACCCTGGCCGGCATAATCCTGCAGGCGCGGCAGCGGGTCCTTTCCGTAGTCGCGCTGTTGACCGTAATCGCCCTGATGAAGACGGACAACCGTGCCGTCGATTAAATCTAAAGCGGGAATAATCATCACATCTCCAGGAAGTTTTTCAGCAGCTGCGCGCCAGCGGCGCCAGAGCGTTCCGGGTGAAACTGCACGCCGAAGAAATTGTCTTTCTGCACCGCCGCGGTAAACGCCTCGCCGTAAGTGCACTGGGCGATGGTATTGACGTTCACCGGCATGGCGTAACTGTGCACGAAGTAAAAGTACGCGCCGTCTTCGATGCCGCGAAACAGCCGGTCACCCGCTTTGGCGTAAACGCGGTTCCAGCCCATATGCGGCAGAGGCAGGCCGTGGTCGGTCATTTTCGGTACGTCTTCGTCGATAATGCCCAGCAGGTCAACGCCGTTGCTCTCTTCGCTGCGGCGGCCAAGAAGCTGCATGCCCAGGCAAATCCCCAGCACCGGCTGGGTACAGGCTTTGATCAAATCGACCAAATCGCGTTCGCGAATCTGGTCCATCGCCGCCTGTGCGGTGCCAACGCCCGGCAGGAAAAGCTTGTCAGCGCGCAATACAATGTCCGGATCGCGGCTCACCACCGGCTCATAGCCGTGGCGCGCGATGGCCGATTTCACGGAGTTGAGGTTGGCGCATCCGGTATCCAGAATCACCACGTTCATTACAGCACTCCTTTCGACGAGGGCAGGGCATCGCCTTCCACGCGGATAGCCTGGCGAAGCGTACGGCCAAAGGCTTTAAACAGGCTCTCCACGCGGTGGTGATCGTTTTTGCCTTTGGTTTTCAGGTGCAGCGTCAGTCCCATGGTGTAGGACAGGGAACGGAAGAAGTGCTCCACCATTTCGGTGCTAAGATCGCCGACGCGCTGGTAGGTGAAATCAGCTTTGTATTCCAGGTGCGGACGACCCGAGATGTCCATGGCGCAGCGCGCCAGGCACTCGTCCATCGGCAGGACGAAGCCGAAACGGTTGATGCCGCGCTTGTCGCCGAGCGCCAGCTTCAGGGCTTCACCCAGCGCCAGGCCGGTATCTTCCACGGTGTGGTGATCGTCAATATAAAGGTCGCCTTTTACCGCGATCTCCATGCGGAAACCGCCGTGGGTGGCAATCTGGTCCAGCATGTGGTCAAAGAAACCGACGCCGGTGTGGATCTTGCTGCCGCCTTCACGGTCCAGCCAGACTTTTACATCAATCTGCGTCTCTTTGGTGTTACGCTCAACGTGGGAATAGCGGTCGCGTTTTGTCAGTTGCTCGCCAATCTTTGCCCAGTTAAGGTCGTTACGATCGTAGCGCAGCCCCGCGATGCCCATGTTTTCCGCCAGCGTAATATCGGTGATGCGATCGCCGATGACGTAGCTGTTGGTTTTATCCAGCATCTCTTCGGCCAGATAGCGCTCAACCAGCTTCACCTTTGGCTTACGGCAGTCGCACTCGTCGGCTGGCATGTGCGGGCAAATCAGCACCTCATCAAATACCACGCCCTGAGAGGTTAGCACCTGCATCATCAGGTTATGCGGGCCGTCAAAGTCCGCCTGCGGGAAACTGTCCGTACCCAGACCGTCCTGGTTGGTGATCATTACCAGCTTATAGCCCGCTTTCTGAAGCTTAAGCAGCACCGGGATCACGTCCGGTTCAAAAGCCAGCTTGTCGAAACGATCGACCTGGAAATCGGCTGGTGGCTCCGAAATAAGGGTGCCGTCACGATCGATGAAAAGGATCTTCTGGGTCATACTTTCTCCGCTTTCAGGGCGTCAATGACGCGCTGGCTCTCTGCGCGGGTGCCTACGGTGATACGTAAACAGCCACTCAGGGAAGGTTGTTTATTCTGGTCTCGTAAGATAATGCCCTGATCCCATAAAGATTTAAATACGGCACTGGAGGCGGTGAAGCGCGCCAGGATGTAGTTGGTTTCCGAGTCGAACACCTGCTCGACGCATGGGATGTCTTTTAGCGCGGTGACAAGGTACTGACGTTCCTCCAGGATCTGCGCCACGCGTTCGCGCATCGCGTTGATACCCTGAGGCGTCAGCGCCTGTGCCGCAATATCGGCAACCGGCGTTGAGAGGGGGTACGGGGCGATCACTTTCAGCAGCAGGTCGATAACCTCTTTATTCGCCAGCGTAAACCCGCAGCGCAGGCCCGCGAGGGCGAAGGCTTTTGACAACGTGCGCAGCACAACGAGATGCGGATACTCTTCCAGCCAGCCCGTCAGCGTCGCCTGCGGGCAGAACTCGATGTAGGCTTCGTCGGCCACCACCAACGCTTTACCACGGGTCATCTCCAGCAGGGTGCGGATATCCTGCGGGTTAATAATCTGCCCGGTTGGGTTATTTGGGCTGCAGACGAAGACGACCTTCACGCCGTCGAGATTGTCGGCAATGCCCTGTAAATCGAGCTGCCAGTTCTCCAGCGCCTGGACGTTGCGGCACGCCACGCCGAAGGTTTCGGCGCTGACGCTGTACATTCCGTACGTGGGCTGGCAGTACATCACCGCGTCTTTGCCCGGCTCGCAGAACGCGCGGATCAGCAGCTCAATGCCCTCATCCGCGCCGCGGCTGACCAGTACCTGCTCCGGCTTCACACCCGCGTACTGGGCGTAGTTTTCAATCACCGCTTTTGGCTGACACTCCGGATAGCGGTTCAGCGTTTGCTGCGACAGCTCAAACTGCACCGCAGTCGGGAATTCGTTGGCGTTCAGCCAGACGTCCCCGTTTCCGCCCAGACGACGCGCAGACTGGTAAGGCGTCAGGCGGCGGACATTTTCGCGGGCTAATTCTTCAATGTTCATGCTTGCTCCTTCAGTGCGGCAACGCGCAGCGTCACAGCGTTTTTGTGGGCGGTCAGACGCTCGGCGGCGGCCAGGGTTTCAATAGTAGAAGCCAGTGAAGCAAACCCCTCGCGGGACAGCTCCTGCACGGTCATGCGTTTCTGGAAATCCGCCAGGCCGAGGCTGGAACAGGTAGAGGTGTAGCCATACGTCGGCAGCACGTGGTTGGTGCCGGAGGCGTAATCCCCCGCGGACTCCGGTGACCAGTCGCCGAGGAACACCGAGCCCGCGCTGGTGATGCTGTCGACCAGATCGCGCGCGTTGCGGGTCTGAATAATCAGGTGCTCCGGGCCGTACTGGTTGGAGATGGCAATGCACTGCTCGAGATCGCGCGCCACAATCAGGCGGCTGGCCGCTAACGCCTGACGTGCCGTGTCGGCGCGGGGCAGATCGGCAAGCTGACGTTCAACGGCTTCGCCCACGCGTTTCGCCATATCGGCATCCGGCGTCAGCAGGATGACCTGCGAGTCCGGGCCGTGTTCTGCCTGTGAAAGCAGGTCGGAGGCCACGAAGTCCGGCGTTGCGCCGCTGTCGGCAATGACCAGCACTTCAGACGGACCGGCAGGCATATCGATGGCCGCGCCGTCGAGACGCTGGCTGACCTGGCGCTTGGCTTCGGTCACATACGCATTGCCCGGGCCAAAGATTTTGTCGACTTTAGGAATGGACTCCGTCCCGAACGCCAGGGCGGAAATCGCCTGCGCGCCGCCCACTTTATACACCGCCTGCACGCCGCAGAGTTTTGCCGCGTAGAGGATCTCATCGGCGATCGGTGGCGGAGAGCACAGCACTACTTTCTGGCATCCGGCGATACGCGCCGGCGTGGCGAGCATTAATACGGTCGAAAACAGCGGCGCTGAACCACCAGGGATATAAAGTCCCACTGACGCAACCGGGCGCGTCACCTGCTGGCAGCGCACGCCGGGCAGGGTTTCGACATCCACGGTCTGCAGCTTCTGCGCGGTGTGGAAGGTATCAATATTTTTCACCGCGACGGCCATCGCCTGCTTGATGTCGTCACCCAGACGATTACTGGCATCAATGATTTCCTGCTCCGTAACCTGTAATGCGCCGACTTCCGTCTTATCAAACTTTGCACTGTATTCACGCAGCGCGTCATCGCCGCGGGCTTTAACGTTATCCAGGATCTCCGCCACGGTGCGTGAGATGCTCTCAGAGGCGGAAATCGCCGGGCGCATCAGCAGCTCGCGCTGTTGCTCGTCGCTACAATTATTCCAGTCGATGATTGTGTTAAAGCTCATGGCCATTACTCCATCATCTTCTCAATTGGCAGCACCAGGATGGAGCTTGCGCCCAGCGCCTTCAGTTTTTCCATGGTTTCCCAGAACAGGGTTTCGCTGCTCACCATGTGCATCGCCACGCGCTGCTGATCGCCCGCCAGCGGCAGGATGGTTGGGCGCTCAGCGCCCGGCAGCAGGGCAATCACTTCATCCAGACGCTCGGTTGGGGCGTGCATCATGATGTATTTGGACTCACGCGCCTGAATCACGCCCTGAATACGGGTCAGCAGCTTGTCGATCAGCTGCTGTTTGGCGTCGGCCATCTCGCCGTCGCGCTGAATCAGGCACGCTTTAGAGCGGTAAATCACTTCCACTTCGCGCAGACCGTTCGCTTCCAGCGTCGCGCCGGTCGAGACGAGGTCACAGATGGCGTCCGCCAGACCCGCACGCGGTGCCACTTCAACGGAGCCGTTCAGCAGGCAGGATTTAAACTGCACGCCTTTCTGGTCGAGATAACGCTTCAACAGGTGAGGGTAAGAGGTGGCGATACGTTTGCCGTTCAGCGCGGCCGGGCCGTCCCACGCTTCATCAACCGGCGTTGCCAGCGACAGGCGGCAGCCGCCGAAGTCCAGACGACGCAGGGTGAAGTAACGCGGGTCTTCACCCTGCGCGCGGCGGGTCAGCAGCTCTTCTTCCAGCACGTTTTCACCGATGATACCGAGGTCAACGACGCCGTCCATCACAAGGCCGGGAATATCGTCATCACGCACGCGCAGAATGTCGATCGGCATGTTTTCAGCCAGAGCAATCAGGCGCTGGGTGTGCAGGTTGATTTTGATCCCGCAGCGGGCCAGCAGTTCGCGTGAATCGTCACTCAAACGGCCTGATTTTTGAATAGCTATGCGTAAACGTGAGTTATCTAACATTCTTTATTCCTCGTTAACCTGTTTTAACCTGTCTGAATTCGGTCCAAAAAAAAGCCCCCGGAAGAAGATCTTCCGGGGGCTTTTTCATGCGTTCATGCACCACTGGAAGATCCAAACGTCTTCCAGCACACATCGCCTGAAAGACTAGTCAGGATGATGGTGATGATGGTGGTGTTTAAATTGAACGCGTGTCATTTAAATTCTCGATGAATGCTTATTCATTTGATGTCTTTTAACCTAAACCAGTTGTACGACATATTGCAAGGGCTTTTTTTGATCATTAATTCATTTCATATTGATGCTATGAATTGTGTGTTCTGCCGGGCTGGCGTAGCCTTATGAAAGACGAGTGAGAGTCAGGAGAATTCGCATGAAAAAGGTCTCGATTGTCGGTTTAGGATGGCTGGGAATGCCGCTGGCGATGTCATTTGCCGCGAAAGGCTGGCAGGTGACCGGGAGCAAGACCACCCGGGATGGGGTCGAAGCGGCACGCATGTGCGGTATTGATGGCGTTGAACTGCGTCTGGAGCCGGAGCTGGTGTGTGATGCGGACGATCTGGACACGCTGATGAACGTAGATGCGCTGGTGATTACGCTACCCGCACGGCGCAGTGGCCCGGGCGAATCATTCTACCTGCAGGCGATGCAGGAGATTGTCGACAGCGCGCTGGCGCATCACGTCCCGCGCATAATTTTTACCAGCTCGACGTCGGTTTATGGCGATGCTGAGGGCGTGGTGAAAGAGAGTTCCGAGCGCCGTCCCGTAACCGCGAGCGGTCAGGTCCTGAAAGAGCTGGAAGACTGGCTGCATAACCTTCCCGGCACGCAGGTCGATATCGTTCGTCTGGCGGGGCTGGTTGGCCCGGGGCGTCATCCGGGGCGCTTCTTTGCCGGTAAGACGGCACCAGACGGTCAACATGGCGTGAATCTTGTGCATCTTGAAGATGTTATTGGCGCGATTGAGCTACTCTTACAGGCTCCAAAAGGCGGACACATCTATAATATATGTGCACCGTCTCATCCGGCGCGCAGCACGTTTTACCCGCTCATGGCACGCCAGCTTGGGTTGGCTCCGCCGGTTTTTGGTGAGGCAAAGAACGAAAGTAAAGGCAAAATTGTTGATGGCAATCGCATTTGCCATGAGCTGGGGTTTGAGTATCAGTATCCCGATCCGCTGGTGATGCCCATGGAATAAGCCCCGCAGCGGAGACAATCGCACACCAGAAGGGGGCGAGCATGAAACCGCTGCTGGATGTTCTTATTATTCTGGATGCACTGGAAAAAGAGGGGAGCTTTGCGGCTGCCTCGGCAAAGCTCTACAAAACCCCTTCGGCCCTGAGCTATACCGTTCAAAAACTGGAAAGCGACCTCAATATTCAGATCCTCGATCGCTCCGGGCACCGCGCGCGGTTTACCCGCACCGGGCAGATGCTGCTGGAAAAAGGCCGTGACGTTCTTCATACCGTTCGCGAGCTGGAAAAGCAGGCCGTCAAGCTCCATCAGGGATGGGAGAATGAGCTGGTGATTGGCGTGGATGATACCTTTCCGTTTTCTCTACTGACGCCGCTCATTGAAGCGTTTTACCAGCATCACAGCGTCACCCGGCTGATCTTCATCAATGGGGTGCTGGGCGGCTCCTGGGATGCCTTAACCCAGGGCAGGGCGGACATCTTTGTCGGTGCCCTGCACGAGCCTCCCCAGTTGAGTGACTTTGGTTTTGCCCGCCTGGGCGTGCTGGAGCAGGTATTTGCCGTGGCGCCCCATCATCCGCTGGCTCAGGAGCCTGATCCTCTTAACCGTCGCGTTATTAAGGGGTACCGCGCAATAGTAGTCGGGGACAGCTCGCGCCCCGAATGTGCGGTTTCCTCGCAGCTGCTGGATGAGCAGGAGGCCATTACCGTTTTTGACTTTAAAACCAAGCTGGAGCTGCAAATTAGCGGCCTGGGCTGCGGCTATTTGCCGCGCTATCTGGCGCAGCGCTTTATTGATAGCGGTGCGCTTGTTGAAAAACAGGTGCTTGCGCAAAGCAGTAACGAATCGGTGTGGGTCGGCTGGAATGAACAAACCGCCGGGCTGGCCAGCGCCTGGTGGCGGGACGAAATTTTAGCAAATAGTGCTATCGCTGCAGTTTACTCTCAGGGGAGCGCCGAGAAATCAGCCAGTTAGAAAAAAGAAAATGACCCGGTGCGTTGCAAAGTATTGCCTTTTGTATCCGATGTGGGGCAAAATGCCGCCGCTGCAACCAAATGAATAATCGACGATATAAAAGGCGTCGGTTATTTTTTTTTGCATGTACGAAACGAAACTAAAAACCAAGAGGCCGGGCTTCGTACCGGATAGATATTTACTAAAATCCGACAGTTGTTGTCGCTGAGGAAGAAAGAAATGGGGCAATTTTTCGCTTACGTGGCGGTTATCACCGTAAAGGAGAATAACTATGTCGCATAACGCAACTCCAAACACCTCTCGCGTGGAATTACGTAAAACGCTTACGTTGATTCCGGTTGTTATGATGGGCCTTGCCTATATGCAACCGATGACGCTGTTCGATACATTCGGTATCGTATCGGGCCTCACTGACGGTCATGTGCCGACGGCTTACGGCTTTGCGCTGATTGCGATCCTCTTTACCGCGCTGAGCTACGGTAAACTGGTGCGTCGCTATCCGTCTGCAGGTTCCGCCTACACCTATGCCCAGAAATCCATCAGCCCGACGGTTGGCTTTATGGTGGGCTGGTCTTCGCTGCTCGACTACCTGTTCGCGCCGATGATCAACATTCTGCTGGCAAAAATCTATTTTGAAGCGCTGGTGCCATCGATTCCCTCGTGGATCTTCGTCGTGGCGCTGGTAGCCTTTATGACGGCCTTTAACCTGCGCAGCATCAAGTCCGTTGCCAACTTTAACTCCGTTATCGTTGTGCTTCAGGTTGTCCTGATTGCCGTGATTCTTGGCATGGTGATCTATGGCGTATTCCACGGCGAAGGCGCGGGCACCCTGGCGAGCAGCAAACCGTTCTGGTCTGGTGATGCGCATGTGATCCCGATGATTACCGGGGCGACGATTCTGTGCTTCTCCTTTACCGGTTTCGACGGGATTAGCAACCTGTCTGAGGAAACGAAGGATGCAGAGCGCGTGATCCCGCGTGCCATCTTCCTGACGGCGCTGATTGGCGGTCTGATCTTTATTTTCTCGACCTATTTCCTGCAGCTGTACTTCCCGGATATCTCGCGCTTCAAGGATCCGGATGCGTCTCAGCCGGAAATCATGCTCTATGTGGCGGGTAAAGCGTTCCAGGTCGGCGCGCTGATCTTCTCCACCATCACCGTACTGGCGTCCGGTATGGCCGCGCATGCAGGCGTTGCGCGTCTGATGTACGTAATGGGTCGTGATGGCGTATTCCCGAAAAGCTTCTTCGGCTACGTGCATCCAACCTGGCGTACCCCGGCGATGAACATTATCCTTGTCGGTGCGATCGCGCTTCTGGCGATTAACTTTGACCTGGTGATGGCAACGGCGCTGATTAACTTCGGTGCGCTGGTGGCGTTCACCTTTGTTAACCTGTCGGTTATCTCTCAGTTCTGGATCCGTGAAAAGCGTAACAAGACGCTGAAAGATCACTTCCAGTATCTGTTCCTGCCGATGTGCGGTGCCCTGACCGTGGGCGCGCTGTGGGTTAACCTGGAAGAGAGCTCGATGGTGCTTGGCCTGATTTGGGCAGGTATCGGCCTGGTGTACCTGGCCTGTGTCACGAAGAGCTTCCGTAACCCGGTTCCTCAGTACGAAGACGTTGCTTAAGTCTTAACGTATCAAAAAAAAACCGGAGACCTTGTCTCCGGTTTTTTTATATCTCACTTCAGACTATCTCTTGCGCGTACTGGAACAGGGCTTTTAACAGGATCTGTTTTTCTGCGTTGCCTTCATACTGGTTGTATAACGACTCAAGCTCCTGCGCGTAATGCTGCAGATACTCTGGCGTAAACACGTTTCGACGGTGCTGCAGCCAGCGCGCCTGTTCTGCTTCATCCAGCGTGCCGGGATAATTGCGCGCCCGGTAGTTAAACATCAGCTTTTCGATGCGCTTATCTGCGAAGGTGATGTCCAGCGCAGGTAAGTTACGCGGCTCGGTTTGCAGAACAATATTCATGGCTGCGCGGTCAGCATCACTGAAGAAGCCGTTGTAGAGCTGGGCATCCACGTTTTCGGACGGCACGAACGGCTCCGCCTCGGCGAAGATGGCGACCACTTTCTCGCGCACCTGCGGGTTATCGCGAAGCACTTTCAGGTTATCCAGGCAGTGCTGACGGTTAATGCCCAGCCTGTCGGCATCTTCCGGACGCAGCGTGTTCGCCTGCGCCAGCACCGGACATTTATTGATGTGCACCAGCTTAACCGGCACCGCAGGCAGATCCCCGAGTTCATTTTTCGGGGTGTAAAGCCGTTCGCGCAGGGTATCGCTGTCAAGCTCCAGCAGCGGCGAAATATCGCCCGCCAGGTCCACCATGATAACCGCATTACGGTTATCCGGGTGCCACGCCAGCGGCGCAACCCAGCTGGTATTGCCGCGCCAGGCACCAAACATGCCGGAGATATGCACCAGGGGCTTCATCTGCGGTACGTCGATAAGGGTCATGAGCTTCTGCTTGCTTCGGTGGCTCAGCAGATATTCAAACAGCCGGGGCTGTGCGGTTTTCACCAGCTTCGCCATGGCAATGGTGGCATAAACGTCTGCCATCGCATCGTGGGCATTGCTATGCTCGATGCCGTTGGCGCGCGTCAGGTGTTCCAGCCGGAAGCTGGTCAGCCCTTCCTCATTTTCCGGCCAGTTAATGCCTTCAGGGCGCAGGGCATAACAGGCGCGCATGATGTCGAGCAGATCCCAGCGTGAATTGCGGTTCTGCCAGCTCCAGGCGTACGGATCGTAGAAGTTGCGATAGAAGATGTTGCGCGTCACTTCATCATCGAAGCGGATGTTGTTGTAACCGACCACGCAGGTATTAGGCACGGTAAACAGATCGTGGATGCGGCGGGCGAACTCTGCTTCGTTAACGCCTTTTTCCCGCGCTTCCTGCGGTGTGATCCCGGTGACCATCACCGCGCCGGGCTGCGGCAGGTAATCATCCGCTGGCTTGCAGTAAAAGACCTCAGGCTCGCCGATGATGTTGAATTCGTCATCGGTGCGGATGGCGGCAAACTGCGCCGGTCGGTCCAGCGCCGGATGCGTGCCAAAGGTTTCGTAGTCGTGGAATAAAAAAGTCGGGCGTGCGGCAGAGTCAGACACCAGTAATACCATCCTGTTAAAAAATGACGTCACTATGGTAAACGATCGTGCGGGTCAGACCGAATAAAAAGCGCCGCCGCGTCGCAAATTTGCGCGCCAGCTTCAGAGAAAAACCTGCGTTCTGTCACATTTTTTTGCAATTAAGCCAGGTAACGACATCAGAAGTCCCGTAAAAAGGTCATCGATTTTTAATGACCTGAGGATATACCGTTGAAACGCCGTCTGTTTATTGCTGTTTCTTTACTCGCATCGAGTGTCTCATCTGCTTTTGCGGCCGAACCACTGGACTTTTCGCCGCAGCCTCCGGCCATTCAGGCTGGCTCCTGGGTGCTGATGGATTACACGACTGGTCAAATTTTAACGGCGGGCAACGAACATCAGCAACGTAACCCGGCGAGCCTCACCAAGCTGATGACGGGTTATGTGGTGGATCGGGCCATTGATAGCCACCGCATTACCCCGGATGACATCGTCACCGTAGGGCGTGACGCGTGGGCAAAGGGCAACCCGGTTTTTGACGGTTCGTCGCTGATGTTCCTGAAAGAGGGCGATCGCGTCACCGTGCGTGACTTAAGCCGCGGTCTGATTGTCGATTCCGGCAACGATGCCTGCGTGGCGCTGGCCGATCATGTGGCGGGCGGGCAGCCGCAGTTTGTGAAGATGATGAACGACTACGTGCAGAAGCTGAACCTGCGTGATACGCACTTTGAAACCGTCCACGGTCTGGACGCGCCGGGCCAGCACAGCTCGGCCTATGACCTGGCCGTGCTCTCCCGGGCCATCATTCACGGTGAGCCAGAGTTTTATCATATGTACAGCGAAAAGAGTCTTACCTGGAACGGCATCACCCAGCAAAACCGTAACGGCCTGCTGTGGGATAAAACCATGAACGTGGACGGCCTGAAAACGGGGCATACCTCAGGAGCAGGCTTTAACCTTATTGCCTCCGCGGTGGACGGTCAGCGTCGTTTGATTGCGGTAGTGATGGGCGCGGACAGCCCGAAAGGGCGCGAGGACCAGGCGCGTAAGCTCCTGCACTGGGGACAACAGAACTTCGATACGGTGCAGATCCTGCATAACGGTAAAAAAGTCGGAACAGAGCGTATCTGGTACGGCGATAAAGAACAGGTGAAACTGGGCACCGACCAGGACTTCTGGCTGGCCCTGCCGAAAGCGGAAGTACCGAACATCAAAGCCAAATACGTGCTGGATAAAAAAGAGCTGGAAGCACCGATTGCCGCGCATCAGCGGGTCGGGGAGATCCAGCTCTATGACCGCGACAAGGTCGTGGCGCACTGGCCTCTGGTCACTCTGGAAGCCGTTGATAAGGGAGGCGTATTCTCACGCCTGAGCGATTATCTTCACCACACGCTTTAACCGCTGATGGGCAGACTGGCAGGGTTGCGAGTCTGCTCACATAATAAACACTCCTCGTTTGCCGATAATAGAAATCCTGCTTTATAGTGTATAAATATACAGTGCTAATCGGAGGCAGCATGGACTACAGCATCAAGCAGCAACAGAAACGTAAGATTGCGGGTTTTCATCTTGTTGGGCCGTGGGAAAAAACGGTCAAGCAGGGCTTTGAACAGCTGGTCATGTGGGTAGACGGGCGTCACATTGAGCCGCTGGAGTGGGTGGCGGTCTATTACGATAACCCCGATGAGGTTCCGGCAGAAAAACTGCGCTGCGATACGGCCGTTACCGTACCGGATGATTTCGTCATCCCGGAAAACAGCGAAGGGGTGATGATGACCGAAATCGCGGCCGGTGATTATGCCGTGGCGACGGCGCGCGTGGAAAACTACGACTTTGCAACCCCGTGGTATCAGTTCTTTAATTCCCTGCTGCAGGATAATAAATATCAGATGGCGCTTAAGCCCTGTTTTGAGCGCTATCTCAATGATGGCAACGCGGACGGCTACTGGGATATTGAAATGTTTATCGCGGTAGAGCACAAAACGGTTTAAGCCTGCTTAATGAAGGGTTTTTCAGCAGGGAGCGATCCGCCCGGCTGAAAACACAGTACAATTGTGATTTGCCGTGTTGCTGGAGAGCGGGTGTGCGTCCCGACAAATCATTAACCCCTTTTGAAATTCGCTTATATAAACATTACCGCGTGGTGCACGGGTGTCGCATCGCGCTGGCGTTCGTGTTGACCTTTGTACTGGTCAGGTTGCTGGATATACCGGAAGGAACGTGGCCGCTGATCACGCTGGTGGTGGTGATGGGGCCAATCTCATTTTGGGGAAACGTTGTCCCGCGCGCCTTCGAGCGAATAGGTGGTACCGTGCTTGGCTCTGCCCTGGGGCTGATTGCCCTGAAGCTTGAGCTCATCTCATTTCCAGTGATGCTGGCATGGTGCGGTGCCGCCATGTTCCTGTGCGGCTGGCTGGCGCTGGGCAAACGGCCTTATCAGGCGCTGCTGATTGGTATCACTCTCGCGGTCGTGGTCGGCGCGCCAGCAGGGGATATGACCACGGCGATGTGGCGAAGCGGGGATGTTATTCTGGGCTCGCTGCTCGCCATGCTGTTTACCGGCATCTGGCCGCAGCGGGCTTTTCTGCACTGGCGTATCCAGATGGCTAACTACGTCACGGCGTTTAACCGCGTTTACCAGGCGGGGTTTTCACCGAATCTGGTTGAGCGTCCCCGGCTGGAAAAGCATCTGCAAACCATCCTCAACGACGTGGTCAAAATGCGCGGCCTGATAGTACCAGCCAGTAAAGAGACCCATATTCAGAAAGCGATTTTCGAAGCTATCCAGACGGTCAGCCGCAATCTGGTGTGTATGCTTGAACTGCAAATCAACGCGCACTGGGCCACGCGTCCCAGCCATCTGTTGATGCTTAACGCCCAGACCCTCAAAGAGACGCAGATGATGACGCAGCAGACCCTGCTGACCATCGCCCATGCGCTCTATGAAGGCAACCCGCAGCCCGTTCTGGCGAACAGCGAGCGGCTCAATGAAATCGTGGCGGAACTGAAGCAGTTAATCAACGAGCGGCAGGGCGATAACGTGGCGGAAACGCCCATTCACGGCTATGTCTGGCTGAGCCTGGAGCTGGCGCGACAGCTTGAACTGCTATCGCACCTGATTTGTCGGGCGCTGCGCAAATAAAACGCGGATGTGACGCCTGCTGCTTCGATTCAGCAGCAATTGGGGTTATGATAGCTTTAAACGATATAGCCATTGTCATTCGCAGCCGCTGTCAGTAAGGTTATTGTTACAACGGTTGCTTTAACGAATCCGAATCTCACATTATCAGGGGTGTAAAAATGGAAACTATCAAGCCTTCGTTCCAGGATGTTCTGGAATTCGTCCGCCTGTTCCGCCGCAAAAACAAACTGCAGCGTGAAATCCAGGACGTTGAGAAGAAGATCCGTGACAACCAGAAACGTGTTCTGCTGCTCGACAACCTGAGCGACTACATCAAGCCGGGCATGAGCGTTGAAGCTATTCAGGGCATCATCGCCAGCATGAAGAGCGACTATGAAGACCGCGTTGATGATTACATCATCAAAAATGCTGAGCTGTCCAAAGAGCGTCGCGACATCTCTAAAAAGCTGAAAGTGATGGGCGAAATCAAAAACGCCGAAGCTAAAAGCGAATAATCGCAGCGAATTGTGAAAAAGGCTCTCTGGTGACAGGGGGCCTTTTTTATTTGACGATCAACGGTCCGCTGATTTGTAGGTCGGGTCAGGCGCAGCCGCCAGCTGACAATTCTACCCGACGCAGAAAAGCAAAAAGCCTGCTTCAAAAGCAGGCTTTTCAAATTT
>NZ_JADCLF010000010.1:0-127198 GCF_014982345.1 Enterobacter cloacae complex sp. P1B | reverse complement strand
ACTGAACTACAGAGGAATCGTTGTGGAGGCTTATCTTAGCGGCGAAAAAACTTTTGTCAAACCTGATCTTAGGGAAAATCGACTGATTGCCGATTCTGTCGTCAGTTTGTTGTAAATACACACATCTTTTTCAGGAAAATACTTTGCAGGATTAGCATTTCTCCCCCATCATTTGAAATGGAGTTTCAACTATTCTCGTTAAGGTCCATTTTGAACGTCACTGCCCCTCTGCGCCAGGCGATCGTGCGCACGCCATGGTACGCAAAACGTAAAAGCTATCGTGTTTTGTTCTGGCGTGAAATCACCCCTCTTGCCGTGCCTATTTTCCTGGAAAATACCTGCGTTCTGCTGATGGGGGTGCTGAGCACCTTCCTGGTGAGCTGGCTGGGGAAAGAGGCGATGGCGGGGGTCGGGCTGGCAGACAGCTTTAACATGGTGGTGATGTCATTCTTTGCCGCCATCGATCTCGGGACGACGGTTGTGGTGGCCTTTAGTCTCGGCAAGCTGGATCCCAAACGCGCACGCGAGGCTGCACGTCAGTCGCTGATGATCATGACCCTCTTTTCGATTGTTCTGGCGGCGGTGATCCACTATTTCGGTAAAGAGATTATCGATTTTGTCGCCGGGGAAGCCACGAACCAGGTCAAAGACCTGGCGCTGACTTATCTCGAAATGACCGTCTTAAGCTATCCGGCGGCGGCCATCGCGTTGATTGGCAGCGGCGCGCTGCGCGGGGCAGGTAACACCAAAATCCCGCTGCTGATCAACGGTGGGATGAATATCCTGAATATCATCATCAGCAGCGTGCTGATCTACGGCGCGTTCTCGTGGGATGGGCTGGGGTTCGTCGGGGCCGGGCTGGGATTAACCATATCACGCTATATCGGTGCGGCGGCCATCATCGGGGTGCTGATGACGGGGATTACCCCCTCGCTGCGTCTTACGCTTAAGAGCTATTTCCGGCCCTTTAATTTCGCCATTATCTGGGAAGTGATGGGGATTGGTATTCCCGCGAGCATTGAATCCGTGTTGTTCAACGGCGGGAAGCTGCTCACGCAGATGTTTGTCGCCGGAATGGGCACCGACGTTATCGCCGGTAACTTTATCGCCTTCTCCATCGCCTCGCTGATTAACCTGCCGGGTAACGCCCTTGGGTCGGCATCAACCATCATCACGGGGAAACGTCTCGGGAAAGGGCAGATAGGCCAGGCGGAGCGGCAGCTGCGCCATGTGTTCTGGCTGTCGACGATTGGGCTGACGCTGATCGCCTGGGGCACAGCGCCGTTTGCCGGGCTGATGGCCGCGTTCTATACCCACGAAGATGACGTGAAAGAGGTGGTGAAGATCCTTATCTGGCTCAACGCCGCCTTTATGCCCATCTGGGCGGCATCCTGGGTGTTGCCTGCCGGGCTGAAAGGGGCGCGCGATGCCCGTTTTGCCATGTGGGTGTCCATGCTTGGCATGTGGGGGTGTCGCGTTGTTGCGGGCTATACGCTGGGCGTGGTGCTGGGCTGGGGCGTGGTGGGCGTCTGGCTGGGGATGTTCCTTGACTGGGCCGTACGCGGGGCGCTGTTCTACTGGCGCATGGTCAGCGGGCGCTGGCTGTGGAAATATCCGCGACAAAATGCCTGACAATTGCACGAAATGGAGAATAATTCGGCAAACGATCGGAAATATGCATTCTGCCTTTGACATCATCGGGGAGCATCGATAATATGCGCCCCGTTCACACGATTCCTCTGTAGTTCAGTCGGTAGAACGGCGGACTGTTAATCCGTATGTCACTGGTTCGAGTCCAGTCAGAGGAGCCAAATTTGAAAAGCCTGCTTTTAAAGCAGGCTTTTTGCTTTTCTGCGTCAAGTAAATGCAAAACGGCAACCTTGTTGCCGTTTTTAGTGTTTTCACCCTCTCCCGTGGGAGAGGGATGGGGTGAGGGCATCAGACCGCACGAAATTACACACGAACCGGCGCCGTCGCCTCCTTGAGCCACGAACGCGCCTCGCTATTCACCAGCGGTGACAGCGCCTCACGTACTTGCTGATGATACTCATCCAGCCACTGCTTTTCCTGCTCGCTCAACAGATCCAGCTCGACCTGGCTTAAATCAATCGGGATCAGCGTCAGAGAAGCAAATTTGCAGAACCCCGGACGGCTCTCCACTATCTCCACCTGGTTTTCAATACGGATACCGTGGCTATCGCCCAGATAGTATCCCGGCTCAATGGTCATAATGTTGCCTGCCACCAGCGGCCACGGGTTGGCCTTTTTGGCGATGCGATGCGGATTTTCGTGGATCAGAAGCTGGTGGCCCACGCCGTGCCCGGTACCGTGATCGTAATCCAGCCCCATCTCCCACAGCGGACGACGCGCGAAAGCATCCAGCTGGTGCCCCTGGGTACCGGAAGGGAACTGCAGGGTAATCAGCGACAGGAAGCCTCTCAGCACGGCGGTGTAGTGCAGACGCTGCTGCGAGGGGACATTACCCCACGCCAGCGTGCGCGTGGCATCGGTGGTGCCGTTAGCGTACTGACCGCCCGAATCGTTCAGGTAAAAATGGTCATGACCGATGGGCTTATTGCTGGCCTCGCTTGAATGATAGTGGCACATCGCCGCATTGCTCGAAGAGGCGGAAATGGTCGCGAAACTCTGCTCGATAAAACCGGGCTGCTGTTTGCGAAATGCCAGCTGCTGCGCCTGGACTTCCAGCTCGGTTAGCGGTTGTCCCGCCGCCGCACGCAGCGGCACTTCGCGGCTCAGCCAGGCCAGGAAGTTGACCCACGCGGCGCCGTCCTGGAGATGGCACTCGCGATACCCTGCCAGCTCGACCGGGTTTTTGGTAGCCTTAATCAGGGTAATGGGATCGGTTCGCCAGACAATTTCACCGCGCGGTTCAATGGCAAAGCGCAGGGCCACCGGCGCGGAGTCGGCATCAACCATTACCCGCTTCCCTTCAGCAAGTTGCTGACAGCGCTCAATAAAGGTGTCCTGTGGCGCAATCGTGAAGGCGTTCAGAACTGCATCAGGGAGTTCTGCGAGCTTATTATCGTTAACAAACCACTCAACGCGGCCGTCGCGACCGAGCAGGGCAAATGAGAGCGGTACCGGACTGGTGGGGATATCTGAGCCGCGCACGTTGAGCAGCCACGCAATGTTATCCGGCAGCGTAACGGCCAGGTAGTCAGCGTTGTTCGCGGCCAGCACAGCGGCAACGCGCTGACGTTTGTCTTCGCTGTTTTCACCGCTTATCGCAACCGGCATCTCACGGATAAGCCCCGCCGGTGCGGCAGGGCGATCGGTCCATAAGGCGTCAAACGGTGACGCGTTCAGCGGCACGAGCGTGCACGGTGTGGCAGACAGCTGCGTAAACTCGGTATTCGTCATCAGCATTGGGTCAAAACCGATGCGCGTGCCCGCCGCGACGTTTGCCGTCAACCAGTCTGCCAGCGGCTCGTTGTGCAGATGGTGGATCTCAACCTCATCCATATTCACCTGAACGCGGGCCTGCACCTGATAGCGCCCGTCGACGAACAGCAGCGCTTTATCCCTCAGTACCAGCGCGACGCCAGCAGAGCCGTTAAAGCCTGTCAGCCAGGCCAGCTTTTCGTCGTTCGACGCGCAATTCTCGCTTTGCCAGGCATCGGTGCGCGGAACGATCATCCCGTCGAGGCTGTTTTCCTGAAGCCACTGACGCAGGGCAGAGAGCGGAGTAGGGGTGTGCATGGTTTTTCCTTATTGCTATTAGCGGAACGGCGGCTCGTTGAAGGTGCGCAGCTTGCGCGAATGCAGTCGGTCGCCTTCCGCCCGCAGCAGGTCGATGGCGCGAATGCCGATCTGCAAATGTTCGGAAATCGCCCCTTCATAGAAACGGTTGGCCTGACCCGGCAGCTTAATTTCGCCGTGCAGCGGCTTATCGGACACGCACAGCAGCGTGCCGTAAGGAACGCGGAAGCGATACCCCTGGGCGGCGATGGTGGCGCTCTCCATATCAATCGCCACCGCTCGGCTCAGGTTGAAGCGCAGCGCGGAGGCGGAGTAACGCAGCTCCCAGTTGCGGTCATCCGTCGTCACTACCGTACCGGTACGCAGGCGCTGTTTGACCTCTTCACCCGGCATGCCGCTGACCTCTTTGGTGGCGTCATACAGCGCGCGCTGTACTTCGGCGATGCTCGGGATTGGGATATCCGGCGGCAGTACCGCATCCAGCACGTGGTCGTCGCGCAGATAGGCGTGGGCCAGCACGTAATCGCCAATCAGCTGGCTTTCGCGCAGGCCGCCGCAGTGGCCAATCATCAGCCACACGTCGGGGCGCAGCACCGCCAGATGGTCACAGATGGTTTTGGCGTTCGACGGGCCGACGCCGATGTTGATCAGGGTGATCCCCTGACCGTCGGCGGTGATCAGGTGCCAGGCGGGCATCTGGTGTTTTTTCCACGCCAGATCGGAGATGGCCTGCTCGGGCGCTTCGGTCTCGGCGGTGATCCAGATCCCGCCCGCGCAGGAGAGGGCGATATATGGACTGTCCGGATCAAGGATCTGGCTACAGCCCCAGCGAACGAACTCGTCCACGTAGCGGGTGTAGTTGGTAAACAGCACAAACGGCTGGAAATGCTCGGCGGGCGTGCCGGTGTAGTGGCGCAGGCGCGCCAGGGAGAAATCCACCCGACGGGCGTCAAAGTGCGACAGGGGGGAAAACTCTGCCGGGTGATAAATCCCGTCAGCCGTCTCATCGCCAATCTGTGACAGTTCCGTCGTTGGGAAGTGGCGGGTCAGTCCCGCGCTCATGGAGCGGTCAAGAGTTAGCGCCGAACCGTCAATCACGTACGGGTACGGGATCTCATGCTGTGAAGGCTCCACGGCAATGTGCGCGCCGTAATCCTGATACAACAGCGTTAGCTGCTCTTCCAGATAGGGGCGGAACAGTGCAGGGCGGGTGACGGTGGTGCTGTAGCAGCCGGAGTGGGTAAAACGGGCGTAGGCGCGGGTTTTCGGCGTCGTGCTTGCACTGCCGTCCCAGGTCACAGAGAGCGATGGATAAACAAAAAGGCCTTCGTTTCTGGCCTTTTGATCGGGAAGTTTCCCCGTTTCGATGTATTCGCTGATGGCGCTGCGCAGCGCGTTGACGGACTGTTCATACAGCGCGTCGAGTTTTTCCAGCGCCTGAGCCGGGGTCAGGCTGGAGCCCTTATTATTCATCTCTGTCTCCTTGTTCCACAGGTGTGCGACTCTATCCGATAGTATGTCACACGCCTGTGAAACAAAAGGGAGATCAGCGGTGGCTCGTCTCTTTCATCAGAAGCGCCGTTGCCGCCGACAGCAGGCAGCCGGCCAGCAGATAAATCGCCACGCTGTGCCAGTTACCGCCGGAGAAGGTCACCAGCGCGGCGGCAATAAACGGCGTAAACCCGCCGCCGACCACGCTTGCCACCTGGTAACCCACGCCCGCGCCGCTGTAGCGGTAGCTGGCGCCGAACAGTTCAGTAAACATCGGCTGCTGCACGCAGACCACCATATCGTGAGCGATGTTCGCGAGCATAATGGCGAAGAAGACAATCCAGAACACAGACTGAGCCTCCAGCGCCATAAAGAAGGGCCAGGCGCTGAGGGTGCCAATCAGCGCGCCGGTGATGTAGACGCGGCGGCGGCCAAACCGGTCCGCCAGCCAGGCGAAGCAGGGGATGGTCAGACAGCTGATCCCGCCGACCAGCAGGCCGATATTCAGGAACAGTTCGCGCGGCAGGCCGAGGTTCTGCGTCGAGTAGTTCAGCGCAAAGGCGGTAACGATATACATCGTCAGCAGTTCGCACAGGCGCAGGGCGATGATTTTCAGAAAAGCGCCAGGGTGCCGAATCAGGGCTTCCATCACCGGCAGCCGTTTTTTGACGGACGGCTCCTCACGCTGTTGCTGTTCGAACTCTGCCGACTCATCCATCCCGTTGCGGATCCACAGCGCGGCAATCACCAGCACGATGCTGAAGATAAACGGGATGCGCCAGCCCCAGCTCAGAAACTGCGCGTCGGTGGTGAGCTGGCTGATTAACGACACCAGCCCGGTGGAAAGCAACAGCCCGACGCCGTACCCGACCTGCACGCCGCTGCTGTAAAACGCTTTCTTGTTTTTTGGCGCGCTCTCAACGGATAACAGCGCCGCGCCGCCCCATTCGCCGCCCACGGCGAAGCCCTGAATGGCGCGCAGCGTCACCAGCAGCACCGGCGCCCACCAGCCAATAGCGGAAAACGAAGGAAGAATGCCAATCAGCGCGGTGGCAATCCCCATCATCCAGACGGTAAGCATCAGCATCCGCTTGCGGCCAAGCCGGTCGCCGAAGTGGCCGAAAATCACCCCGCCAAGCGGGCGAAACAGAAAGCCAACGCCGAAGGTGGCAAACGCGGCGAGGGTGCCCATCGCGGGGCTAACCTGAGGGAAAAACTCGCGGTTAAACACCAGCGCGGCGGTGATGCCGTAGAGCAGAAAATCATACCAGTCGACGACGGCACCTGCGAAGCTGCCGAGTGCAGCGCGGCGGGCGCGATTGAGCGAAGGTGTCTCCTCGTTGGGACGATCGGAGATGAGGGTGGAGTCCATAGTTATCCTGTCCGTACTGTTTTTTATTATTGGTATAAGAAAATGTCACTCACATAGCTGCCGTCATATAAACGGAACCTATGAGACTACCGCGACAAAACGCCTGAGAAAACGTTTTTATCTTTCCGGAAGGCGCTGAATAAATAAATTTCATTTTCCCCTGCCTCGAGATAAATCAGTCTGTTTGGCTCCGGTTCGTGCTGAATGGATTACAGTAATAGATACCGCTGCGTGACTAAAGCTGAGGGAAAAACGATGCAACGTAACTTTTCGGCATTCTGGATGGTCCTGTTTTTATTCGCCGCACCGCTTCATGCCGAGCCGAAAGTCTATGGCGAACAGCGTATTAGCGGCTGGTGGAATGCGCTGACGGATGATATCTCCCAGACCTGGGAAGAGCCGCAACGTTACGATTTGTATCTGCCGTTTCTGAGCTGGCACGCCCGCTTTATGTACGACAAAGAAAAAACCGACAATTACAACGAAATGCCGTGGGGCGGCGGCCTGGGCGTGTCCCGCTATAACGAAGAGGGCAACTGGAGCGCGCTTTTCGCAATGATGTTCAAGGACTCGCACAACGAATGGCAGCCCGCAATGGGCTATGGCTGGGAGAAGGGCTGGTATCTGGATAATGCCAAAGATTTCCGCCTTGGGCTCGGTGCCGCCGCGGGCATCACCGCGCGAGATGATTTTGCAAACTATGTGCCTCTGCCGTTCATCTTCCCGCTGTTTTCAGCTGGCTATAAGCGCGTTACCGTCCAGTTCACCTATATTCCCGGAACGTATAACAACGGCAACGTGCTCTTTGCCTGGCTGCGCTTAGGCTTTTAAAGGGTGATCACCTTTTTTGCCACGGCGTTAGACAATACCAGCATGGAGAAGAGAACAGAGGTGACGAACGTAAGCACAATCAGCGCCAGCTTCATGCCGAGAGAGGTCACCGGTATCAGCGCCGTCAGCAGATGAAACACCGAGTAGTGCACAATATATACGCCGGTCATCGTTTTGCTGATGGCGGCCAGAATGGACTCCTTTAATTCAGCATTGCGGCGAAAGCGAACGCCGTTCGCCGCAATCACCAGGGCAATAATCAGAATGTAGATCTGCGAGCCGGTGAGAATAAAGGCGTTCCTGTCGGCCTTAAACAGGGCAAAAAAGAAGTGGCGCTCGTAAAACCAGGTGAAGAGATAGATAAACGGGATGGCGACAACCGCCGCCCGGACCACATTTTTGCGGCTTATCCACTCGGCGACTTTTGGGTCGCAGAAGAGCTGCCCGGTCAGATAAAACAGCAGCCATGTCCACAGCCGATACTGCGGCGAAAGCGAAAGGACGTGCGTTTCAGGATAAAGCGCCGATAGCAGATCGTATCCGTAGGAAAAGCACAGCAGAGCAGCAATCGCGCCGCAGAACAGCGATCTCCGCTGGCTAAGCCACTCCACCGCCGGGTGGAAGGTGTAAATCACGACAAATGCGAACACGAACCAAGGCTGAATTAAATACCCGCGCTGATAAGGCTCCCAGAGGTAGTAGATCGTTATCCAGAACAGAAAAACAATCACCAGACTTTTTATTTTACCCAGCTGCCATCGCGTGCCGTGCCGGGATTGCCCGTCGAGATAGCCCGACACCACAAAAAACAGCGGCGTGGCGATGGTCGAGATAAAGGTTAAAAAGCCCAGGATCCAGTGATAGTCATAGTCATAATGATCCCAGGTATTGTAGATGGTGAAGAAGGTGACCGCCGTCATACAGCCCAGCGTCTTGATAATGTTCAGCCCTGTCGCATTCATTGTTGTTTGGCTTCGTCCTTACGATGGAAACACGCATAGATCACGGGGAGTACCAGTAGCGTCAGGATTGTAGCAAACCCCAGTCCAAACATAATCACAACGGCCATGCTCTGGAAGAAAACATCCAGCAGCAGCGGTGCCAGGCCAAGTACGGTCGTGAACGCGGTGAGCAGGATAGGGCGCAGGCGCGAGGTGGCGGCATAAACGATCGCGCTGTGCTGATCCTTGTGCGTTTTCTGCTGTTCAATCTCTTCCACCAGCACGATGCCGTTGCGGATGAGCATTCCGCTCAGGCTCAGCAGACCAATCAGCGCCATAAAGCCAAAGGGAATGCCGGTAATTAAAAATCCTGGCGTGACGCCAATCAACGCCAGCGGTACGGTCAGCCAGATCGCGACGGCATTTTTTACCGAGCTGAACATCAGCACCGTAATAACAAACATCACCAGATACCCGAGAGGTAGCGTAGTGAACAGCCCTTGCTGCGCTTCGCTGGAGTTTTCCGCGTCGCCCCCCCACTCGATGCTGTAGCCGTGTGGCAGGGGAAGGGCATCCACCAGCGGCTTCACGCGGGCGAGAATATCACCGGAGGTTTGCTGGCTCAGCGGGTCCGGATCCGTCTGAACCGTTAGTACCCGCGAGCGGTCGCGTCGAAGGATGAGCGGATCTTCCCACTCCAGCGTGAAGCTGCTAACGACGTTACTCAGCGGGATATACTGCTGTCGCGCATGGCTCCATACCATCACGTTGTTCAGGTGGCTGGCGTCCAGCCTTTCGCTTTCCGGAGGCCTCACCACCACGGGCAGCAGGTCACTGCCTTCCCGATACAGCCCCGCCCGGCTGCCGGAGAAATTCATCTCCAGCGCGTTGTCGACGTCCTGCTTATCCACGCCAAGCTCGCGTCCCAGCGCGGCGACGTACTGCGGACGGATCACTTTGCTGCGGTTTTGCCAGTCGTTTCGGACGCTCCCCGTGGCCGGGTCGCGCGCCAGGATATCGTCCACCTGGCTGGCAATCAGACGCAGCCTGTCAGGATCCGGGCCTTTAATGCGCACTTCAATGGCGCTGTCGCCGGAGGGCCCAAACATCACCCGTTTCGTGCTGGCGTTGACCTGCGGATAGTTACGCGCGATGTACTCATCCACGTAGCGCGTCAGCGCGGAGATGCTGCGCTGGTCATCCATACGCACCATGATCTGCGCGTAGTTGCTGTACTGCCGCTGTCCGCTGTAGGTCAGAATAAAGCGCATGCTCCCCTGACCGATGGTCGAGACGGTGGTTTCCACGCCGGGCCGTCCCTTGATGGTTTTCTCAATATCGCCAGTCATTTTCTCGGTCCATTTGATATCGGTCCCGTAGGGTAACCAGAGGTCGACAAAGAAAATCGGCGTATTGGACGACGGGAAAAAGTTTTGCCGCACCGCGCCAAACCCCCAGACAGACGCGGCCAGCAGGGCGGCCATCACTACCAGCGTCGGCGCTTTATGGTGCAGCAGTGCGTTCAGCAGGTGCTGGTAAAGGCGGTAGAGACGTTTGTCGTAAGGATCTGACTCGTCAGTAGTGTCCGGTGCACTGTCGTTTTTAAACAACCACCACTTAATCAGCACCGGGGTGAGGGTGAGCGCCGAGAACCAGCTCAGCATCAGGGAAATCAGCAGCACCTGGAACAGAGATTTACAGTATTCCCCGGTGGAATCCTGCGATAGCCCGATAGGGGCAAACGCAAGGATGGCGATCACCGTCGCCCCCAGCAGCGGCAGGGCGGAGCGGCGGATGATGTTGTTTACGGAGGTTAACAGCGGGGCGCCCTGCTGCCGGGCAATCAATACCCCTTCGACAATCACGATGGCGTTATCCACCAGCATGCTGAGGGCGATAATCAGCGCCCCGAGCGAGATGCGCTGTAGCTCAATGCCACAAAGATACATAATCAGCAGTGTGCCCAGCACGTTAAGGGCGAGAGAAACCGCGATGATGATCCCGCTGCGTACCCCCATAAAGATCAGCAGCACGCCGATGACAATCGCCAGCGCCATCAGGAAGTTAATAATAAAACCGTTAACAGAGTGGCCCACTTCGGCTGCCTGATCGTAAAACAGATCTATCTGTATGCCAGCCGGTTTTTCCGCCGACATCTGGTTTAGCTTCGCCTCCAGCGCGTGGCCCACGTCGATCACGTTCACGCCGGGAATAAACGAGACGCCCATGGTGACGGCTTTTTTGCCGTTGGCATGGTAGATACTGGCGGGCGATTCGTTCAGCCCGCGCGACAGCGTGGCGATATCCCGCAGGCGCGTCGCCGCCCCGGTGCCGGAAGGCGTGATGATGAGATCCGCCAGTTCATCAAGATTCTCGAACTCACCGGTCGGGTGCAGACGAATGGATTCGCTGCCGGAGGTGATTTCTCCGGCGCTGGAAACGACGTTGAGCCTGCTGAGCAGGGCGGAAAGCTGGTTCAGCGTAATGCCGCGCGCGGCCATTTTGGTCAGGGAAATATCGATGTTGACCTGTTGGCTAATGGCCCCGCCGATGGCGACCTTCGCGACGCCGGGAACCAGAATCAACGCGCGGCGCAGCTGCTCTGCATATCTCACCAGTTCAGGATTACTGAATTCATCCCCGGAAATGGCGAAGAAGAAGCCGAATACGTCGCCGAAATCGTCATTCACAAAGGGCGTGACGACGCCGGGCGGGAACTGACGCGAGGCATCGCCCACGCGGCGGCGCAGCTCATCCCAAATCTGCGGCAGTTCGTTCGAGTGATAGCGTGAAGCGATATTGACGGTGATTTGCGACAGCCCGTTTGAAGAGATGGAGCTCACGTTGTCCAGATAAGGTAGCTGCTGAAGGGCATTCTCCAGCGGCAGCGTCACCTCTTCTTCAACCTGCTGAGCGGATGCGCCGGGGTAGTGGGTGATCACCACTGCGGTTTTGATGGTAAAGGCGGGATCTTCCAGCCTGCCGATATTCAACAGGGCGAAAATCCCCCCAATGCCCAGCAGCAGAATCGTTAGCCAGACGCGAACCGGGTTATTAATAAATTGACGAGTGATATCCATTACAGTCCCCGCTCACGCGTCCAGATACGCACCGGCTGGTTAGCATGGAGCTCTCCCACGCCTGCGGCCACCACGCGCTCGCCCGCCTTAAGCCCGCTGGTGATCGTCACGCCTTCGGTTATCACTTGCCCCACGCTGACCTTGCGGTCTTCAATATGGAGCGTATCGCCTTCTCCCGCCACAACCCAGACGTGCGGCTCATTGCGTGGGCTGTTGTCCGGGTTAAAGACGGCCTCAACCGGTACAACCAGCGCCTGAGCGTCCGCGCCAGCCGGGAGGTTGGTTAAATTGATGGTCACCGTACCGCTTACGCCACCGACGGCGGGAAAATCATCTGGTCGAGGCATGGTCAGTATCACCTGCCAGGTCAGGGTATTACTGTCGCTGCTGCCCGAGTGCTCTTTGTAGACGGCGGTAAATTCCCGATCCGGAATGGCGTTAATTCTCACTACCGGGCGATACTGCGCGTTGCGGATATCAAAGGTCTTAAACAGGTTTTCAGGGATGCTGAACACCACGTCAAGCAGATCGGTGCGGGTTAACGTCGCGATGGGCTGACCGGCAGACACCACCTGATGGTTTCGGACATGTACGCTGGCCGCCGTCCCGCTGAAGGGGGCGACGAGCGTCATCTGATTCAACTCTTCTCGGGCAATCTGCAGCGCCGCATTCGCCGAATCGCGGTTCGCACGCTGCACGTCCATTTCGGCTTTCGAAATCGCCTGGCGGCCCGCCAGCGTCTGGAAGCGATCGAACTGCCTCTGGGCCAGCGTCGCCGCCGTCTGCCTGTCGTTAACCCGCTGCTGGGCTTCACGGGCGTTCAATCTTGCAAGCTGTTGGCCCTGCTTGATGGCTGCGCCCTGACGCACATCGAGCGCTTCAATTTGACCAGCGCGCTTGAAGGAAAGGTCTGTGGCATCGCCCGATTCAATGCGGGCGGGAAAAACGCGCTGCTGGGCATGACCGGGAACCGTCACCTCCGCCACTTTAACCATTCTGGGCAGGGGGGAGGCTTGTTCAGGTTTAGGATCGCACGCCGTGAGCGTTAACAAAACGAACGGTAAAAGAGAGAGGTAGCGGTTCACTGTATTCCCCTAATAAATAACTGTTTTATTTATTCCATAACCTGGACAGGGGTGACACTATTCTGCCAGAACAGTGACGACCATATAGGTAAATAAACCAATCGCCGTGCTGGCGATAATGGCAAGCGCAATAAACATACCCAGTCGGATCAGGCTTATGCCATACATACATTCCTCCATGAGCCGGAAGCTGTAACTCACTATGAGCATAGTCGGCGAAAAGATAAATGTTAAATAACCATTAGCAGCGGGGACGCGCTAAACCTGAAATTCCTGTGCTACGTTTAATATTATTCATCTCTTTTACCGTAACTGGCATTAAGGGCAACCCCCTGCATTTAATGCGTTTTTTTTGCTTCATTCACTCTCATGTTGGTTATAAAAAGGATGCTCGATATGTATAAAAACATTCTCGTTCCGGTGGATGTCTATGAGACAAGCCTGGCGGATAAAGCGTTGCAGCATGCACAGTTTCTGGCGCAAAGCGCATTGGGTGACATTCATTTGCTGCACGTTATGCCAAAATTTTCAGCCGAGCTGACGCGCGGTTTTATTTCAGATGCGCGAAAGATGGATGAATATATGATTAATAATTCAAAAGAAAAACTGTCTGACCTGGTCAAAAAATTGAATTTGCCAGAAGAGCGCGTTCACCTCCATGTTCGCAGCGGAAATGTTCGTGATGAGGTTATTAAGCTGGCAGATGAACTTGCTGCTGGCGCGATTATCGTCGGCTCCCGCAATCCAAATATTCAAACCCATTTGTTAGGATCGGAGGCGGCAAGTATTGTCCGTTACGCCCATGTTCCTGTTTTCGTTATTCGTTAATTTCATGAAAGCAAGGTGATTTCTGAATAGAACCTGAGGAAGTAACAATGAAAACAGGAAAACCTGAACGTCCGTATTATCAACAAACCGTTGATGAAACCCTGTCGAATATCCACTCCACTCTGGAAGGACTTAGCGGCACTGAGGCATCAGCCCGACTTCAGCAGCATGGTGAGAATGCGTTACCGCAAAAAAAGGGTAAACCCGCCTGGCTGCGCTTCCTGGCGCATTTTAACGATGTACTGATTTACGTTCTGCTGGTGGCCGCGTTGCTTAAGCTCTTTATGGGCCACTGGGTAGACATGTTTGTGATCCTCGGGGTTGCCATCATTAACGCGCTGATCGGCCATATCCAGGAGAGCAATGCTGAGAAATCGTTGCAGAGTATTCGCAATATGCTCTCCAGCGAAGCCGTGGTGGTACGACAGGGGAATCATGAAACGATCCCCACTACGGCGCTGGTCCCGGGCGATATCGTGGTGATCCGCGCCGGGGATCGTATCCCTGCGGACCTGCGCGTGATTGAGGCGCATAACCTTCGCGTGGAGGAGGCCATCCTGACTGGCGAATCCACCGTTGTTGAGAAAAACAGCGATGCGTTAAGCGGGGAACTGCCCTTAGGCGATCGCTATAATCTGCTCTACTCAGGCACCACCGTCAGCTCCGGCGGCGGTAAAGGCGTGGTGGTGGCCACCGGGGGGGAGACCGAGCTTGGCCACATCAACCAGATGATGTCCGACATTGAAAAGCACCGCACGCCGCTGATGGTGCAGATGGACAAGCTCGGTAAGACCATCTTCATCACTATCCTGGTGATGATGGTAGCGCTGTTCGTCTTTAGCCTCCTGTTCCGGGATATGCCGGTTTCTGAACTGGTGCTGTCGCTTATCAGCCTCGCCGTTGCCGCCGTGCCGGAAGGCCTGCCGGCCATCATTTCCATCATCCTTTCGCTTGGCGTACAGGCCATGGCGCGTCGCAAGGCCATTATTCGCAAGTTGCCCACGGTGGAAACCCTGGGCGCAATGACGGTCATCTGCTCGGATAAAACCGGCACCCTGACGATGAATGAAATGACGGTCAAAGCGGTGATTACCGCTGACACGACCTATCGCGTGGAGGGCGACAGCTACGAACCGGTGGGGAATATTCACCCCGTAGATGACCCGACGCCCGTCAGCGTGACGCAGGGTTCCCTGCTGGAACGCTACCTGCGCACCATTGACCTCTGCAATGACAGCCAGCTGATCAAAGACGAGCAGGGGCTGTGGAAAATCACCGGAGGACCAACCGAGGGCGCCCTGAAGGTGCTGGCGGCGAAAATCCCGCTCCCACCGCTTGATACGGAAATGCGCAGTAAAATCCCGTTTGATTCGCAGTATAAATACATGTCCACGCTCTACCGACTGGGTGAAGAAGAGGCGATTTTAATCACCGGCGCGCCGGACGTCCTGTTCCGCCTCTGCCAGTACCAGCAGACGAATGACGGACTGCAGCCGTTCGATCAACCTTACTGGGAAGGCAAGATTGAAGAGTATGCCCGGGAAGGGCTGCGCATGGTGGCGGCGGCCTGGAAACCTGCCCGCGAGGGACAGCGCGATCTGGATCACCCGGACCTCCATGATGGCGTGATCCTGCTGGGTATTGCAGGAATGATGGATCCGCCGCGTCCGGAGGCCATTACCGCGATTGCCGACTGTCTGAAGGCCGGGATTCGCGTGAAAATGATCACCGGCGACCACCCGCAAACGGCCATGAGCATCGGGCAAATGCTGGGGATTGGTAACGCCGCAAGCGCAATCACCGGACGTGAGCTGGAGGCGATGGACGACCGTCAGCTGAGCGACGCCGCGCAGCAGTACGATATTTTCGCCCGAACCAGCCCGGAGGATAAGTTCCGCCTCGTGCAGGCCCTGCAAAGTAAACAGGAAGTGGTGGGTATGACCGGGGATGGCGTAAACGATGCCCCGGCGCTCAAGCGGGCGGATGTGGGTATCGCCATGGGAATTAAGGGGACTGAGGTCACCAAGGAAGCCGCCGACATGGTGTTAACGGATGACAACTTTGCCACCATTGCCAGTGCGGTCCACGAGGGACGGCGGGTTTACGATAACCTGAAAAAAACGATTCTGTTCGTTATCCCGAGCAACATAGCGCAGGCCCTGCTGATCATCATCGCGCTGCTGGCGGGGAACCTGATTCCGCTGACGCCGGTCCTGATCCTGTGGATGAACATGGCGACATCAGCAACCCTGTCGTTTGGCCTGGCGTTTGAAGCGGGTGAGAAGGACATCATGAACCGGCCACCGCGCAAGGCGAATCTGCATGTGATGGACGGCTACGCTATCTGGCGCGTGGTGTTTGTCGGTCTGATGATTGCCATTAGCGCCTTCGTGCTGGAAGCCTGGCTACAGCCGCGCGGCTACTCGGCGGAATTCATTCGCACCGTGCTGCTGCAAACCCTGGTGACCGCGCAGTGGTTCTACATGCTCAACTGTCGCGTTAATGACGGCTTCTCGCTGAGCAAAGGTCTGCTGGCGAATAAAGGGATTTGGATCGTGAGCGGCGTACTGCTGGCGCTACAGCTTCTTATCATTTACGCCCCGTTCATGCAGATGCTGTTTGGCACCGAAGCGCTGCCGTTCCGCTACTGGGTCATTACCTTCCTGATTGGTTTTGTGATGTTCCTTATTGTCGAGGCGGAAAAAGTGCTGACGCGCAGATGGCGTAAAATCGAAGCGTAATAGCGTAAACTGAGAAAGCCTGCCTGAGTCCAGGCTTTCTCTTTTGTGAGCACAGGAAATTATGATGCGACTTACCTGGTTCGTCCTTACGCTGTGTGCCGCTGTTCCCAGTGCGTTTGCCGTAACCTATACCCTGCCGCCGGAAGGCAGTCGGCTGGTGGGAACCCCGATTACCATCACCGTTCCCGAGCGCAATACGTTACCGCTTGAGGCCTTTGCTGCACAGCACGGGCTGGGGCTCAGCAATATGCTGGAAGCGAACCCGGGCGTGGATCCTTTTTTGCCCAAATCCGGCACCCGGCTGATCATTCCTCAGCAGCTGATTTTACCCGACACCGTGCGCGAGGGGATTGTCGTTAACGTGGCGGAAATGCGTCTTTACTATTACCCGCCGGGCAGCAATACCGTTGAAGTATTGCCCATCGGCATTGGTCAGGCCGGTCGCGAAACCCCGCGTAACTGGGTCACGGCGGTTGAGCGCAAGCAGGAGGGCCCCACCTGGTCACCTACGCCGAACACGCGTCGTGCCTATGCGGCAGAGGGGAAAACGCTGCCCGCCTTCGTGCCCGCCGGTCCGGATAACCCGATGGGGCTGTATGCGATATATATCGGCAGGCTATATGCCATACACGGCACAAACTCCAATTTCGGCATTGGGCTGCGGGTGAGCCAGGGTTGTATTCGTCTGCGTAACAACGACATCAAATACCTGTTTGATAATGTCCCCGTCGGTACCCGCGTACAGCTTATCGATCGGCCCGTTAAGGTGACCACGGAGCCGGACGGCAGCCGCTGGGTGGAGGTTCACGAACCGCTGTCGCGTAACCGGGCGGAATTTGAATCGAGCCGGAAAGTGCCTCTGCCCATCTCCGCCGCACAGCAGACACAGTTGATAAACGAGGGGGCGGGCGCTGAACTGGAACGGCGGTCGGGGATGCCGGTTAAAATCGGCATGTAAGGGCATAGTGCGGGCTGGTGCCCTCACCCCAACCCTCTCCCACGGGAGAGGGGGAACACACTAAAAACGGCAACCCAGTTGCCGTTTTGCATTTACCTTGCGCAGAAAAGCAAAAAGCCTGCTTTAAAAGCAGGCTTTTCAAATTTGGCTCCTCTGACTGGACTCGAACCAGTGACATACGGATTAACAGTCCGCCGTTCTACCGACTGAACTACAGAGGAATCGTGTGAACGGGGCGCATATTATCGACCTGCGTTCGCCTTGTCAAAGGGTGGATCAACGCCTTTTGATCGTTTGCTGACAAAATCGGCAAAATGATGTTTTTGACAGCGGAATGCACCGTAATGGTGCGGATATACCTCTAATGGGGCAGATCGTAAACTGCTGTTTCAGTAATAAATCACCCCTCCATAATTAGGTTTCCTTATTTTCAGGCGGTTAGCGAACAATTCAGACCGCACGGTAAAAGTGGCATTCATATTGCAAAACCTGTTCAACAACGACAGCCGGTTCCGGCAATGCATTTCGAACAGGGGGCAAAATGAACTTAAGACGACTGAAATACTTCGTAAAAATCGTCGATATCGGCAGCCTGACTCAAGCGGCAGAAGTGCTGCACATCGCGCAGCCTGCGCTGAGCCAGCAGGTGGCTACTCTGGAAGGCGAGATGGATCAGCAGTTACTGATCCGCACCAAGCGCGGCGTCACGCCAACGGAAGCAGGCAAGATCCTGTATACCCATGCCCGCACTATCCTGCGTCAGTGTGAACAGGCGCAGCTGGCGGTGAACAACGTGGGCCAGACCCTGAGCGGGCACGTTTCTATCGGGCTGGCGCCGGGAACGGCGGCGTCCTCTATCACCATGCCGCTTCTGCAGGCCGTGCGTGCCGAGCTGCCGGAAGTGCTGGTCTATCTGCATGAAAACAGTGGCTCTGTACTGAATGACAAGCTGCTCAACGGCCAGCTGGACATGGCGGTGCTTTACGATCGCTCCCCGGTTGCCGGGATCACCAGCCAGCCGCTGCTGAAAGAAGATCTCTACCTCGTGGGTACCCGCGACTGTCCGGGCCAGAGCGTCGATCTTACCGCCGTGGCAGAGATGAACCTCTATCTGCCGCGCGACTACAGCGCCGTGCGCGTGCGCGTGGACGAAGCGTTCTCCCTGCGCCGCCTGACGGCCAAAATCATCGGCGAAATCGACTCAATCTCCACGCTTACCGCGGCCATTGCCAGCGGAATGGGCGTCACCGTACTGCCGGAATCCGCCGCGCGCTCGCTGTGCGGTGCGGCAAACGGCTGGATGGCGCGGATCACCACGCCTTCGATGAGCCTGCCGCTGTCGCTGAATATGTCCGCTCGCGGCTCGCTTTCGCCGCAGGCGCAGGCGGTAAAAGAGATTTTAATGTCGCTGGTCAGCAAGCCGTCGCTTGAGAACCGTGAACTCCAGCTCGTGAGCTGATATTCCAGAAAAGCATAAGATGCTGGTTTTTATTATTTGTTCTGCAGCTCGGCTGACTCTAACAATAGAGCTATGTCAGATGCGCCGGAGTGAATCGTGAATTTCCAGCAACTTAAAATTATCCGTGAGGCGGCCAGGCGGGACTACAACCTGACCGAGGTCGCCAATATGCTTTATACCTCTCAGTCCGGCGTCAGCCGCCATATCCGCGAGCTGGAAGAGGAGCTGGGCATAGAGATTTTTATCCGCCGCGGCAAGCGGCTGCTCGGCATGACGGAGCCGGGTAAAGCATTGCTCACCATCGCGGAGCGGATCCTCAACGAGGCCAGCAACGTGCGTCGCCTGGCGGATCTCTTCACCAACGATGCCTCGGGCGTGCTCACCATCGCCACCACCCACACCCAGGCGCGCTACAGCCTGCCGCCGGTGATCAAAGCCTTCCGCGAACTTTTCCCTGACGTCCGTCTGGAGCTTATCCAGGGCACGCCGCAGGAAATTGAAGGGCTGCTGCAAAACGGTGGGGCAGATATCGGCATCGCCAGCGAGCGCCTGAGCAACGACCCGCTGCTGGTGGCCTTTCCCTGGTTCCGCTGGTACCACAGCCTGTTACTCCCGCTCGATCATCCGTTGAATCAGGTTTCACCGCTGACGCTGGAAGCGATCGCGAAATGGCCGCTGATTACGTATCGCCAGGGCATAACCGGACGCTCGCGCATAGACGAGGCCTTCAACCGTAAAGGATTAACGCCGGACATCGTGCTGAGCGCGCAGGATTCTGACGTGATTAAAACCTACGTCGAGCTGGGTCTGGGCATTGGCCTGGTGGCGGAACAGTCCAGCGGCGAACGCGAAGACGGGAACCTGGTGCGCCTGGATACGCGGCATCTCTTTGACGCCAATACAGTGTGGCTGGGCCTGAAGCGCGGGCAGCTGCAGCGCAACTATGTGTGGCGCTTTATCGAGCTGTGCAATGCCGGGCTGTCGGTGGACGAGATCAAACGCCAGGTAATGGAGCCGGAAGAAGTGGCGATTGATTATCAAATTTAATAATCCAACTTAGACAAGCAGTCTGTTATCGTTTATGCCCGGTGCGTTAGTATCGCGGCATAAATTTTATGAAGTATGCATGCAGGAATAAATACTGAATATTGATAGCAAAAGCTTAGGCGTGTTAAAAATGGAGGCTAGGTCGATGCCGGGAGGGCACAATGGCAAATGTTATTCATGATTTTATTTATGATATCTGCCACTCAGGAAATCTTGAGGCAGCTGTTCAACAATATGCACTCTATTACCACTATCTGGACGATTATACCTTCATTTTTGCAGCGGAGAAAGGTGCGACTCCGGGCTTATCGGTTAACAGGAACTTCAGCAGTGGTTCTGCTGTGCGTAGCTTATTCAAAACGCCGCATGTGTTTATTCTTACACCAGACATATTCAGAGAAATGTTTATCTCTGGTAACCGCGTTACATTTCCCATCGACTATTCTATCTCGCTCGATACGCAGGTATTAAGTTATCTTAAGCCTTTCTTTGAAGGGCAAAGATCGCGACTTCCCGATGATTTTGAAGAAATTTTTGACTTCATCGCCAGAGAGGAAGTCAATGTTGATCCTTTGCTGTATGAACTCGAAAATCTTTGTAATTTTAGCGATCTCAATAAACAGGAAAAAATCTTCGAACGCATTCGAGCTTATGAGATGTTACGCAACCTGGATGTTGCGGCTTGGCAGCAGCATAGGCAGTTAAAATTTAATGTGTCTGAACAGGAAATTATAGCTAAAACGCAGCAATATATGGCACGTAAAAATTATGAGTTTATAAATAAGTCGCTAATGGAAGAGCTGGCTCGTGACTATAATCGCTTATATGTATATGTGTTAAAAATGTGCGCGATTCACCTGCGGAACCCAAAAACAAGTGCTAAGCAGGTGCAGGAAAAATTACTCGAACTGCTAGAATTTACTCACAATGAAGCCCATTTCTTTGGCATTAGAGAGATTTTGCTCGCTAAGCGTTTTTTTGAAAATGGTTCTAAGGAAGCCTTTTTTCACAAAGTGAACCGTAATACGGCGGGATTTTGGGAGTACGTTAGAGGTATGGCCTGGGATCTACGCCATCAGCGCTTTCTCGAATTTGTTATTACCTTAAATATTGATAAAAACGCGGCATTCTTTTTTCCCGCAATCTTAACCTGTGATAAAAAATTCATTGAAGTTCTGGATGCTCATAGCGTCAAAGTCATCGTTTTTAATAACAAAACTAAAGAAATTCTTCCATTTTATGATATTGATTTTATTGAAGAGATAGCGTCATGCGGTGAGCGAGTCAAAGAACGATTAACTTTGCTCTCTACCGAAGAATACCAGTTACAACGTCGCCAGTATCAGGAAGGGCCAGACTACCTTCAATCGTTGGTTAAAACACTCGAAGCCGAACTTGAGGGCATTTGCGGTATTGCCTGTGAAAAGAATCCGCTTGGTAACTATTAGTGGATCACAGATGCAAAAAGCCGGCTTCAAAAGAAGGCTTTTCAAAAATGGCTCCTCTGAATGGGTTCGACTTTGCCAGTAACAGACAAATAAATATTTCCCTTTCTGTCAAAACCGCCTGAATGACCACCAATCGGCGGTGATGAGCGAATAGATATAGTCACTTAATGGTAGAAGTAGGGACATGCTGCTGCATCAACTCAACGATCCAGTCAATAAAAACGCGCAGTTTAGCGTTGACGTGGCGGTTAGGCGGGAATGCCAGGTACAGGGGCATTGGAGCAATACGCCAGCGTTCAAATAGCGGAATCAAGGCACCGCGAGCCTGATGTGCTGCCGCCATATAGACCGGCAGCGCAATCACGCCCAATCCCGCTAGCCCAGCTTCGAGGTAAGCATTGCCATCATCCACAGCAAGCACATAGTTGCCCGTAATTTCAATACGTTCACTCTCACCGTGCAGCACCAGAGGATCAATCTTACCGGTGCGTGAGGACAAGAATCCCACGATGCGATGGTCCGTGTTTTCCAGCTCTCGCGGATGCGCGGGGGCGCCGAGGCGTTCCACATAACTCGGTGCAACGTAAACACCGATTTGCAAATCGCCGACATGGCGTGCGATCAGGGACTGGTCGTTGATTTCGCCACCCCGCAGGACGCAATCCACGTTGTCGCCAATCAGATCCACCACCCGGTCACTTACGCCCATGTCAAACTGGATATCAGGGTAGCGCGCGTGAAAAGCCGGTAGCGCGGGCACCAGCACAAGGCGGGCGAGAGGAGTGGGCACATCCACCCTTAACCGTCCCCTGGGCGTCATCGCCGCACTGGACAGGCTGTTTTCTGCATCTTCCATGTCCGCCAGCAGGCGGATAACGCGCTCGTAGTAGACCGCGCCATCGGGAGTGACGCCGAGCCTGCGGGTGGTGCGATGGAGCAGCTTGACGCGCAGGCGCGCTTCCAGCTGCTGAATAAGCTGCGTCACCGTCGTTTTGCTCATATGGAGCGTTTGGGCAGCCTTTGTGAAGCTGCCTGCCTCCACCACGCGAGCAAAGGCGCGCATCGCATCAAAACGATCCATCCCTTGTCCTCTCTTTTCACCGATTGTTTGGATATTACAAACAATGATGAACAAAGTCGCCTGTTTATCCCTCTGCTTCAGCAGCTGTAAAGTCTCTTTACGTTCACCGGGCAGAGTTCGCCCCATTACAAAGGTACAAATATGACAACACGCGAAGCCGTTTTTCCCTTCGGACGCCAGGCGCTCTATGAGCGAAATCGCTATTCACCGGCCATCAAATCTAATGGCTTCTTGTTTGTTTCGGGGCAGGTGGGTAGCCGGGAAGATGGTTCGCCTGAAGAGGATATAAAAGCGCAGATCCGTCTGGCGTTTGATAACCTTAATGCTGTTCTCACGGCTGCGGGCTGCACGTTCGATGACGTGGTTGACGTTACCCTTTTTGTTGTCGATCCCGAGTCAAACCTCGACGCAATCTGGAGTGTCCTGCCAGAATACTGGGGGGAGGCACCTTACCCAACCTTGACCGGGATCGGCGTGACGTGGCTGTACGGATTCCAGTTTGAGATAAAGGTGATTGCCAGGCTACCCTGAGCGTTACGGATCTTTCCGACGGTCAAAAGGCAAGTCAGAGGAAAATTTATGAAGGCAGCGGTTTATGACGTGGAAGGCGCTCCCGGCGTCCTGCAGTATGTCGATGTTCCGGATCCGGTCGCAGGGCCTGACGATGTGCTGATTTCTGTCGAGGCTATCTCAATTGAAGGGGGAGATCTGATCAACCGTCGTTCAACTCCGCCGCCTTTTCCTTCATGGATTGTTGGCTACGCGGCCGCGGGGACGGTGGTTGCCGTCGGGTCGAAAGTCCGTAGCCGCAAGGTTGGAGACAGAGTGACTGCTTTTAGCATGCAGGGATCGCATGCGGAACGTTGGGCTGTGCCTGCGGAACGAACGTGGCTTATAGCAGACGGAGTGGATGCAGCAGAAGCGGCGGTGGTACCGATCTCCTTTGGAACCGCATATCACTGCCTCTTCACACGAGGCAAGCTCCGGCACGGAGAAACCGTTCTGATTCAGGCAGCAGCGGGTGGCGTGGGGCTTGCGGCCGTTCAGCTTGCGCGACGGTCATCGCCGTGGCAAGCGGAACGCAGCGAAAAAACCGGTTGCTGGAACTGGGGGCCGATCATGTTGTGGATCGTGTAGAGAATAACGTCGTGGAGAGTGTCCGACAGGTCACCCGCGGCACCGGTGTTAACCTCGTTATCGATCCGGTAGGGACGACGTTGCCTGCGTCGCTTTCTGCACTCGCGCCGGAAGGGCGTCTCGTCTTCGTCGGTAATGCGGGCGGCGGCGGCCTGACTGTCGACCTGTGGCCGCCCATGCAGGCTAACCAGACGCTCATGGGGGTATTCATGGGGCCTCTTTTTGAAAGGCCTGAGATTCGGGCAAGCGTGGACGAGATGTTGCAGGCCATAGCGGCAGGGCGCATCAGGGTTGTCATTGACCGCATCTTCCCCCTGGCTAACGCCGCCGCGGCCCATGAATACGCCGAGACAGCGAAACCGCTTGGCCGCATCGTTATGAAGCCATGAGGGGGTTGACCTTAGCCTGGCCCCCACAATGCTCCCGATGCGGAAGCCGCCTCGCATTTCGTTTATCCGATCCGCCATAATCCTTTGAACCGCAAAAACAGTTTTCTATTATCTGCCTTCTTAGTGACGCACTTTGTTCCCACCTGTACTGCCCTTTGATGGATAACAGCTCTCTGCCCACTTAATTACGAAAAGGAAATCCCCATTAATCTGATGAATAATTGCGCACCCTCTGCCATGAATGTTATATTAAAATATAATATTTGGAGGTGCGCTATGTATAAAACCCGTCTGAAAAAGGTCGGCGGATCCATCATGCTGGCGGTTCCTCCCGCCGTGCTGAAAACGCTGGAGCTGTCGACGGACAGCGAAGTCGGCATGACCATTAATAATGGCTGCCTGATTATTGAACCCCAGAAGCGGCCTCACTATTCGCTTGAGGAGCTGCTGGCGCAGTGCGATCCGCACGCTGAAATGAGCGAAGAGGATGGGGATTGGATTGATGCGCCTGCAGTAGGGAAGGAGCTCCTGTAAATGGACAGAGGGGAAATCTGGCTTGTTTCACTGGACCCGATTGCTGGCCATGAGCAAAGTGGAAAACGTCCGGTTCTCATCGTATCGAAGGCATCGTTTAACAAGCTGACCCGGCTACCGGTGGTGGTTCCCGTTACCAGCGGCGGAAACTTTGCACGTACAGCGGGTTTCACCGTTTCACTGGAAGGGGCGGGGACAAAAACAATGGGCGTTATTCGCTGCGACCAGCCCAGAACTATTGATATGGCGGCCCGGAACGGCATGCGGCTGGAACGCATACCTGATGCTGTTGTAAATGAAGTGCTTGCCAGGCTGGATGCAATTCTGAGTTAGCATCAGAGACGCAGAAAAGCAAAAAGCCTGCTTTAAAAGCAGGCTTTTCAAAATTGGCTCCTCTGACTGGACTCGAACCAGTGACATACGGATTAACAGTCCGCCGTTCTACCGACTGAACTACAGAGGAATCGTGTGAACGGGGCGAATATTATCGACCTGTGTTCACCTTGTCAAAGGGGGAAAGTAAACTTTTCGTTTGTTTGCCGACTATTTCAGCAAATCGCTGATTTTATAGCAAATTCGCGTTGAAATTACACAACGAAATGCGCCGCCCGCAGGCGGCGCGGAGGATCAGAACAGCACGGAGTAGTTCAGACCAAACGTACGTCCGCGGCCTTTATAGGTGTACAGGCCCGGTGCACCGTAGGTTGGGCTATACAGCCCCGGCGCGCGCTGGCCCCAGGCGGTGGTGTAGTCTTTGTCCAGCAGGTTTTCCACGCTGAAGCTGACTTTCCCCACCGGCAGGGCGTAGCTGCCCAGGAAATCGACCGTGTTATAGCCATCGATCTTCTTGCCGTCAGCGTCGGACACGTCAAAGGTCTGCGTGCTCTGCACGCGCAGGGTCCAGTCGCCCGGCGCCCAGTTCACCCATGCGCTCGCTTTCGACGGGCTGGCGCTGTCGACCGTCAGCTTCTCCCACTTCCCGTTTTCACGGGTTTCAGACTTGATGGCGTTAAAGTTCGCGCCGGTGCTCCAGTCGCTGTCGGTGAAGAAATAGTCCACCTGGCCTTCAATCCCGTAGATACGACGCTTATCGTCTTCCAGGTTGATGGTCATATCCGTCTTGTTGATGGTGATGGTTTTATCCGAGAGCGAGTAATACGCCGCGACCTGCGTGCGCAGGTTGTCACCGGTGAAGCGCCAGCCCAGCTCGTAGGCGTTGACCTTGATGCCGTCCAGCGTTGAGTCGTTGACGTTCACGCTGTTCAGCAGGCGATAGTGGCCGTTGCTGAGTTGGTAGGTGCCGGAGCCGTAGTACTTCGCCAGGTCAGGAATTTCAAAGCCCTGGGAGAAGTTAAACCACAGCTGCTGCTGTTCGGTCAGACGACCGAGGATCCCGGCGTTAAACAGGAAGTTGTTGTAATCGGTTTTCCCGCCCGGCACCGCGTCGGCGGAGGTGGCTTTCCCGGTGGCGATGGCTTGCTGCTGGGCGTAGCCAACAAAATCATCCACCTTGTTTTCGGTGTACTGGTAGCGCACGCCGCCGCTCAGGGTGATGGCGTCAATGTCATAGCTCGCCTGCAGGAACGGAGCGAGGTTGGTGATGCTGTAGCCCGGATAACGGCCCACGTTGTAGGCGTTGTCCAGTTCCATGCCGCCGCTCGCCGCCGCTTTGCTCAGGTCAAAGAACTGCTGGTTGGCATCGAACGTTTCGTGGTCGGCATCGACACCCCAGGTCAGCGTCAAATCGTCCACCGGCTTGCTGTTCAGTGTCAGCTTGCCGCCGTAAAAATCGGTTTTCTGCTGCGACGCGCCGATGCTGCTCACCACGCCTTTGGTCAGGGTCGGGAACGGGTAGTAGGTCAGGCTCTCGTCACGGTAGTAAATCTGCGCGACCAGATCCTGGCCCCAGAAATCAGTATTGGAGTACTGCAGGTTAATCAGATGGCGCTCGGTGCCCGGCACGCGGTCAGAGTCGAGATTATCCTTGTTGTACGCGGTGGCATCGCCCGTTACCGCCGAGAAGTTCTTCCCGAGATACAGCCCATGCTTGCCGTCGGACTCGCTCTTGTAGTACTGGGTAGTGAGCTGCAGCTGCTGGTGATCGTCGATGTTGAGGGTGCCTGTTCCCATCACATCAATACGGTCGGAATACTGGAGGCCGGTCTGGGTGTTATCGATGATCACCTCGTCGCCGTTGCCGTCATACCAGCCGCCGTAGCGCTGATACGACACCGACAGACGGCCGGAGGCGTTGTCGTTGCCGCCGCTGACCGCAGCCGACACGTTCTCATCGTGGTCGTTGTGGCTGTTAAACCCGCTTTTTGCTCCGGTCTGGAACTCAACTTCGGTCTCCGGCTGGCCCTTTTTGGTGACGATGTTCACCAGGCCGCCGGTGCTGCCGCCGCCGTACAGTGACGTGGCGCCGGAGATGACTTCTATGCGGTCAATGTTGAACGGGTCGATGGAGTCGAGCTGGCGGCTGTCGCTGCGGGACGAGTTCAGGCGCACGCCGTCCACCATCACCATCATGGAGCGGCCTCGCAGGTTCATGCCGTAGTTGGTACGCCCCTGGCTGCTGACATCCATACCCGGGATCAGCTGCGCCAGCACTTCTTTAATCTCTTTCCCGCCCTGAACCTGCTGCTCGATCTCAGAGCGTTCAATGACCCAGGTGGTCTGCGCCATCTCGGCCACGCTGCGGTGCGCGCGGCTGGCAGAGACCACGATATTTTCTTCCTTTTGTTCTTCCGCCCACGCAGAGGTAGAAAGCATTGCAAGCAAGCAAGGATTTAAAACCCAAAGATGAGAACGTTTCATTGTTATGTTGATCCTGATTGTGTGTGTCAGTACTCAGTGGTTTTTGCTAACGATTTAAAAACCTGGCTGCTCTCCGGGCTGGTGGTGCTCCGCCAGTGGATAACGCCAGGGGTGGTGGCCAGTTCAAACGGCTCGTCGGCATGTGCGCGATTCAGAATTCGCGCCGCGCGCCAGGCCATCAGGCTGAGCTGGGGTTCGGCAATGCCGAGACGGTGCATCCCGGCGTTCACGGCGAACAGGCGGTTGCTCTGCGGACCGTCCCATTCGAGGGTGAAATCGTTGTTAATGCAGAACGCTTCGTCCGCATCCAGATGCAGGCGGTGAGACAGCGGCGCGAGGAACGCGGGCTGCACGGCGCGGTAGCCGGTGGCAAAAATCACCACGTCGCTCTCCAGCTGCTCGTGGCCGCCGTCGAGGTGATGCTGAATGCTCAGGCGCTGACCGTTTTCCTGGCGCGTCAGGGTTGTCACCGAGCGGGACGGCATCAGGTGCGCCCAGGGTTTTTCACGCAGCACTTCGAAGCGGTGGTACATGGCGCGGTAAATCGCCAGCAGTGACTCGGTGGTGATGCCGTCGGAGGTCATCTTCTGCTCGTGCAGCATCTGACGACGCGCCTCTTCACCGAGCGTGGAGAAGCTGTCCACGTACTCCGGCGTGAAATACTCGTTAGCAAAGGCGGCTTCATCCAGTGCGTTGTAGTTATTGCGGCGCGAGACCCAATTCAGGCTCAGCGGCTGGCCCCATTCGCCGCGGAAAATATTCAGGAACAGGTCGGCGCCGCTCTGGCCGCCGCCGACAACGGTGACGCGCTTGCCGGCGAGATCCGGCGTGCGCAGCATCATCTCGCTGGCGTGGAAGCAGGTATCGTCCTGCGCCGTGACGCAGTCAGGCAGGTTGATCTGTTTGCCAATCCCCACACAGACGTGGCGCGCCAGGAAGCGGTCGCGCTGGGTCACCACCTCAAACAGGCCGTTTTTCTCATCAAAGCTCACCTGCTGCACCTGCTGGCTGAAGGCGAGATTGGTGAGGTTGTCCGCCGCCCAGCACAGGTAGTCGGCAAACTCTTCGCGGGAAACCGTGCGCTGCTCGGTGGTCAGGAAGCGGTAGAACTTTTTGCGCTGCACCAGGTAGTTCAGAAAGCTGTGGCGGTTGGTCGGCTCCACGGCGCTGACCAGATCCTTCAGGAAACTGGTCTGCATGTGGCAGTCCGGCACCATCATGCCCGGGTGCCATGAGAAGTGCGGTTTACGCTCAAGGAACAGCGAGCTAAAGCCGTCCAGACCTTCTGCGAGGGCGGCGACGCTGAGGTTAAACGGGCCAATACCAATGCCGATGAAATCATAGGTTTTCATTGCGCGGACTCCCGGGAGGCCAGAAAAAGAGGGTTATCAAGATCGGTGACGTAGTTCGGCAGCATGCGGCTGCCGCCGTCGTGTTCGGAGAAGGTCAGTTTGACCGGGTTAAGGATCACCCGAATAATCTGCGGCTTAAACAGATCGAATTTCGCAAAGCGCTCCGCAAGCTCCGGGTGCGCGGCCATATAGCGGTGCAGCACCCCGGCGAGGATCTGATAGAAGCGGTTTTCGCTCACGCCGCTTTGCAGGGTCAGGCGCGAAATAAAGCGCAGCACCGTCACAAAGTTGCCGGTTTGCAGGTCGTGGATGATGTAATCCGCGCTCAGGCGCGCCGTCACCGCTTTTACCTGCTCCGGCAGGCTCTGCGCCTGCGGGAAATCCTCGTCCACCAGGCGCATATCGCCCTGGAAATCCTTCAGCAGGATGCGCTGCGGGACGTAGTCCTTCATCACCAGCGTCACGTTCTGGCCGTGGGCAATCAGCGCCACGCCGTAGCGGCAGAGCAGGTGGTAGAACGGGATCACCGTTGCCTCGAACAGCTTTTCCAGCCACGCGTCGGCGCTTAACCCCGAGCGCGTGATCCACGCGTCGATCAGCGGGCGCCCGGCGTTGTCGGTTTCCATTAGCGCCGCCATCAGCACCGCCTGTTCGCCGTCCTGCAGATAGCAGGATGGGTTCTCGCGCCAGATCACGCCCAGCATCTCCTGGTAGCGGTAGGGCGCTTTCGGCAGCGCCGCGTAGCCCGGATGCGACAGATACCCGGCGGCGGGTTCGCCAAGCACCTGCGCGCCAGAGCGGATCAGCGTGGCGTCAGCGGCGAACTGCTGCTGCAGCCAGCGCGAGGCCAGAGGACCGGCGGCAATGTACTTGCCCGGAATGCCGCGATAGCAGGAGGTGTTGTAGATGGTCAGCGGCAGCTTGATGTCATACGGCGCGCGACGGCTGGCGTTGGTGAGCGTGCGCAGGGACTGCTGGGCCAGATACTCATCGCCAAACTCGCCCAGCTCTACCATTTCACCGCGCGCCAGCTGCGCAAGGAAATGAATGGCAATTTTTTGCTGCCACTGCCACGGGTGCAGCGGCACGGGCAGCCAGCCGTCGTCGAGACCCAGCGCTTGCCAGCAAGCGTCAAACCGGGCGCGCTCGGCATCATCCATGGTGCTGGCCAGCAGAGCGTGAATGTCGCAATCGGCGTCGCTGCTCCAGACCAGATGTTCACGCTGGACGGCGACCCAGTGCAGGCGGAAGCGCCCGCGGTATTCCGGCGCGTACTGGCGCAGCGCGTCCAGACCCCAGCCGCGGCGGCCTTTGTTGAAAATAAACTTCGGGTGGCCGCTCATCAGACACTGTAATTCGTCCGGGTCGAGGTGGATCAGCGCGTCCGCGTCCAGCGCTTCACGCGCCTGCAGCAGCTGCATGTCGCCGCGCAGCGTGGCGTAGAGGTCTTCCATGTGCTCCGCCGTTTGCGCGTCGCTCATCTCCAGCACCGTCGCCAGCTGCAGCAGCGCGCTTTCCGCTTCCACGGCGGCGCCGCTGGCGATGGTCAGGCTGTCCGGGTCGATGTGCAGCCAGCCCCAGATCCCGCGCGCGGCGCGAAACTGCCAGGACTCGGCGCCCATAGCGATGCGCCAGCCGTCCGATGAAACCGGCTCAGCGCGCAGGGTGCGTTCGTATTCCAGCTCCGCGAGGATCTTCGCCACCATCTCGCGGTTCACTTTCTGCCAGAGCGCGTTCACAGTCCCACCTCGCTGAAGAAGCGGTGACGCTGGCTCATGATGAGGCGCGAGCGCTTGTGCGGGAAGTCGAACTCTTTCACCGTGTCGAAACCGGCGGAGGCCAGATGGCGGAACAGGCGCTGGTTGTCGAAGCGCGGCTCGGCCACGATGCGCGCGGTGCGCGGTTCATCGAGATACAGATAGTGGCTCAGGCCGCGCAGCCAGCTGCGGATGTACTGCGCGCCGCGCCAGTTTTCTTCGCCCACCAGCATGTGCAGCCCGCGGTCAAACGGCTGCCAGCGGTAGTGGCGGCCAATGCGGTCTTCTGCCGCCCAGTAGAGTTCAAAATAGCCAAACGGCTGGTCGTCGAAGCAGCCGATAACCGGGTAGCAGTAGGTCGAGTCAAGCTGGCGGCGCAGGTAGTTTTCCTGCTCGGCCTGCGGGCCCGCCATCTCCCAGAAGGCGTTCACGCGCGGGTTATTCATCCATTGAGTGAAACGCTCGCCGTCCATCGCCACGTCCGCCACGCGGAAGCTCAAAGTGCGCTTGATTTGCGGATCGTAACGGCGATATACCTCGCCCTGCGGGCGACGAGGACGCAGCGGGAAGTACAGCTGGCGGCTCTCATCAAACTGCATCCCGCCGCTTGCCTGCGGACGTTCGCCTTTCAGCCACAGCGGCAGCTGCCAGAAGGTTTCTCGCGCCAGATAATCCCCGTGGGCCTGGCTAAACAGCGCCTGCGCCTGGGGTTCATCCTGCCAGTCCGCCCACGGCAGGGTAATGCCGGTCAGGGCCGGCGCGGCAACAAACAGCTGATCGAGGGCTTCCACCAGCCAGCCGGCCGGGATCCCGGTCAGACGCTCCAGCACCGCGCTGCCGTCAAGACCCAGCGTCAGCGGCAGGTTTTGTTCCGTTGCGGTGCAGCGAAAGCCGTAGCCGGAATGGACGATATTCGCGATGGCCATCACGCCTTCTCCTTGTAAAACGGGTTGCTAAAGTCGAAATAGATCACCGCCGGATCGACGATGGTGTTCTCATTGCGATCGTGCAGGTAGCAGAAGAAGTTGCCTTTGCAGTTCCAGGTCGGGCTGTCGAGCACGTAGTCGAGGCAGCGGGTCTGCTTCGCCGTCGTGCGCAGCCCGGCCAGCGCGTCACGCACGCGGGACATCAGGTGCTCTTCGCTGTCGAAACCGGCGGCGGCGAGAGCGGCGGTGACCGCAAGGGTGGAGTTCAGCAGCAGGTAATAAGGGAAGTAGCGCAGCAGCTGGCTTTCACCGAAGCGGTTTTCCACGTCGGTTTCGCCCGCCTCTTTCAGCCACGCGTCGGCCCCTTCGGTCCAGGCGCTGCCCTGGCAGTCGCGGTAGATCAGCCCGACGGGGAAATCCTGCTGCATCTCAACGAGGATATTTTGCTGGTGCGCCAGCAGCACCAGACCGTAGTCCGCCTCGGCGCTGAACAGCGGAAGCAACACGCGGTCGCAGTAGGCGTCCAGCCAGCAGCGGGCGGCCTGGGCGAGCGGTAAATCCAGACGCTGGCTAAGACGGCGTACCGCAGCGGCCAGCAGGCTGTCGCCGCCGTCAGGCGCGGCCTGCGTCAGGCTGACCAGCACGTTGGTCTGGGTGTCTGGCGTATCGAACAGCAGGTTAACGCGCAGGGCCATCAGGCTCTCTTCCTGAACGACGCCGCTTTCATCACGCAGTCCTGCCCAGCCGTCTTCCTGCATCACGCGCATGGTCGGGTAGCGGGCCTGTAAATCTTGCCAGCGTTCTGTTTTCGCCAGCCGCGCCAGGCGCATACCGCGCTTAACCTCTTTGACCGACAGCGTGCGCACGGAGTTGGTCAGGCGCACGCTGAGGGAGAATTTAATCATGTCGCTGTTGGTTTCGCTGTACAACGAGCGTGAGGAGCTGGTGGGCAGCCACTGTGCGCCCGCTTCACCCAGGTCCTGTAATGAACCGTTTGCCGCCAGACGCTGACACCAGTCCTGCTCCAGCAGATAGTCGGCCTGCCACGGATGCATCGGCAGCAGCCAGCGGGTGTCGGTGAAGTGGCCGAGCAGATCGGGCGCGCTCTGGGCGGCGAAGCGCAGCAGACGCTCGCGCAGGGAGACGTTCAGGCTGTCGCCGGCAACGAGCGTGCTCTCAACGGCAAACCAGCGCAGCGGGAAGCGGGAGCCGAAATCCGGCAGATACCGGCGCGCCTCGGTTTCGTTGAACGGCTCGTGGGATTTTGGCGCAGGGTGAAACGCGTGGCCCACCAGCAGCGCCTGTTCCGCTTCGGCAAACGTCAGGGGCTTGTCGCGCAACGTTGCCCAGCCGTGGCGCAAATCAATCGCCTGCCAGGTATGGGTATGGCTTTCCAGCGCGCGCTGTTTAAAACGCGTCAGCGTATCGGCATCCAGTGAGCCTTTTACTGAGGGTTTTTCGAGAATTAAATCAATCAGTTGAGTGAAAGTGACGGCGTCACCACTGTCGCTATCGCTCTGAATAAGCGTTGCCGGGAAACGGTACTGATGGTGCTGGGTTGGGGAAAAATAGCGTACCGGAACCCGAAGGGCCTGGGAGGAAGAGAGCGGAATATGAATGTGCGCTAACTCATCCGCTGCGGCTGCGGGGAGATAGCGCCAGTCCTTCGTTTCGCGTAACAGGGCGTTTAAAAAACACTGGGCTGCAACGTCTGTACCGGCAGAGCGGGGCAGAGCACGCATAGATGTACCTCATTCCATGACTGATAATAATTCTCGTTATGATATTCATTCTGTTTACAGTGGCAACTATTTTTGCAATATTTGTTTTCATTAACTTCATAATTTCCACACATTTATTGACACTATGTTCACATTCTCATGCGCGCTGATTCTGAAACGTTGACCGAAAACATCACCACCAAAGCCAACTGGCCCCTGGCGCTCTGCGCGGGCCTGCTGGGCATCGGGCAAAACGGGTTGCTGGTCATGCTTCCGCAGCTGGTGACCCTGACCGGACTTTCACTCTCGGTCTGGGCCGGGCTGCTGATGTTCGGCTCCATGCTTTTTTTACCCGCGTCCCCCTGGTGGGGACGCCAGAGCGAGCGCCGCGGCTGTAAGGTCGTTATGGTGGCCTCCCTCAGCGGCTATCTCGCCAGCTTTGGCGTCATGGCGCTGGTGGTGTGGGCGATGGCGGCAGGGAGGCTGGAAAGCACCTGGGGGCTGGCGGGGCTGATCCTCTCGCGTCTGCTGTATGGCCTGACGGTGTCGGGCATGGTGCCTGCCGCGCAGACGTGGGCCATTCAGCGTGCGGGCCTGGATAAACGCATGGCGGCGCTGGCAACCATCAGTTCCGGCCTCAGCTGCGGCCGCCTGCTGGGGCCTCCGCTGGCGGCGCTGATGCTCAGCGTTAACCCGGTCGCGCCGCTCTGGCTGATGGCGATCGCGCCGTTAATCGCTCTGCTGCTGGTGCTGCGCGAGGTGGCGGATCCGCCGTTGCCGCCGGTGGCACACCAGGCGACCCGTCTGCAGATGTCCATGCTGCCGTTCCTGCTGCTGGCGATGCTGCTGGCGGCGCTGGTGAGTCTGATGCAGCTCGGCCTGTCACCGCACCTCAGCCCCTTGCTGGACGGCAACGCCCGGGATATCAGCCATCATGTTGCGCTCCTGCTGAGCCTGGCCGCGCTGGCTACGCTCGCGGCGCAGTTCCTGGTGGTTCGTCCGCAGCATTTCAGCCCGCTGACCCTGCTTTGCATGGCGGCGGTGCTGATGGTGGCTGGGCTGGCGCTAATGTGTATCGCCGAACTGGCGCTGTTCTATGTGGGGATTGCTATCACTTCGCTCGGCGCGGCAATGGCAACGCCGGGCTATCAGCTGCTGCTGAACGATCGCCTGACCACGGGGAAGGGGGCGGGCGCTATTGCGACCAGCCACACGCTGGGCTATGGCGTCAGCGCGCTGCTGGTGCCCGTTGTGACGCGCTTTTTCGGCGAACACTATTTAACGACGGCGGCCTTTGGCGTGGCGGCGCTGTTTTTAGCGCTGAGCATCGGGGTACGGTTAACCGAGCGTACCCCTGTCGAAAAAAATTAATGGACGTGGTGGGATGAAGGGCCGCCAGCGCCCTCATTTTGCCGCAGGCGCTGGAGCGGATCCTGCTGATAAAACTGGCTGAAACGCTGCCACAGCGCCGGGAAACGGGGCGCGAAGAGTTCGGGGGCGCTGAAGAAGTACTCCGAGAGCACTGCAAAGCACTCGGCGGGGTCAGTTGCCGCATAGGCATCAATGCTGGCCGCGCTTTCGCCCACCAGGTCTATCTCATCCTGGATGTTATCCATTGCCGCATGCAGGTCGTGCTCCCATCCTGCGACTTCACGTAGCGGAATAAAAGGCACGCCGCTGGCGCGATCGCCGTTGCGGGTATCAAGCTTATGCGCCACCTCGTGAATAATCAGATTAAAGCCTGAGGCGTCGAACGAGTCCTGAATGTCGAGCCAGTTGAGGATAATTGGCCCCTGCTGCCAGCTTTGTCCGGACTGCACCACCCGCTGGTTGTGTACCAGCCCGATATCATCCTCCCACTCGTCATCGACGACGAACGGTGCAGGATAAATCAGCACTTCATGAAAACCGTCCAGCCACTCAATACCGAGCTCCAGCACCGGCAGGCAGAAAAGCAGGGCGATGCGGGCGTTTTTCAGCGGATCAAGCTCGAACCCCTGTAGCGGCACCAGGCGTTTTTGCTGCAAAAAACGATCCGCCATCTGAACCAGCTTCGATTGTTCATCCGGCTTAAGATTCGCCAGAACAGGGATCGCCAGCGCGTCATCCCACGGCAGCGCCATATCCCGGCCAGCCTCATTCGTTTTCCAGGGCCACTTAATCATCGCTTTGCTCGCAAACTCGTCACTTGAACACAAAGGGGAACGTTATCATTGCAACACTTACAGCCCGAATAAACTATCATTTCGTACGTAGCGGTGGGTAGCGCTTTGCAGGCATCACCTTCATTTTGTGACGTCTGTCGTAGCCTTTATCCTCAGGTGGGGTGAATAAATCAGTACGGTATTGAAAAGATGAGCGATTTCAAAGGCAACAAGCAGGACCTGCCCAGTCGGCTGTGTGTGCACTGCCAGCGGCCGATGACGTGGCGCAAAAAATGGGCGAAATGCTGGGATGAGGTCAAATACTGTTCCGAGCGTTGTCGCAGGAGCCATCGTTGACCGAGCTGCGTCTGATCCTGGGCGATCAGCTTAATCCGCATCACAGCTGGTTTGATACCTGCAGTCCGAACGTCATTTCCGTGATGCTGGAGCTGCGGGCGGAAACCGCATACGTGCTGCATCATGCCCAGAAAGTTATCGCTATCTTCGCGGCCATGCGCGCGTTTGCCTCTGCGTTGAAAGAGAAGGGGCATCGGGTAAGGTATGTCCGACTCTCTGACGGTTCAAACCGCGGCGCGCTGGAAGAGAATCTCAACGCGCTTGTTACGCATTACAGCGCCGGCAGGGTGTTGTGGCAGGAGCCCGACGAATGGCGTCTTGATGCGCAGCTGCAGGCGTGGGCGAAAACAGCGTCCTTCGAAACAGCCTGCGTCAGCAGCGAGCATTTTTTCACCCCCCGGGACGCGGTAAGCGCGTTTTTTGCGTCGCGTAAAAGCTGGCGAATGGAATACTTTTATCGGGAAATGCGCCGTCGGCACGGGATTCTCTTGACCTCTGAAGGCGAGCCGGAAGGGGGGAAGTGGAATTATGATGCTGAAAACCGCAGGCGCTGGTCCGGCGAGCCGCCCGCGCCGGGTGACTCGCGCCCCCGCCACGATCGTTCAGCCTTGTGGGCAGAGATCCAACGCTGCGGCGTAAAGACCTTCGGCGAACCGCAGGCCGACAATTTTCGCTGGCCGCTCAACCGTTCGGAAGCCAAAGCCAGTCTGGATGCGTTTATTTCTCACGTGCTCCCGCAGTTTGGAAACTGGCAGGATGCGATGCACGCGGAGGAACCTTTTCTTTTTCATTCGTTAATTTCTTTTGCGCTGAATACCAAAATGCTTAATCCCCGGGAAGTGGTGGCCGCCGCCCAGCAGGCATGGCGTTCTGGCCACGCGCCGCTGCCTGCCGTTGAAGGGTTTATCCGACAAATTCTCGGCTGGCGGGAGTACGTGCGCGGGATCTACTGGTCGCAAATGCCGGGCTATCGCGAGCTGAATGCCCTGGAGCAGCACGCCCCGCTGCCGGACTGGTTCTGGACGGGCAAAACGCAGATGCGCTGCCTGGCGCATGCCGTTGGGCAATCGCTTACCGAGGCTTACGCCCACCATATCCAGCGCCTGATGGTGATCGGGAACTTTAGTCTGCTCAGCGGCCTGTCGCCGCAGGCGGTTCATGAGTGGTATCTGGGGGTCTATATTGATGCGTTTGAATGGGTGGAGCTGCCCAATACTCTCGGCATGAGCCAGTTTGGCGATGGCGGGTTACTGGCCAGTAAGCCCTATGTCTCAAGCGCATCCTACATTCATAAGATGAGTAATTACTGCCAGGGGTGTCGGTATCAGCACAACCAGCGCACCGGAGAGCTGGCGTGCCCGTTCAATGCCCTCTACTGGGATTTCTTTGCGCGCAACCGGGCGCGCCTCGGTAACAATCCCCGCCTGGGCATTGTCTATAAACAGCTTGCGGATATGAAGGAAGAGGAACGGCAGGCGATTGCTGATCAGGCCGGGCGCATTCGCCTCAATCTCAACGACCTCTGACCTATTTCAACACCGCGTCGGTTGCGGAAGGTCAATAAGACGCTATTATTTTTGACTTTGTTGCTTTCCCTGACAGGACATCCAGACGCTATGCCCGTGAATTTCGACCTTAACGATCTCTATGCCTTCAGGGCGTTAGTGGAATACGGTAACTTCCGTGTCGCCGCTGAATCAATCTGCATATCCCAGTCGGCGCTGAGCCGCAGGATCGAAAAGCTGGAAGCCGCGCTGGGAACCAGGCTGTTTGACCGAACCACCCGCCGCGTCGCCCTGACGTTATACGGGCAAAACTTTGCTGAACGCTCAGCACAGCTGCTCGACAACGTAGAATCAATGCTGGCGGATGTCGATAAGGCCAGTGAAGAGCGGACGGGGCTGATTACGGTCGCCGCGGTACCTTCCGCCGCCTGTTATTTTATGCCTGATGTGATCCGTCGCTTTCAGTCCCGCTTTCCGCGCGTTCGCATTAAGCTCATCGACAGCAGCGCGGGGAATGTGATTGACGCCGTGGCCCGAAGCCAGGCGGATTTTGGCATCTGCTTTGCGGGAAACTTGCCGTCTGAAATTGAATTTTTCCCGCTGGTAGAGGATGTCTACGTTGTGGCGTGCAGAAAGGACCACCCGCTGGCGCAGAAGAGCCACCTGACCTGGCAGGCGTTTTACCAGCAGGACTATATCTCCCTTGATAAAACGTCGGGGAACCGCAACCTGCTGGATCGGATGCTGGGGGATATCATTCCCGAGCGCCCCAGCGTCTGCGAAACGCGCCACGTCACCACGATGCTCGGTATGGTAGAGGCGGGGATCGGCATTGCCGCCGTTCCCGCCATGTCGATGCCGACCTCAGAGTACACGCCGCTGACGCATCTGCCGCTGGTGGCGCCGGAAGTTAAACGTACCGTGGGGCTTATCCGGCGCCGGGGGCGCATCCAGTCTTATATCGCGGCTGAACTGGAAAAAGAGATCACCGAGCGGTATCGCCGGACGTAACGGGGATCATCCCCGTCTTCTCGATGACGGCGCGTGAGGGCGGTGAGGCGAGATAGGTCAGCAGCGCTTTCCCCTCGTCAGGATGTTCAGCGTGACGGGTGACCGCGCCTGCGAAGCGCGTGATGTACTGCAGATTATCCGGGATTTTACCGATAAAAGTGACGCCCTGAACCGGCAGCAGCTCGCTCACCTGCTGGAAGCCCACGGCGTATTTCCCTTTTGCCACTTCCGAAGCAACCGGAATGCGTTCGACCATCGTTGCTTTAGCCGCCGCCGCCTTTTCAATCCCTAGTTTCTTGAACAACGTCTGGCTGACATACCTGCCGCTGGCGCTGTCTGAGTAGGCGATGGAGCTGGCCTGAAGCAGCGCGTTACGTAGCGTCGCCTCGCTGCTGATATCAGGGACATCCGCCCCTTTTTTCACCACCATTCCGACGGGAGAGTCCGCAAGTTCCGTTCGCGAACCCGGCTGGGTCTGGCTGGTTTTTTCGAGCTTCGCCAGCGCATCGCCCACCATAATCACCACGTCGGCTTTCTCGCCGCGCGCGAGCCGGTTTGGGATCGCCTGCGGCGTAGCGCCCATTGACGGACCGGGAATAATCACGATGGTATCGCCGGTCTGGCGTTCATATTCCGGTGCCAGCTTTTCAAGGGCGGCTTTGAAACCGCCTGAAATCATCACTTTCACCTCCTGAGCGCAGGCATTGGCGCTCAGGAACGTCAGCATCAGCGCGGTAACGGTATAACGAGAAGTGCGAGTCATGCGGCCTCCTGCGACTTAACGGTGTTTTGCACCGAAACCGCGCGACGACGGTAAAGGTAGAGGGTTGCCAGCAGGGCACACACCGCGGCGAAGCTCATCCAGTAGCCCGGCGAGGCTTTGTCACCGGTGTATTCAATCAGCGCGGTGGACATCACCGGGGTAAAGCCGCCGAAGACCGCCGTTGCGAGGCTGTAAGCCAGAGAGAACCCTGCCACGCGGACTTCAGCGGGCATAATTTCCGTCAGCGCCGGGATCATCGCACCGTTATACAGCCCGTACAGGAAGGAGAGCCACAGCAGCACGCTCAGCATCATGGAGAAGCTTGGCGCATCAGCCAGCAGCGTCAGGGCCGGGTAGCTGCTGGCCAGCGCCAGCAGGGTCATGGCAATCAGCACCGGTTTACGCCCGAAGCGGTCCGACAGGGCGCCGCCCACCGGCAGCCAGATGAAGTTAGAGATCGCCACCAGCAGCGTGACCAGCAGGCTGTCCGAGGCGCTCAGCATCAGCACTTTTTTGCCGAAGGTTGGCGCGTAGACGGTGATCAGGTAGAACGCGGTGGTGGTCATCGCCACCATCAGCATGCCCGCGACCACCACCTGCCAGTTGCCAAGCAGCGTTTTAAAGACCTGACGCATCTCCAGATGATGGCGGCGCGCGCTGAACTCTTCCGTCTCCTCCAGCTTGCGGCGCAGGAAAAAGATAAACGGCACGATTAAACAGCCGAACAGGAACGGGATGCGCCAGCCCCATTCACGAATGGCGCTCTCTTCCATCAGCGCGTTCAGGGCAAAGCCCATCGCCGCGGCGACCATAATGGCAACCTGCTGACTGCCGGACTGCCAGCTGGTATAGAACCCTTTGCGGCCCGGCGTGGCGATTTCAGCGAGATAGACCGAGACGCCTCCAAGCTCCGCACCGGCGGAAAAGCCCTGCAGCAGACGGCCCGTCAGTACCAGCAATGGTGCCCAAAGCCCGATGCTTTGATAGGACGGGATCAGCACGATCAGGAAGGTGCCTGCCGCCATGATGGAAAGCGTCACGATCAGCCCTTTGCGGCGACCCACCTTGTCAATATAAGCCCCCAGCACAATGGCCCCGACTGGACGCATCAAGAAGCCCGCGCCGAAGACGGCAAAGGTCATCATCAGCGACGCAAATTCACTGCTCGCCGGGAAGAACGTGTGGGCGATGTAGGTGGCGTAGAAGCCGAAAAGAAAGAAATCGAATTGTTCAAGAAAGTTGCCGGACGTCACGCGAAGTATCGCGCCCGCCTTAGAGCGTACGGTTGCAGGTGAGGTTGAGGAAAACATGGTTATCTCCAGTTTATTGTTGACGTTTTACGCGTCTGTTTCTGAAAACTGGATCAGTGAGGGAAAATTAATAAGCGCAAATTACACATAAGCTGATGCGTGACATGCATCAATCCTTAATGGTGTAGCTGGATGACTATAATTTACAATAAGTTAACATCTATTTAATTATATGGTTACGATAGGAGGGCGGCATTTTGCTATTACGGTTATGTGACATTGCGCATTTGTCTCTGGACGGTTTGAACCGACGGGGCCTGCACCGCATGGATTTTTTTCTCCGGCCAGTAAAATCCCTGCGCCAGATCGGCCCCCGCCAGCAATGCCGCTCTGACGTCTCCCTGACTCTCAACCCCTTCCGCAAGGACGAACGTTCCGAAACGTCGTGCTTCAGCGATCAGGTGCGCTAAACCCGCGCTATCGTTGCGATACTGCTGGAATGCAGCGCAGTCGAGTTTCACCCCATCGAATTCCAGCCCGCTATCGGCAAGCGTACTGCCATAGTCGCTGAGATAATCATCGAGCCAGACCTCCATACCGGCATGCCGAAGCCGCCGGAGATTTTTATCCAGTAATGCGAGCCTGGTCGCATCAAGACGGGCGATTGCCATTGGGTCCTGAAGCTCAACGACCCCCGGTAAAGGGCCTTGCAGAAGCGCCGCGGTCCCCTCTTCGCTGGCGAGAATGGCTGTGGTGAGGTTAACAAAGAGCTTTACGGTGATTTTTTGACTTTCAAGCATCCTGAGCTGCCACGTTCTCAACTGCAGGAGTTGGGCGGATGAGCACTGTTCAAACCACTCTGTAATATTGACCTCAGTGGGAGGCTCAGACAGCACTTCATATCCACAGAGTTGCCTCGTAGTGAGTGACATTATGGGCTGCAGTCGAATAGTAAAACGTTTCATGACGACGTGAGTGTGCGATTTTATAGGTGATAAATTCTATATCCCTTCCTTTATTTAATGGTGTTAATCTTTGTGAACAGTGTAAAAATAGTTTTTTATACTGGTCTGGATGCCTTTTATCGGCCTGTTTAATGTTTTTCTGCGTCTGTTTATCCCTTGTTCATCATTTGTTGTTTTTGGGTTAAGTTAGTCAGTCTGCTCAGTAGTGTAATTAAAAAAGTCAGAAAGAATTGTAAATATTTAACCGGCCATCAAAGTACAATTGCGCTATTTTTAATCGCCTTAATCACAGGAGCCAAAACGTAAGAACGGAAGGTAATATTGTGGGTATACAGGCGATCTTTTCTTATATCCGGCTGATTTTTCGACAGGTTTGTTGAGGCGAATGAGCGATGTGAGGTCTGAGCTGTATTTGTGAACTGATTTTTAAGGATAAATCTCACCTAAATTTGATTTAGATCAATTTTAAACTGTATTTTCAGTTTTTTCTCACCTTAAAGATGATTCTTGCGATGTATCAAAATAACCACCGCAATGTTTAACTTGTTGAATATTAATGAATTTTACTTTCAGGGTTATAGTGTTGAGTACACGTTCAGCGTTCAGATATGCCCCTTTCTTAATTTAATAATTCTGATTATTCCTGAATATTCCTGATTGCTGAAATAGAGTCGGGTAAGGCGATTAAAATTTATTAATATTTTTCAAGATTAAAATATTAAATTTTTGTTGTTTTTAGTAAATGATGCGATAACTTGTCTATGATACAGTACAAAATTCTGACTATGGGGCCTGCACTGTGTAATGTATCCTGGACTTCGCAAAAAAAATAAACTTAACAAGATGAAAATATTAAAAATGATCTGCGTCACGTGCCCAAGCGAGGTAACGCGTCAGGAGCCATTTCGCGCATGCCCGGAGGAAAACTTACTTAATAAGAGTTTATGCATATGAAATTTATAATGAATAAGCAGATAATATTTGACTCAGATATGAGTACGCTGGGCCTCGAAGGTTCTCAGGATGAGTTGATTCAAATCTCGAACCCTACGAAGAGACTTTTATTGTTGCTTATTGCCCATAAGGGAGAGGCAATAAAAAGGGAAGTAATATTTAAGAAAGTCTGGGACGACTATGGCATGGTTTCCAGCAACAATAATCTTAACCAGTGCGTAAGTAAGTTACGTAAGATTATGAAGAATCTTGGCATGGACGAGGAGGTGATTGTCACCGTACCCAAAATAGGCTTTATGCTCCATCAGCACGTTGACATCGAAAAATGCTCAGAGCCGGTTGACGTCATCATGGGGGCCCCTTCAGAAACCGAAACCGCTTATATTGCCAACGGACGTTTACTAAAAGGCAAAACTGCCGAAAGCAGCGCGGGCGAAGTATCACGCTGGCGTACGATGAAAACAGGAATAGTAAATCAGCTGGTGCTTTTTTTCGCTGTTGTGGCGCTGGGCGGGGCTGCAGGATTCTGGGTTGCCAGTAAGCCCGTTGAACGTAATGAGATTTACATGGGAAATGCTGGCTCCTGTAAGGTCATGATGTCTGAACAGGCGCTGGACAGTATAACCAATCCTGACGTAAAGAAGGTTGTGATGGATTTAGCGGTAAAGCTTAACCCCGTCTGTAAGAGTAATGAGTATGTCCTGATCATCAAAAGCAGTACGTTCAAAACGTATTCTTCCAATCTCTCGCGTCTCTATTTTATGCGTTGCGGCATGTTGAGTGACGGCAAAGAAGAGATATGCTGGGGGTTATTGCCACCACGTTGAGTGCATTATCCTTTATTTTCCCGGTATTCGCCGGGAATTTAATCTTCCCTCCCGATCACCGGTTTAATTCTCCCAGAGAATCAACATCCTTTTCTCATTCAAAATCTTGAGAAAAGCATAATTTCTTTTTTTTCTCCCTCGCTGGCGCATAAGTAATCACTGCAATTATGACGCGACTGGCATAAAAAACTTAATCTCACATTAAATTACCTCATCTGTAGAGTTATAATCTTAAGATTTGCGATTTAATGGTTAATTATTTTTGTAATAGGGATTTTCGTATAGATTTGTTCCTGCAGCTCATCGGGCAGGGTTTACGCGTTCGCCTTTATTTGGCGTTCAATTTCATATGACCGGTTTGTCTGTAAAAAAGGAAGTTTTCATTATCGGTTCAATTGATAAAACAGGAATAAGCGTTATGAACAAGAAAAATATTATTGCGTTAGTTCTGGGGGCGTCACTGGTCTCTGGTGGGGCTTTTGCTGCGTCTGACAACACCATCACCTTCCAGGGGGAGGTGACGGATGAAACCTGTTCAGTTGCCGTAAACGGTAACAGCGCCTCTCCGGTGGTTTTATTGCCAACGGTCAGCGCCTCCGATCTTGCCGCCAGCGGTGATACCGTGGGATCGGTCACGTTTGATATCGGGGTAAGCGGCTGCACGGGCAACGCCAGTGGGGAAACGAAAATCTCGACGGTGTTTGTCGGTAATCAGGTGACGTCTAACGGCAACCTTGGCAACACCGGCACCGCGAAGAACGTTGAAGTCCAGATCCTGGATACCGCCAATGCCGTTGTGAACCTGAGCAATGGCTTTACCGGTAATGGCGACCTCAAGCTGGCCGCGAACCAGACGGACGCCTCCGCTACCTATACCGCGCAGTATTACGCCAACGCAGCGGCGACGGCGGGTACGGTAGAGGCCACGCTGCAATATGCCGTTTCCTATCAGTAACAGGCCGCACTGGAACTAACGTGTGCACGTTTTGCAGGATGCAAACGTGCACATTCCACTCAGCGCATTGCAGTCAGGGTCTCGCCACACCAGGTTCATTCGACCCGGGAGTTGTTAATAATGATAAGCGCACATCTTCAGCGTATCGCTCAGTACCTGACTTATTTGATATGTGTACTGATGCTGGCAAACACCGCATCCGCAAGCGTCACGATACTGGGCAGCCGGATTATTTATCCTGCCGGGGCCTCGTCCGTTGACGTCCAGCTCAAGAATAATGATGACATTCCTTACGTGATTCAAACCTGGTTTGACGAAGGTAATGTTAACGCGACTCCAGCTGAGGGCGCGAAAATCCCTTTTCTGACGACCCCTCCCGTGTTTCGAATCCAGGCGAAAGCGGGACAAGTTATCCGCGTGACCCATACCGGCGCGCGCGATTTACCGCAGGATCGGGAATCCCTGTACTGGTTCAATGCGCTCCAGGTCCCACCCTCGAATCTCGAGAGTGAAAAAGGGCAGAACAGAATGCTGGTCATGCTACGCACCCGGGTAAAAGTGATTTACCGGCCAGCCGGCATTGGCTCCCCAAAAAATCAGCTGAACGGGCTGCGGGTCAACACCACTTTCGATGCGCAAAAGGGATATGGGATTTCGATAGAGAACCCGCAGCCGTGGTATGCGTCATTAACCCTCATTGAGGCTGAGGCGGGGGGGGAAAAGCATACCCTCACTGCTGATACGGTAGCGCCTTTCGATCGTCAAACGTTTTGGTTTAACAACTGGAAAACCAAAACCGTGGGAAACGGTACGGTCAGGGTATGGCTTGTTAACGATCAGGGAGCACGGATCAATGGGCAATACCCTGTCTCGTACCCCTGAATTTCGTCGCAATCTGCTGGCGCTGTGTATCTCGTTGAACTGCACGGGGCTGGTGGAGGCGAAAGAATATGTTTTTGACTCTTCACTGCTGCAGGGTTCGTCCTGGGGCATGGATCTGGAGCAGTTTAACCGGCATCAGGTCGCACCTGGACGTTATCTGGTGGATGTATACGTCAACAATACGCTGGTGAAAAGCGAAGAAAAGATCGTCTTCCGCGCTAAAGCAGATGGCCGCGATCCTGAACCGTGTCTGGGCAAATCGCTCATGCAGGCCGCAAAACTGAAAGCAGCAGACCGCGATGAGGGGACAGCGTGTCGCCTTTTGAGTGAGTGGGCTGAACATGCAACCTGGCTGTTTGACCAGGCCTCACTGCGCCTTCAGCTGGCTATCCCGATGACGGAACTCCAGCGTACGCCTCGCGGCTATATTCCGCTAAGTGAATGGGACGCGGGTATGGCGGCGATCTTTTTGCGGCATAACACCCGCTACACGTTCACGGAAAATACAGACACTCGCTACCGCTATCACTATTTATGGAGCGGCATCAATGCCGGAACCAACCTTGGGCTGTGGCAGGTTCGACATCAGGGAAACCTGCGCTATGCGGACAGCAGCATAAGTGGAAGCGATTCGAGTTATAACGCCGTTCGAACCTGGGTACAGCGTCCCATCGAACCGATCGATAGCGTGCTGGCGCTGGGGGATAACTATACCGACAGCAGCCTCTTTGGCAGCCTCTCGTTCAATGGGGTGAAACTGGCAACCGATGAACGCATGTGGCCGCAGGGGAAGAGGGGCTATGCTCCGGAAGTCAGGGGCGTTGCATCCAGCAGCGCACACGTGGTGATTAAGCAGCTAAATAACGTCATTTATGAAACCAACGTTCCGCCTGGACCATTCGTTATCAATGACTTATACAACACCCGCAGTCAGGGGGATCTTGAGGTTGAGGTCATTGAGGCCAGCGGAAAAACATCCCGTTTTACCGTGCCTTATTCCGCTGTGCCTGATTCCGTGCGTCCGGGCAACTGGCAATACGGTCTCTCATTCGGACGCGTTCGTCAGTACTACAGTATTGAAAACACCTTCATGGAAGGCGTGTTACAGCGAGGACTGAGCAATGAAGTCACCAGCAACCTCGGCCTGCGCGTGGCAAAGGACTACACGGCTTTTCTGGCAGGGGGCGTACTGGCGACTGAAATTGGTGCAATTGGTCTGAATGCCACCTGGTCTGATGCCCTGGTTGAAAATGATGACCGGCAGCAGGGATGGCGTGCTGAAATCAGCTACAGCAAAACGTTTACGGCAGGCACTAACCTCGTGCTTGCCGCATACCGCTATTCGACGAGTGGTTATCGCGATCTGGAGGATGTGCTGGGCGTTCGCCGCCAGCAGAAAAGCGGTACGGAGTACTATTCAGACACCCTGCATCAGCGCAATCGACTGACGGCGACGGTCAGCCAGCCGATGGGAAGCTGGGGGGTACTTAATTTGAGTGCCAGCACGGCGGATTACTATAGCAATCAGTCGCGTATGACCCAGCTGCAGCTGGGCTACAGCAATCAGTGGCGACGAATTAGCTATGGGATGAACGTAGCCAGACAACGGACGAGCTGGGACTACGGACGCTTTTATACCAGTACCCGCGAGCCGGTTGATGACAGTTCAAAGGAGAAATACACCGAAAATACCGTCTCCTTCAACGTGTCGGTCCCCCTGGACTGGGGCAGCAACCTGGCGTCGGTGGCTTACAACTACAACCAGTCGCGCGCCAGCCGCTCCTCGACCGTATCGCTAACCGGCACGGCAGGGGACGGTCGTGACAGATCGTACTCCGTGTACGGCGGATATGAACGTTATCGGGATGGGAGCAGCGGTAACGCCACGACGTTTGGTGGAAACGTCCAGGAAAATACCCGCGTGGGGTCCATACAGGCCAGCTATGACCAGGGGGATAACTACCGGCAGGCAGGGCTTGGTGCATCCGGAACACTGGTGCTACATCCGGGAGGATTAACGCTCGGGCCGTATACCAGCGACACGTTCGCACTGGTACACGCCGATGGTGCCCAGGGTGCGCGCGTGCAGAACGGACAGGGGGCGACTATTGACGCGTTTGGCTACGCCATTCTGCCGTCGCTTTCCCCTTACCGTAGCAACAACGTCAGCCTCGACTCGCGCACTATGATGGCGGATGCCGAACTGAAAGGTGGAAGTCAGCGCGTCGTGCCCTATGCGGGGGCAGTGGTCCGGGTGGACTTTGCCACGCTGAAAGGCAAAGCCGTTCTCATTACTCTCAGTACCCGTGACGGAGAACTACCGCCAATGGGGGCGGAGGTGCGGGATACCGAGGGAACATTGATTGGCATGGTGGGGCAGGGGGGCCAAATTTATGCCCGCGTCCCGGAAGCCTCCGGTGTGTTGCGCGTGAAATGGGGCAAAGAGCGCGACCAGCGCTGCCGTGTGCCGTATCAAATTACCGGGCGAAACGCAGAGCCGTTGGTTTACCTGAGCCAGATATGTGAAAAGGAAAATTAAAATGCAGGACAGGTTAAAACATTTTCTGGTGCTGGGGCTGTTTTTGCTGATAAGCCAGCCCGGGTGGGCAAACTGCATCAGGGTGACCAGCACGTCATCACTCTCCAGCATGGCCATCGCGGCTGGGTATACTGCCGCCGACTGGTCGGGTGCATGTGATACCTGCCATGGCAATATTGGGCTGCCGGCGGTAATCAGTATCAACAGCGGCACTAACTTTCAGCCGTCGGGAACGTTGCTTGCCAGCGCGGTGGGCAATTTTTTAACGGCAGCGACTAATAAAACCTATGCCAGTAATCAAATTCTGTTCCGCTGCGCCCTGTCTGACGCCGGAAGTTTATATGAAATGTATGCCACCAACGGCGATAACGCCTATACCGGCATGTATGCCTCCGCTGAAATTGAGGGTGCGTATTATGATGTCGCAAAAAACGTCGCGGTAAGAATGACCAATCTCAGCACCGGGGAATATTACAGCCGCTACTGGAAGCAAAGACAAATCACCTCGGCAGACTGGTATCAGGATGGAACCTATATTTACATTCCAGCCAGCGCATTCAGCAATGTGCTGTATGAAATGTATAAGATTTCATCCACCACCTATTATCTTAACGCCAGCAATTACTATAAAGATGCCTATACCCAACCGCGAGGCTATATAGCCTTTAAAGGCCCCGGGCTGGCATCAAATTCAATCGTGGTGGGCCAGGATAGCGCGATTTATTATTATGGCTGGTATACAAACTGGCCCGGCGCATGGAGTACCTACAATGCCGTGACCTACGTCCGTGGTGCACTATGTCAGGTTAAAGACTATCCCGCCGTTGTGCTTTTACCCACCGTCAGCTCCGCCGCGTTGCAGGCCGGAGGTACCAGTCAGGCTCCGTTCTCGGTCAGCCTCGAGTGCGAGTCAGGCGCGGTTTCCGGTACCGCCACGTCCACGGCAAGCAAGGCAAACGTGGCCATGGGCTTTTTAGTCAACCAGCCCGTTGCTGTCAGTGCTGCACAAGGGCTGGGGCTGGTGACCAGTGGTGGGGGTCTAACCTGGCTACTGGATTCGCATTACGGTAACAGCGGCGTGGCTTCTGGCGTGGGTATAAAAATCCTTAACCGGAGTGGGACGGCAATCAATTTGTTACCCGACAGAAGCATAACCGGCACGGGAAACTCGCGCGGCTGGTATGCGTATCAGGATCTTACCAGCCTGACGTCGACGGGGGCGGTAAACACCTATACCGGTGATTTTACCGCATCATTAGAGGCCCTCAGTGGGCAAACTGTGACGCCAGGTACGGTTAATGCGCAATTACAAGTCGTTGTTAATTTCCAGTAGGCTTGCTCTGGCAGGCTTGCTGATGACGTGCCTCATCGCTGAGGCCTATGCCGTGGTTAACGTCGATCGGACTCGTGTGATTTTCAGCGCAGGTGAAATGGCTCAGTCGCTGAATCTCTCTAACGATGGTGAAACGCCAGCCATAATTCAGGTCTGGACGGACACGGGCGATCCGCTGGTGCCGCCGGACAAAGTCAGCACGCCGATTGTGTCTACTCCTCCGGTTTTCAAAATGTTGCCGAAGGAGATTCGTTCCTTGCGTTTGCTGCTTACGGCACGTCAGGGGCTGCCGAACGATCGGGAAAGCGTCTTTTGGCTGAATATTTTCCAGATCCAGCCTGAGAGTGAGCGGACCCGGCAGAACGCGCAAAAGTTAATTCTGCCGTTACGCTTAAGGATGAAGGTCTTTATTCGTCCTGCCGACATCGGCGATCCTGATGCTCTTCAGTATCAGACGCTTCAGTTCAGCGCTCAGGATACGCGGTTAATCATTACTAACCCGACGCCCTGGAATATCAGCCTCAACGTGGAAATACCCGGGCACAGGCCGCTGACCAATATTATGGTTTCGCCACGGGCGGAAAAGGTGATTTTGCCTGATAAGCCACTCTTGCCGGGAGAAACGGTAGCCTATCGTGTGATTACCGACGACGGTAATTATCTCAATTATCAGGCCGTTGTTCGACAATAGCATGCGGCGTTAGCATATATTGAAAAACTAAAATGAAGAAAAAGCGTTTGTATGGTGTGTATGGAGAATAAGAAAACTATTCTCCATACAGGGCAGCGACAGCAGGAGTTAATTAACGAGTTGCTGTCGCTGCTGCTGGCGATATGGAAAATCTCAGCGCTGTGAACAGCCTTTGCACTGCTTGTTCTGGATCTGCTGGAAGAAGTCGTTGCCTTTGTCATCCACCAGAATAAACGCCGGGAAGTTCTCCACCTCAATTTTCCAGATCGCTTCCATACCCAACTCAGGATAGGCCACACACTCCAGGCTCTTGATGCTGTTTTGCGCCAGCACCGCCGCCGGGCCGCCGATGCTGCCCAGGTAGAAGCCGCCGTGCTTATGGCAGGCGTCGGTCACCTGCTGGCTGCGGTTGCCTTTCGCGAGCATGATCATGCTCGCGCCGTGGGATTGAAGCAGGTCGACATACGAGTCCATGCGCCCCGCCGTGGTCGGGCCGAGTGAGCCAGACGCGTAGCCTTCCGGGGTTTTTGCCGGACCCGCATAGTAAATCGGATGATCTTTGACGTACTGCGGCAGCGCTTCGCCGTTATCCAGCAGCTCTTTAAGCTTCGCATGGGCAATGTCGCGCGCCACGATAATGGTGCCGTTCAGCGACAGGCGGGTAGAGACCGGGTGCGCGGAAAGCTGCGCCAGGATCTCGTTCATCGGCTTGTTCAGGTTGATGCTCACCACATCGCCTTCGCCCTGCTGACGCAGGGATTCAGGAATATACTGACCCGGGTTGTGCTCAAGCTTCTCAATCCAGATCCCGTCGCGGTTGATCTTCGCCTTGATGTTGCGGTCAGCGGAGCAGGAGACCCCCATGCCGATTGGGCAGGAGGCACCGTGGCGTGGCAGGCGGATCACGCGGATATCGTGGGCGAAGTATTTCCCGCCAAACTGCGCGCCTAGGCCGAGATTCTGTGCTTCCTGGAGCAGTTCCTGTTCGAGCTGAACGTCGCGGAACGCCTGGCCGTGCTCGTTGCCTTCGGTTGGCAGCGCGTCGTAGTAGCGGGTGGAGGCGAGCTTCACGGTTTTCAGCGTGGCTTCCGCTGAGGTGCCGCCGATAACAAACGCGATATGGTACGGCGGGCAGGCTGCGGTCCCCAGGGTATGCATCTTCTCAACCAGGTAGTTTTTCAGCTTCGCCGGGGTAATCAGCGCTTTGGTTTCCTGGTAGAGATAGGTTTTGTTGGCAGAGCCGCCGCCCTTCGCCATGCACAGGAATTTATACTCGTCACCGTCGACGCTGTAGAGGTCAATCTGTGCGGGCAGGTTAGTGCCGGTATTCACCTCTTTATACATATCCAGCGCCGCATTTTGCGAGTAGCGCAGGTTGTCTTCAATATAGGTGTTATACACGCCCTGGCTCAGGGCCGCTTCGTCACCGCCGCCGGTCCAGACGCGCTGGCCTTTCTTACCCATAATGATTACCGTGCCGGTATCCTGGCAGGTTGGCAGCACGCCCTTGGCGGCGATTTCCGAGTTGCGCAGGAACTGCAGGGCCACGTACTTATCGTTCTCGCTGGCTTCCGGGTCGTTAAGAATGGCGGCAACCTGCTTCTGGTGGGAAGGACGCAGCATAAATGCGGCGTCGTGGAAGGCCTGCTGCGCCAGCAGGGTCAGGGCTTCGGGCTCCACCTTCAGCACTTCCTGGCCGTCGAATTCGGCAACGGAGACATGCTCGTTGGTCAGCAGGTAGTATTCGGTGTCGTCATGCGAAAGAGGGAAGGGGTTCTGATAAAAAAACGGTTTATTCGACATAGTATTGCTCCACAAAAATAAAACCGCCGAAGGAGAAGTCCGGCGGTCAGGAATCAGAACATCATGGACATCCACGGATAGCCAATCAGCAGCAGGGCCGCCAGGAAGATGGCACCAAAGATGGTGCCGAGGCGCCAGTAGTCTTTGGTTGGCAGGTAGCCGCTACCGTAGTAAATCGGGCTTGGGCCAGTACCGTACGGGGTGATGATCCCCATCACGCCCAGCGAGGTCACCATCAGCAGAACGAACACTTCCATATTCATGCCCGGAATGGTGGAGGCGATGGTCAGCATCGCTGGCAGCAGCGCCGTGGTGTGCGCGGTGGTGCTGGCAAACAGGTAGTGCAGCAGGTAGAACGCCAGCAGCAGGACGATGGTCGCCACGCCCGGAGAGATACCGCTCATCAGCAGGCCGCCTTCTTTACCTAACCAGCTGATAAAGCCGGTAGAGGAGAGGCCATCCGCCAGCGCCACCAGGGTGGCGAACCAGACGAAGGTGTTCCACGCCGCTTTGTTGCCGGTGATATCGTTCCACTCCAGCACGCCGGCCCACAGCATCAGGCCGACGATGAGCAGGGCCGCCATCGCGGGTTCAATCCACGCGGCGGCGAAGATCCACATCAGCAGCGCGCAGCATACGAACACCAACAGAAGGATCTCATTGCGCGACAGTTTGCCCAGTTTTTCCAGTTCACGGGTCGCCCACAGCGGCACTTCGTTGTTCACCTTCACTTCTGGCGGGTAGAACCAGTAGGCCAGCAGCGGCATGGTCAGGATCAGCAGGATGCCCAGCGGCAGGAAGGCCAGGAACCAGGTCCCCCAGGAGATGTCGATCCCAACCGTACTTTTCACCAGCGCCAGGGCCAGCAGGTTCGGCGCAAGGGCGGAGAGGAACATTGAGCTGGTGATACAGGCCGCGGTGATCGCCACCCACATCAGGTACGAACCTATCTTACGCGCGCTTGGGTCGTTGGGTTTTGAACCGTACAGCGGCGGCAGGTTAGCGATGATCGGGTAGATGGTCCCACCGCTGCGCGCGGTGTTGGACGGTGTGAACGGTGCCAGCAGCAGGTCCGCAAACGTAATCGCGTAACCGAGCGTCAGGCTGCGACGGCCAAGGTACTTCACCAGAATCAGCGCCAGACGGCGGCCGAAGCGGGTTTTGTCATAGCCTGCGGCGAACATAAAGGCACCGAAAATCAGCCAGACGGTGGAGTTACCAAACCCGCTCACTGCCCACTTAAAGGAGGCGCCCGCCAGCTTGAATTTCGGGTCAGCCAGCTGTTCAGGGCTGAACAGCACCCATCGGCTGCACAGGGCAATGGCGACCACGCCGGTCAGGCCGATCACCGCGCCCGGCAGGGGTTCGAAGATAAGACCGACGATCACGCCGACGAAGATGGCGAAGTAGTGCCACGCGTAAGGAGGCAGTCCTTCCGGTACCGGAACAAACAGCAGCAGTACGGCGACGATGACGGGCAGTGCCATCATCAGCAGACGTTTTGCGTTTCCATTTGATGCCTGGTTCGCCACAGGGGGCGTTACAGCAGTTTTTGTATTCATAGTTTCACGTCTTAAGTTGTCAAAAATTCGGTCGCACTGAAAATTCAAAATTGCTTTCTTAAGTTTCTTTGCTTTTTTTAGTTATTAAAGGTGCGTTTTTGTATTTTCAGTAATAGCGATTTAACGCTTTTTTGTGTGCGTTAAATTAAAAAATGATGATGTTTTTATATTGCGCTTTTAAATGCCATGACTATTGATCGAGATCAAAAAAACAGAATTGCAGCGTTATTTTTATGCTTTTATTAATAACACTCTGGCGTATGTGGTTATTATCTTTGTTGCGGGTTTATTTTATCATTTCTGTAACAATTTGAATTTTTTATAATTCCTATTTAGTTGATTTTAAAGGGTGTTTTTGGTTTTTGGTGTAATGGTTTTACCATTTTTTATTTAACGTATTTTAAAATATTGTGAATGCCAGAATGACAATCGCTAACACCAATGTATTATTAGTGTTATCACAGGGATTAAATAGTTTTTTAACTAACGTAATAACTTTAGAAACTAAAAAAATCATTATATTAATATCATGACATCGGCAAAAAACGACGAAATAAAAAATCAATCCGATAACGAATTCTCAATTTTTAAAAGTTTGGAGTTTCTATTATGAGCACTAACGAACGCATTCTTAGCCCCTTCACATTACCGAATGGCACTGAACTGAAAAACCGTTTGTTAATGGCCCCTATGACCACCTGTACCGGCTATTATGACGGCACCGTTACCAGCGAGCTGGTGGAGTACTATCGGGCCCGTTCCGGCAGCATTGGCACCATTATCGTGGAGTGCTGCTTCGTCGACGATCTCGGCCTCGCCTTCCCGGGCGCAATTGGTATTGATAACGACGAGAAAATCGCCGGGCTGGCGAAAATCGCCGAGGCCATTAAATCCAAAGGATCTAAGGCCCTGCTGCAGATCTACCACGGTGGTCGCATGGTCGACCCGAAACTGATCGGTGGCCGTACCCCGGTTGGCCCAAGCGCCGTGGCCGCGCCGCGTGATGGTGCCGCAACGCCGGTTGCCCTGACCGCCGAAGAAGTGGAAGGCATGATCGGCAAGTTTGGTGAAGCCGTGCGCCGCGCCATCCAGGCCGGTTTTGACGGTGTGGAAATCCACGGGGCGAACACCTACCTGATTCAGCAGTTCTACTCTCCAAACTCTAACCAGCGCGACGACGAGTGGGGCGGCAGCCGCGACAACCGCGCGAAGTTCCCGCTGGCGGTGCTGGACATCACCCACAAAATGGTGCGCCAGTACGCGGACGACGCGTTTATTATTGGCTACCGCTTCTCCCCTGAAGAGCTGGAAGTGCCGGGCATCCGCTTTGAAGACACCATGTACCTGCTGGAAAAACTGGCGGCGCGCGGCGTGGATTACCTGCACTTCTCCGTCGGCGCGACCCTGCGTCCGTCCATTGTCGACACCCAGGACCCGACGCCGCTGATCGAAAAATACTGCGCGATGCGCTCTGAAACGCTGGCGCAGGTTCCGGTGATGGGCGTGGGCGGCGTGGTGAATGCGTCAGACGTTAATGAAGCGCTGGACCACGGTTACGACCTGATTGCCGTTGGCCGCGCCACCATTGCCTACCCGGACTGGACCGACCGCATCGCGGCGGGTGAAAGCCTTGAGCTGTTTATGGACAGCACCAAACGCGAGGAACTGAGCATTCCTGAACCTCTGTGGCGCTTCTCGCTGGTGGAAGCGATGATCCGCGACATGAGCATGGGCGAATCGAAATTCAAACCGGGCATGTTCACCGAGAAGGTGCAGGACGACGCGAACGAGCTGGTGATTAACGTCAGTCTGGAAACCGACCGCATTGCGGACATCGAGCTGGCCTCTGGCCCGAGCGATGACGTTGAGTTCGTCACCAGCTTTGAAGAGATCCGTACCCGCATTCTGGACGCCAATACCCCGCACGTGGATGCCATCACCGGTGCAACCAGCCAGAGTGAATCGGTGAAGAAAGCGGTCTCTAAAGCGATGCTGAAATCCAGCAAAGCGCTGGCAGCGGAAGAGGGCGTTGACCCGAACGAAACCCGCAGCGTGGACGTGGTGGTGGTCGGTAGCGGTGGCGCCGGTCTGGCGGCGGCGATTCAGGCTCACGACGAAGGCGCGAGCGTGCTGATTGTTGAGAAGATGCCGACCATCGGCGGGAACACCATTAAAGCCTCTGCCGGTATGAATGCCGCCGAAACCCGCTTCCAGCGCGTGAAGGGCATTCAGGACAGCAAAGAGCTGTTCTACCAGGAAAGCCTGAAAGGCGGCGGCAACAAGAACAACCCTGAACTGCTGCGCCGCTTTGTCGAGAACGCGCCGCAGGCGATTGAGTGGCTGGCAACGCGCGGCATCATGCTGAACGACATCACCACCACCGGTGGGATGAGCATCGACCGTACTCACCGTCCAAAAGACGGCTCTGCGGTGGGGGGCTACCTGATCAGCGGCCTGGTGCGTAACGTCAACAAACGCAACATCGAGGTGATGCTGGATACCTCCGTCAGCGACATCATCTTCGAGAACGGTGAAGTGACCGGGGTTCGCCTGACCACTGAAGAGAACGAAACCGTCACCGTGGCAGCGAAAAGCGTGATCGTGGCGACGGGCGGCTTCAGCGCCAACAGCCAGATGGTCGTCAAATACCGTCCGGATCTGGAAGGGTTCGTCACCACCAACCACAAAGGGGCAACCGGCGGCGGCATCGCGCTGCTGGAGCGCATCGGGGCGGGCACCGTGGATATGGGCGAAATCCAAATTCACCCAACCGTTGAGCAGAACACCTCGTACCTGATTTCCGAATCCATCCGCGGGGGCGGGGCGATTCTGGTCAACCAGAAAGGGGAGCGCTTCTACAACGAAATGTCGACCCGCGATAAAGTCTCGGCGTCAATCATCGCGCTGCCGGAGAAATACGCGTACATCGTCTTTGACGAGCACGTACGTGCCAAAAACAAAGCCGCGGATGAGTATATTGCGAAAGGCTTCGTGACCAGCGCCAGCTCGCCAAAAGCGCTGGCGGAAGCGCTCGGTATGGATCACCACGCTTTTCTCGCGACCCTGGAACGTTACAACGGTTTCGTTGAAAAACAGCACGATGACGACTTTGGTCGTACCACCGCGCTGCGTGCGCCAATCAATGAAGGGCCGTTCTACGCTATTCAGATTGCGCCAGGCGTGCATCACACCATGGGCGGCGTGACCATCAACACCGAAACCTGCGTGCTGGACAGCAACCACAACGTACTGCCGGGGGCGTTTGCGGCGGGTGAAGTGGTCGGGGGGATCCACGGCGGCAACCGTATCGGCGGTAACGCGGTGGCGGATATCATTATTTTTGGTACCCTTGCAGGACATCAGGCGGCGATGCGCTCAAAAAGAACGTAAGGCTCCTGTCTCCCCGGCGGCGCGGTGCCTGCCGGGGCTACATCTGAGGACACATGCAATGCCTGATAGCCATCGCGTTTACAGCTACTCCGCCGTTCTGATGGGCTCGCCCATTCTCCTGAAGCTCTTCTCCCATGACGAAGCCCTCGCGTCCCGCGTTTTCCGCCTGATCAAACAGTACGAAGATCTCCTCACCGTTAACCGGGCGCATTCCCAGGTGATGGACATCAACCATGCAGCGGGCCAGCATCCGGTTGCCGTCAGTCGTCCGGTGTTTGAACTGATCCGCTGTGCCAAAGCGGCAAGCATGCTAAAAGATAGCGCGTTTAACCTGGCGATCGGCCCGCTGGTGAAGCGCTGGAAGATTGGCTTTCAGGGAGACAGCGTTCCGCCTGCCGATGACATTGCGTCCCTGCTGGCGATAACCCGGCCCGAGGAGGTCATCCTTGATGAGGCGCAGACCAGCGTGTTTCTGACCAGAGCGGGGATGGAGATTGATCTGGGTGCCATCGCCAAAGGCTATATCGCCGACCGGGTGCGGGACTACCTGCGCAAAGAGGGCGCTGAGCTGGGGCTGATCAACCTCGGCGGAAACATCCAGACGTTAGGCTCGCCGGAAGGGGGCTGGAGCGTGGGGCTAAAAAAACCGTTCGCCGGTGACGCGCTGATCGGTGCGATGACGGTGGAGAACCTCTCCGTGGTGACCTCGGGAACGTACGAGCGCTACTTCGAGCAGAACGGCAAGCGCTATCACCATATTCTCGATCCGCGCACCGGGTATCCGCTCGACAACGAGCTGGAGAGCGTCACTATCATTTCAAAAGACTCCATTGACGGCGACATCTGGACCACGCTGATGTACGGCTTGGGGGTAGAAAAGGGCTGTGCCGCCCTGCGCGCGCGCCCCGATATTGAAGCTATCTTTGTGACCAAAACAAAAGAAGTGGTCATCTCCTCGATGCACCACTTCCGTTTTACCCTTCTGGACGAGAGCTACCGCGTTATTGGCAGTACTGTTTGAGCAGCCCGATCTGTTCCGGCTGTAAGCGGTAGCGATACACCGGACGCCCGGTGGCGCCGTAGTGAATGCTGGTGAACAGAATGTTGATCTGCGCAAGCCAAATCAGGTACTTACGGCAGGAGACGCGGGAAATATTGACTGCGTTAGCCAGATCGTCGGTGGAAAATTCCGTCTCCGGGTGGCCGTCAATCCACTGGCAAATCGTGCGCAGCGTTTGCGGCGTTAACCCCTTCGGCAATTTTTTAGTGTCCGCCAGCTCCGGCGCGCCGCCGTGGATCAGCCTGTCGACGTCCGCCTGCTCGTAATACTGGTGCGAGCCCATCAGACTGTGCTTTGCCTTCCAGCCGTTCAGCGCCTCTTCAAAGCGTGGGAACTGGAACGGCTTTATCAGATAATCCACCACGCCGTAGTGGATGGAGGTCTGGATCGTGGCGGCATCGGCGGCCGAGGAGATCATAATCACATCAATCGGGCGGCCTGACGCGCGAATATCGGGCAGCAGATCCAGCCCGTTATCCTGCTGCATGTAGACGTCCAGCAGCACCAGATCGACAGGCTGGCTGGGGTTATTGATAAAGGCCCTGGCCTGATTGAGCGTGGAGGCGACGCCGCAGCAGCTAAAGCCTTCAACACGGTTGACGTACAGACGGTTGAGGTCGGCTACCATGGCGTCATCATCGACAATTAATACATTTATCACGCGATATTCCTCTCGCTATCCCAGGGGATGTGAACAAAAAATTGGGTAAATACGCCAGGCTCAGACTCGACGGTGATATCGCCGCCCAGGTTCTGGATCTGCTGGCGAGCAAGGAACAGCCCAACGCCGCGGTTTTCACCTTTTGTTGAGAACCCCTTAGTAAAAATAGCCTCCAGCTGAGTGGGATCAATGCCGGGGCCGTCGTCGCTGACTTCGCAGCTGAGCCAGCCATTCTGATAATGCAGCAGCAGGCCAATCTCGCCTTCCTGCTGTCCTGCCATCGCGTCGAGCGCGTTTTCGATTAAGTTACCCAGCGCGGTGATCAGCACCGCAACCTGCTCTTCACTGCCGTTATCCGGTATCAGGCTTTCATCCGCCAGGGTCAGGGTGACGCCGGCCTCTTTCGCCCGGTTGATTTTACCCAGCAGGAACCCGGCAACGACCGGGGACTTTACCTTGCTCTGGATCGTGCCAATGTCCGTCTGGTAATTATGCGCCGTCTGGATGATGTACTCCTCCAGCTTGTCGTAGCGCTTCATGTGCAGCAGGCCGAGGATCACATGCAGTTTATTCATAAACTCGTGCGTATGGCTGCGCAGGGCGTCGACGTAGTTGACCATGCCATCGATACGCTGCATCAGCTGGCTGATTTCCGTTTTATCGCGGAAGGTGCTGATAGCCCCGATCACCCGATTCTGGCTTTTGACCGGCACCATGTTGCAGAGCAGCAGTCGTCCGTTGCAGCTGATCTCCTGATCCTGACGCGCAATCCCGGTTTTCGATACCTCACGCAGGCTTGCCAGCAGCGGCTCGCTGGTGTTTTCGGTCTGCTTGCCGGAGGGAAGAAGTAATATCTCTCTGGCAGCGTGGTTAATCATCGTCACGCGGCCGTGAATATCGACGGCCAGCACCCCTTCGCGAAGCGACTGCAGCATCGCCTGGCGCTGTTCGAACAGGGCGGAGATTTCATAGGGTTCGAGCCCGAAAAGAATGCGCTTCAGCACCCGTACCAGACCCCAAATCGCCATCGAACTCATAAAGATGCTGAACAAAATCGTCCAGAGCGCGTTGAGCCGCCCGCGGGCTATCTGGTCTTCCACCTTTTTGAGGGAGATCCCGACCACGACGACCCCGATCTGATCGTGCTGGCTGTCATAGACCGGCGTGAAAACGCGAAGCGCCTCGGCGAGGGCGCCGCGGTTAACCGAGACATTCTCTTTGCCTTCCAGCGCGGGTTCCAGATCGTTGCCGATAAAATGCAGGCCGATGAGCGCCTCGTTCGGGTGCGAGTAGCGAATCCCCCGCATGTCGGTCACCACGGTAAGCAGCAGATCGTTGCGTTGGGTGACGGCTTTAGCGATGGGCTGAATGATGTCGGCCTGAGGCGACTGCATCAGGCCACGCTGGATCTCCGGGCTGTCGGCCAGCGTGCGGGCGATGCCCAGAGCGGTATCTTTTACATCATCGCGGGTCGCCCGGGTGATCTGCACGGAATAGAGCGCAAAAACTACCAGCAACACCGAGGCGATAATCGCGGACACCATCAACGTGACCAGCGTGTACAGTTTCATGGGGCGCTTGCGCGTCAGAGGGAAAGGCTGCAGATCGCTCATCAACACTCCGCGATGATTAAGAAAGGGAGTGATTATCGCTGATGATGGGCTTTTCTTAAAGCCATGTAAAAGCGTCGATTTACTCTTCTTTTCGTGACCCCACTCGCAGGTCATCTATATAAAACACTTTATAGTGTGTGGGTACTCATAATAAGGAGGCTGTTTATGAGCATTACGCTTACCGGTTCAGTCAAGGAAAGACGGCACGCCAGCACGATGAATATAGATAGATTGTCCACGCTGGACATGCTGAAGGTTATCCACGAGGAAGATGCACGCATTTCTGCTGCAATAACCCCCTGCTTAACGACAATCGCCCGCGCGGTGGATAACGCCGCCTCGGCGCTCAACCACGGCGGCCGTCTGGTGATTGTCGGCGCGGGCCCGTCAGGCTGCATCGCACAACAGGCTGCAGATGAGTATGCGCCGGGTAAAACGCCGGTAATTGCCGTGACGGCAGAAGAGGGGGATGGGAGCTACGAGCGCGGGGTGGCTGACCTGCAGGCCATTAAATTTGATGAGCACGATATGATGCTTGCCGTGACCGTCAGCGGAAAAACGCCGTGGGTCTGGGGGGCAATGCGGCATGCGTGGTCGTTGGGAGCGCCGGTTGCGGTCATCACCGGTGATGCACAAAGTGAAGCAGCACAGCTGGCAAGCATGGTAATTGCCCCAGAGCTTGGGGCTGATGTGGTTGCCGGGTATCGCAATACCAGGGCGGGGATCGCGCAAAAAATGATCCTCTCGATGATTACCACCGCGCTGGCCGTTCGCACCGGGCGCGTTTACAGCAACCTGCGCGTGGATCTTGAGGGAAGCAGTACCAAATGGGCCGAACGGCAGATCGCCATCGTGATGGAGGCGGGAGGATGCACCCGGGCGCAGGCAAAGGCCGCGCTGGAGAGCTGTAATCATCACTGTAAAACGGCGGTGTTGATGGTGCTGACAGGCCTTGATGCGTGGAAAGCCCATGAGCTGCTGGTGCAGAATAACGGGTTTATCCGCGTGGCGCTGCAGGAAGCGCCGTAAAATAGTGTCCCTTGAAACAAAAAAGCCCGCAAATGCGGGCTTTAGTATTTTCAGGGATCAGAACTGGTAGATCATGCCGATGCCAACAATGTCATCGGTTGCAATACCGTTGTCATTGTAGAAGGCGTCATCTTCGTCCAGCAGGTTGATTTTATAATCAACGTAGGTGGAGAAGTTCTTGTTGAAGTTGTAGGTCATGCCCAGGTCGATGTAGTTAACCAGATCCTGGTCTACATAGTCATAGCCATTGCGTGGGTGATAATCGTTACCGCCCAGATCGATGCCTTTGGAATAGACCCACGCCAGGGATGGACGCAGACCGAAGTCAAACTGGTATTGCGCTACGGCTTCAAAGTTCTGCGTTTTGTTGGCGATGCCGTCGCTGCCGTACGGCGTCATGTTGCGGGTTTCCGCGTACATCATCGCCAGGTAGACGCCTTGAGCATCATATTTTGCGCCAACGGTCCATGCGTCTGCACGGTCACCGCCTGCGTATTTGCTGAAGCGGTTATAGTTGCCCGCGCCATAAGCAACCTGATCGTTGGTACGGTCAGAGGAAGAATACGCCGCACCCAGGGTCAGGCCGAAGTCGAAGTCATAGGTGGTAGACATACCGAAGCCGTCGCCGTTCTGGAAGCGTACGTCGTCGTGACCGTTTTTGGTGCCTTCCTGATCTTCGTTAGCGTTTGCGCCTTCGTTAGCACCCTGATACTGCAGCGCGAAGTTCAGGCCATCAACCAGCCCGAAGAAATCATTATTACGGTAGGTCGCAACACCGTTGGTACGGCCAACCATATAGTTGTCAGTCCAGGTGTAGGAATCGCCACCAAATACCGGCAGCATATCGGTCCAGGCTTCAACGTCATACACGACGCCGTAATTACGGCCATAATCAAATGAACCGTATTCGCCATATTTCAGGCCCGCATAGGCCAGACGGTTGAAAGAGGTATCCCCGGCGTCTTCGGTATCATTTGCGTAGGTTTTATATTCCCACTGACCGTAACCGACCAGATCGCGGGTAATCTGTGTTTCGCCTTTGAAACCAATCTGCACGTAGGTTTCGTCGCCGTCGTCGCCCGCGTTGTCGGAGAAGGTATGACGCGCGTCAACCTTGCCGTACAGGTCAACTTTATTGCCGTCTTTGTTATACATTTCAGCCGCGTTTGCCGCGCCAGCCATTAATAAAGCGGGTACAAGAATTGCCAGAACTTTTCTTTTCATTATATATTCCCTTTAAAGATAATTTATATGAATATATGTAATCACCCTCCGTAATTACGAGTTTGATACTATTCTATGGCTCGTGAATTTGGTTCAAAAATAAATGTAACTAAACCAGTGAAAATATTACAAAATATTTCCAAAAATCTCTTTATTTTTCAAATGAATTAATCGCTTGAAAGTATTGTGGGTAATTATTATTAAGTATTTCGGGGTTCTATTTTTTAATTTATTTTATTTGGCTATGTTATAATTCAGTGCCCATTTTCGTAACAGGAAAGGATGATGGAACTCATACAGTGGCAGCAGCGCTTTGAATCCTGGCTTGATGAACATCACGCGACCGACGACACCGCGCACGATATTTCACACTTCCGTCGCGTCTGGCTGACGGCGCAGAAAATCATGGTTCATCACCACGTCGACCCGCTGACGATCCTGACCGCCTGCTATTTTCACGACATCGTTAGCCTGCCGAAAAATCATCCTGAACGCAGCCAGTCGTCGCGTCTGGCTGCGCGCAGAACGCGGGACATTCTGCACCGCGATTTCCCTGACTTCCCGTCCGATCGCTATGCCGCCGTGGAGCACGCCATCGAGGCGCACAGTTTCAGCGCCGGCCTGACGCCGTACACGATTGAGGCCAAAATTGTCCAGGATGCAGATCGTCTGGAGGCGCTGGGGGCGATTGGCCTGGCGCGCGTGTTTGCCGTGTCAGGCGCGCTGGGCGTACCGCTTTTTGACGCGGACGATCCGTTTGCCGACGCGCGCCCGCTTGATGACCGGGCGTTTGCGCTCGATCATTTTCAGACCAAGCTGCTGCGCTTGCCTGATACAATGCAAACCGACGTCGGGCGCGAGCTCGCGCAGCACAACGCCGATTTTCTGATTCAGTTTATGGCGAAACTCAGTGCCGAATTACAGGGCGACTGCATCGGGCTGGATAGCCAGATTCAACACCGCTTCCGTCGCAGTTTGCGAAAGTGAACTGTGGTAATCTGTTTCCAGTCTTTATTGCCCGGTTAAAAGAATGCAGGAAAATCGATCAGTGACAGAGCCCGCGCCAGAGCAGGCTGAGAAGTCAACGGCAACGGTGCAGGCATTACTGCGCCAGCTGCTGGATATTTATGACGCTAAAACGCTGGCAAACCAGCTGGTGGCGCACGGCGAAAGCCACTGGAGCCCGGCCATCCTTAAGCGACTGCTGACCAGCGATCGGGCAGGGCGCCGCCTGAGCGAAAGCGAGTTTCGTTATCTGCAAGACCTGCTTCCGCGTCCGTCTGCCGCGCACCCGAACTATGCCTTCCGCTTTATCGATCTGTTTGCCGGCATCGGTGGCATCCGGCACGGCTTTGAAGCTATCGGCGGTCAGTGCGTGTTTACCAGCGAGTGGAACAAACATGCGGTACGCACTTATAAAGCGAACTGGTACTGCGATCCGCATGAACATCATTTCAACGCCGATATCCGCGACGTTACCCTGAGCCATAAAAGCGGCGTCACGGATGAACAAGCCGCCGAGCACATTCGCCAGACGATTCCGGCGCATGACGTGCTGCTGGCGGGCTTCCCGTGTCAGCCTTTCTCGCTGGCCGGCGTCTCCAAAAAGAATGCCCTCGGGCGTGCCCACGGTTTTGCCTGCGATACGCAGGGAACGCTGTTTTTCGATGTGGCCCGAATCATTGACGCCCGTCGCCCGGCCATATTCGTGCTGGAAAACGTCAAGAACTTAAAGAGCCACGACGGTGGAAAGACCTTCCGCATTATCATGCAAACGCTGGACGAGCTGGGCTATGACGTGGCTGATTCCGAGGACATGGGCGCGGATGACCCGAAAATTATCGACGGGAAACATTTCCTGCCCCAGCATCGCGAACGCATTGTGCTCGTCGGTTTCCGCCGCGATCTCAATCTGAAAGGGGATTTCACCCTGCGGGATATTCCCTCCTTATACCCCGAGCGTCGTCCAACCATTGCCGACCTGCTGGAGCCGGTGGTCGACGCGAAATTTATCCTTACCCCAATCCTGTGGAAATACCTCTACCGCTATGCCAAAAAGCATCAGGCCAAAGGCAACGGATTTGGGTTTGGCATGGTGAACCCAAACGATCCGCACAGCGTGACCCGCACGCTGTCCGCTCGCTACTACAAAGACGGCGCGGAAATCCTGATCGACAGAGGCTGGGATAAAGCGCTGGGCGAGAAAGATTTCGACGATCCGCAAAACCAGCGTCACCGTCCGCGGCGCCTCACGCCGCGGGAGTGCGCCAGGCTGATGGGCTTTGAAACGCCGCAGGGCTACCGCTTCCGCATTCCGGTTTCGGACACCCAGGCTTACCGTCAGTTTGGCAACTCGGTGGTGGTGCCCGCGTTCGCGGCGGTGGCAAAACTGCTGGCCCCGCGCATCAGACAGGCGGTGGCGCTCCGCCAGGGTGAGGCCGTCAATGACGGACGTTCACGATAAGGCCACGCGGAGCAAAAACATGCGTGCCATCGGCACGCGTGACACCGCGATTGAAAAGCGTCTGGCCGGGCTACTGACACAGGCGGGCTTCGACTTTCGCGTGCAGGATCCCGCGCTTGCGGGTCGCCCGGATTTCGTCATTGACGCGTATCGGTGCATTATCTTCACCCACGGCTGCTTCTGGCATCATCACGACTGCTACCTGTTTAAAGTCCCGGCGACGCGCACCGATTTCTGGCTGGAGAAGATTGGCAAGAACGTTGAGCGCGACGCGCGGGATCTCGCCACGCTTGTCGCGCAGGGCTGGCGAGTGCTGATCGTCTGGGAATGTGCGCTGAGAGGGCGGTTAAAGCTGAACGATGCCGATCTGAGCGAACGGCTGGAAGAGTGGATCTGCGGCGGCGGCCAGGCCGCGCAGATCGACACCCAGGGGATCCACACGCTTACGGTTTCTCCACCTCGCAAGGCGTAACCACGGGCTTTGCCGGCAGCAAATATTTGCCTAAGGTCACCAGCACGACGGCAAAAACAATCACCCCTAAAGCTAACCACTCAACCGGAGAGAGCGTTTCACCGCCAAGCCCGGTGCCAAGCAGCACGGCCACGACCGGGTTGACGTAGGCATAGCTGGTGGCGACCGCCGGTGAGACGTTACGGATCAGGAACATATAGGCGTTGATGGCGATGATGGAGCCGAACAGCGCCAGATAGCCTACCGCCAGGAAGCCCGACAACGGCGGCAGGGTAGTCAGCTCCTCTCCCGTCAGGGCTGAGGCCAGCAGCAGCACAATCCCAGCCGCAAGCATCTCTATTGCCCCCGCCATCATGCCGGTCGGCAGTTCGATACGCGAACCGTATACGGAACCGAACGCCCAGCTCATCGAGCCGATAAGGATAATCACTGCGCCCCACGGATTCCCGCTCAGGTTACCGCCGCTGTTAAGCAGAATAATGCCGGCAAGGCCGATGCCAATCCCCAGCCACTCCAGCTTGCGGGTGCGGATGCCGAAAAGGCGGCTGAAGCAGAGGGTAAACAGCGGTACGGTGGCAACGACCACGGCGGCGATCCCTGACGGTACGTTCTGGTGCTCGGCAATGGTCACAAAGCCATTACCGACCGCCAGCAGCAGCAGGCCTATCAGGGCAGCGTTCAGCATTGGGCGGAGCGGTGGAAGCTTATGCCCGCGCAGCAGCAGGAAGGCCAGTAGCAGCACACCCGCCGAGAGGAAGCGAATGCCCGCCATCATCAGCGGCGGCCAGCTTTCCACGCCGATGCGAATGACAAAATAGGTTGAACCCCAGATGATATACAGCGAAAAAAGTGCCCCGATAAGCGGAAGCAGTTGCCGGAAACGCATAATCCCTCACGACGAAATAAAAAGGTCGCTGATAGTAAACGCGAAAACTATCGCGCTGGCGAGCCCTTTAATTGTGTAGTTGATGTGAATTTTTTGTTGACGAAAGCTGCCTGTTTCCGCGATTGCGCTTTTGCTCCATACTATTCACTTAATTACCAAAAAAAGAAGGATCACCATTTTGGCAGGAAGTAGCTTATTAACATTGCTGGATGATATTGCCACCTTACTGGATGATATTTCCGTGATGGGGAAACTGGCGGCGAAGAAAACCGCAGGGGTGCTGGGGGACGATCTCTCGCTTAACGCCCAACAGGTGAGCGGGGTACGGGCTAACCGTGAGCTGCCTGTGGTGTGGGGTGTGGCAAAAGGCTCGTTTCTGAACAAAGTGATCCTGGTGCCGCTGGCGCTGCTGATTAGCGCATTCATCCCCTGGGCCATCACGCCGCTGCTGATGATTGGCGGGGCATTCTTGTGCTTCGAAGGCGTGGAGAAGGTCCTGCACTCTTTGAGCTCTCGCAAGCAGAAGGATACCCCGGAGGCGCGCCAGCAGCGCCTTGAAGCGCTTGCCGCGCAGGATCCGAAAGTTTTCGAGCGCGATAAAATCAAAGGCGCGATTCGCACCGACTTCATTCTGTCGGCTGAAATTGTCGCCATTACGCTGGGCATTGTCTCCGATGCGCCGCTGCTGAATCAGGTGTTGATCCTCTCCGGGATCGCCATTCTGGTCACGGTGGGCGTTTACGGCCTGGTCGGGCTGATCGTGAAACTGGATGATATCGGTTACTGGCTGGAGGAGAAATCCAGCGCGGTGGCTAAAGGCATCGGCAAAGGCTTACTGACGCTGGCGCCGTGGCTGATGAAGAGCTTGTCCGTGGTGGGGACCCTGGCGATGTTCCTCGTGGGCGGCGGCATTGTGGTCCACGGCATTGCGCCGCTGCACCATGCCATCGAACATTTCGCCTCGGCGCAGGGGAGCGTGGTGGCAGCGATTCTGCCCACGCTGCTTAATCTGGTGCTGGGCTTTATCGTTGGCGCTATCGTGGTGGCGGTGGTGAAACTGATCGAAAAAATGCGCGGTACGGCGCACTAATTGTTACCCGTCGCAGGGTGCAAAAAGACCATTCCTCGTCTAAATTGAAACAGTTTCACCCTGATACAGGAGGCAGGTATGGTCTTTTTGGTCAGTGATGAAGTTAAGCCTAAGAAGGGCGGCCCGCGCATGATTGTCACCGGGTATTCCAGCGGAATGGTGGAATGTCGGTGGCATGATGGCTACAGCATTAAGCAGGAAGCCTTTCGTGAAGATGAGCTTCAGCCGGGTGACGGCCAGCGCAAGCACGATCAGGCTTAATCACATAACGCCCGGCTTTGCCGGGCGTTTTTACCTGAAGTACCGGGTGTAAGGCAGTAATCAGGGAGTGTGTGTGCAGCGCGATACCTTTGTTGTAAGACGAACTTTTCTGCAATGGCTGCATAAGCGTAGCAATCCGGGTTTGATTGTTAACCTCTGTTTTATCACTGTCCTGGTGTTTTCAACCCTCCTGACCTGGCGTGAAGTGGTGGTCCTCGAAGAGGCGTATATCTCCAGCCAGCGCAACCACCTGGAAACCGTGGCCAGCTCGCTGGACAGGCAGTTACAGAACAGCGTCGACAGGATGCTGTTATTTCGCCAGGGCATGCGTGATGCGATCGAGACGCCGCTGGCCTTTGATGTCTTACAGGACGCGGTGTCACGCTTTAATGCCGTCCGCATGCTTCCCACCTGGCAGCTTGCCGTTGATAAAAAGCGCACGCTTCCCATTAACGGGGTCTCGGACGCGTTCGTGGATAAAACCACGCTTCTGAATCGGGACGCCGATCGCATCAGTCATGAAATTTCTGCCGCGCTTGAAGTGGGGTATCTGCTCAGGCTGGCGTCATCGAGAGCGCAAACGGAAACGCGGGTGCTCTACGTCTCTCGCGCCGGGTTTTACCTTTCCACGGATACGCCGGATCGGGAGGATGATATTACCGCCCGCTATTATCATCTGGTCACGCAGTCCTGGTTTACCCAGCAGTCAGAGCGTAACAATCGCGCGCGCGCCGTGCGCTGGTTTATCTCCACAGCCTCATTCTGGACCGGGGATAAACGAACGATCACCGCCAGCGTCCCCATCTACTTCGATCATTACTGGTATGGCGTCGTGGCGATGGATTTTACCTTAGACACGATGCAGCGTCTGCTGACCGACGCGACGGAAGAGCGGACGGAGGGGGAGTATCAGCTGTACGATACCCGGCTCAATATGATTGCCACCTCAGCCCATGCGGGTAGCCCGGTTAACCAGTTTGACGAACGCGAAACGGCGCAGATTGCCCACGCGATTGAGCACGATACCGGCGGCGGTATCCGCCTCGGGAGCCGGTTTATTACCTGGGAGCGGCTCGATCACTTCGATGGCGTCGTCTTGCGGATCCACACGCTGCATGAAGGGGTACAGGACGATTTCGGCAGTATCAGCATCGTGCTGGCGCTGCTGTGGGCGCTCTTTACCGCCATGCTGTTGATCTCGTGGCTGGTGATCCGTCGGATGGTGAGTAACATGTATACGCTTCAGCACTCGCTCCAGTGGCAGGCCTGGCACGATCCGCTGACCCGGCTCAATAACCGCGGCGCGCTGTTCGACCGCGCAAAACTGCTGGCGGAAACCTGTCGTCAGCAGTCGCTGCCGTTCTCGGTGATTCAGATCGATCTCGACCATTTTAAAAACATCAACGACCGTTTCGGCCATCAGGCCGGTGATAAGGTGCTTTCCCATACGGCAGGCGTGATTGCCAGCGCGTTACGCAAGAATGATGTGGCCGGGCGCGTCGGTGGAGAAGAGTTCTGTGTCGTCCTGCCGGGGATCGGTCTGGAGGAGGCGAAAGGCGTCGCCGACCGTATACGCTGCCGGATCAACAGTAAGGAGATCCTGGTGAAGAAAAGCACCACCCTGCGCATCAGCGCGTCACTGGGCGTCAGCAGCGCGGATGAAACGGGTAACTACGATTTTGAACAGCTGCAGTCCGTGGCGGACGCCCGGCTTTATCAGGCCAAGCAGGGCGGGCGTAACCGGGTCGAGTGGCGGGATCAGGACAGGAAGTGATCCAGCCCCTCCTGCCAGCCGAGCGGTCCCGCCTGCCGGGTGTGATAAACCCGGCGGGGGTTATCGTCCCGTAACGTAATACCCTGCCGGTTTATCCCCTTAATCACCACCGCGAAGTCCACGCTGTCCAGCAGCGGCGCGTCGTTCGGCCCATCGCCGAGCCCCAGGGTCGTGGGTTCAATATTTTCCCGTTCACGGTACTGCGCGATTAGCCAGTTAGCCGCAACGTCCTTACCGCAGCCGGCATCGAGAATATGCCAGAAACGGGCTCCCTGCAGGCATTTCAGCCCGTGTTGCGCCAGCGCCGATTCAAACCGGGCCATGGCTTCGTCGGAATCACGCCAGATGAGCGTGACGGAGGCGTCATGCTTGCGGGCAAGCACCGCACGGTAGCGGGTCATCCCCGTCCATTCGCTAATGACGCGGTCGTCCACGTCGTCAAAGGTGGTGAATTTGAAGCCCGCCTGCTGGCGGATTTGCTCAATAAGCGGACGAATCTCCCGGTGCGTCATACCGTTGATGTGGCGCTGACCCATTTCCCAGCGCACGTCAGGCTGAATCACCGCGCCGTTCTCAGCGATAAACGGTAACCCTTCCAGACCCAGATCCTGCTGAATATCCAGCATCTCTGCCGCGCTCTTGCTGCTGCAAAGAATCACCGGCACCTGGTTGTCCTGCAGTTTATCCAGCCACGGCATTGCGGGCTGCCACTCATAGGTATGAATATCCAGCAGCGACCCATCCAGATCGGAAAAAATCAGCAGGGGACCCCGGAGTGAAAGCATAGTAACTCCCGAAAACGAATGAGTCTTAATCTAAGAATATTCCTAAAAAAATATCTGGGCTTAAACCGGATTGAGAAGAACCGATCCAGCCAAACCCGCATTCGGCGTATGTTGTTGCTCATAACCAAAACGATTATGTTAAAAATATTATATTCGCCGTAAGAATATATGCTTGTCATGCAAAATCGTTGGGGATAGTGTTGTTTGTACATCAGATTTCCTGGTGTAACGAATTTTCAAGTGCTTCTTGCATAAGCAAGTTTTGATCCCGGCCATCCCCATGACCGGGATTTTTTTCGTGCTAACGATTTGCTTCAGACACGCTAAAGTCATGAATATCCAGCTCGAAGGCCTCCGCCAGCTCGCGGTAGGTGTGATAATCCCTCCCGTTAACAATGACGTGGTCCGAACCATCGTTCGTGCGGCGGACTTCTGACTCACTGATCTCATTGATGGCGGCCAGCAGGGCATCGACATCCACCTCGACCTCGCGTTTGATGGTGTCGCTGTACTCTTTATCGGTCTTCATTACGGGGCTCCTCATTAAACCGTGTCCACGGTAAGTATAGACTGTGTATAAAAACGCCATTCACGCCGTGCGGCGATGTGTGTTTTTGCGTTTTGTTCTACACTGGCTCAAAACCAGAGGAGGAATGTATGAAGGTCAACGATCGGGTAACCGTTAAAACGGACGGTGGGCCGCGCCGCCCGGGGGTGGTGCTGGCAATTGAAGAGTTTAGTGAAGGCACAATGTACCTGGTCTCACTGGAAGACTACCCGCTCGGCATCTGGTTTTTTAACGAACTGGGGCATCCGGACGGCATTTTTGTTGAGAAAGCGGAATAGTACGGCGTCGGGTGGCATTGCGCGTGCCCGACCACGTCCGCAAAAGCAAAAATCTCTGGCCAGGCCAGAGATCAAAGGTAGGGTGCAAAGGGGTTTAAGCCACTAACGCATGTTGACGAAAATCCCGTTCGTCACATTATCGGTCAGACGTACCACGTGATAGATCACTTGCTTATTATGCGTTTTAATTTTCCTTTTAATATTTCCTTTGTGTGACGAAACGGTTTTCGCTTTAATATTCATCTGGTCAGAGATCTGAATAGTTCCTTGTCCAGCCATCCACATTCGCAGCATACTTGATTCAGTCCTGCTTAATGAAAGGGTGGGTAAGTTAACCGCTCCTACATTTTTAACTTCTTTATTCAAATAATCACCCAGAATGTCATCCAGCGACTCGGGTTTAATCGACTTAGAACTGATCAATAAATTTTTACGGACCAACAAATACTCATCGAAATGGATATTCGCGATCGCCATAAAAACAATAAACAGGGTTTTTGGATGCTGATTAATGATTTGCTTAATGTGCTGACTGTTGGCTGGATCGTGAATGAAACAGTCCTCATTAATAAACACCACGCCTGGTTTGAGTTCGTCACAAGCGGCTGCGAGTTCTTCAACGGTGTGTGCATCGTTGATGTCTCTCTTTCTTACCCCTCTGCTTGCCAGGTACCCGGTTAACCCTAGCCGGGTGTAGCTGCATAAATCCATAATGATCGTTGACATGGCATACCCTCACTCAATGCGTAACGATAATTCACCATCTGCCTGAGAGCTCAAAACAGCCATACGGGATGGAAAAAAATAATAAACCTGTGAGCATGACAAAGACTTTCAGGCGGACTCACTATCCCGTAAAGTTACGTATAATTTGCCAGGAATCTTCTTAAAGTAAAGTAAATATTAAGTATTGTGAGGTGGTTAGAAACATTTAAACCGCGTCAGATATATCCTGGAAGATGTTTTTCGCGTTTTATTTTAGGAATATCCTCAGAAAGACAATAGCGATCGTGAGGACTATTATTTACGTGGCAATTCGCTGACAATATCCGCTAACAGATTGAATATCTCGCCGAATAAATGTTCACAGAAGGGGGCGATAAGTGGCATCAGTAATGACATTAATAAAATTCCGACCGTCAACGTTAGCGGAAAACCAATCACAAACACCGAGAGCTGTGGTGCCATTCTGTTCAGCAAGCCTAATGCCAGGTTGACGGTGAGCAGCAGCGTGATGATCGGCAGAGCCAGCATCAGACCGTTGAGGAAGATCAGCCCCGCCGCGCGGGTCAGCGCGAGGAAGGCATTGCTGTTGACCGGGTTATCACCGATCGGCAGCGTATGGAAAGTATCCACCAGCATGGAGATGAGCCACAGATGACCGTTGAGCGACAAAAACAGCAGCATGGCGAGCAGATCGATTATGCGCGCCAGCACCGGCATGTTGAGATGGCTGCCGGGATCGACAAACGTGGCGAACGATAGCCCCATCTGCAGGCCAATCAACTCGCCGGCCGTGCGCACGGCGGCGAAGGCGAGCTGCATGGTAAAGCCCACGGCGACGCCAATCATCACCTGCTGTAAAGCGACCCATACCGCGTTAGCCGAGAAGATGGGAATATCCACGGGTGGCAGGGAAGGGGCGACGATAATGGTGATGATAATGCCCAGCCCCACCTTAACGCGCTTGGGGATCGATTTCTCGCTGAGAATGGGGGCGGTGGAGATCAGCGCCAGAATGCGCAGCATCGGCCAAAAATAGACGCCGAGCCACTGAACCCACTGGTCGCTTGTGAAGTGCAGCATCGTCAGGTCAGCCGATGATGTACGGCAGATTGGTAAACAGGTTGCGCATATAGTCCAGCAGCAGGTTCAGCATCCACGGTCCGGCCACGATAATCGCCACAAATACGGCGATGATTTTCGGGATGAACGACAGCGTCATTTCGTTAATCTGCGTGGCGGCCTGAAGAATACTGATAATCAGGCCGGTAACCAGCGCGACAAGCAGCAGCGGCGCGGCAACGGCAATGGCGATTTTCATCGCTTCCGTGCCCATCATCATGACCGATTCGGGTGTCATTGCCGTTCCTTAACTGTAAAAACTTTGCGCCAGCGAGCTGACCAGCAGCTGCCAGCCGTCGACCAGCACAAAAAGCATGATCTTAAAGGGCAGGGCAATGGTGGCGGGCGGTACCATCATCATCCCGAGCGCCATCAGGACGCTGGCGATCACCAGGTCGATAATCAGGAACGGGATAAAGATGGTAAAGCCAATCTGGAACGCGGTTTTCAGCTCGCTGGTGACATAGGCCGGCAGCAGAATGCGCATCGGTACCGCTTCCGGGCCCTGCAGCTCGCCGGTGTTAGACAGGCGGGCGAAGAGGGCCAGGTCCGCCTCGCGCGTCTGGCGCAGCATAAATTCCCGCAGCGGCTGCGCGCCTTTTTCCAGCGCCTCCTGCATCGAAATTTTGTCTTCGCTGAACGGCTGGTAGGCGTCGGTATAAATCTTATCGATCACCGGCGACATGATGAAAAAGGTCAAAAACAGCGCCAGCCCCAGAAGCACCTGGTTTGGCGGCGCCGAAGGGGTGCCCAGTGCGTTTCGCAGCAGACCAAAAACGATGATGATGCGGGTAAAGCTGGTCATCATCAGCAGAATGGCCGGAATAAAGGTCAGCGAGGTGATGAAGACCAGCGTCTGAACCGGGAGCGACCAGCTCTGGCCGCCACCCGCAATCGGCGTGGAAACCAGACCGGGCAGCTGCGCATAAACTGCAGGAGCAAACAGGCCAACGCCCGCAAGCGTCAGGGATAACAAACGGCGCATCAGGTTCTCCCGGAACGCTTAAGCAAACTCTTCATGACGGACTGAAAATCCGCAGGGGCTTGTGCGCGCTCGTCCACCGTGACCGGGGCGGGCGGCAGTTTATGTAATACGTTAATGTTTGAGCCGGTTACGCCCAGAACCAGACGCGCATCTTCCACATCGACGATGACCACGCGTTCGCGCGGCCCAAGCGTCGTGCTGGCGCTGACCTTCAGGCCGCGGGTGCCGGCAGTTTTACCCGCCAGGCCAAAACGCTTTGCCAGCCAGGCGGCGATAAGAATAAAGGCAATAATACCGAACAGCGCCCCGCTCACCTGGAGCAGCGGGGAGCCGGGAACGGCGGAAGGCTGTGATATTGTTGCCTGGGTTTTCATGCTTAACGGCTCAGACGACGCATGCGTTCAGACGGGGTGATGATGTCGGTGATGCGCACGCCGTATTTATCAGCAACCACCACCACTTCACCCTGGGCAATCAGATAACCGTTGATCAGAATATCCAGCGGCTCGCCGGCCAGGCCGTCAAGGGCCACAACTGAACCCTGCGTGAGGCGCAGCAACTCTTTAATGGTCATCCGGGTGCGTCCCAGTTCAACGGTCAGCTTAACCGGGATGTCCATAATCAGGTCGATGTCCTGCAGCGTGCCGCTGACGTCGCCGCCGCCTAACTGCTGGAATACCGCGTCCGCCGCGCTTTTTGTCGGAGTCGTTTTTTGCTCGTTTAACGCGTCAGCCCACAGATCGTCCAGTGCTCCGCTGTTTTCATCGGACGGATTGTTCATGTCACTCATTTGGGCTGTTCCTCATTCAGCGAATTCAAAATCGGGTTGATCAAGTGCTCAACGCGTAACGCATACTGACCGTTAATCGTGCCGTACTGGCTTGTAAGTACGGGGACACCATCTACGTGGGCAATAATGCGGTCGGGTTTGTCTATCGGCAAAACGTCGCCGGGTTGTAATTTCAGGATCTGGGATAACCGCATCGAAATGTCGGCAAAGTTCGCCACCAGCTCCAGCTGCGAGTGCTGCACCTGGCGCACCAGGTTTTCACGCCAGTTCTGATCTTCGTTGCGTGAGTTCTCCAGCGGCGGGTTAACCAGCAGCTCGCGCAGCGGTTCAATCATGCTGAACGGCAGGCAGATGTTGAACTCACCGGTCAGGTTACCGATCTCCACGTGGAACGGCGTATTGACGACGATATCGTTCGGGGAGGTGGTGATATTGGTAAATTTCACCTGCATCTCAGAACGGACGTACTCCACTTCCAGCGGGTTAATCGCTTTCCACGCGTCGCTGTAGGATTCCAGCGCCAGCTTCAGCATGCGGTTAATGACGCGCTGCTCGGTGTGGGTAAATTCACGACCTTCCACTTTGGTCGGAAAACGCCCGTCGCCGCCGAACAGGTTATCCACCGCGATGAACACCAGGCTTGGGGAAAACACCACCAGACCGGTGCCGCGCAGCGGCTTCAGATGAATCAGGTTAAGATTGGTTGGCACCGGCAGGTTGCGGGCAAACTCATGATACGGCTGGATGCGGATCGCACCGACCGTGATATCCGGGCTACGACGCAGCAGGTTAAACAGTCCCATACGGAACTGACGTGCAAAACGTTCGTTAATGATCTCCAGTGCCTGCAGACGTTCACGTACCACGCGACGCTGGGTATTGGGATCGTAAGGACGAATATTATCGTCGCCGGTGAGACCCGGTTGCGGGTCGTCACTCTTATCGCTGTCGCCGTTAAGCAGCGCGTCGATTTCTGCCTGAGAAAGAATACTGTCGCCCATGTCGTTACCGCAGAATAAAGGCTGTGTACAGAACGTCAGTGACTTCCTGCTTAGGTTGACCGTTTACCAGCGGGGTGGCCAGCGTCTGCTTGATGGCGTCGACCAGCTTTTGCTTACCCACGTCGGTAGCCAGCGCGGAGGCGTCCTGACGAGAAAACAGCAGGAGAAGGCGGCTACGCACTTCCGGCAGATAATCGTTCAGGCGCGCGCGGGTTGCTTCGTCCTTCAGGCGCAGCGTAATACCGACATACAGCACGCGATCCGCATCACCGAGGTTAACGGTGAAGGTGTCCAGAGGGAAAAAGACCGGCGCCGGCGGTGGGGCAGGTTCGGCTTTGGCCGCAGCGGTTGAAGGTTCCTGCTGCATACGCCAGTAACTATAGCCCGCGGTAGCGCAGGCGGCGAGCGTGATCAACACCAGCAGCGGGATCCAGATGGAACGCTTGTTTTTTTTGGTGATAGCGGAGTCTGTCATCTGATACGAGCTTCCTGTTTCGGTACAGCTTAATAAGGTGATTATCCCGTGTCCTGCCGTCGTCAAAGCGTGGAAAAGACGGGGATAATCACGCTACCTCTGGCGTTTAGGCGAAGATGTCTACGGCACCGTTACCGCGCGCCGCGGATTGCAGGGCGGCAGGGGTCGGCAGGAGCTCATCGCTCTCTTCATTAAAACCGCCGTGCTGGCCCGGGCGTGAAGCATGGTGCTGCTGGGATGAAGACTGTTGTTGCCCGGCAAAGCTCTCGCTGCTGACGCTGCTTTGAGAAAGCTGAATGCCGTTTTCCGCCAGCGAGGTCCGCAGGACCGGCAGCGCGGCTTCCAGCGCGGCGCGCACGTGGCTGTGCGCAGAGACCATCTGCAGCTGTGCCTGGTTATCGTCCAGCTTGAGCGAGATTTGCACCTGGCCCAGATCTTCCGGGTGCAGGCGCAGCTCCGCCGTCTGCTGGCCCTGCTTAGTGAACAGGGTGATGTGCTGGCTCAGGGACTGCTGCCATTCATGTGTGCCCAGAGGCTGGCTTAGCACCGGTGCGGTGGCAACGGTAGCGGCAGGCTGGCTGGCCGCATGGCTGGAGATAATCGGCGCCAGGGTAGCGGTCGGCGAAGATGACGAAGAGGCGCTGGCGAAGTCCTGCTTCTCAGCGGCTGCGGCCACGACCGGTGTGGCTGGCGCGTTGGCGGCGAGATCCGGACCGTTGTTCTTCGCTTGGCTCTGATAGGACGCAGAAAGCTGCGCTTTATCATGGCTTCCCGCAGGCGCGTTCAGGGACGGCGGCTGTCCCGCACCGTTTTGCGAAAGCGTTGTTGAACTCAGCGCCGAGGTGGCGTGAACGCCGTCGATGCCTGCCGCACGAGAGGCGGTCGTCTGCTGGTGCGGCAGCATCGCCATCAGCGCGCTTAGCCCCGCCAGCTCTTCTTCGCTCAGCTCGGTTTTAGCGTCATCTTTACCGTTGGCCGCAGTGAGCGTCTTAAGCGCGTCGCCCTTTGACAGCGGCACCAGGCCGGAGACCAACGTTTCAAGCGGCGCGGACTCCGACGTTTCAACGCCATTCAACGCAGGCTGACGCGAGAGCAGGTCGGCAATTTTGGCCTGCAGAGCGGTATCGCCTTTGGCATCCTGCGCGACCTTCGACAGCTTGCTGCCGGCGGCTTTGAGGTCCGCCAGGGTGAGCGGCGCATCGTTGCCCTTGCCCGTTGCGTCCGTCAGGGCGCCCGCCAGCAGGGAGAGAAAGTCCTGTGCCCCCTCGGTGCCTTTCCCTGTTTGCATCCCGCCTGACGGGTCGCTGTCGCTCATCAGCAGTTGTTGCAGTGTGATCATTCCGGTTTCCTCATTGATGCGCGCTGGGCAAACTCATCCATTTTCTTCTGATCCAGGCGGTTTTCCGCCAGGGTCGAGGCTGCTATCTGCCGGTCCTGTAAGGTCTGCCAGGCCTGCAGCCGCTGTTTTTTCTCGCGCCAGAAATTCAGCGCGGTATCGACTTTTTGGGTCCACTGGTTTAGCTGCTGGCGGTGCTGCTCTATCGCCTTCTCGAGCGTCTGGATAAACTGCTGATAGTTAATCCAGCGCTGGCTGCCAATGCCCTGCGTCATATCGGTATTGAGGTTGGTGCGATATTCATGCTGATAGTCGATTAACATCTTCAACTGTTCTTCAGCCTGCTGGCACCCGCGTCGCATTGCGCCAAGCTGCAATGCGGCATCATCAACTTCTTTTTCAGCCAGATCTTTCAGCGTTGATAACGCGCTGTTTTGCGCCATGACCTTCGCCCTCCACCTCTGTTACACCTGCGGGAAAATCAGCTCCAGCGCCTGGATTGAATCTTCCCAGTCGGCACGCTCAAAAATGCCCTGTTGTAAAAACGCCTCCAGCTGCGGCCACAGGCTAATCGCCTTGTCGAGCATCGGGTCGCTGCCTTTGGCATACGCCCCCACGCTGACCAGATCGCGGTTGCGCTGGAAGCTGGAAAGCAGTTGTTTGAAGTTACGCACGCGGGCGTAGTGCTTCTCGGTAATCAATGCCGTCATCGCACGGCTGATGGACGCTTCAATATCAATCGCCGGGTAGTGCCCGGCTTCGGCCAGGCGGCGCGACAGCACGATATGGCCGTCCAGGATCGCGCGCGCGGAGTCGGCAATCGGGTCCTGCTGGTCATCGCCCTCGGTCAGCACCGTATAGAACGCGGTGATGGAGCCGCCGCCGCTGATGCCGTTCCCCGCACGCTCTACCAGCGCCGGAAGTTTGGCGAAGACCGAAGGCGGATAGCCTTTGGTGGCCGGCGGCTCGCCGATGGCCAGCGCGATTTCACGCTGAGCCATCGCGTAGCGGGTGAGGGAGTCCATGATCAGCAGCACGTGCTTGCCGCGGTCACGAAAATCTTCGGCGATACGGGTGGCGTAGGCAGCACCCTGCATACGCAGCAGCGGCGACACGTCCGCCGGCGCGGCGATCACCACCGAGCGGGCGCGGCCTTCCGCACCCAGAATGTTTTCAATAAAGTCTTTTACTTCGCGACCACGCTCGCCGATCAGGCCCACGACGATCACGTCGGCCTGGGTATAGCGCGCCATCATGCCAAGCAGGACGGATTTCCCGACGCCGGAACCGGCGAACAGGCCCATGCGCTGTCCGCGCCCTACGGTGAGCAGGGCGTTAATCGGACGCACGCCGGTATCCAGCACGTGCTCAATAGGGGTACGCTGCAGGGGGTTGAACGGCTGGGTAATCAGCGCGCCGGTTTCGGTGGTGTCCGGCGCGGGCAGGCCATCCAGCGGCTTCCCGCTGCCGTCCAGCACGCGGCCGAGCAGGGCAGGGCCAAGCGGCAGCTGTTTCCCGCTTTGCAGCCCGTCGCCGCTGATGTTTTTCGCGTAAACGCGCGCGCCGGGCAGAATGCCTTCCACCTCTTCAAGCGGCATCAGGAACAGGCGCTGGCCGTTAAACCCGACCACTTCGCTTTCCACTTCACGCGTTTCCTGCCCATCCTGACGCTCAATGACGCAGGTCGCACCCAGGGGAAGCTGCAGGCCGGTGGCCTCCAGTACCAGACCGGTGGCGCGCGTCAGTCGCCCATAACGACGAACAGATGGCAGTTGCGCCATCTTCGTCTCAAAGTTGTCGAGCGTGGTGAGCCAGCGGGTAAGGCGTGCGGTCATCAGACGACTCCCGGTGCCGCCAGGCGACACAGTTCCTGCCAGCGGGTGGCGACGCTGGCATCCAGGTCGCCTTCATCGGCAGAGACTTTGCATCCGCCGTGGTGTAAGGATGGGTCGCCGCGCAGACGCCAGCCGTGCAGGCTAAGCGTTGCGCCCAGGCTCTCTTCAACGCGCTGCAGATCGTCCGGGTGGACGCGCAGCTGCGGTTTGCCGCTGAACAGCGGCTCCTGCTGAAGCAGCCCCTGAATTTGTTTAATCAGCGCGGTGTTATCCACCACGGGCGTCTGGCCGATAACCTGACGCGCCGCCTCCAGCGCCATCTGCATCAGACGCGAGGCAATCACGCTGTCCAGCGCGTCCAGCGTATGCTGGAACTCGCTGACCAGCTGCTGCATGCGGGCATGGATCGGCGCCTGCTGCTGGCGCGCCTGATCGATGCCGTGCTCTAACCCTTTCGCCAGGCCTTCCTGGTACCCCAGATCGTGCCCCTTCTGGCGGCCTTCGTTCAGACCGGCGTTATAGCCCTGCTCGTGCGCCTGCATTTGCAGCTGCGCCAGCATCTGCGCTTGCTGCTCCTCTTCGCTCAGCTCGGGCTGTTCAACGTCCGCGTCGGGCTCTGCGGGCGAGACCACCGAAGGCGTGAATTCGGCAAGGGGAGGGGCCAGATCGTCCGGCGTCCAGCGCTTCCACGACAGCTCATTAGACATAGGTGTCGTCTCCGCTGCCAATCACCATCTCGCCGGTTTCCGCCAGACGACGAACGATAAGCAGGATGGCTTTCTGTTCGTTTTCCACCTGAGACAGACGAACCGGGCCACGGTTGGCAAGGTCGTCGCGCAGGATATCGGCCGCACGCTGGGACATGTTGCGCAGGAACTTCTCGCGCAGCGGCTGTTCGGCGCCTTTGAGGGCGATAAGCAGCGACTCGGAATCCACTTCCTGGAGCAGGCGCTGGATGCTGCGGTCGTCCACTTCGACGAGGTTTTCGAACAGGAACATCTCGTCGATGATTTTCTGCGCCAGCTCGCCGTCGAATTCGCGAACCGCCGAAATGACGGCTTCTTCCTGCTGCGTTTTCATCAGGTTGATAATTTCCGCCGCCGTTCTCACGCCGCCCATTTTGCTGCGCTTGAGGTTCTGGCCGTCGAGCAGGTTGTTCAGCACTTCGGTCAGCTCCGCCAGCGCGGCCGGCTGAACGCCGCCGAAGGTCGCGATACGCAGCATCACGTCGTGACGCAGGCGCTCTTCGAACAGGGCCAGAATATCGGCCGCCTGACCACGTTTGAGGTGAACCAGGATGGTGGCGATAATCTGCGGGTGCTCGTCGCGAATCAGGTCGGCGGCACTCTGCGGCTCCATAAAGTTGAGCGTTTCGATACCGCTGGCGGTATCGCGGGTTTCCAGAATGTCTTCCAGCAGGCTGGCGGCACGCTCTTCGCCCAGCGCCTTGACCAGCACGGAGCGCAGGTAGTCGTTGGCATTGACGTTCAGCGCGGCAAACTGTTCGGCTTCCTGTTCAAACTCTGACAGCACTTCGGTCAGCTGTTTGTTGGAGATTTGACGCACGTTGGCCATCGCCGCACTGAGAATTTGCACTTCTCGCTGGGAGAGGTGTTTAAACACCTCTGCCGCGCGATCTTCGCCAATGGTCATCAGCAGGATGACGCTTTTATCGGTGCCCGTAAGCGTATTACTCATGTTCGTTACCCATCCACTGGCGGATGACCAGCGCCACGACGCGCGGATCGTTATCTGACATTTCGCGAATGCGCTGGCTCATCACCTCAGCGCCCATGCGCTGGTTAGCACGACGCTGCTGCATCTGTTCATCTTTGCTGAGGCGAACTTCAACCGCTTCTTCCGTTTCCTGACGCGTATTCATCTGCTCGCGCGCCGCTTTTTCGGCTTCAGCACGGCGCTGGAGCTGAGGACGAACGCCCTTACGCCACAGCAGCCACGCGACAATCAGCACCAGCAGCCAGCGGCCTGCGGACATCAGCTGGTCGATAAACGCCTGCTGTTGCCAGAACGGCAGTTCACCGCCGGTCTCTTCAACCGAGTTAAACGGAGAGTTCACCACGTTGAGGGTATCGCCGCGCTTCTCGGAGTAGCCCATCGCTTCGCGGGTCAGGTTCTCAATCTGCTTCATCTGCTCGGCGGTTAACGGCAACGGTTTGCCGTCCGGCAGGGTTTTGTAGTTCACCACCACCGCAACGGAAAGACGCTGAATATCGCCCACGTTCAGCTTAGTGTGGCGGATCGTTCGGTCCACTTCATAGTTCGTGGTTTCGTTACGGCTGCTGGAGCGCGGACCGGCGTTATTGGTCGTTGAGGTAGTCTGCTGATTATTTTGCTGACCGTTCTGCTGGTTGGCCGGCGGCGTGGAAATCGGCGCCGCGTTTGCCGGTGCAGGCTGGTTAGAGAGCGCGCCCGGCACGCCGCCAGGGTAGGCCCCGCCGATCTGTTCGCTGGAGTTTATCTGGCGTGAACGCATTACCGCCTGAGCCGCATCGCCGTTCGGGCTGTATTGCTCTTCGGTTTGTTCTTTATTAGAGAAGTCAATCTGCGCGGTCACCTGGGCGTGCACGTTGCTGTTGCCCACCACCGGGCCGAGGATCGCTTCGATGCGGCGCTGGAGACGGCTTTCAACGTCGGCGGCGTATTTCAGCTGCGCGTCGTTCAGGTCACGCCCGGCGGTATTGGATTGCGTCAGCAGGTGTCCGCTTTGATCCACCAGCGTCACGTTACCCGGCGGCAGGCCGGCGACGGCGCTGGAGACGAGATGCGTTACCGCGCTGATTTGCCCTTCGTCCAGCGCGCGGCCGGGCTCGAGGTTCACGGTAACGGAAGCTGAAGGGGATTTCTGTTCACGAACAAATAAAGAGGGTTTAGGCATTGCCAGGTGCACGCGGGCACTCTTCACCGGGCCTAATGTTTCAATGGTGCGGGCCAGCTCGCCTTCCAGCGCACGCTGGTAGTTCACCTGCTCGCTGAACTGGCTGATGCCGAATTTTTCCTGGTCCAGTAGCTCAAAGCCGACCGCGCCGCCCTTTGGCAGGCCCTGCTGTGCCAGACGCAGACGAAGCTCGTGTACTTTATCCGCCGGTACCTCAAGCGCACCGCCATTATCGGCAAAGCGATACGGGATGTTCATCTGGGTCAGCTGGGTGACGATGGCGCCGCCATCCTGATCGGAAAGGTTGCTGTAGAGCGTGCGGTAATCAGGGCTTTTCGCCCATAAAACCATCGCTACAAGGATCGCAATTGCGGCAGCGCCTGCCACGATCAACGGGATTTTAGGATTCGCGCGAAGGCGGTTCATCCACTCGAGTGATTTATTTTGTGGCGCTGTCGATGCTGTTGCACTCATTGCGCACCTCTTAAATCCTGGTGGTTTACGTTATTCGTGTAGAGAAACAAAACTGACTCCCGGGTCGGCAAACACGACAAAAGTTCCATATTGATGGCCCTGCCATTATTTGACGATTCCGGATTTTCTATGCGTCAAATAACCTGGTTTTTTCACGCTATTTACCGCCATTATCTTATTGACAAGCTGTTAGTCTTGACCGCGTAAAAAACCATCCAGGGGAGAGTCATGGCTATACAGGGCATTGAAGGGGTAATCAGTCAGTTGCAGGCAACGGCGATGACGGCCCGTAATCAGAATGTGGCAGAACAGCAGCCGACCATCAGCTTTGCGGGGCAACTGCATGCCGCTCTTGACCGTATCAGCGATACCCAGACCGCTGCGCGTACCCAGGCGGAGAAGTTCACCCTCGGCGAGCCGGGCGTGGCGCTGAATGATGTGATGACCGATTTGCAAAAAGCCTCGGTTTCCCTGCAGATGGGGATCCAGGTGCGTAACAAGCTGGTGTCGGCGTATCAGGAAGTGATGGGCATGCAGGTTTAAGCCCCCTCGATCTTCGCTGGCAGCCTCAGCGCTTTAATGCCACAATATTTTTTTCTTCGAATGCAGGAAAGATGATGAAAAAAATAGCAATTGCTGGCGCGCTGCTGGCACTGACCGGGTGCGTTCAGGTCGATAACTATAATGACGTGATCAAGCATCCCGTCCCGGCGAACCTGGCGGGATACTGGCAGTCGAAAGGGCCGCAGAGCAGTCTGGTCAGCCCTGAAGCGATTGCCACACTGGTGGTGACGGAAGAGGGCAATACGCTGGACTGCCGCCAGTGGCAGCGTGTGATTGCCGTACCGGGTAAGATCATGCTGCGTTCAGACAGCTATTACAACGTCACACGCAAGCTGGATATCTATCCGCTGGATCGCGACGGCGCTACGCTTGAATATGACGGGATGGAGCTGCAGAAGGTTGATCGCCCAACGGTGGAATGTGCGGATTACCTGAGCAAGAATCCACTGGAGAGTAAACTGCCCTAAGGGTAAAAGCAAAACGGCAACCTTGTTGCCGTTTTTGGTGTTTGCGCCCTCTCCCACGGGGAAAGGGACGGGCTGAGGGCATCAGGCCGCACGTTTCCCGTTCTACAACGCATCCTCAATCACCCACACGCTGACGCTTCCCCCTTTACAGGTAAAGGTGCCTTCGCCATCCGCCGCCGTGGTGACCGTTTCTTCACGATTGCCGAGAAAATCACGCCACGTTTTGTTGCCGTAGTTTTCCCCCAGGCAAATCACCTTCTCGCCGTCGTCGCCGTTCGACATCACCACCACGCAGCCGGGATCGTCTTCCGTGCCGCTGCGGCTGAAGGCGATGCAGTTAGGATGGTCAAAAAACAGCGTCTGCACGCCGTGGGCAAAGCGCTGGCGGGCGAGGATCAGCTCGTGAAGCTGCTCAATCACCGGCATATCAATATGGTATGTTTCACCGTCCCCTCCCGTATCGTCATAGCTTGCGCCGAACAGATCCGGATAGAAGACGCTCGGCACGCCGTTTTCCCGCAGCAGGATCAGCGCGTACGCCAGCGGTTTAAACCAGGCTTCGACCGGGGCTTCCAGCGCCTGCAAAGGCTGCGTGTCATGGTTCGCGACGAGGGTGACCGCATGGAACGGGTCGGCCTCCACCAGCGTGCCGGTGAAGATCTGGCTCATGTCGTAATCACGTCCCTGGCGCGACGCTTCGTGGAATTTCATCTGCAGGGGGGCATCAAACAGCATGGTTTTACCGTCGACCTGGTCAATATAGGCCTGAAGTTTATCCACCTCATGAGACCAGTATTCCGCCACGATAAACAACGGCTGTTCGGCGACTTCCTGAACGTGCTCAATCCACTCTTTGTAAAACCAGGCGGGAATATGCTTGACGGCGTCCAGACGAAAACCGTCGCAGCGCGTCTGTTCCATGACCCAGCGGGCCCAGTATTTGATCTCCTCGGTGACGGCGTGATTGCGAAAGTCGATGTTTTCGCCCATCAGGTAATCGAAGTTACCCATCTCATCATCGACCTGGTCATTCCAGCCTTCGCCGGTGTAGTCGTTGACGATTTTAAAGATCCCGTCTTCATCCGGGTTTTCAATATGGTCGACGCCGCTGAAGCATTTGTAATCCCAGATAAACTGTGAGTATTGCCCGGCGCGGGCGGGGAAGGTGTAGCGAGTCCAGGCCTCACACTCGATGATTTCATCATCAATTTGTGTACGGTCCTGTTCGTTCACGCGCTGCACGCGGACAGGCTCTTTCTCATCTGCCCCCATTTTGTGGTTGACCACCACGTCCAGCAGGACGGCAATCTCGTTGCTTTTGAGGGCGTCGATGGCTTCCAGCAGCTGCGCTTTGTCACCGTATTTGGTGGCGATACTGCCTTTCTGGTCAAATTCGCCGAGATCGAAAAGATCGTAAGAGTCATAGCCGACAGAATACCCGCCTGACGCCCCTTTATACGCGGGCGGGAGCCAGATCATGTTGATGCCGATTTCGTTAAGATTGGGCGCTAATGCCGTGACTTCTCGCCACAATTCACCGCCAGCGGGGTAATACCAGTGAAAGCATTGTAACAGGGTGGGTTTTTTCATCATCCGTGCTCCAGAAGCCATTTGGCAGACTTCTGGAGTATGGTTGATGAATCGCTAATGTGTCTTATTGATTCATCTCTCCGGGAAATAAAATGTTGCCAGAAAGCCTACCGTAGGTAACGTTAACGTTTTTTTGCTTATTGGTTTGAGCAATAAGGCCGCTTAGCTCACTCATCCTCTCCTGCAGCAACGTCTTCAGAATGATTTCATTCTGAAGCACCTGATTCAGTATTACCATCGCCTGGTCCTGAACCCCCTTACTGTTGGGTGGAAAAGGTGTCGTGCTGATCTCTTCAACCAGCGAAACGTACGCCACTTCCTGGTCAATAAGCTCATCCCATTTCCCGGATTGAGCAAGGCTTAGCATGGTATTGCTAAGGGCATTAAGGGCATGCCACTTTTTAAGGGATAAGCTGGAGTCGTTCATTACAGTTAATCCTGCTTGGGAGAATAACCCGGGCCGATTTGCTTCCAGGCGTCGGAAATATTGAGCAGCAGAGCCTCGACTTCGGTAATGGCCTCGATGTCATTGCGCAGGTTGGCATGTAACAAACGGCGTACCATATAGTCGTAAAGCGCAGAAAGGTTGCGGGGGAGTTCCCCACCCACATCCATATTTAACCCAGCCTTAAGGCCATTTTCGATAATATTAATGGCCTTAGACAGGGCCTCTCCTTTTGCCGGGATATCCCCTTGCTCAAGGAAAAGGCGCGCCCGGACAAGCGCGCTATGGATACCGTCGAACAACATGACAACCAACTGGTGCGGGCTGGCACTCAAGACAGCAGATTCAAGACCTACCTGCTGATAGGCTTGTACACCAGATTTGTTATACATATCGGTTCCTTTCTTTCTTACTTACTGCTGAACTGTTGGGTCAAATAAGTGGCCGTACCATTGAATTTAGTCACCAGCTTATCCAGGTCGTTAAATTGCTTTTTATAACGCGCCATCGTGGCTTCAATGGTCAACTCCATCGCGTCGTAACGTTTGCCGATAGATTTGAGCGTGGCGTTAATACCGTCCTTCGCATTCTGAATAACACCTTCTTTACCGACAGACGTACTCAGCATATCGGTTAGCTTGTTATTCATCTGGGTAGCGAAACCGGTCGTTTTCCCGTCACCCACAAAATAGGCCTGAACGCCAGCGGGATCGTCCGTGAGCATCTTGGTTAACTTTTTATCATCGATTTTCAGGTTGCCAACCGCGCCGTCAGCGCCTTTGACCGGGTCCTGCGTGATGCCAAGTTGAGCCATGATGGCATAGGAGCCACTCTGTACATTGGTCAATAAAGCACGAAGATCGGATTGTACTCCGCGGATAGTACTGTCACCCATTAACACGCCGTTGTTCGAAGACTGGGCGGTTGCACCCACTGCGGGTGGTTCGTATTTGGTCAGCGCAGCGATGGTAGACTGCAGAGAGTTATAGGCATTAACCCATTCCGTAATGGCTTTTTTGTTATCGTCGGATGCGCGGGCTACCGTCAGGGTTTCATTTGCCGCGCTCGGAGCTTTCAGGGTTAATGTGACGCCAGGCATAGCGTCAGTAATGGTATTGCTCTGGCGAACAATTTGAATACCGTTCACGTTAACGACGGCATTTTGTGACGGAACCTGTACCTTCAGCGCGGCGCTGCCGATGACGGCATTCAGCGTATCGTCCCCGGTTACCGCTACCGTCATATCAGAATCGGTACCCGTGGTTTTTGAGGTCAGCATCAGACGGTAGTCGCCGTTATCGGCTTTCACCACGCTTGCTGATACGTTGCCGTTGGCCGCGTTGATGGCTTTCGCGATGCCATTCAGTGAGGTATCTCCATCGGCGAGCGTGACCGTCAGCGGTTTGCTGTCGGCGCCTGCCTGGGTGATGGTAATGGTTCGGCTATTGGAACCTGTAGTTCCCCCCAACTGCTTTGTATTGCTGTCAATGGTGCCGGGAGCCGTCGTCAGTACCTGGCCTTTCGCGATCTTACTGACGTTAATAGTGACATCGCCAACGTTAGCGCTGGAGGTACTGACAGCCGAGAACGCGGTGTTGGTGCTGGAAACGGACGTCGAGTTCCAGGTATCCGCCTTTGCCAGCTTTGCTGCTGCGGTTTGCAGGGTAGTCAGGGCGCTTTGTAATTTTCCGTAACCGGTGATTTGCGCGTCGTAAGCCGTCTTTTGTTTGGCAATCGCCGTTAATTTCGTCTCTTCTGCTGCCTGCAGTTTATCGTACAGATCCGACAGGCCGGGCACGCCCACCCCGAGATTACTGATAGTCGCCATGTAATGTTCCTTCTCAATGGATGTTTCAGTCGTTTATCGGCCCAGCCTGCAAAAAGTTTACGGTGAGTTTTAAAAAATAATCGGGTAATAAGCGCTCTTTATGTGGCTTATAAAATCTGACTGGACGTGGCTAAAGGGATCTTTCAGTGAGGATAAAAATGCGGATCTGATGCTGATATTTTGTATGTTCCTGGTATTGCTGGTGTCTGGGTTTTCTAAATAATTTATTAAAAAACAATGAGTTGATTTTTTTATTAGATATTTTCTAAAGTCTGCTGCAAGGGCGTCGATAACCTTGTTGACGGTGAGAGACGCCGTGAGTGTTAGGCACCGACCCTAGAAACCATTTTTGAAGGAATTAAAAATTATGGCAGTTATCAATACTAACCTGTTGTCCCTGACCACTCAGAACAACCTGAACAAATCTCAGTCTTCTCTGGGCACTGCTATCGAGCGTCTGTCCTCTGGTCTGCGTATCAACAGCGCGAAAGATGACGCTGCTGGCCAGGCGATTGCTAACCGCATGACCTCCCAGATTAAAGGTATGACCCAGGCGGCACGTAACGCTAACGACGGTATCTCCCTGGTTCAGACTGCTGAAGGTAACCTGAACGAAATCAACACCAACTTACAGCGTATTCGTGAGCTGTCTGTTCAGGCTGCTACCGACACCAACGGTTCTTCTGACCTGACTTCCGTTAACACTGAAATCAAACAGCGTCTGGCTGAAATCGACCGTATCGCGGGCTCAGCTAACTTCAACGGTAAGAAACTGCTGGACGGTTCTGTATCTACCGCGCTGAAAATTCAGGTTGGTGCTGGTACTTCTGCTAACGACACCATCTCTGTTGACAGCAACGCGCTGATCAATGCGACCTCTGGTACTCTGAGCGCTGGCCTGAGCACTGCAATCTCCGATAACGCCTCTGCACAGGCTGTTATCTCTGCTGCTGATGCTGCAATCGCGAAAATTGATACCGCGCGTTCTAACATGGGTGCGATTCAGAACCGTTTCGAATCTACCATCAACAACCTGAACAACTCTATCAATAACCTGTCTGCTGCTCAGTCCCGTATCCAGGATGCTGACTACGCTACCGAAGTTTCCAACATGTCTCGCGCGCAGATCCTGCAGCAGGCTGGTACTTCTGTACTGTCTCAGGCAAACCAGGTTCCACAGGCTATGCTGTCTCTGCTGCGTTAATCGCCGCGTCTGTTTCACAAAAGGTTGCTGGAGACAGCAACCTTTTTTTTTGGCTCGCCAGACAATCTCCGAAATAAGCCCTTATTCCCGGGGGTGTTCCTTCCATTATCCCAAATATTCCCTTGTACGATAGGTAAGAATCGCAATCTTACTAAGAGAATCGGGATGAACAAGTTCGAGCGTACACGATCGCTGCATCAGTATTACCGTGATGAATTTTCACGGCTAATTTACTTGCCAGAAACAGATGCATTGCCTGCGCATATCGTGACCGAAATCCTGCACTATAAAAATTCTGATATCGCCACGCTCGAACCCCAGATCATGGATGCAACAACCGATCTGGATGCACAAAAAGAATTCGCCGTTAAGCGCATGCTGTGCGCGATTGCCGTTGCAAACGCCGCGTTTGATTTTAAAAATCAGGGCAAGCCAACACCCTTTTCGAAAGAGATGAGCGAAACCATTACCGGTTGGGTCGTAGAGGCGCTTCAGCACGACGACAGCATAAATCTTCTGGTGGCGGGTATTCAGGTCTTCTTTCGGATTAACGAAATTGAGGCCGCGTTATTCCTGATTTCAAATTACTACACGGTGGTGAACCTATCCCCGATAGTGATGAAAATATTGCTGCTAGTGTGTCTGATGGAAGATGATTTTAATCAGATGCAGGTGCTGATCCAGCAGTTGACCGCTAATCCTGAGTATATTGGTGAAGATGCGTTAACCATGCTGATGGTTGTCATGGGGATTCATAAGCTGGGTGGCTGCCCTGAATCGTTCATCGATTTTTCCGCGTTGAAAATGCCTGACTACGAGCCTGATTTTTCGCACTACGAGTGGCTTAAACCGGCAGAAAATAATGGAAAAACCACGGTTCTGGTCGCGTGCGATAAGCGCTATTACTTCGATCATGCCCTGACGCTGTTAGGTTCGATCTTCCATACCAACGGCGACCAGCTTAACGTTCACCTGCATCTCTATAACCCTGATGATGAGACTACGGCGCACGTTCATTCGCTGCATCAGCGTTTTCCGGGAATGGTGATATCGGCGACAGCCGAAAAGATTGCGCCGGCTTTTGGTATCAACGTCTGGTACGCCTCAAGACGTTTTGTTTTCCTCAGTTATGCACAGAGCGTGTTCACCTCTCCAGTGATTGTTCTTGATGCAGATTGTCTCGTTCGTAAGAACTGGGCCGAAATTAAGCAACATCTCCCGGAGAACGAAATTGTCCTCTCTTACAGCAACGGCGCTCCGCCATGGGAGCAGGTGCCCGCGGGCTTTGTTTATACGGCTCCGGGCTCGCTTTCGCGTAAATACCTGTCGCTTGTGGCGACATTTATTGACTGGAATCTACGCCGCGGTAATGCGGAGTGGTTCCTCGACCAGGTCGCACTTTCTGTCGCACTGGATGCACTGCCTGCGGTTGAGCAGATGGCCATTCATCGCGAGCCGCTGGAGAACCTGATCGATATTCGCTACACCGACGCCACGTTCAGCTGGACGGTGACCACGCAAAAATCAGGCGGCGAAGCGTATCAGCGCTATAAAACAGCGATGCAACAAACCTATTTTTGTTAACCACTGAATTAACGGAACCCTCCCTGAATGTTGTATCCAGATAATCGATTCACGCTATCGGGTTTACAGGCCGCCGCCGCCCTGTATCAGTTCCCTGCCGGGGCGCCTGCCAATGCACGCGTCCTTGATTTAGGCTGTGGCTACGGGGATGCGTTGTTATCCGCCGCGCTGGCCTGGCCTGGCTGTGTCGGGATTGGTATTGATATCAACGAAGATGCTATTGCAGAGGGGCAGAGACAGGCGCAGCGTCTGGGCATCACCCATATCGAACTGGTTGCGGCAGGTGTTAACGATGTGCTGAACGTGTCGCCAGGAGAATTCGATTACATCCTCATTCGCGGGAGCTTCATGCCTGAAAGTATGTTAGAGCGTGATGCGTTGTTGCAGTGGTGCCGTCGGCACCTTTCGGCACAGGGCATCATTGCCTTCCATCAGGTGTTTACCTCCCCGGAATCAGCGGCGCAGTATGTTCAGGATGCGTTGGCCTTCCATGCGCGTCTTGCGGAACGACCGGAAGATAAAGTCGCGTTTGCCCGCGGTATGCTCAGCTATCTGGCATTGACCCAGCCGGAAGGCGAGATCAAACAATATGTGCTCGAGATGGAGCGCGCTGACGACGCTGCCCTTATCGAAGCCCTGGCACGTGCCACGCATACCTTCGCTCAGTTTCATCGCTTCACCGAGAGTCTCTTATCCTGCGGGCTGCGCTACGTGGGGGATGCACTTCCTCAGTATGAAAGCGGGGAGAGCGTTAGCGAGCATATTCATCAACTGCACGCGCTGGTGTCATCGGGGCAGACGTCGACTGCCGCTCAGCAATATCTTGATTTTGCCGTCAACCGTCGCGAACGCGTCGGCCTGCTTTCCCGTGATGATGCCGTTAACGCGGCGGCGCTGGATTTTACCCGGTTAAACAAGCTGCACTGGGCCGGTGATTTCAGACGTTGCCGCAACGATCGCGGCGAGGTCGTCAATGCTCACACTAACGCTGAAGGGAAGTTTTTCTCGACGCAAAATACCACGACGCTGCACATTCTCGATCTGCTTGGCGGCGCATGGCCGCTGAGCCTGTCATTTGATCAACTGGTGAGTAACGCGCGTCTTCCCGAAAAAGAGGAGGATGTCGCCCAGAGCGTGCTTGAATCTCTAAAAGATCTCTTTCTCAACCAAATTCCAGGGCTTCACTGGGCGGGCTCACCGGGGCCTTACAATGTTCAGCCTGAAGGTGAGCTCACGTTAATTGCTCCCCTTCAGGTAGGGCAAGACGCCGACATTACGTTTAATCTCTGGGGTGAACGTGTGGCCCTCAGTGAGGACGAGCGGGAGTTCGCGGTTGCTGGTATGGATGTGAATCAGGCCAGAAGCCGCGAGCGCTTTACTGCACTGAAGGCGAAAGGGCTGTTGAAAGGCTCCCCTGAAGCATGGCGCAAAGCACTGCAGCGTTTTTTGCGCCTGGGGGATGTCGACTACCTCAAAAGCAACATTGATACGCTTTTGCTGCTTAATGTCGGGTCGCAACAGGGCGGGTTACTTGTTGACGGTCAGATAATGGCGGGGGAGAGGGATGAGCAGGATCCTGATATCGATCTCATCTACCAAAAAGTAAACGCTCTGATTGCCGCCGGTCTGGCGAAAGATGCGCGCGATTACATTACGGGACAGATTGAAAACGATCCCCATAATTTGCATATGCTTCGCTGCTTTTCCCGTGCCAGCCTGCTGATGGGCGACTGGGACGAGGCTCTGCTGGCACTCTGCCAGCTCATGAGCCGCTACTCTGCCGGACAGGATATTTGGTTCGACCTGGCCACCGTGCTGCAGAAAAAAGGCGAGCTGCATTATGCTGCCCGGATCCTGCAGACGCTACTGCGGTTGAATAAACAGAATGCGTCATTCTGGAACACGCTGGCGGTGGTGTATCACGCGCGTCGTAATATGGCCATGGCTGAACGCTGTGCAAGGGAGTCTTTGCGTTATAACGCCACGAACCCGCTGCATCTTGCGATGATGGGCATCATTCTCAGTGATAACCAGAAGCTGACGGAAGCACGTTATTTCCTCGAGAAATCGCTCGAGTTTGCGCCGGGTGATTTTGACTGTTTCACCAGCCTGCTGTTTGTTCTTACCCACGATTTTTCTGTCTCGCCGGAAGTGCTCTTCGAGCGCCATCTTGCCTATGGTGAGCTGGTGACCGCATGGGCGAAAAATTTCGACCTGACGCTGCCGTGGCAGGGTAGCAAGGATCCTGAGCGGCCGTTGCGCGTGGGCTTTGTCTCAGGTGACTTCCGTAATCATCCCGTAAGCCGCTTCCTGCGCCCGTTCTGGGACGGCATGGATCGGGAGCGTTTTTCTCTCTACGGATATAGCACGCTGGATAAAGATGATGCCGTCACGGAGCACTTCCGTAACACCTCTACGAAGTGGTTATCCGTTACCCATCTCAATAATGTTGAGCTGGCAAAACAGATCCACAGCGACGGGATTGATATTCTTTTTGACCTCTCGGGGCACACCACCGGGACGCGTTTACCTGCGTTTGCCTTTAAGCCTGCGCCGGTGCAAATCACCTGGCTCGGCTACCCTGGCACGACCGGAATGCGGCAGATTGATTACCGCATAATCAGCACCGGGTTTGTCCGGAGTGCTGAAATAGACGCTCAGTTTACGGAGAAGCTTATCGCGATCCCACTCGATAACTTTTTCGAGCCGGATGCGTCCAGCCCTGACGTTAATACACTGCCAGCGCTGAAGAACGGCTGGTTTACCTACGGTAGCTTCAATCGTCCTAAAAAATTGAACGATCGGGTCTTTGCGCTGTGGGCGCGTATTTTGCTGCATAACACTGCGTCACGCTTGCTGATTGGTTTTATGGATGACGATGCAATGATTGCTCGTTACCGCAAAAAGCTTAATGCGCTGGGCGTGTCGGATGAGCAGCTTATCTTCCGCAAGACGACGGGGCTGGAGGCTTACCTTCATATGCACCATGAGGTAGACATGCTGCTTGATTCCTTCCCGTACAACGGGGGAACCACCACCAGTCATGGCATATGGATGGGCGTCCCGACGCTTACTTTGGCAGGCGCAACGTATCCCGCACGTCAGGGGCTGGAGATCATGCATATCTACGGGCTGGATGAGTTTGTGGCGGAAAGTCAGCAGGACTATTTCGACAAGGCCGTTAGCTGGCAAACCCGGCTGCAAACCCTCAGCGCTTTGCGCCAGAACATGCGGAGCACAATCCCACCCCAGGGCCAGAGCAATGTGGCGATTCCCTTCCAGCAGGCCCTTCGTGAGGCCTGGCGAAAATGGTGTGCTGATGAAGCACCGCGCAGTTTCCAGGTATCAGGTACTGAGGATTAACTTATGAAAAATGTCTATGTTACCAGTCCACTTCTTCCGCCACTTGAGGAGTTTATCCCTTACCTGGAGACACTGTGGGAAAGTAAAATTTTGACTAACAGTGGCCAATTCCATCAGCAGCTGGAGGAGGCGCTGGCGGCGTATCTGGGTGTAAAGCATGTTTGCCTGTTCTCCAACGGCACGCTTGCACTGCTGACGGCGCTTCAGACATTACGTATTACTGGCGAAGTGATTACCACGCCGTACTCCTTTGTCGCCACGTCTCATAGCCTGCTGTGGAATGATTTGACGCCGGTCTTTGCCGATATTGATCCCGTTACCTTTAATATCGACCCGGACCGCATTGAGGAGCTGATTACCCCTAAAACGACCGCTATCATGCCGGTCCACTGCTATGGTATTCCGTGCGATATGGAGCGCATCCAGAAAATTGCCGATACCTATGGCCTGAAGGTCATTTACGATGCAGCCCACTGTTTTGGTGTTAAACAGGATAACGCCAGTATACTTAATTATGGCGATTTGTCCGTGCTCAGCTTCCACGCAACGAAGGTATTTAATACCTTTGAAGGGGGAGCCATTATTTGCCATGACGCCAAAACCAAACAGCGTATCGATTACCTTAAAAACTTTGGTTTTGCCGATGAAACCATCGTGATGGCGCCGGGTATTAACGCAAAAATGAATGAAGTGCAGGCGGCGATGGGGCTGCTGCAGTTGAAGTATATTGACAGCGCGCTGCAGGAACGCGCAATTATCTATCAACGCTACGTTGAGCTGCTCGATTCCACGCTTCCTGCGCTGGAGTACATTAAGCCTGCTGATAATATTGAATGGAATTACTCCTATTTCCCGGTGCTTATTCGGGCAGATTCCGCGGTAAGTCGGGATGCTATCTATGCAGAGCTGCGCAAGCATAATATCTATGCCCGGCGCTATTTCTATCCGCTGATCAGTGCATTCCCGATGTATCGCCACTTCCCGACGGCGAATGCGCAGCATCTCCCTGTGGCGGATGAAATTTCTCATGCGGTGCTTTGCCTGCCAATTTATCCGGGCCTGCCGGTGGCCGATCAGCGTCGCATTATTGAGATTATCCAGGCGCTGTTTATCGATGCCGAACGTGCGGCAGAGCCTGCACTGGTTGTTAATGGATAGGAAAGGAAACCGATGAAGTTGGCGATCATGCAGCCCTATTTTTTTCCGTATTGCGGCTATTTCCAGCTGATGGCGGCAGTGGATGCTTTCGTGGTGTATGACAACATCAAGTACACGAAAAAAGGGTGGATTAACCGTAACCGTATCCAGACACGCGGCGCAGAGTCGTTAATTTCACTACCGCTAAAAAAAGACTCTGACTTTCTGGATATCAGGGAGCGGAAGCTCTCGGCTGCGTTTGACCGCAATAAGCTGTGCAATCAGATTGTTGGCGCGTATCGTCACGCACCCTGTTTTTCCGCGGTAATGCCGATAGTTGAGGTCATTATTCAGAACCCGGATGATAATCTTTTTAATTATCTGTGGAGGGGGTTAGTCGAGCTGCGGGATTACTTCGGCTTCTCCTGCGAACTGATTGTCTCGTCTTCGTTACCCGCGAATCACGCCTTAAAGTCCCAGGATCGCGTCATTGATATTTGTCAGGTGATGAACGTCCGAACGTATATTAATCCTCCGGGAGGCACGGCGCTCTATTCACGACAGGACTTCATCGAACGCGGACTTGAACTGCAATTTATACAGCCGCAGCCGTGGCACTACCGGCATTCTGACGCGGAATTTATACCCTGGCTGTCCATTATTGACGTCATGATGTTTAACCCTCGCGATGAGGTGGTTCGTCGCCTGCAACATGGTTATGAGTTAATTTAATATGTTTACATGGAAAAAATTAGGGAAGGTCTTTACCCCGCAGGAGGTCACCCATCTCCCATGGCTTAGAGAGTTTGCGCAGGCTCCTGCGACGCTGATCTTTGATGATTTCGTGCGCGTCTATTTCTCCTGCCGCCCGCCTGCTGATGAGCAAGGGAAATATGTCAGCTATTCCGCCTGGGTGGATTTGGCGCGTCACGATCTCTTCCAGGTATTACGCTTTGCCCGCGAACCGATTCTCCCGCTGGGTGGATACGGAGAATTTGACGAGTTTGGTACCTATCCCGTCTCCGTGATGCGTGATAACGATGTGGTAAAAGCCTGGTATGCCGGCTGGACGCGCTGCGAATCCGTGCCGTTTAACGTGGCGATTGGCATGGCAGTAAGCCATGACCAGGGTGAAACCTTCGTTAAAGCGGGGCCGGGTCCGGCAATTGGTTACTCTCCGGATGAGCCATTTGTGATGAGTGGGCCGAAAATTCGCAGATTTAATAACCAATGGCAGCTTTTTTATATTGCTGGTCGCAAATGGAAATGGGTGGATGGCCGCGCAGAGCCGGTCTATAAGATTCGCATGGCGACATCTGAAGATGGCATCAACTGGACAAAACTGAATAAAGATCTGATCCCCAGCCGTATCGAAGAGGACGAGGCACAGGCCAGTCCGGATGTTTTTTACGCCAACGGCAAATACCATATGTTTTTTTGCTACCGCTACAGTGCCCATTATCGCGGGAAACAGAACGGTTACCGGATTGGCTACGCGTGGAGCCTGGATATGATCTCGTGGCATCGGGATGATAGCAAAGCCGGCATTGATGTCTCTGCGTCCGGATGGGATGCAGAAATGATCAGCTACCCGCACGTCTTCGAACTGGATGGCAAGTTTTATATGGCTTATCTGGGGGATCAGGTAGGGCGCTACGGCTTTGGACTGGCACAACTTGAGGGAACATTATGCTAACTCTGAACTGGCGTAAGCACGGGCTTATCTATTCGCCGTCACAGTTTCCTCCTCTGGCAAATGGGGTTGGTTTTGCCCAGTCTCCGCAAGCGCTGGTGTTTGATGACTTTGTTCGAATCTACTTTTCCACGCGTGAACGAGAGGAGAACTCAGCAAAGTTTATTAGCCGCGTCTGCTATGTGGATATGGATAAATCTCTGCGGGAGGTGCTTCGCATCAGTCCCGAGCCGGTGATAGCACCTGCCGAGCTGGGTACATTCGATGAGCACGGTATTTTCCCCTGTAACGTTCTGCGTCATGAAGGAAAAATCATGGCATGGACAACGGGCTGGAATCGTCGCGTTTCAGTCTCGGTTGATACGGCTATTGGTCTTGCGTTAAGCGCAGACAATGGCGAACATTTCACCCGTTTTGGTACCGGGCCCGTGATGGGACCCTCATTGCACGAGCCACACTTAGTGGGTGATGCCTTTGTTATCCATACCCGTGAACGTTTCCATATGTGGTACATCTTTGGCACGGGGTGGAAGAAGCGCACACCGGATTCAGCTCCGGATCGCATCTATAAAATTGCTCATGCGGTATCAAACGATGGTATCGACTGGCAGCGTGACGGCAGACAAATTATCCCTTCTGTTCTGGGCGATGATGAATGCCAGGCACTGCCGACGGTGATTGAAATTAATGGCCGGTATCATATGGTCTTTTGCTTCCGGGAGTGTTTTGACTTCCGCACAGGGCAGGGGAGGGGGTACCGTCTGGGCTACGCATGGTCTGATGATTTACATCACTGGCATCGTGACGACAGTCAGATGAGCTCGCTGGCGTCCGTGGATGACTGGGACAGTGAAATGCAGTGCTACCCGCACCTTTTCCGCTGCGACGAAAAAGTCTATTTGCTTTATAACGGTAATGCGTTTGGCAAAGCCGGATTTGGCCTGGCAGAGTGGGTAATATGACTCGCTGGGAGTTCTGCCAGAATCGCGCCACACCGGAGGACATCGTCGTCTTTTTTAACCAGTGTGACCCGCTTTTTATTGCCTCGATCACCGATGTAATCGCGTTACAGGACTATGCCCAAAAAATAGTGGATCGGGCATGGAGAACCGAAGCCTGGCATGACAACGCGCTCATCGGGCTGGTTGCAGCCTATTATAACGCGCAGCGTCAGCAGGGCTTTATTACTCATGTTTCCGTTTTGCCTGGCGCTCAGCATTGCGGTATAGGTAGCCAGCTATTAATTCAGAGCATTGAACATCTACAGTCTCTGGGTGTGACTGAAATTAATCTTGAAGTCGATGAGAATAACGTGTCGGCACAACATTTATATCTAAAGCATGGATTTATCTTTGGTCGATCAAACGCTTCAAAGATAACCATGACTTTGCAGAGTGAGATAACAACATGACCCTTCGTGATTACAATCTGGAAATTAAAGATACTGCCGACCATCAGTATGCCTATAACTTTGATTTTGATGTGATGCACCCTTTTATGATCCGTGCGTTCACACCATTTTTTAAAACCGGTAATTTACTTGAGCTTGGCAGTTTTAAAGGTGATTTTACCGCACGATTGGCAGAAAAATTCAGCGACATCACCTGCGTGGAGGCCTCGGCAGAGGCGATGAGTATCGCCAGTGAACGCCTGGGGAAAAATGTATCGTTTGTGCATTCTCGCTTTGAGGATGTTGAACTGCCGGAGCGTTATGACAATATTGTTCTCACCCATGTGCTGGAGCATATTGACGATCCCGTTAACCTCTTAAAACGCATTAATAATGAATGGTTAACGGATGAAGGACACCTTTTTCTGGTGTGTCCAAATGCGCATGCCGCCTCCCGACAGATTGCCGTTAAAATGGGATTAATCTCGCATAACAGTGCGGTGACGGAAGCTGAGTTTCAGCATGGCCATCGTTGTACATATTCTCTGGATACGCTTGAAAGAGATGCCCGCCTTGCAGGACTTAACGTTGTTTATCGCACGGGTATTTTTTTCAAGGCGCTCGCTAATTTCCAGTGGGACAAACTTTTACAGACGGATATCATCTCGAAGCAATATCTTGAAGGGTGCTACGAGTTAGGCCATCAATACCCGGATTTATGTTCAAGCATATTCTTGCTGTGTAAAAAAGGCTGACGTTATTCTTACTCCAGGATGCATGTTATCCCAACATGCATCGGTAACCCCCAAATAACCCCTTATTTTACCCACTATTCATCCAATTGAACGCCCTGCAGAATCGGATAATCATGCCGATAACTCAACTAACGCAGGGCTGTTTATCGTGAATTCACTCTATACCGCTGAAGGTGTAATGGATAAACACTCGCTGTGGCAGCGTTATGTCCCGCTGGTGCGTCACGAAGCATTGCGCCTCCAGGTGCGTTTGCCGGCGAGCGTGGAACTTGACGATCTGCTACAGGCGGGCGGTATCGGGTTATTGAATGCAGTTGACCGATACGACGCTCTGCAAGGAACGGCATTTACGACTTACGCAGTTCAGCGTATTCGTGGTGCGATGCTGGACGAGCTGCGCAGCCGCGACTGGGTGCCGCGCAGCGTTCGCCGCAACGCGCGCGAAGTGGCGCATGCGATGGGACAGCTGGAACAGGAACTGGGACGCAACGCAACGGAAACCGAAGTGGCGGAACGTCTTGGCATTGCTGTTGAAGAGTATCGTCAGATGTTGCTCGATACCAATAATAGCCAACTCTTCTCCTATGACGAGTGGCGCGAAGAGCATGGCGATAGCATCGAGCTGGTGACGGACGAGCACCAGCAGGAAAACCCGTTACACCATTTAATGGAAGGGAATTTACGCCAGCGCGTAATGGAAGCGATTGAAGCTCTGCCCGAGCGCGAACAGCTGGTGTTGACCCTTTATTACCAGGAAGAGCTTAATCTCAAAGAGATTGGCGCGGTTCTGGAGGTGGGGGAGTCGCGGGTTAGCCAGCTGCACAGCCAGGCCATTAAACGCTTACGAACCAAACTGGGTAAGTTATAGGTGATCCAATCACCCGAAAAATGCCGCACAACGTATTGACAACCAGGAGTTATCATGACGGTGCAGCAATCTAAAAGACGGCCTTTAAGCCGCTACCTGAAAGACTTTAAACACAGCCAGACGCATTGCGCCCACTGTAACAAATTACTCGATCGTATCACGCTGGTTCGCCGCGGCGAGATCGTGAATAAAATCGCTATCTCTCGCCTCGACACGTTAATGGATGAAGCCGCGTGGCTCGAAGAGCAAAAAGAGTGGGTGGCGCTTTGCCGTTTCTGTGGCGATCTCCACTGCAAAGAGCAAAGCGACTTCTTCGATATCATCGGCTTCAAACAATTCCTGTTTGAACAAACGGAGATGAGCCACGGCACCGTGCGCGAATATGTGGTTCGCCTGCGCCGTCTTGGGCAGCATCTGAGCGTTAACAATATCTCTCGCGATCTGCTGAAGACCGGTTATCTGGATGAAAATCTGGAGCCGTGGCTGCCTGCAACCAGCACCAACAACTACCGTATTGCGCTGCGCAAGTATGCGCAATATAAGGTGCAAATGCCGGGTTCCGTGAAGCAGAAAGCGCTCGCCGGAACAACTTCTGATATATATTAAAAAAGAATAAGATGTAGCGCAGTCGCCTTTGACGTTGCAGGCGATTTCTCTACACTACGTAAAAATTCCACTATATCGGGGTATTTATGAAATTTGCACTTCTGGGTCGTCAGGCGCTGATGGGTGTTATGGCCGTCGCGCTGGTTGCGGGCATGAGCGTGAAAACGTTCGCTGCAGAAAACCTGCTGAATAAAGTGAAAGAGCGCGGTACGCTGCTGGTTGGGCTGGAAGGAACCTATCCTCCCTTCAGCTTCCAGGGCGATGACGGCAAGCTGACCGGTTTTGAAGTGGAATTTGCAGAAGAACTGGCGAAGCACCTCGGCGTTAAAGCCTCCCTGAAACCGACCAAATGGGACGGTATGCTGGCGTCACTGGATTCAAAACGCATTGACGTGGTGATTAACCAGGTGACCATTTCTGACGAGCGTAAGAAGAAGTATGACTTCTCCACGCCTTACACCGTGTCCGGTATTCAGGCGCTGGTGAAGAAAGGTAACGAAGGCTCCATTAAATCCGCTGCCGATCTGAAAGGCAAAAAAGTCGGCGTCGGTCTGGGAACTAACTACGAAGAGTGGCTGCGCCAGAACGTTCAGGGCGTGGATATCCGCACCTATGATGATGACCCGACGAAATATCAGGACCTGCGCGTAGGCCGTATCGACGCCATTCTGGTTGACCGTCTGGCCGCTTTGGATCTGGTGAAGAAAACCAACAATACCCTGGCAGTAGCGGGTGATGCGTTCTCTCGTCAGGAATCCGGCGTGGCCGTCCGTAAAGGCAACGAGGATCTGGTGAAAGCCATTGATTCCGCGATTGCGGCCATGCAGAAAGACGGCAGCCTGAAGGCGTTGTCTGAGAAGTGGTTCGGGGCCGACGTCACCAAATAAGTCGGTGACCTGGAAAAAAGGCGCTTTTAAAAGCGCCTTTTTTATTTCTTACGCGTCTGCGTGCATAATGAAAAATATCACATTTTGTCTGAGTTACCGGAGAGTCCATGTCACTACAGAATTTAACGCGCTTTCCCCGTCTGGAGTTTATCGGTGCGCCGACGCCGCTGGAGTACCTGCCGCGATTTTCTGATTACCTGGGACGCGATATTTTTATTAAGCGCGATGACGTGACGCCGATGGCGATGGGGGGCAATAAGCTGCGCAAGCTGGAGTTTCTGGCGGCTGACGCGCTGCGCGAAGGCGCGGATACGCTTATTACTGCCGGGGCCATTCAGTCCAACCATGTTCGTCAGACGGCCGCCGTGGCGGCAAAGCTCGGGCTTCACTGCGTGGCGTTGCTGGAAAACCCGATTGGCACGCGGGCGGAAAACTATCTGTCCAACGGTAACCGTCTGCTTTTAGACCTGTTCAACGTGCAGGTGGAGATGGTGGATGCGTTGACCGACCCGACCGCGCAGCTCGACGATCTGGCCACGCGTCTGGAAGCGCAGGGTTTCCGCCCCTACGTTATTCCCGTCGGCGGTTCGAACGCGCTGGGCGCGCTGGGCTATGTGGAAAGTGCGCTGGAAATCGCCCAGCAGTGCGAGGGCGCCGTTAGCCTCTCGTCGGTCGTTGTCGCTTCCGGAAGCGCGGGCACGCATGCCGGGCTGGCGGTGGGGCTGGAACAGCTGCTGCCGGATGTCGAGCTGATTGGCGTGACGGTTTCCCGCAGCGTCGCGGACCAGAAGCCAAAAGTAGTGGCGCTGCAACAGGCGGTGGCAGAGCAGCTGGAGCTGAAGGCCAGGGCTGAGATCCTGCTCTGGGATGACTATTTTGCGCCGGGCTACGGCACGCCTAATGAAGAGGGGATGGAAGCCGTTAAGCTGCTGGCGCGCCTTGAAGGTATACTGCTCGATCCGGTCTATACGGGTAAAGCGATGGCCGGGCTTATCGATGGCATTGCGCAGAAACGCTTTAAGGATGAAGGGCCGATTTTATTTGTGCACACCGGCGGGGCGCCCGCGCTGTTTGCTTATCATCCTCATGTCTAAAAATCAGGTCGAAAAATAATAATGCAAGAAAGTATTCAACTGGTTATTGATTCCCTGCCATTCCTGCTGAAAGGTGCGGTATTTACGCTACAGCTCAGTATCGGCGGGATGTTCTTCGGTCTTGTGCTGGGCTTTGTACTGGCCTTAATGCGCATGTCGCCCATCCTGCCGGTACGCTGGCTGGCGCGCTTTTATATTTCCGTGTTTCGCGGTACGCCGCTTATCGCTCAGCTCTTTATGATCTACTACGGTTTACCGCAGTTCGGCATCGAGCTGGATCCGATCCCGGCGGCGATGATTGGCCTGTCGCTTAACACGGCGGCCTATACCTCCGAAACCCTGCGCGCGGCGATCTCGTCGATTGATAAAGGCCAGTGGGAAGCGGCGGCCAGTATCGGAATGACGCCGTGGCAGACGCTGCGACGCGCCATTCTGCCGCAGGCGGCGCGGGTAGCGCTTCCGCCGCTGAGCAACAGCTTCATCAGCCTGGTGAAAGATACCTCTTTGGCGGCAACCATCCAGGTGCCGGAGCTGTTCCGTCAGGCGCAGCTCATTACCTCGCGCACCCTTGAAGTTTTCACCATGTATCTGGCCGCCTCGCTGATCTACTGGGTGATGGCGACGGTATTGTCTGCTCTGCAAAACTACTTTGAAAACCAGCTTAACCGCCAGGAGCGTGATCCAAAATGAGTGCAATTGACGTCAAAAACCTGGTGAAAAAATTCCACGGGCAAACGGTGCTCCACGGCATCGACCTGGAAGTTGAGCAGGGCGAAGTCGTGGCGATTATTGGCCCGAGCGGGTCGGGGAAAACCACGCTGCTGCGCAGTATCAACCTGCTTGAGCAGCCGGAAGGGGGCACCATTCGGGTTGGGGAGATAACGATTGATGCCGGTAAATCCATCAGCCAGCAGAAAGGGTTGATTCGCCGCCTGCGTCAGCATGTTGGCTTTGTGTTCCAGAGCTTCAATCTATTCCCGCACCGCACGGTGCTGGAAAATATTATTGAAGGACCGGTCATTGTAAAAGGTGAGCCCAAAGAGGAAGCGACGGCACGCGCCCGCGAGTTGCTCGCCAAAGTCGGGCTGGCAGGGAAAGAGACCAGCTATCCGCGCCGCCTGTCGGGCGGGCAGCAGCAGCGCGTGGCCATCGCGCGCGCGCTGGCGATGCGCCCTGACGTGATCTTGTTTGATGAACCGACCTCCGCGCTCGATCCAGAACTGGTGGGTGAGGTGCTGAACACCATCCGCCAGCTGGCGCAGGAAAAACGCACGATGGTTATCGTGACCCATGAAATGAGCTTTGCGCGCGACGTGGCGGACAGAGCCATCTTTATGGACCAGGGGCGGATTGTGGAGCAGGGACCGGCGAAAAGCTTATTTGCTAACCCTCAGCAACCGCGAACCCGTCAGTTCCTGGAAAAATTCCTTATGCAGTAGCATTTATGTACTCATTTGCTCCAGAAAGTTCTTCTGGAGCAAATTATTCTCGCTCATCGCCTTAAATGGTGTTCTTTTATTCTACCCGAACAGAATAATCCTTATCCATAGCACAGTTAATTGTGCTAGTGCCGATATTTTGTAGTTAGAAATAAGTTTTATGTGTTAGGTTATATTCACCATAATAATGATTATCTTTTCAGAGGCTTCTTTTAGTAAGTATGAAGGATTCAGACTTTTTCACCTGGCGACGGGATTGCTCCCTGCGGTTTCAGGAATTGACCTGTGCCGCCGAGGTATATCATGAACTTCAGCGACAAACTCAGGCGCTGGAATTCGATTATTACTCACTCTGTGTGCGCCATCCGGTGCCGTTTACGCGGCCTAAAATTGCTGTGCATGCCACTTATCCGCAACAGTGGCTGGCGCAATATCAATCAGAGAACTATTTCACCATCGATCCGGTGCTAAAGCCGGAGAATTTCATTCAGGGGCATTTACCCTGGACGGACGAATTATTTGCGGATGCTCAGGAATTATGGCATAGGGCGCAGGACTTCGGTCTACGTTCGGGAATAACGCAGTGTCTGATGCTGCCTAATCATGCGCTCGGCTTCCTCTCTGTTTCCCGTACTCGCGCGCAGGAAGGACCGTTTGCCGGCGAGGAAATAGAGCTGCGGCTGCAGATGCTGGTGCAAATGGCATTAACCGCGCTGCTGCGTTTTGAAGATAAGATGGTTATGCCGCCTGAGATGAAATTCAGCAAACGCGAACGAGAAATTCTGAAATGGACCGCGGAAGGGAAGACGTCGGCGGAAATAGCGATCATTCTCTCTATTTCAGAGAATACGGTTAACTTCCATCAGAAGAATATGCAGAAAAAATTTAATGCGCCAAACAAGACGCAGATTGCCTGTTATGCGGCGGCTACGGGACTGATCTGATTAGAGAGTACGTTCTGCGTGACAGACGAGTGGACGGCTGAATGCACTGCATCCAGCCGTTTTTTGTTACTGGCGGTACGCTTGTTTGATTTGCTTAACGGTGTTAGCAAATACGGCCGATTCCGCCTGGTCTTCCATCTGCGCGATTTGTTTTTCCATTTTAATGATCACACGACCAGCATCAGCCTGGCCCATCGCCTGCAGCATCAGCGTTAGCAGCGCTTTCAGGCAGTTTACTTCCTGTGCCAGTTCCTGGTTATTCTCCGCAGTGGCAAATTCAGGTGTGCTCATTTATTTTCCTCATTATTAAACGGCGCTAAAGCGCGACGACGAAAGTCAAGGCGGCGGAGTATACCACAAGCTGCAGCAAAAAATGCAGCGGTTGTTTTTCGTACTTTTACGCCAGTGTTTATTTGCGTAAACAGAGCCAGCCGGTAAACTGATGCTCTGGTACGGCTATTAATTGTTTGCGCCTGGTTTACTTGCCGTTAATTATTGTTACAAAAATTGAGAAGAGTTTTTCCGCGAGGAAAGCGTGCAAGCTTTTTGTAACTTTTTGAATACAGATGCTTAAAAATAGCCGCAAAAGCTCTGATGGCAAGGGCTCTCTTTCCATGGACTGTACAGGCTAATTTCCAAAAACGAGAGCAAAATCGAATAGCCGATTTTTTAACGTTTTAATCTTGTGATGAAAACCGTTAATATAAGCCAAATTATCACTCAGTAGCGTTATCCCTATTCTGGAGACATTTCCTTTGATCAACGTCCTTCTTGTTGATGACCACGAACTGGTGCGCGCAGGGATACGACGCATTCTTGAAGATATTAAAGGTATTAAAGTTGCCGGTGAGGCGTGCTGTGGGGAAGATGCCGTAAAATGGTGCCGCACAAACTCGGCCGATGTGGTGCTGATGGATATGAATATGCCCGGTATCGGTGGCCTTGAGGCAACACGCAAAATCGCGCGTACCTTTGTTGATACAAAAGTCATCATGCTGACCGTGCATACTGAAAATCCGCTTCCCGCGAAGGTGATGCAGGCGGGGGCAGCCGGTTACCTGAGCAAAGGCGCCGCACCGCAGGAAGTCGTCAATGCTATCCGTTCTGTATTTGCCGGGCAGCGTTACATTGCCTCCGACATTGCGCAGCAGATGGCGCTGAGCCAGATCGAACCCGAGAAAACGGAATCACCGTTTGCCAGTTTGTCTGAGCGTGAATTGCAGATTATGCTGATGATCACCAAGGGTCAGAAAGTGAATGAGATCTCAGAGCAGCTGAATCTCAGCCCGAAAACGGTCAACAGCTATCGTTATCGTATGTTCAGTAAACTGAACATTCATGGTGATGTTGAACTGACTCATCTGGCCATCCGGCACGGTTTATGTAACGCGGAGACGTTGTTAAGTCAGTGAGTGATGTATTCGATTCAAAAGCATTTCTGAAAACCGTAACCAGCCAGCCAGGCGTCTATCGGATGTATGACGCTGGCGGTACGGTTATCTATGTGGGGAAGGCCAAAGATCTTAAAAAGCGTCTTTCCAGCTATTTCCGCAGTAACCTTGCCTCCCGTAAGACCGAAGCGCTGGTCTCACTCATTCAGAATATTGATGTCACCGTGACGCATACCGAGACGGAAGCGCTGCTGCTTGAGCACAACTATATTAAGCTCTACCAGCCGCGCTATAACGTGCTGCTGCGGGACGACAAATCCTATCCGTTTATCTTTCTGAGTGGTGACACCCATCCGCGCCTGGCGATGCACCGCGGCGCAAAACACGCGAAAGGGGAATATTTCGGCCCCTTCCCGAATGGCTATGCCGTGCGGGAGACGCTGGCGCTGCTGCAAAAAATCTTCCCGATCCGCCAGTGTGAAAACAGCGTCTACCGCAACCGCTCGCGCCCATGTTTACAATACCAGATTGGGCGTTGCCTTGGCCCCTGTGTTGCCGGGCTGGTCAGTGAAGACGAGTATGCGCAGCAGGTGGAATACGTACGCCTGTTCTTAGCTGGCAAAGACGATCAGGTTTTAACCCAGTTGATCGCCAGAATGGAAAAAGCCAGCGCCGCGCTTGAGTTCGAAGAGGCTGCGCGGATCCGCGACCAGATCCAGGCGGTGCGCAGAGTCACTGAGAAACAGTTTGTCTCAAATACCGGCGACGATCTCGACGTTATTGGCGTGGCCTTCGACGCCGGCATGGCCTGCGTGCATGTGCTGTTTATTCGCCAGGGCAAAGTGCTCGGCAGCCGCAGCTATTTCCCGAAGGTGCCTGGCGGCACCGAGCTGGGTGAAGTGGTAGAAACCTTTGTTGGCCAGTTTTATCTTCAGGGCAGCCAGATGCGTACGCTGCCCTCGGAGATCCTGCTCGATTTTAGCCTCGATGATAAAACCCTGCTGGCCGATTCGCTCTCTGAACTGGCGGGGCGCCGGGTCAATGTTCAAACCAAACCGCGCGGCGACCGTGCACGCTATCTGAAGCTGGCGCGGACCAACGCGGCGACGGCGCTCACCACTAAACTGTCCCAGCAATCGACGGTGAGCCAGCGTTTAACCGCGCTGGCGACGCTCCTGAAGTTGCCGGAAGTGAAGCGAATGGAATGTTTCGATATCAGCCATACGATGGGTGAGCAGACGGTGGCGTCCTGCGTGGTATTTGACGCCAACGGCCCGCTGCGCGCCGAGTATCGCCGCTATAACATCACCGGCATCACGCCGGGTGATGACTATGCTGCCATGAATCAGGTGCTGCGCCGTCGCTACGGTAAAGCGATTGAAGAGAGCAAGATCCCGGACGTGATTCTTATCGACGGTGGGAAAGGGCAGCTAGGTCAGGCGAAAGCGGTATTCGAGTCGCTCGACGTTGAGTGGGACAAAAACCATCCGCTGCTGTTAGGCGTGGCAAAAGGGGCCGATCGTAAGGCCGGTCTGGAAACACTGTTTTTTGAGCCGGAAGGTGAGGGCTTCAGCCTGCCGCCGGACTCCCCGGCGCTGCACGTCATTCAGCATATTCGTGATGAATCACACGATCACGCCATCAGCGGTCACCGTAAAAAACGGGCGAAGGTCAAAAACACGAGCACGCTTGAGACTATTGAGGGCGTTGGGCCAAAACGCCGCCAGATGCTGCTGAAGTATATGGGCGGATTGCAAGGATTACTCAACGCCAGTATGGAGGAAATTGCAAAAGTGCCGGGTATTTCGCAAGGGCTGGCAGAAAAGATCTACTACTCGTTGAAACATTGAGGGCTCTGTAGCAACATAGAGCTAAATTTTACTGACAACAAATAGTTACCGTCACTATGCAATATAATATCCCTACGTTGCTCACTCTCTTTCGTGTTGTACTCATTCCGTTCTTTGTGCTGGCGTTTTACCTGCCGGTCGTCTGGGCACCGTTCGCCTGCGCATTGATCTTCCTTATTGCAGCGGTAACTGACTGGTTTGATGGCTATCTGGCGCGCCGCTGGAACCAGAGCACCCGTTTCGGCGCCTTTCTCGATCCGGTAGCGGATAAAGTGATGGTCGCGATCGCGATGGTGCTGGTGGCTGAGCACTATCATACCTGGTGGGTGACGCTGCCCGCCGCAACTATGATTGGCCGTGAGATCATCATCTCTGCGCTGCGTGAGTGGATGGCGGAGCTGGGGAAACGCAGCAGCGTGGCGGTATCCTGGATTGGTAAAGTAAAAACCACCGCGCAGATGGCCTCGCTGGTGTGGATGCTCTGGCGTCCAAACGCCTGGGTTGAGTGGGCGGGGATTGGCCTCCTGTGGGTGGCGGCAGTGCTGACGCTGTGGTCAATGCTGCAATATTTGAACGCTGCGCGCGGGGATTTGCTTGATCAGTGATCGTTTCGCCGTAATTTTCAGCAAACAATCCAGACAAGCAAAAAATAACGTTGACTCATCACGTCATATCAGTAGAATGCAACGCATCGAACGGCGGCACAGCAAGCCGGACGATAATGAAATCAAGTGGTTAGCAGTTAACTTGATAACATGCGGGAATAGCTCAGTTGGTAGAGCACGACCTTGCCAAGGTCGGGGTCGCGAGTTCGAGTCTCGTTTCCCGCTCCAGATTAAAGACATGCGCAATTGCGGGTGTCAGTTAGAAAAGTTTTACGGCGCGTTAGCAAAGCGGTTATGTAGCGGATTGCAAATCCGTCTAGTCCGGTTCGACTCCGGAACGCGCCTCCACTTTCTTCCCGAGCCCGGATGGTGGAATCGGTAGACACAAGGGATTTAAAATCCCTCGGCGTTCGCGCTGTGTGGGTTCAAGTCCCACTCCGGGTACCATGGGAAAAAGCAGAATAATCAAAGCAATAAGCAGTGTCGTGAAACCACCGAAAGGTGGTTTTTTTGTGTCTTAAATCCATTTTCCTAACATCATTCCTAACATCATTTCTCATTTTTGACCGCCTACGACCGGGACAATTTTTATTTTGCGATCATAACGGGCCGTCTGGGTAATCGTTTTGTGGCCGGATATTTGTTGTTTTTCCTGGAGGCTTCCTTCCAAATCCGATACGCCTTTGGCCTTCAGATCGTGGAACGTAAAATCAAAAAGCATGTGAGGGTGCTTTTTCTGAGCTTCTTCTTTAGCTTGTTGCCAGCGACTGTTAAAACCATCACGTGTGTAGCGTCGACCGTTAAACTGGTGAATCAGGTAGACGCTGGAAATACCATCTTTCAGGGGGAGTGTTTTGGCAAGCTCAACAGCGGCGGCCAGGCGCTCAGACCAGGCTTTGATCTGTTTTGTTGCGGTTTTACCCTGACGAATAAAAATTCCCTCCGGGAGCAGTTGTGCTTTTTGCACTGCGAGCACATCACCCTGGCGAGCAAGGCAGAGATAAGCCAACTCCATCGCTACCTTGACGACAATCGGCGACGCTTCGTAAAGCGCATAGTATTCTTCATCGGTAACGTATCTTTCCCGTTCTTCCTCTTTGAATTGCCTAACGCCTTTACAAGGGTTCCCCTTCACCATTCCTCTTTCGTAAGCCCACCCATACACCCTGCTAAGAAACGCCTTTTCTCTGTTTGCCTGCACAGGTGCCGCAACGCCTCGCTTATCCATATACTGCCTGATATGCTGGGGTTTCACGCTATCCGGATCCATTTTTCCAAATACTGGGATCAGCTTGCGTGAGTATTTTTTATAATCTTTGCGGGTTTCATTACCTAATTTGTGATAATCAGCGCTTGCGAAAAAATCATCGATCAGACTGGACAGATTCAATTTCTCCTCAATATCTTTCAATGCAGTTTCATATTTGGCCCAAATTAATGAAATTGGAGAATCCAGAGCGCACAGGTTTATGGAGCCACCCGTTGCCGGGTGAAACTCATATTTAGATTTCCCCCGGTATACTCGCGGTGGGAGAATTGCATCAGAAGGGTTTTTGCGTTTTCCAGCCATTACATTGCATCAAAGTTTGGAGTGTTTAACTCAGTTTTTACGTCAGGCACCATGCGCAATGCGATAGGATTGTTTACATGATTCCAGGTGGTTCTCGGATAACCGTTACGGTCTTCTTTAAACCAGATCCCCGCAGACGCAAGCCATGCGCATTGTTTCTTGGGTTGCTTGTACCCGGTCAGCTTACGAATTGCATCGTTAGTCAAAATGTCATCAGTCATAACCATTACTCGCGATGACCAGCTGCAGTATCGCTTCTGCAGCTGGAGAAAGTTGAACTTTAGAAATCACCTAATTCCGCCATATGTCTTAGCTGCCGGGCTCCTGTCATGGCAGTGGCTACATAGCTGCGGGGTCTATTTACTATCTCTACCGTCACTTTCTGTTTGCCAACCATGACGGTGTAAAACGTTTGTGTGTCTCTTCGTCCATGTTCCCCGTATTTCTCATAGTGAGAGTTGAGCGCGGCGGCACATGCTGGCCCGCCGATGCTGTCTCCCTTGCTTCGGTTAATCAGACGCACAGGAGCCTTCCTGATGGTTGATCACGCCGCGGGCAAGCCCGGCGGCCATAGCCGGTAATTCCTCATACTGATTGCAATATGCCGGGTTGGAACATAAGCCCTGCAGTGCTGCAATGGTCAGCTGCTGCAGGTAGGTAAAAGACGAAAGCGGAGCGTTTGTTTCAGGTGCTGGTTCGGGCCGTGCTTTCGGCTTTGCATTAACGGCCGGTGGATCGAGCACTACAGATTTTGGTGGTGCCGGGCGGCGGTATTCAACGATCGCATCAAGGGCGATTTTCTGACGCACGCTGATATCGTCAGACCAGCTATCCAGCATGGTGGTTGCCACGTCGTGGATCTCCTCGTCGGAGAACTCAGGAGACAGGCAAAATTCTGTGGTGGTGATATCGGCCATTAGCAGCGGAATAACATCAGAAACGAGCTGGCCGGTGCATGCCACCACACCTTCTGCTTCTTCTTTCCCCATGATGTTGGTGCGTCCAGAAATAAGATCATTAAGCGCATGCAAAATCGCAAAGTCGCGATCATTTGGTGCAGGTGGTAATTCCTGTTTTTCAACCTCATTTGAGGGGGAATTATTAATCAGTGCATCAACAGAGAAGACTCCGCCGCCCAGGTTCTCCACCCGTGGTTGGTCAATCGCTTGCTCTTCTGGTGCCGGGCTCTGAGCGAATGCCTCGTTGAGTTCTTTGTTGAGTTGCGCAGCTTTGCCTGGGCAAACTGCTGGTGGCAGAGCTTCGCCCGGTACAGTCGATTCGGTTTCATCATTTTCTTTTTTCTCAACATTAGTGCGAGGTTTAGGGCGGCAGGCTATATCAACCGTTTTCTGGTCAGGGTTCGCATGGTCATGTTCAACCAGCTCGCGATTGATGTATTCACGCAAGGCAACAGGATCCATCCAAATGTCCTCCGGGGCGGATTTAATCAGGGCGATAATGGCCGCACGGGAATAATCCAGAATGCCTGGGGTGCTGCGCAGTTTTTTCCACCACGCTGTAAAACGGGTGTCCTGTTCTGCTTCGGCCATGGCTTTCGCTGGAATCATGTATTTATTCGGGATCCAGTAAATGTCGATCTCGTCGTACATGCTCAGAATGGCAACAGCCACTTCGATACGCAGCGTAGAGAGGTTATGAACCAGATCCGGGCTGCGGTCTGTCTTGTTACCACCGCCCAGTGTGGAGCCGGTGTCTGTACGGTTTTCTTCTGAGTTAGTGCTGTCAGCCAGAGGTCGCTTATCAACCGGGGTATCGATCCATTTAGCGATCTGCTTTTTGATGTCCGGCCACTGTGCAGAGTCTTTTGTATTTTCACGTATCCATGCGAGCAGTTGCTCCTGCCGTTCCGGAGCCAGCGCCAGCGCGCGGGTCTCTTTCGCCAGTGCTTCTGCAAGCTCGCGGGCAAAGCTGGGTTCATCATCATTCTTCAGATCGACGATCTGGCCGTACTGCGCTGTAGTGATTCCAGGGACCGGGCCGAACAGTGCCAGGCAAGCTGCACGGGATGCCACGTCGAGCTGCGCGACAGTTTTAATTTCTTCCACTGCCTTGTTGTCGTCCCATTCCGTCTTTTCTTCAGATTCTGGCTGTGGTGCCGCAGCTGGTTCACCTGCATTCACATTCCAGATAGCCACGGTATCGAAAAATTCAGAGGAGAAAATATCAAGTTCAGGGCAGGGTAAACCTTCACGGTGTTCCCAGATTTTCACTTTAAAATAATCATCAATATGTTCAGGGTGTTGGGCCGCCAGCTTGCCAAGAATAACAGCTTCGGCGATGGCTTTCGTAGCCGCATTCACAGCAGTAGCAAGCGGTTTTAAATCTGGGTATCTTTTCAATGCTTTATCTTTTGGGAAATAAGCACCGCCGAAAACTTTCAATTCAACAGACATAAGGACCTCGATTAATATTTTGAAAATGAATTTGAACGAATTGTTTTGCGAGTAACACGCTTAATACTTTTTAACGCGTTACGTCGATCTCTTTTTTCATTGCATTGCTCACATAAATAAATCGTGCGCTTAAAGGGGTATATGTCTGTTTTCCTTTCGTGCATTTCCGATTTTTCATATTTGTGGCAACAAACAGCGCAATGACAAATGATGTCAGTCATATCAGTTCAGATACTGGCGCTTGTGGTCGTAAAAAGACATGCCACAAGCGTTCTGCGCTTCTGCGAAGTTCACAGACAGCAAGCTAATGTGCTTAACAGCACAAACCGGACAATGAAATTCACCGAGCACGTAGCCACCGTCAAGCACAACGGTTACAGGGCCTGAGGATGGCAAATGAACCACACCTGAAATAGCACCATTAATATTAAAAGTTGCAAGGTCTTTGTTGACGATAGCCAGGTTCATTTCTACGGTTGTAATAGTTGATTTCATTTTACAGTCCTTAATTTAAGGTGTGAAAATCCCTGCCAGTTAAGGCATCGGTTTTAGGTTGGTAGAATTAAATAACTTTTAGATTATTACGCCATTCCTGATAAGGCTGGCGATGCACAACAAAATTTCTATATTTCCGTAATACTTTCCAGGCGGCATGGCATCCCGCAACATCGCGAAGAAATACTGAAGTAACGAGTTTTCCTTGTGCCCAGGCAATTTGTTGTTCCGGTGTTAATTGTGTCTTATCCATATATGAACACTCCACTATAAAACCTGATTTAAAAAGGGTGGTGTATACGTGGACCACGGGAAACGCATATACCACCAAGAACTAAACACAGCCTCATGTTGCGATTACCCACAACTGGAAGCGCACTCAATCAATTTTGACTTAACGACAAAGCTCAAATTGGTGAGGCGAGTGCGCTCTCAATTGTGGGCGATTCATCTGCCCTGGTCCGGCGGCGCCACCTCGCCAGAGCAGATGTAAAGGGCAGTTACGCTGCCATGCGGCTTATTGGTCTGTGCAGGTGTTTCAAGTCCTGCATCGCGGGGTTTGCTCTCCGCCCCAGGTTCTCCCCGCTATGCTTTAGCGCGCAACCTGAAAAAACCGCCTTCAAGCCTTTGGCTTACGCCACATTCATGAAACTGCCTGGACGAACTCGGAAAAGCTCAGTGCTTCTTCACCTTCCGCCAGACTGTTGAAATATTCTTCGTATGCTTTTTCCATCTCGACCCCCTGTTGCTGCTTTGCTCGGCTTATCACCCTTATCGCCGGGTAGGCGGAACGTTTACCTGTCGCACCTGTTGTGCTTCGATGTGTAGAGAATACAACATAAAGTAGACGTGTCAACACTAAAAGTAGAAATTTAAGAGGGGTGAACTACTTGCAGTAGTGAGGGAAGGCGTAAAAAAACCCGGCATGTGCCGGGTTATTTGGGATTTTTTTACTTCTGCGGGGTGTTTGCGTACTTCAGAAAGAAATCATAAAGCTGTTTATACCGCATTTCGAAAGCCAGTAGCATGTTCTTTGCTTCAACACTTGGGAACTGCCGATACACTCGAACCAGTCGCTTTTCGTCTTCGCTTAATTCTCTGAATTCCGCATCGTTGCCTGTGTCTGGTTCTGTCGCGGGGAAGCCCGAAAACTCAGTTTCCGGAAGCTTAGCTGGCGCGCTCTCACCTTCGCCGTAATCAAGCCAGGCCGCCTGGACATTTAGCCAGTCAGCTATCTTTTGAAGTTTCTCATCGCGTGGCTTAGCCGTGCCCAACGTATAACGACGAGCCATTTCGTATGTGACATCGCAAGCCTGGCTTAAATCCTTGACGGAACGGCGCTGTCTGCGCATTTCTTCGGTCAGCCGGTTCGCGAAATCCTGATGTTTATTCGCTTTTTCTACCATATGTAGAAGAGTAAGGCACGGCGCGTTTATAGTCATTTCTATTTTTCGTAGTTGTATTTTCTACTTTATGTAGTATATTGCAGTCATCGACTCATTCAGGAGAACACGATGACTACTTCATACAAGAACATAACGGAAAAGGCTGTCAGGTCGATTGGTTCTGTTTCGGCCGTCGCCCGCAAATTCAACTTTAAGTCCTCACAGTCAGTAGCAAACTGGATTATCCGAAACCGAGTTCCAAGCGAGCGAGTGATAAAGCTCTGTGAATTTGGCGGCTGGACTGTCACCCCACATGAGTTACGTCCTGATTTGCATCCAACCCCTACCAGTGGAATTCCTGTTCAGGATATCCCACGCGCGCAGAAGGAGTCTGACTGATGGAAATCAAAAAGCTTGCATGCGAGCTGGAGTCCTGGGCCCAGGAAAAGGGCTGGAAGACAGTCACGCAGCTGATAACCCCTCATCATTTTGGCGATCTGCTTCAGCCACTGGATAACGTGACGGACCCTGACGAGTACGCGCGGCGCTTGCACAACAACAAGCAGATTATTCAGCGTGCGTTCCGCAACGATACGCCTAATTACCTGAAACAGGCGGAAGCGCTGAGCTATGCCATCCGTACCGCCATTGATAACGAGCTGGCGCAGAAGGACTGCATGCACTACAGGGCAGCCAGGGTTAACAAAGAGTGCATCGAAGCCACCAATGCGGTCTTCACCGGCAAACCGCAACCGGTAATCAGGCGAGAGACTCTGGAAGCGATCGATGCGCTGGCTCAGCTGGCTGGCGTGAAAGTCCAGATCATGAACTGTCATCGCGCGGCATAAGGGTCAGTGAAGCCATGAATCCATCTGACATCATTCGCGGGTTCGGTCGTCCGGTTGCGTATTACCCGGCGCTGGCCGAACACCTGGGCGGCGTAAGTGCCACCGTTCTGTTTTGCCAGATGACCTACTGGATGGACAAGCTCACCTCCGATCTGGGTGTGCATAAAACTTCAGAGGAAATCCAGGCGGAAACCGGGCTGAGCTACGAAGAGCAACTGACTGCACGAAAAAAGCTGAAACGCCTTGGGGTCTTGGTAGAAACCCACAAGCGGCTTGAGCATCGGATTTACTTCAAAGTTAATTTTGAGCGCGTGGATCAGGTACTAACGCAAGTCGTTGATAACAAACCAAATGGGCAAAACCCATTTCGGGAACAAGGGAAAGCCCAATCCGGTAACAAGGGAATACCTTGTTCGGGAACTGGGGAAAGCCCAGCCCGCGGAGACGGCAAAGCCCATTTCGATCCTACAGAGATTACTACAGAGACTACTACAGAGAATAAAAACACTTCTTGTCCGGACGCTTCGCTGTCGGACGAACAGCTGACCAAAGAGGCGTTTTTAAATCGTCATCCAGAGGCTGTGGTTGCCCATGCAGGAAAACGGCAGTGGGGAAGCAAGGAAGATCTGACCTGCGCTCAGTGGATGTGGAGCCGCATCATCAAGCTTTATGAAAAAGCCGCTGAGACAGACGGGGAACTGGTGCGCCCTAAAGAGCCTAACTGGGCAGCATGGTCCAACGAAATCCGGTTGATGTGTGCCGTTGACGGCAGGACGCATAAGCAAATTTGCGAAATGTTTTCGCGTGTACAGCGTGATCCGTTCTGGTGCCGGAACGTGATGTCGCCATCAAAACTGCGCGAAAAATGGGATGACCTGGTTCTTCGCCTACCGTCGCCGGGAGCGGCGCAACACCAGGCTGGTGGTCGGGATATTAATCACATTTCCCGCCCGGATAACACTGTACCGCCAGGATTCAGGGGGTAAGCATGCAAAACGCAGGTTCGATTCTCGATCGCCTTCGCCGTGTGATTCCGGCAGGCATTGAACCCAAATTCAAAAGCGCAGCTGAGCTGATGGCCTGGCAGCGCGAAGAAGGGCAAAAGCGCGCAGCGGAGATCGACAAGATCAACCAGCAGGCGCGGGCAGAGAAAATTTTCGGGCGATCCGGAATCCAGAACCTGCACCGCAGCTGCAGCTTCGCGAACTACACGGTGGAGGGCGAAGGCCAGCGGCATGCTCTGAGTATGGCAAAGAGCTATGCGCAAAATTTTGGTACCGGGTTTGCCAGTTTCGTTTTCACCGGAAAGCCTGGTACCGGGAAAAACCACCTCTCAGCGGCGATCGGAAATTATCTGCTGAAACAGGGCCGAACGGTTCTGATTGTGACGGTGCCGGATCTGACCCTGCGCGCCCGGGCCTGCTACGACGAAGGGCAGTCTGAAGCCGCGTTGCTGGACGACCTCTGCAAAGTGGATCTGCTGGTGCTCGACGAAGTCGGCATTCAGCGCGATAGCCGCGGCGAGAAAGTTTTATTGAACCAGATTATCGATCGCCGGCTGGCCGCTATGCGCCCCGTTGGCGTACTGACCAACCTGAATTACGACGCGCTGGTAGAGACCCTGGGGGCAAGGGTTATCGATCGCCTGCGCATGGATAACGGCATTTGGGTGAACTTTGACTGGGAGAGCTATCGCGGAAACGTTAGCCACCTGAGACCTGTTAAGTGAATTTTGAGGAGAAAATTATGGAATCAGTAATTGACGCATTGAAAGCAATGGAAAAAGCGACCTATCACGATGTAGCTGCCCGCCTCGATATCGAACCCGTAGAGGCCCTGAAAATGCTCCGCGAGCTGAAAGAAGAGGGGTTGTGCGATTTCTTCGATGGGTCATGGTCAGTTGTTACCGGGAAGGAGCAAAAGCCGAAGCGTATCAGACCCAAGCAGCAGTCGCCGCTGGTTGAGAGGGTGCTGTCAGCAATGCAGGGCCAGGGGGCTATGAGCGCCAACCAGATCGCAGAAAATCTGGGTAAAGGTTCGCGAGCCCTGAATGCTTCGCTGGGTGCGATGTGCAAGGACGGTCTGGTCCTGCGCCATGTTGACGGTAAAAACATCACCTGGAGCCTGGTGGGTGAACCGGCAATAAAGCCAGAGCAGCAGGAGCCAGCACCAGAGGTTAACGAGAAAGCAGCGGCGCCAGTTTGCAAATCCACCGCCGAAATTATTCAGGATATCCCGGCTTTCGCCAGCCGTCCGGATGACCTGATTATTCCTTCATCGCGCTATATCTCGACCGAAATCCGCCGCACGAAAGCGAAGCTGGCTAACCTGCAGCGTCTGCAGGGGGCCGTTCGCGAGCTGCGCCGCCACAAGAATCTGCTGGAGGGGCTGGGGAATGACTGATTTACCTAACTGCCCGAACTGTGGGTTGAAACCGGCCATGAAATTACGCAGCCGCGGCATAAACTGGGGCTCCGCAGAAATTCGTTGTTCAAATGGCTGCCCTGATATGCGTGCCGGATTTTCGTACCCGCCCGATCATGAGGCTGAGGCACGTAAAGAGCTGCGCGAGAAATGGAAAAAACTGGTGGAGGAGAAAGCCCAATGAGTGCCAGCATCAAACACCCGGCAATCCGCTACCACGGCGGCAAATTCCGCCTTGCACCGTGGATTATCAGCCATTTTCCGGAGCATCGTTGCTTTGTTGAGCCGTTCGGCGGCGCGGCATCGGTGTTGCTGCGCAAGGAACCAAGCGAAGCTGAGGTCTATAACGATCTCGACGGCGACGTGGTGAACCTGTTTCGCGTTCTGCGTGACCCGGTTGCCAGCCGTTCACTCATCGACGCGTGCGCATTAACGCCATATTCCAGAACTGAATTTCAGTGCGCTTACGCACCTACCAGCGACCCGATTGAACAGGCACGCCGTCTAATCGTCCGAGCGACGATGGGATTCGGCAGCGCTGGGGCAACGAAGGGAACTACTGGTTTCCGACTCGATACCAAACGCAACAGCAGCACCGCGCAGCGAGTTTGGGCGCGGCAGCCGGATAACCTGACTGCAGTTGCCAGCCGGTTCGCTGGTGTGCTCGTGGAAAACCGCCCGGCAATACAGTGTATGCAGGATCACGATACGCCGACCACACTCCACTTTGTTGATCCGCCGTACGTCCATGACACCCGGTCAGGTTCAACAAAAAAAAGCGCGTATCGGTTCGAAATGACGAATGCCGAGCATCTTGAGTTACTCGAAGCTCTGAAGGATCTGCAGGGGATGGTCATCGTTTGCGGCTATGACAGCGAACTTTACAACGAAGCACTGGTGGGCTGGCAGCGCGTCACGCGCACCACGGCGGCTAATGGTCACGCAGGATCAGTGCAGCGCACCGAGTGTCTTTGGATTAACCAGGCAGCCCAGAAGAAACAGGAGCGTGCGGCATGAGCAACATCGACAAACAGGCGCTGCGCAAGTTAGCCGTGGATGCAAAAGAATTGGCGATCATCAAGCGGTACACAAAAGGTATCGAGGCGCAGAAGAAATTTATCGCTGAAATGACTCCCTCCACCGTGCTGGCGCTGCTTGATGAGCTGGAAGCCGCAGAGAAGCGGGTTGCTGATCTGGAGGCGAAAAAAGTAGAAATTAAATTGCCTGAGTCATTCTATCCGGACGGCGATATCGAATGCCCTTTAGTTATCAATGAATACCAGATTATTGAGGCTATTGTTGCAGCAGACTGCAAGCCGATCGCAGTCTGCCCACGATGTAAATGTGAGCTTGATTTATCCCACAAGCATGACGGGGCGCATTATTGCCACGCGGCTGGCACCGGTAAAGGAGAGTGAGCATGGCTATTGCAGAACGAATTGGTATCGGCCCGCATGGCGACACCTACGAAATTCATCTGGGGGCAAACTGTTACCACTACCGAACTGACGGCAGGGCTAACTTGATGAAAGAAGGCATGAACCATGCCTATCCGTGCCGAGTAACGAGCGAAACGATTAAGTACGCCCTTGCGGCAATAGTTGAGCTTCAGCAGAAATTATCCGCCGCTGGCGTCAAGGACTAACCCATGAGCACAATTAGCAAAAAGCAGCGTGCAGAGTTACGCATGAAGTTCGGAGGTCGGTGCGCTTACTGTGGGTGCGATTTGCCGGAAAAGGGATGGCACGCTGACCATGTCGAGGCGGCATTGCGTAAGTGGAAATTCGGCGAGCGACAGGCTGACGGAACCAGACGCACCGTCGCAACAGGAGAGTTCTGGCGCCCGGAGAATGACGCTATCGAAAACCTATTCCCTGCCTGCGCTCCATGCAATCTGTTTAAAGCGACATTTACCGTTGAAGCATTCCGTGAACAGGTGGCGGCACAGGCGGATCGTGCGCGAGCATACAGCGTAAATTTCCGAACGGCGGAGCGTTTCGGGCTGGTTGAGATAGTCGAAAAGCCAGTTATTTTCTGGTTTGAGCGGTATCAGGAAGGAGCGACAGTATGAGCATTATTACCACAGAACGCCTGACAAAAATCCTCTCTGAAACCCAGGCGGTAATTAGCGAATGTAACGCGCGTGGTGTTCATGGTTCCGTAGAGGTGAATGCTCGGCTGTTTGAAAATGTGTTGATGGAGTTATTGCGACACCGAGCCGCCGTGCTTCAGGGAGCCGAACCTTCCAAAATGAGTGGCATCATGCCTGACTACGAAGGTGGTACTCTGACTCAGCGTGAATTATTCCGGGCAGGGTGGGAAGCTCATCATAGAGCAATGCTGCAGTCAGGCGCTCCGGTGCAGTTTGGATGGTCAAAAGGGCATTTCGGCTACAGCGCTCTTTTCAACGCAATATCTAAGGCGGTTAGCATTCAAGGTGCCGCATTGTCAATTTCGGTGAGTGCGTTCGAAGATGCAATGCTAGCAGCAGCACCGTAGCGGGAGGTGAAAACATGTACCTGATGGAACTGATATCAGGAGCCGTCTGGCTGGTGGTTTTAATCGTGCTGGTGGGGCTGGCTTTGAGAAGAATTGATTATTGATTAAGCACTTACCCGCTTCGGCGGGTTTTTTGTGCCCAAAATCTTGACCCTCGTTTTTTTGGTGTTACTGTATAAATATACAGTTAATTATCAGGGGTGGTTATCATGGGTTTTCCATCACCAGCAGCAGACTACGCAGAACAGACGCTCACTATCACCAGCCTTTGCGGCTATGACGGTAACTGCCGAACCATCGAAACATCGGCCGGGTACGCGATCATAAACGTCGCCAGAAAGCCGGAAGTGGGTGATACCGTCCTGGTTTCGTTCTGCGGCAGTCTGGATTTCGCAAAAGTGCAGGGGAAAGCTCTGATAACTCAGGATGGAGAGGCTATTGAGGGTGATGCGCTGGATGATGCAACCGTCATGGGGGTAGTAACGCACCTTCTGAACCGTGTGACAGATACCGACAATCGGCCAGTGATTTAGCAGACCGTACAAGATTCCTGTGCTTAAAGAGCAGATCGGTTACACAGACCAATTACGGCTAATTGGTCTTTCTAACCTATTAGGCGTTCGCGAGAAGGGCTGCTTCAGAAACGTTCAGTGCGCAGGGAGAAAAGGGCCGACCCCGGCGTTTCGGGGATGACTGAATTGAATAGGATTTTGCGTTATGAATGAGCAAGAATTAATAGCTGCCGTTCGCCCCGCTGGACGTTATGAGGTAGTGACCAATGACGATGGTTCTTTTATCGTGATACCTATCCCGCTAGAAGCAATACTGATTACCCGCGAATCTCTCCTGCAACATGCTGAGCGCTTCCGCAACCCTGACAACTGATTTATAATAATCAAGCTGGTCTGAACAACCAGCGCCTGTCGCACCATCACCGGAGAAAAGTGATGGCGCAAAGAACCACCTCGAATTACTCACACCGCCCGTCTATGCGCGGTGTTTCTGCTTATGCTGGTGGTCCAGCATGAAGAAAGCAGATAGCCTCCATCTTTCGCGTGTGGCCGCACTGGGCTGCATCGTGTGCAGAAACCAGAACCTGGGCGAAACGCCTGCGGAAATCCACCACATCCGAACCGGACAGGGCACAAGCCAGCGCGCTGACCATCGAAAATCAATTCCCCTGTGCCATATGCATCATCGCAACGGCGGTTATGGTGTTGCGATTCATGCTGGCCGCCGTGCGTGGGAAATGAAGCACGGCACTGAAACAGAACTGCTGGTGCAGGTGCTCTATCTGCTGGGTGAGGGCACCGATGCCTAAATACATCATTACCCCAGCCGGAAAACCCCGCATGACCCGCCGTGATAAATGGAAGCAGCGCCCGCCGGTGATGCGCTATCGCATGTTTTGCGATGAAGCCCGCCTGCATGGAATCAGGGTGCCGGAGAACGGCGCCCATATCACCTTCGTTTTGCCGATGCCCCAGAGCTGGAGCAAGAAAAAGCGCGCGTCTATGGACGGCCAGCCACACCAGCAAAAGCCCGATCTGGACAACTTAACAAAATCTCTGTTGGACGCCTTGTTTGAGGATGACTCCCACATTTGGGACGCCCGGACATCAAAAATATGGGGCGAAACCGGAATGATAATTATCGAGGAAATAAAATGAAGCTGGAAAGTTTACCGAAGTATTTCTCACCAAAATCGATGTTACCCGGTGCCGTTCCCTGCGGTAAAACTGCTGACACTCTGACAATTACAGATGTAATGGCTTCGCTTGGCCTGCTTACATCAAAAGCTGCGGTTGGTATTGAGCTTTATCTGGCGAAAGCCGGGGTTATGACGTCGGATAATATCATCGCCTACATCCATCAGTTGGCTCTGCAACGAGCAGAACGACACGCACCATTGCGTAAAATGTCAGAAGAGGATAGGGGGGCATTCCTCAAGACGCTGGCAAATTACGTTTTCCGCGATTATTCGCTGAGTGCGGCCAGCCTAATCACGTGCAGCAGCTGCGCCGGAGAGAAGTTCATAACGGCAGAGGTATTCACGAATAAAGTTACTTATCCGGACGGCAAGCCACCAAAATGGGTTAGAGACACGAAAGGCATATCACCTTCAGACTGGGAGGTGTGGAAAGAGGTACGTGAACAAGTTCGTATTGTGTGTAAGACCTGCACCGGAAAAGGGCATGTTAAAAACGAGTGCCGTTGTCGAGGTCGCGGTGAGGTATTGGATAAGAAGAAAACAGAGCTGCAGGGTGTACCGGTCTATAAAAAATGCCCGCGCTGCTCCGGTAGAGGATATCCACGCCTGAAAGATACCGAGGTATTTAAAGCCTTGGGAGTCACTGAATCCACGTGGCGCCGCAACTATAAACTCTTCTTTGATCGTCTGGTTGAGTACTGCTACATAGAGGAATCATTTGCTGAAAGAGTGCTCGGCCAGGTAACACATTAACAGGTAGGGCCAAACCCGCCTGAGGGTACGTTGAATTTCGGGGGGTTGCAAAACTGGCGGAAAATGGTTAATCTCTTTCCAACGCTGGGTTATTACGCCCATGACGTTACAAAATTCTAAACCTCGCTTCGGCGAGGTTTTTTGCTATGATGCCTACGCAACCAAGGAGGCTTCATGGATTGGCAAGGTGTACCTTTCACATATGAAAAATCAACTGGTGTGTTCACGCTGGCTATAGAAAAGCTCCCGCCAATTGAAATTAATTCTGCTTTCCCTATCGAAACCCTGATCACTGCCATCGCAGGTGTATTGGCAGCTGCAATTACAGGCTGGGTCGCATATCGAGCGATTGAACAGAACTTTGCACTGGCAAGATTGCAAACTCAGTTAAATGCCAATAAAGAATTGGCACAGCTAATCAGAACCGCAGGCGCGGAAGTAGTGACGGATGTAATAATGTTAGCTACAACGTTTGAGCAATGGCATTTGATAGGTAAAAAGGATGTTTCATTGTTGTCTAAAGGAATTTTTCCCGATGAGATACAGACACCAATGAAATCAGCTGAGATTAGTAAAAATAAATTCCTCCTATTGATTAGTCCCGATGAACAAGGTTGTAAGCTTGTTGGTCTAACAGCAAACTTACAGCAGGCTTTGACGAAGTGTTTTTTAAAGGGATACTTTACGCCTGAAGAAAAAAAGGAATTCGTAGATGCTCAAAACGCTTTTATATTTGGATGCCACGAATATATCAATCTAAGGTTATCGTAAAAAATTATCATACCAATCAAGGCTGCCAACTGGCGGCCTTTTTTATTTCCCCTCAATTTTTTCTGAGAGGATCCACAGCAATAAGAGGGGGCTAAATGTCCGCAGAACCAATAACTGCAACGGTAACGGCGGGCGTGGCTGCTGGTACAACCGGAATTACCTTCGCCACGCTTTTTCCAGAGGCTACGCCAGCAGTGATGGTCTGCTCCCTCGCAGGGGCAGCGCTGTATATCCTCAGCTCTGAAGACCACAAAATCTGGAAGCAGATTCTTTTTGCGCTCATTTCGTTTATCGGTGGCATTTACTGTGCCGGTACTGCTTCAGAAATTATCGCCGCCCTTATCAACGCCGGACTGAATCAGCTTAGCCCGCCAGTCACTATCAAGGTATCGCCCGCGATTGGCGCGCTGGCGGCTTCAACGGTTTCCGTGACAATTCTGCTGCGCATTCTTGCCCGCTCAAAAACAGGCAATCTGCCCGGCGTGAAGGGGGAAGAATGACGTGGCTAATGCAGAACTTTCCATGGCTGCTGCTTCACCTTAACGCACTGGCCTGCATCATGATTTCTTTTCGCCTGATGTTCTTCCGAAAGCGCAGTATGCGCCGCCGCAGAATAATGGAGCTTCTGGCCTATGGGCTGATTCTGGCTCCTGCGTACACGGCTTTCCGCATCTGGCACGGCGATTATGTGCAGGTCGATTACGGTGAAATCCTCATTAACGTTGTTGTCTGCGTGGCTGTCTGGCGTGCGGGCGGCAATATCGCTCGTATTACGGGAGAGAGCACAACGTGACCAAAGACGAAATATTTAATGCCATCCTCGGCAAAGAGGGCGGGTATGTTAATCACCCCGACGACAAAGGCGGCCCAACAAACTGGGGGATCACGCAAGCGGTAGCTCGCGCCCACGGTTATAACGGTGATATGCGTAACCTTACCCGCCAGCAGGCGCTGGATATCCTGACGGCTGACTACTGGACAGGGCCACGTTTCGACCTTGTTTCTGAGGTATCACCAGCCATTGCCGCCGAACTGTGCGATACCGGCGTAAACATGGGCCCCTCGGTTCAAACCAAATGGTTCCAGCGCTGGCTGAACGTGTTCAACATTCAGGGCACGCTCTATCCCGATCTGATTGCAGATGGTTTTATCGGTCCGCGAACTATCAGCGCGTTAAAAAGCTATCTTGCCCGGCGAGGGAAAGAGGGTGAGCTGGTTATGCTTCGGGCCCTGAATTGTAGCCAGGGTCAGCGTTATCTCGAACTGGCGGAACAGCGCAGCGCGAATGAGACGTTTGTTTATGGCTGGGTAAAGGAGCGGGTGGTTATATGACACTTGAGATGATCGCCGGACTCGTTGTAGCTGTGTTTGCTGCTATCGCCGCCGCGTTTGGCCTGGGCCATTCACGCGGCACCAGCAAAGCGGAAGCGAAAGCCGACCAGCAGCGCACCGAAGATAACGCAGCGGCAACGGTCGCAGCAGCAGAACGCCGGGTAGAGACAACGAAAGAGGCCAGCAATGTCCAGCAGACTGTTAATCACATGCCTGATGACGATGTTGATCGCGAGCTGCGCGAAAACTTCACCCGCCCCGGTAGTAGTTGATACGGGCTGCCTGTGGACCCGGATTATCTATCTGACAAACCACGATATTGACGTCCTGGACAAGCAGACCAAGCGCGATATCTTGGCGCATAACAAAGCGTGGCAGGCGAACTGCCAGAAGGCAAACCCATGAGTTACACGCGATGCACCTTTTGCGGCTCGGGCTTACACACCCGCGAGAACTGCCCGCATACATGGAGCGGCAACGCTCGCCGGGTAAATCTGCGCTGTAGTTACTGCGGCGCGACTGGTCATAATTCTTCCGCCTGCCCGCATAACGCCAGCAGTGCGAACCGTCGTCGTCTGAATGACGATTTCTATCTGGACTGAGGATAAAAAATGCCATCTCCAATCATGAAGTATTTCGCGTATCAGCATCTCCCGTCTCACCTGCAAGAAGTGAGTAAGCCAATCGGTGATCTCGCGGCACTGATGGATGAAACCCTGCCAGATAGCGCGGAAAAGTCAGCAGGCTTACGCAAGCTGCTTGAAGCCAAAGATGCACTGGTTCGAGCTAAGCTCGGCTAGCCATTACAAAGCTCACCGGCTGGTGGGCTTGATAATGGTTATCCCTATTGACAGATAAGCTCATGAAGAAACCAAACTTGATCGCTAACTTATTGCTTCGGTCAAAAGAGTGATAAAAGACAAGTGCCGTAAGATCTAATACGCTTTAGAATAGGAATGCTGTCACTACTTATGGGGATATAACATGGAACAACAGATGAGTCAGGAAGTCATTAGTAGATCAATTTATGACCAAGATTTAGGGTATTTAGCAAATCTGGTCGAGAAGCTAAATATTGATATTGGCGTCACCTTGGTTGTTAAAGGGCTTTTGATCTCAGGTATGCTCGTGTCAGGTAAAAAGTATTACACAGAGGTAAGTGAGCATCTGCAATCCTCTGGAGTGGCTGCCAAAGCCATTTCCCAATACTTTACTGAAAAGGCAGATAATTTTGGTGTTGTAAAACAAGAAGATGCAGAGCTTAACTTCCTGAACCTCATCAACATTTCATTCCTTAAAGGCGATGGTTTGATGGGAGACATGAAAGGTGCTCGTCTTCGTCTTAAGATCGAAGAGGTTGACGGTTACATTTTAGGAAATCCTAAAAACGACCGCTGATATATAAACCGCCTCGACAGGCGGTTTTTTCTTGTTTCATGTTTCCCCCTATATCCATGAATAAAACTTTCATTTGTGTCGCCAGCGGCCCGTCGCTGACTTCAGATGACTGCGCTTATGCCAGCAATTCCAGCCTGCCAGTTATCACTGTGAACAGTTCGTGGTTCGCCATTCCGGCATGCCAGCATATTTACGCAGCAGACTGCTGCTGGTGGGAAGAAAACGGGGCAGGGATAAGATCCCAGGCGACCCGTTGGTGCGGTGATGAGTTCACGGCCAGGCGTTTCGGTATTAACTGGCTACCGTCTGCAATCCCCGGTTCGTTTAATTCAGGTCAGCGTGCAATTGAGCTGGCAATCCACCTTGGTGCCAGCCGCGTTCTGTTGCTGGGCTATGACTGCTCAATACGTAACGGCACCCACTGGCACGGCAACCACGCTCTGCTGTCCAACCCTGACAAATTCAGCGTAGCGCGCTGGCAGGATGAATTTTCTCGCCTCCGTGCTGTTGCTGGGGGTATCGAGATAATTAACTGCTCCCGCTTTACGCGGCTTACCTGCTTTCCCCGACAGTCCCTCGAGACTGCACTTTCTCTGTAGGAAATTTATGAAAAGACGAAAGGTCTGCATCCGCGGGATGTACGGGCTTGGTGACTCTATTTACCAGCGGGCGTTTGTACGCCAGTTCCCCGGCGCGTATCTGCGAACACCATGGCCGGAGCTTTATTGCGATCTCGATGTAAATTTTGTTCGGTCAAATACTTCACTCAGGACGCAGCGGAAAAACGAAGAGCAAACGGGAGTGGAGTTTGTGCAGGAGCCGTCGCGGCCGTCGGAGATTCTGACAATTTTTTATGGTCCCGACGAGCTGAGCAAGGGCTCCATCATCGATGCGATGACCTGGCAGTTCGGCAAGATAGCCAGCGTGTTTGATCTGCCCTCATTCGGTGAATCGCCGGTGCAGGTTGATAAGCCTGTTGCAGTCATCCGTCCGGCGACCGTTCGCAAAGAGTGGGCGAATCCGGCGCGAAATCCTGACCCCAAATACCTGGCAGATGCCGCACGTGAGCTACGTAAACATTTTTACGTTGTGAGCCTGGCTGACCTAGAAGAGGGGGAAGAGTGGCTGGTGGGAGAGCATCCGGAGGCCGATCTCTATCTGCATAAAGGCGAGCTGTCACTGACGGAAATGCTGGCGCTGGTGGAACATGCCGCCGTCGTGGTTTCTGGTGTTGGCTGGGCGCTGCCCGCGGCCATTTGCTACAAAACGCCGGTATTCATCGTTCAGGGTGGATGCGGTGCGCACAATGCCCCCCACATCGTTACCGATCCAGAAATGGATCTTTCCCGCGTTGGTTGGGCGCAGCCCGATGATTACTGCATGTGCGGGAGCATGCAACACGACTGCAGTAAGCTAATTTCTGGTTTCCTCGATAACTTCAAAGGCTGGCTACATGACATTGTTCTCAAATGAAATGCAAAACGGCCTTGTCTGGCTGCCCGAGCTGGGCATAGGACGGTTCCCGGTACCACCCGAACGACCATACGATGCCAGTTATTTTGCGAAGTATCGACAGATGGCCCAGACCAACATGGGAATTCAGCTGAATGCAGCGCGCATCCAGCTGGTGGCCCGCCACCATCAGGGGAAAGTGCTTGATGTGGGGATAGGTTCCGGGCAGTTCGTGGAGACGCGGCCGGAGACATGGGGCTATGACGTGAACCCGGAAGGGATAGCCTGGCTTAAGGCTGGTGGCCGTTGGGCGAACCTTTACGACCCGTATTTTCCTGATGGTGATTTCCCCGCCCTGACGTTCTGGGATTCGCTGGAACATATCGACGATCCAGAAGCAGCTGTTGCCCGCGCCGGTCAGTGGGTGTTTGTGTCGCTGCCGGTCTTTAAAAATTCAGAACACATCCTGACATCCCGCCATTACCGCAAGGATGAGCACATCTGGTATTTCACCGACGAAGGCATCCGCCGCTGGTTTGCCGCGCAGGGTTTTGTCTGCGCTGAGCACAACACCATTGAGAGCATGCTGGGGCGTGACGGCATCAGCAGCTATGCATTCCGGAGAGTTTGCCATGCCACCGAGAACGCCTAAAGCGTGTCGCAAACGTGGCTGCAGGCAGACCACAACGGACCGCAGCGGCTACTGCGACGAGCACAGGGGCGAAGGCTGGCGGCGATACAAGCCGGGACAGACACGGCAACAGCGCGGCTATGGACCATCTTGGGACAGGACACGTCTCCGTGTGCTGAAAAGAGACAAGGGATTATGCCAGGCTTGCTTGCGCCGTGGCGCAATAACCGAAGCAACCTGTGTTGACCATGTGCGCCCTCTGGCGCACGGAGGCGACGACAGCGACGCCAACCTTGAAAGCCTGTGCACCCCATGTCACAGCGCGAAGACGGCGCGAGAGCGGCTCTCAGGCGGGCGGGGGGG
>NZ_JADCLF010000001.1:0-131070 GCF_014982345.1 Enterobacter cloacae complex sp. P1B | reverse complement strand
TTAAGTAGTAAGCCGGTGCATAAATCCGTGTTTACAAGCAGTCTTCGGTGGAGCGGTAGTTCAGTCGGTTAGAATACCTGCCTGTCACGCAGGGGGTCGCGGGTTCGAGTCCCGTCCGTTCCGCCACTTATTAAAAGCCCTGAGTTAACGCTCAGGGCTTTTTTCATATCTGACGATTAATTATTGCGAAATTAGCAAAAATCCTCTGCGTTTTACGATCTTTTTCTCTATAACACCGCCAGCGATAATCGTCCTCAGTTAACGAACATAACGATTGAGGAATATTATGACTCTCCCTGCATTCGGTCTTGGCACTTTCCGCCTGAAAGACGACGTAGTTATCGCATCAGTTAAAACCGCTCTTGAACTTGGCTATCGCGCAATTGATACGGCACAGATCTATGAAAACGAAGCTGCCGTTGGACAGGCTCTTGAAGAGAGCGGTGTACCGCGTAATGAACTGTTCATCACCACCAAAATCTGGATCGAAAACCTCAGCAAAGACAAGCTCATTCCAAGCCTGAAAGAGAGCCTGAAGAAACTGCGTACCGACTATGTCGATCTGACGCTGATCCACTGGCCGTCACCGAACGATGCCGTTTCTGTGGAAGAGTTCATGCAGGCGCTGTTGGAAGCGAAAAAGCAGGGCCTGACCCGTGAAATTGGTATTTCCAACTTCACCATCCCGCTGATGGAAAAAGCCATTGCCGCAGTTGGCGCAGAGAATATTGCGACAAACCAGATCGAGCTGTCTCCATACCTGCAAAACCGCAAAGTCGTGGACTGGGCAAAACAGCACGGGATCCACATCACCTCTTACATGACGCTGGCCTACGGTAAGGCTCTGAAAGACGAGGTAATTATCCGTATCGCAGAGAAACATAACGCGACTGCTGCGCAGGTTATTCTGGCATGGGCAATGGGTGAAGGCTATGCCGTGATCCCATCATCAACCAAGCGCGAAAACCTGGCCAGCAACCTGCTAGCGCTGGATCTTGATCTGGATGACGATGATAAAAAAGCGATCGCAGCACTGGAGTGCAACGACCGCCTGGTGAGCCCGGAAGGTTTAGCCCCTGACTGGGATTAATAAGACCCTCCCTCTGTAACCCGAACCCTCACACAGCTCCTCCGGGAGCTGTTTTTATATGCTCGCTCAGGAAGTCGATAAAGGCGCGTATGCGGGTGCTTACCGCTCTGTCGCTGTAATACACCGCGCTGAAAGGCATCTCGACCGGCAAACGTTTATCGGCCATTAGCTCTACCAGTTCACCCCGCGCTATCTCTTTATCAATCATATAGTCTGACAAGCAGGCGATCCCATTCCCTTCCAGGCAAAGCTGCTTCAGCGTTTCTCCGCTGTTAGACGATAACCCGCAGGTAATTTCATGAAGCTGGCCATCATGACAGGCAACAGGCCAGGTGTTCAGCGACACCGGCTCCGTAAAGCCCAGGCACAGATGCTGCTTCAGTTCTTCAACCGTCTCCGGTTTACCATGTTCAGCAATATACTGTGGCGACGCGATAATTTTACGGTAGCTGGCAAACAGCGGGCGGGCCCGCAGGCTGGAATCCGTCAGGGTTCCCGCCCGAATAGCCACATCCACTTTCCGCTCGATGAGGTTAATAAACGTCTCGGACGAGACCAGAGAGAGCGTCATCTCCGGATAGCGTTCACGGAAAGGTTTGATTAACGGCATCAGAAAATGAAGCACAACCGGCGTGGCAGCATCAATGCGCAGCAACCCGCGCGGCGTGCTGCGGGTTTCCATAATCTCCGTCTCCGCTGCGGCCATCTCCTGCAGCACCGACTGCACGCGGCGGAAATAACGTTCCCCTTCTTCCGTCAGACTGAGCTGCCGCGTCGTTCGGTTGAGCAGACTCACCCCAAGCTTCATCTCCAGCTTTTTCACCGAACGGCTAATGGCCGAGTTAGCCTGTCCCAACTGCTCGGCTGCGCGGCTAAAGCTGCCGCTTTCGACGACGGCGACAAAGATTGTCAGCTCTTCAGACGTTGCTTTCATTGTTGCACCACCTGCAAAATTCTATTGATATTTTGACCATTTTTGTTATTTAAGCACTGGCGCATACTGCCTGTCATCTTAATCCTGATGATACGGAGTATTTTATGCCACTGGCGCTACTTGCCCTGACGATCAGTGCCTTTGCAATTGGCACGACCGAATTTGTTATCGTGGGACTGGTTCCTACCATCGCTAACCAGCTTGCCATCTCGCTGCCCTCAGCCGGGTTGCTGGTGTCCATCTACGCCCTGGGCGTTGCCGTCGGCGCGCCGGTGCTGACGGCCCTGACCGGACGTTTTCCGCGTAAACAGCTGTTAGTCGCGCTGATGGTGCTGTTTACCGCCGGGAACGTTCTGGCCTGGCAGGCACCGGACTACACCACGCTGGTGATTGCCCGCCTGCTGACCGGTCTGGCACACGGCGTGTTCTTCTCGATTGGTTCCACCATTGCAACCAGCCTGGTCCCCAAAGAGAAAGCGGCTTCAGCGATCGCGATCATGTTCGGTGGGTTGACCGTCGCACTGGTCACAGGCGTACCGTTGGGAACGTTTATCGGACAGCATTTCGGCTGGCGTGAAACGTTTCTGGCCGTCTCCTTACTGGGCGTTATCGCTCTGGTGACTAGCCTGCTGCTGGTACCATCGAATATTCCAGGCCGGGCGAGCGCCAGCCTGCGCGATCAGCTGAAAGTGCTTACCCATCCGCGTTTGCTTATCATCTATGCGGTTACGGCTCTGGGCTATGGCGGCGTATTCACTGCCTTCACCTTCCTGGCACCGATGATGCAGGACCTGGCGGGCTTCTCCCCGAATGCCGTGAGCTGGATTTTGCTGGGATACGGTATTTCTGTGGCCATTGGCAATATCTGGGGCGGTAAGCTTGCGGATAAGCATGGTGCGGTACCGGCGCTGAAATTTATCTTCGCCGCCCTGGTGGTTCTGCTGATGATTTTCCAGTTCACGGCTTCAATGCAATACGCCGCGCTGGTCACGGTACTGGTGATGGGGATCTTCGCCTTCGGTAATGTGCCAGGGCTTCAGGTTTACGTTGTCCAGAAAGCCGAGCTCTATACGCCGAATGCGGTGGATGTGGCATCCGGTCTGAATATTGCCGCTTTTAATATTGGTATCGCGCTGGGCTCCATTATTGGCGGACAAACCGTCGAACACTTCGGATTAACCCAGACCCCATGGATTGGCGCGGTGATTGTCCTGGTCGCCTTCCTGCTGATTGGCCTGAGTGGACGCCTCGATAAGCCAGCCCGCGTAGCGCTGGGATAACATCAGTAAGTGCTTGCTTACAAAACTGGAAAGCGGTTTCTCAGAAATTGCGTTGAAAGTGTGACCTAAAGTCCCTATAACATTAGAACCAGTCCGTTTTCAGGGCTGGTTCATGTTACAGGGGCTGTTTCCAAAAGTGCGAAAAAATACCTATGCCATGCGTTATGTTGCCGGAATGCCCGCGGAGAGGATCTTACCTCCGGGGTCGTTTGCGAGCATAAGCCAGGCATTACCCGCCGGCACACCGTTAAGCAGCGATGATAAAATCCGGGTTCTGGTCTGGAATATCTTCAAGCAGCAGCGCGCGGAGTGGTTATCGGTACTCAAAAATTTTGGAAAAGATGCCCACCTGGTTCTGCTCCAGGAGGCGCAAACTACCCCTGAACTGGTACGGTTTGCCACCACGAATTACCTTGCCGCCGACCAGGTGCCGGCATTTGTTCTGCCGCAGCATCCCTCTGGCGTAATGACGCTTTCTGCTGCCCATCCGGTCTACTGTTGCCCGCTCCGCGAGCGCGAACCTATCCTGCGTCTGGCGAAATCAGCGCTGGTGACGGTCTATCCTCTGCCGGATACCCGTATGCTGATGGTCGTCAATATCCACGCGGTAAACTTTAGCCTCGGCGTGGATGTGTATAGTAAGCAGTTACTTCCTATTGGCGATCAGATTGCGCATCACAGCGGGCCCATCATCATGGCAGGCGATTTTAATGCCTGGAGCCGTCCGCGCATGAATGCGCTGTATCGCTTTGCGCGCGAAATGTCGCTGCGTGAAGTTCGCTTCAGTGATGACCAGCGTAAAAAAGCTTTTGGTCGTCCTCTCGACTTTGTCTTCTATCGCGGTTTGAGCGTGCACGACGCCTCTGTACTGGTGACGCGCGCTTCGGATCACAACCCTCTACTCGTTGAATTCAGTCCCGGCAAACCTGATAAATAATGGTGTGTCAGGTCTGCCGTGGGGCAGGCCGCGCGGGTGCTGCCCTTTTATTTTTAACCAACAAAGGACAGTACGATGACAACAACACACTCCCATCATGACAACGTAGAAAAACAGTTTGGTTCTCAGGCAAGTGCTTATCTGAGCAGCGCCGTGCATGCTTCAGGTCGCGATCTGGTGCGTCTCGGTGAACGTCTGGCGGCATTCCCGCAGGCGCACATGCTGGACCTGGGATGTGGGGCAGGGCACGCCAGCTTTACGGCTGCGCAGCAGGTAGCCCACGTTACCGCATATGATTTATCGAGCCAGATGCTGGACGTCGTTGCTGAGGCGGCGAAAGCGAAAGGGCTGAACAATATTGATACGCGGCAGGGCTATGCGGAGTCTTTACCGTTTGATGACGCGTCGTTTGATGTCGCGATCAGCCGGTATTCCGCACACCACTGGCATGACGTCGGCCAGGCATTGCGCGAAGTCAGACGTGTTCTGAAGCCGGGGGGCACCTTCATCATTATGGACGTGATGTCTCCCGGACATCCGGTGCGTAATATCTGGCTGCAGACGGTCGAAGCGCTGCGCGACACCTCGCACGTGCAAAACTACGCCAGCGGGGAGTGGTTATCGTTTATCACTGAAGCCGGGCTGATTGCGCGCTCGTTAATAACAGACCGTTTACCGCTGGAGTTCAGCTCCTGGATAGCCCGTATGCGTACCCCGGAGGCGTTAAGCCAGGCGATTAGGCTTTACCAGGAGAGTGCGTCCGCAGAGGTGAAGGCGTACTTTGAACTGCAGGCGGATGGCTCATTTACGAGCGATACCATCATGGCTGAAGCGCAAAAAGCGGGATAAACAAAAAAGGCACCGAGGGGAATCGGTGCCTTTTTATCTTTCGATCGTGTTATCAGGAGTCTGGCGTGGCGCTGTTCTTCACAAACAGCGTCAGCTGGTCGCCCGGTTTCAGATTGTCAGTATCATTATTCCAGCGCATCACATCTTTGATGTTCACGCCGTGTCGTTTTGCGATACTGGACAGTGAATCGCCTTTGCGCACGCGATAGGTGATGCTATCGCTGTTGCTGGCGAGACGCTGTGCGCTGTTACCTGCACCCACCGTCAGTGTCTGACCCACCTTCAGCCCAGAGCTGCGCAGATTATTCCACTGCTGCAGATCTTTCGCCGTCACGCCAAGACGTGAGGCAATGCCTGAAAGGGTATCCCCTGAACGCACCTTATAGCTGCGGCTGCTAACGGATGAAGCATCGGCGATCAGCGTTGACTGAACGGCGGCAATTTCACCCGATGCTAAAGACTCACGTAACTGCGCCGCATGTTTCTGCGGAACCATCACATACTGCGGGCCGCTTGCCCCCAGCGTCGAGCCTTTAACGCCTGCATTAAAGGTTTTCAATTTACTTACCGACATACCCGTCATATCAGCAACTTGTTGAATATCAACCGGATTGCTGAGGCGAACGCGCGCCAGTGCACGACTTTCGTCTGGTGTTGGCAGTTGTACACCGTAACGCTTGCTGTTCTTGAGAATATCGCTCAAGGCCAGCATCTTCGGTACGTAAATCTTCGTTTCCTGTGGCAGTGAGAGCGACCAAAAATCGGTGGATTTACCCCGTGCTTTATTCGCTTTCATTGCCTTCAGTACACGACCTTCGCCACTATTATACGCTGCGACCGTTAACAGCCAGTCGCCGTCAAACATCTTGTTCAGACGTTGCATCATGTCGAGAGCGGCTGTCGTTGAAGCGACAACATCGCGACGCGCATCATAGTTGCGGGTCTGTTTCAGACCATAGTTTCGCCCGGTGCTCGGAATGATCTGCCAAATGCCTGCGGCATTGGCGCCAGACGTCGCGTGTGGGTCAAAAGCGCTCTCCACTATGGGTAGGAGTACCAGCTCCATAGGCATGTTACGTTTTTTAACTTGCCCGGCTATCCAGTACATATACGGCTCTGCCCGTAACGTTACATCGTGGAGATAGCTCTTATTTCTTAAATACTTCTGTTTCTGTTCGCGAATCCGGCTGTTTTCCGGAATTCCCATCTTTAGCTCGTCGCCAATAGAGGTCCACAAGTCTTGCTCCTGCGCGAAAGATGTCCCATCGTCCATCCAGCGCGCCGAACTTGTAAACTTCCCTGCTTCCCCTTGACCAGCTGCAGAAAGGCTCTGTGCGTGCTGTTGTACGTTGCTGCCGTTCTGCGACTGGCAACCTACAAGCAGGACAGAGGCGAGTAATATCGCTTTTGCCTTCATGTGTGTGTCAATAGTTGCTTAAAAGACGAGCGATGATAACGGCGAAATTTTGAAAAGGCAACCCGCATTTATCTGAAGTTATCTTTCTTTGACCTTAACCATGCAAATCGCTGTTCTGGTTGTTGCAAATTTGTTTCTTGGTTAATTTTATTAATTAAATCAATATCATCTGTTCGTAAAAATAAATTAATCTGGCGCTCATTTTTCAGAATTACGGGCAGTGTATTTTGGTTTTTTGCACGTAACTCCTTCACTTTGTGATAATAATCCTGAATCGCCCGATCCTCAGGTAAGAGGCTTGCAGCAAACTTCATATTTCCTAATGTATACTCATGGGCGCAACAAATAAGGGTGTCATCCGGTAACGCACTAATCTTTTGTAAAGACTGATACATCTGTTCCGGCGTGCCTTCAAACAGTCTTCCGCAGCCGCCAGAGAACAAGGTGTCGCCACAAAAAAGATAAGGTTTGCTGTAGAAACACAGATGTCCCAAAGTGTGACCCGGTGTAGCAAATACGGAAAACTCCCACTCGTGGATGAGGATATTTTCGCCTTCTTCGACTACTTGCGTCGTTCCCTTATTTTGTGTCTCAGCCGGTCCGTACACCACAAGATGCGGAAATTGGGCGCGCAGTTCCTGCACGCCGCCAGTATGATCGTTATGATGATGCGTCAACAGAATGGCGTCAGGCTGCCAGCCGTTATCATTTATGGCGCGCAGTACAGGGGCGGATTCGCCGGGATCGACAATGACGCATCGACGATCGTCATCGACCAAAACCCAGATGTAATTGTCCTCAAAAGCGGGAATACTGATAAGATTCATACATTACCTCTTATAGCGTGGCGGGTGTTTTGATGAAACCGGCAAGGATACCTCAGACTGTCGCAGCACCGGAACGTTGGGCGGAATTGCCCTGGGGTGAATACTATCGCGAAGCACTGGAGCAGCAGCTGAAGCCCTGGCTCGCGAAAATGTATGGCTTTCACCTGCTTAAGATTGGCAATCTCAGCGCGGAAATCAATACCGAAAGCTGCGCTATCTCACATCAGGTTAACGTCTCTCTCGGCGGATCGCCGGTTCAGGTGAAGGCAGACCCGTTGCATCTGCCATTTGCAGAGAAATCCGTTGATGCATGCCTTCTTGCACACGCGTTGCCCTGGTGCAGCGATCCTCACCGTATGCTGCGTGAAGCCGATCGCGTTCTGATTGATGACGGCTGGCTGATCCTCAGCGGATTCAATCCGCTGAGCCTGATGGGGCTGCGCAAGCTGGTACCCGTGCTGCGCCGAACGCCACCCTATAACAGCCGAATGTTCACCATGATGCGCCAGCTCGACTGGCTTTCACTGCTGAACTTTGAAGTGCTCTGCTACGGCGGTTTTCAGGTACTGCCGTGGGCGCGGAAGGGGGGAGTGTTGTTAAGCACGCATTTGCCCGCCTTAGGCTGCATGCAGTTTATCGTCGCGCGTAAGCGAACCATCCCCCTTACGCTTAACCCGATGAAGCAGAGCAAATCGAAAACGCCTATCCGGCAGACCGTTGGCGCAACGCGGCAGTACAGAAAGCCCTGATCAGGATTCAGGCTGGTAGCCTGCATCTTCATGGGCCGGGTTTAAAGCCGCCGCGCGCGCCAGTTCGTCGCAGCGTTCGTTCTCAGGGTGACCAGCATGCCCTTTTACCCATTCCCATTTTATTTGGTGCTGACCTAATGCCGCATCCAGCCGCTTCCAGAGATCGACATTTTTAACCGGCTTTTTATCCGCAGTTTTCCAGCCGCGTTTTTTCCAGTTGTGGATCCACTGGGTGATACCCTGGCGCACGTACTGGCTGTCGGTACTGAGCACCACGTCGCAGTGTTCTTTTAAGGCTTCCAGCGCCACAATGGCCGCCATCAACTCCATACGGTTGTTGGTGGTCAGGAAATAGCCTTCGCTAAAAGTTTTTTCATGCTGGCGATAGCGCATAATCGCGCCGTAGCCGCCGGGCCCTGGGTTGCCGAGACAAGATCCATCGGTGAAAATTTCTACCTGTTTACGCATCTCTGGTAGACTTCCTGTATTTGAAACGTTCAGTTAAACGATAAGTCTGACATAAATGACCGCTATGAGCACTGCAATTACTCGCCAGATTGTCCTCGATACCGAAACCACCGGTATGAACCAGATCGGCGCGCACTACGAAGGGCATAAGATCATCGAGATCGGCGCCGTTGAAGTGGTGAACCGTCGTCTTACGGGGAACAACTTTCACGTCTACCTCAAGCCTGACCGGCTGGTGGATCCCGAAGCGTTCGGCGTTCACGGGATTGCCGATGAGTTCTTGCTGGATAAGCCGACGTTTGCGGATGTGGCTGACGAGTTTCTGGAATACATCAAGGGCGCTGAGCTTGTCATCCATAACGCCTCGTTCGATATCGGCTTTATGGATTATGAATTCAGCAAGCTTAATCGTGATATCCCGAAGACGAACACCTTCTGTAAGGTAACAGACAGTCTGGCGCTGGCAAGGAAGATGTTCCCGGGCAAGCGTAACAGCCTGGATGCGCTTTGTTCGCGCTACGAGATAGACAATACCAAGCGAACGCTCCACGGGGCGTTGCTCGATGCCCAGATCCTCGCCGATGTCTATCTGACGATGACCGGTGGGCAGACGTCAATGAAGTTCAGCATGGAAAATGAGTCACAGCAGACGCAGGGCGAAGCGGGCATTCAGCGCGTTGTCCGTCAGGCAAGCCGTTTGCGGGTGGTGTTAGCCAGTGATGAAGAGCTACTTAACCATGAATCCCGTCTCGACCTGGTGCAGAAGAAGGGCGGAAGCTGTATGTGGCGCGCCTGAAAAAACGCCACAATGCCTGTAAAATCATCGGTTGGGTGAATTTTGCAGCAAACGATTCAAAACGTGAGAAAAAGCGTTGACGAGATCGGAGGCACACCGTAATATGCGCCTCGTTCCCCAAGCGGGAACAGTGGAGCGGTAGTTCAGTCGGTTAGAATACCTGCCTGTCACGCAGGGGGTCGCGGGTTCGAGTCCCGTCCGTTCCGCCACTATTCAGGCCCACGTTATTTATAACGTGGGCCTTTTTCATATCTGTACTTTTTCGTCTGCGCGTTCGATCTTTGCGACTTTCCTTTGCGAGGCGCGAGAGCAGAGGGCAATGCCAAACAGAATCAGTACCGTGCTGACCAGATGATACGAATGCAACGTAACGTGCAGGAACATCACGCTGAACAGACCGCCGCTCAGCGGAATAAGGTGGGAATAAATCTCCCCGCGGGTTGCACCGATAGCCGCAATGCCTTTATTCCACAGCAGGTAAGAAAGCCAGGAAGGAAAGACCACCAGGTACATCAGCCCGCTTAAAAAGCCCGGTGCGGTATAGGCCGTCCAGTCAGGTAAGCCGGTCTTTATCAACGATATCGCCAGTACCGGTAACAACACCAGGGCACCGAGGACCGCGCTCACGGCCACAAAGGCATTCCCACCGACGCTTTTCGGCTTCATCCGCAAGAAAGCACAATAAACGGCCCAGCTGGCGGCAGAGCCCACGGTCCAGATATCGCCGCGATTCAGATTTTTAAGCGTATCCAGATGCAGCAGATCGCCCTGCATGACCAGCCAGACGACGCCCAATGAACTGAGAACAACGCCAGCAATATTCTGTACTGATATTTTCTCTTTAAAGACCAGCTTATTTATCAATAAAACCAGGGCAGGCGTTGTAGATAAATAAATTGCTGCATTAAGAGATGAAGTATATTGCAGACCGATATACAGCGTGAGTGGGAACATAACCTGTCCGCACAGCGCAAGAAATATGATCGTACCTTTCGCCTTTTTCATCATCGGCCACTGGGCGCGAATCTGTCTGATATAAAGCATCGATAAAAGAAGAGCCGTAATTATCCAGCGTGCGGCGGATAATATAATCGGGTCTGCATGCGCCACCAGTAAATGACCGACGACATAATTACCCCCCCAAAAACAGGCCGCGAGACTGAGTAAAAAATAGGGCATAAAGGCTCCTGATAATAAACATTTTGTCTGCCTTTAGAGTACTGCCGGTGCAGAATTAAATGCTAATATAATATTTTCATCTCACGGTATTGGCTGAAACTATGAAGTTTACTCTCAGGCAACTTGAGTTCTACATTGCGTTAGCGGAAACATTACAAATTTCCAAAGCGGCCAGCCGTTGTCATATATCGCAATCTTCCATGACGGTCTCTATGCGCAACCTGGAGGAGGCGGTGAATGCCCCTCTCTTTATCCGCCATGCAAAAGGGATCCAATTAACTCCCGTCGGCGAGCGATTTCTCAATCATGCCCGCAAGATCCTCCACGATAGCCGCGCGGCGGTGGAGGATCTCCATCAGCAGCCTGAGGCGATTAACGGCGTCGTGCGCATCGGCATTGCCGAAACCCTTTCCGCTTATCTGCTGCCCAATCTCTGGGGCGATATTGCGCAGCGTTTTCCGCTGCTGGAGACGGCATTTCATGAGGCGCCCGCATCGCAGCTGCTTCAGGCCTTGCGTCAGGGAGATCTCGATTTTTGTCTTTTGCTGACCTCCAATATCAGCCACGATAGTACGCTTGAGGTCGAAACGTGGATCCGCTCGCCGCGCCGCTTATGGACCGCCATCGGCCATCCTCTTCTCAGCGTGCCGGAGCTTCGGTTAAAGGATGTGGAAAAGGCGCCATTCCTGTTGTTGGTGACGGACGACTATCCCGATGTGATATCCGACTACTGGCAAAGCAGGGGCTGTCATCCTGACATTCATTTTCGCACCAACTCCTTTGAGGCGATTCGAAGTCTGGTCGCGCAGGGAAAGGGGGTGACGATTTTATCCGATCTGGTCTATCGCCCGTGGGCGCTCGGCGGTCAGCGCGTGATCCGGCGCACCATTGACGACTGCATTACCTATATGGATGTGGGCATCGTCAAAAACGTCGGGCAGCCGCTTTCGCCGGCCTGTTTGCGGTTGATGGATTTTTTACGACAACAAACGGCACGTCTGGGCGAAGCGCGCTGAACTGCGTCCCTGAGATTTCCGTTATCCGCCAGATATTTCCTGATTTCCCTGAGGGCCTTCTTGCCCGCAGGTCGTGTATTCCGCTGCTGGGGATGAAGACAATAAGCGCCTTGCTTATTTTCTTTACCGAAACGGAATTGTGCTATGTCTGGTATCACCGCGAGCGGTATTCGTTCCCTGCTCGCCACCCGTCCACTCTTGTTGGTTCTCTGCTGTGCCACCGCTTGGCCGGCATACGCTGAAGAGTCGATGACCGTTGAGGGGTATTATCGCGATCCCGCGTCATTTATCGCTCCGGCTCATACTCCAGCACAACAATTGCCTGCCAGCGACGGTGCGGGCGCGCTAAAAAACATCCCGGGTTTTTCCGTACTGCGCAGCGGCGGGAGTAACGGCGATCCGGTGTTGCGCGGGATGTTCGGTTCCCGGCTGACGTTGCTTGCAGACGGCGTCAGCACTCAGGGGGGCTGCGGCTCGCGCATGGATACCCCAACGGCCTATATCACTCCGCAAAGTTACGACACGATAACCGTCATCAAAGGCCCACAAAGCGTGCTCTGGGGGCCAATGGGGTCCTCCGGAACATTGCTTTTTGAACGCCAGCCGGACTATTTCAGCGTACCTGAGCTAAAAGGCAGCGCTGAGCTGCTGCGGGGCGCGAACGGACGCGCGGATCAAAACCTCAATCTCGCGTTTGGCGACCCGCGCGGCTACGTCCGCCTGGACGGTAATCATTCGGAGGCGGATGACTACCGGGATGGTCATGGCAACCGCGTGCCGGGCCTGTGGCGCAGATGGAACAGCGGCGTCACGGTTGGGCTCACGCCTGATGAGGACTCGCTGGCGGAGCTAAGCGTGGGAGCCAGCGACGGTAAAGCCCGCTATGCGGGTCGGATGATGGATGGTAGCCGTTTTGCCCGTAAAAGCGCGGCGCTAAAACTGGAGAAATACCACCTGAGCGAGCACGTCAGCAAACTTAGCTGGCAGCTCTATGCCAATGATACTGACCACATCATGGATAACTACAGCCTGCGTCAGCCCGTTGGACCGAAGCGTAAGTCTGAAGTTGGTGGCGTGGTGATGGGCAGCCGCCTTGCCGGCGTGTGGGAAGATGAAACCACCACGCTTACCGCCGGCGCGGACGTAATGCGTAAAAGTCACCGTAAAAAAAACGCGGGATCGTGGCGTGACGATGCCCGTTTTACCCAGGCGGGTCTGTTTAGCGAATGGCGCCAGTCCGTCACGGCGGACGATACGGTCATCGTGGGTGCGAGGCTGGATAGCATTCGCGCGGACGATCGGCGCAGCGCGCAAAATAGCTCCCGGCACGACCTCCTGCCCGGCGCATTCACGCGCTATGAGTATCGCGTACCTGACGCACCCGTCATGCTTTATAGCGGCATCGGTTATACCGAACGTTTTCCTGATTACTGGGAGCTATTTTCCGGCAAGGCTGGAGAACAAAGCTTTCGTCAGCTGAAAACAGAAAAGACCCTGCAATGGGATAGCGGCGTGCAATTACACGGCGACAAGGTTAGCGCCTGGGCATCGGCCTATGTCGGGCGAACTACCGATTACATTTTGTTTGATTATAGCCGCACGCCGTCGCAGGCCAGCAACATCAATGCCGCCGTAATGGGCGCGGAGACGGGCGCAAGCTGGAGCCTGACGCCCAACTGGGCACTGACGGGAAGCCTGAGCTACGCCTGGGGCGAGAATCGTAGTGATAAACAGCCGCTGCCGCAGATGCCGCCGCTCGAAGGGCGGCTGGCGCTGGACTATACCGGGCAACAGTGGCGCACCGGATTACTCTGGCGTGTGGTTGCGCCGCAGCATCGCGTGGCGCAAAACAAAGGTAACGTCACCGGCCAGGATCTCGGCCCGAGCGCGGGGTTTGGCGTGCTTTCGTGGAGCGCGGGCTACACATTTAACGACCATTTTGAGTCCCGCGTGGGTATTGAGAATCTGTTCAATAAATACTACAGCGAGCACCTCAACCTGGCGGGCGCCAGCCAGTTCGGATACGCCGCAAATCAGCAAATCCCTGAACCGGGGCGCGTCTGGTGGCTGGCGATGACATACCATTTTTGATCCTGAGCGTCATTGCTGAGAGCGACCGTTGAGGCGTACGTTTGCCTCTACCGCCTGTTTACAGGCGGTTTTTTTATTTCAGATAGCAATATCGAACATTTGCGTTTTCGCCAGCAGGCAATAGAGCTGACAGTCGCTGTTTACCCCCAGTTTTTCCATCGCGCGCAGTTTATGGGCGCTGACGGTTTTATTACTCAAATGCAGCTGTCTGGCGATCTCTGTCAGACTCATCCCTTTGCAGAGCATACGCAACACATCAATTTCACGGGGCGAGAGCTCTTGCTCCGTTTGTGCGCCGGTCTGGAACAGGGAATGCATCAGCTCACGCTCAATATAGACTTCCCCATTGATCACTGACGTCAGCGTTCTGCTCAGGGTTTTCTCACAGGTGTCCCGACTAATATAGGCTTTGGCGCCTGCCTCCAGCGACATGCGGATAAGCTGCGTGTTTTTGTAGGGCGAAAGCACAATGATTTTAAGCTGCGGATATTTACGGCTGAGCCATTTAATCAGCAATACGCCGTCCATTCCGTTGAGAGGGTTAACGGTTTGGCTGGTGGCAAGAGAAAAGCCAAGGAACAGAATGTCGACAGGCTGTTGGGATAGCAGTGAAAGCAGCTCAGATGGCGTTGCGGTATCGCCCTGAATGCAAAACTCCGGGCGGGGTGAGCCGTCGCTGAAAAGAGAGGGCATATTGGTGATCATGGATAAGACGCCACGACGGATAATGGTGTGCTCATCGGCAATAGCGATACGGACTTTCATGGTTTCTCCTTCGAAAATGTGGGCGACGGTAGGGATAACGCCGCCGGATGACCAGAAAGATACAGATCCTATGCAGAGCATTCTTTAGTACTTGTCAGATAATTCCTTCAGTGCGGTATCAAGTTGCTGCAGATTGGCTTCCATGCGCGCGCAGAAACGCGATGTCAGCGCAGGCAGGGCTTCAGCCGTTATGATCCCTGCCGCCAGCATCTCCGGCAACACTTCAATCGCCTGACAGGTGCGGGTGGCGTTGTGCATGGCAAAAAGGCTCCAGGAGGCCTTCAGACGATGCGCGAGCTGGCTTAGCGTTTGCGGTGACGGGGTGTTTTCCCGTAGCTGTCGAATATCAAGGGTAATGGCTTCGCGCATTTGCTGGCGCATCAGGGTCATGATCTCCGGTTGACCGTTGGCCAGACGCCGGAGTTCGCTGAGGTCAGGCCCCTGATTGCGCAGGCTGTATTGCTGCGCCAGCGCCTGATGCAGGGCATTGAGGGAGAGCGGTTTTCGCAATAACGCGTCCATTCCGGCATGTTTTGCCCGATCGTCCTCACTCTGCAGCGCGCTGGCGGTGTAACCGAGAATAGCGGCGGGCGCGGTGATACTGCCGGCAATATCGCGCAGGAGTATTAACGATGTAAGTTGATAGCCGTCCATGAGGGCCATCTGGCAGTCGGTTATCAGAATATCCACCGGCTCGTTTTCCAGGTGCGCAAGCGCTTCGCCAGCGCTGGCGCAAGGAATAACCTCCTGACCCAACTCCTGCAGCTGGAGCGCTAACACCGTCAGGTTTGCCGGAAAATCGTCAACGATCATAATGCGATGCGGTGGCAGAGGGGTTATTACAGGTGTCTCATCGGCCGTTGCCGCCGCGCTGGCGACATGAAGCGGTATGCTCACCGTCACCTGCGTACCGCTTCCCGCTTCGCTGGCTATCGTCAGCACGCCTCCCATCAGCTCGACTAACTGGTAACAGATCGCCAGCCCTAGCCCGCTGCTTTGCGGCGTGCTGCTGTCAGTCTGAAACCACGGCTGGCCGAGGTGTGGAAGGGCATCGGCCGGGATACCGATGCCAGTGTCGCGAATCAACAGCTGCAAATGTTCACCGTTGAGCTCGGCGTGAAAAACAATTTCTCCCTGCGGCGTATATTTAATGGCGTTGCCCAACAGATTGGCGATGACCTGATTCAGCCGTGCTTTATCGAACAGGAACCAGCCGTCGTGCGGCACGTTCAACTCGCTGCGCCAGTGGAGACCTTTAGCGTTGGCGCTGCTGGCAAAAATCTCCGCGCTGGCGTTAAGCGTCTGCCACAGGGGCCAGGCCTGTGGCTCCAGCCTTAACTCGCCTGCTTCAATGCGCGACAAATCCAGTACGCCGCCAATCACGTCGCGCAATGACCCGGCTGCCTGCCAGGCGATGTTGAGGGACTCGCTTTTGTCGCGCTCCATCTCAAGCAGGCCCAGCATGGCGTTGAGCGGGGTACGAATGTCATGGCTCATGCGGGCGAGGAAGTTCGATTTTTCAGTGCTGGCCTGCTCCGCCTGAGCCAACGCCTGATTGAGCGCAGCGGTCAGCGCGGCTTTTTCAGTGATATCGATCCAGCCTCCGACCACGCCCTGAGGCCGCCCCCGCGTATCGGTATAGCGGCAAAGCCACCAGTAAAGGGTGGAATTGTTCTGGGTGGTTTCACCCGTTAACGGCGACGCGGCATGGAGCAGCGAGAGGCGATGCGGCAACGTAAACTGTTGGGCAAGCTTGCCCAAAGGCAGGCTGGAAAAGGGGGCGCCCTCTTCGGGCAGTGCCGTGAGTAACGGTGAGTGAATAAAGGAGTCGTTATAGCGCGTCAGCCGCCCGGTCGGATCGCAGACAAACAGCGGCACCGGGACATTGTTCATCAGAGTTTGCCAGAGTGAGAGCGCGTTGTGCAGCTCTGCGGTGTCCCGCTCGCGCTGGCGTCGCTGGCTCTGCGCGGCGCTAAAGGTCAGCAGGGCGACGAATGCCGCGCAAATCGCCACCACGGCGAGCATGACCAGCCATAGCGATTGCACCGGGGCGGTGGGTGTCGTCTGTACGGCCTGCGACAGGTTAAGGCTCGCGTAGATATCAGCCTGCGTTACGGACGCCATGACCGCATTCACCCTTTTGGCATCCGCCGGGTCAGAAATATTTGGTACAAACCATAGCGGCACTTCCGGCAGCGCCAGCGGCGTCAGCGACAGATTGCTGGCGTTATGCTGGCGCAGCAGGTGATGGAGTATAAACGCATCGCCCGCAAGCCCGTCCGCGCCTCCGGCTTTGAGCAATTCAAAACCCTGATCGAGCGAGTTAACCAGCACCAGGTTATCCGCAGGTAACGCCTGACGCAGTAACGTGACGAGCGGAGAGATGCGTATGACGGCAATCCGCTTATGCTGTAATGCGGACAAGGAGCCGGAAAGCGGGTTGCTGTCCTCACTGAGCAGGGCCCAGCTCAGTGAGTCAAACGTGATGGCACTCTTTGACGGTGGCGTCGCGCTGGCGACTATGCGCAACGTGTTCTCCGCATACTGAAGCGGGGGCGCATCAAGGTTGAAGGTCAGGCTATACAGGTTGGACGGAAACAGATTGAGCAGCAGATCGCGCCATACCCCCTGAATATGCCCGTCAGGCGTGAGCGTGACCATTGGCGGCGAAATAGCGGGAAGCAAAACGTGCAGCGTGATTTTGGGCGCATTTTCCTTCACGGGGGAATGGCGGGCGTCAAAGACGCTGCCGTCCGGCAAAAGCCACTTTTGTTCCAGCCATTCAGCATCTTCCGGGTTAAGGGTGTGAATACGCTCGTTGAAGATTTCCAGCGTGTTTGCCTGCTCAGGCAGAGCCCAGGCACGAAAATGTAGCGGGGGAGTATCGTCCAGCGGCGTCAGGGTCAGCGTGGTGGCGGGGGAGTGGGTCAGCCAGTTACGTAAAACAAACTCCGGGGCGATGAATTCCCGCGCTTTCCCTGCTGCCAGCTGCCTGACGTTTTCTCCCGGTGAGGCTGAACCCGTCGCAGAGCAGCGGGTCGCGACCTCTGACGGTAATTCCGGAAAGCACAGTGTACCGCCGCGTCCCTCTTTTATGCTCAGGGACGCCAGCGGGAAAGCGAACATTGGCTCGCTGGCGACCAGATCGGCTGCAGGACGCCTTGCGGCAATTAACACATCGATGCGCTTTCGCTTCAACGCATCCAGCGCCGTTGCCGGGTCGCTAAAACGCTGGACGTCCGGCAGCGTCGTATTGCTAAACAATATGCTGAGTTCATCATCCAGAATGCCCGGCGGCCGATCGATTACGAGAAAAGGCGGCGCGGCGCTCAGCAGGCCCACGCGCAGCGTGCCAGCCGCCGCGTGCCCGCTTATCAGCATGAGGATAAATAATGTCGCCAGCCAGCCTCTGCGCATGCTCAGCTAACCAGCCCCAGACTTTGCGCGCACTGGAGCAGCTCGAAATCATTCCTGGCGTTGAGTTTGCTCATGGCACTCTTTTTTTGCGTACTGATGGTCTGCTTCGTTCGGTTAAGCTGGGCGCTGATCTCGTTCACGGTGAAACCGCGCACCAGCAGGCGCAGCACTTCTGTTTCCCGTTCGGTCAACTGTGCCTGAGGCTTCACCGGTTCGATTTGCCCCCGCAGGGTGCTGCGCAGCGTCTGCAGCAGATTGTTGGACAAACTGGCTTTGTTGAGAACGGCATGCACCCCGCTGCGCCGCAGCGAGTCCAGAAGCTCAGGATTGGTGATCATGGTGACCACCACAATCATGCTCTGCGGATAATGGCGAATCAGCGAGCGGATCATGGTTAATCCGTCCGGGCTGCGCGTGCCGGGCATACTCAGGTCGGTGATGATGATATCGACAGGCTCGCTCGCCAGTTTATTCATGAGTTCATCAGCACTGAGCGCTTCGTGAACGACCCGATAAAGGTCCGGGCGCGTCTGCAGCAATGTGCGCAAGCCTAATAAATAGACAGGGTGGTCGTCGGCAATCAGAACTGTTTTTAGCATGACATCCGATCCGGCAAGGAAAAGACAGGTGTTCACCGCACATCTTAGCGAATGGCGCTTTAGCATCACTCTTACAGTGTAGAGCAGAGTGAGGTGAAAAAGAGTAGCTAAAAAGTGGTGGGCTGTATAGTTGCTGGGGGGCATCAGCCGATCCTGATGGAAAACCGAAAGGTAAAGTAATGACGTTTTCACATTCTATGATAGAGATTTTTTCCGGAGCAGCTGAATGGTTTGTTATTTATCGCGAAATAGCGGCATGGAGGGCGATATTTCTCAGGTACGGAAAGGAATTCCTTATTGTTCAGGTTGAATATCAGGTATTACTCAGGCGTTACTCAGAATAAACTTTCTGAAATCATGAATTGGTTGTGGAAAAATCAGGACGGAAAATAGCGCAAAGGGCGAAGGTACTATCATTTATAGGGATATGTTGTTAATTTGTGCCTGAATTAGATAACAGACATGCAACTGTTAATCCCTGCGCTTTTTCATCATAACAATGTAAACGCTGTAATTTTATTATCCAGGACCTACCCGTGAATAACGAAGAAATCTCTCTTTCAGCGTCAGTAACGTTCGTACCGGAAAAATCATCTCTGGCAACCGTGGATCATGGTGATATACATCTGACGCCCAACGAGCGTCGTTTGCTGGAGTTGATCCTCAGCGGCAAATGTAAAAAAGAGACCATATTTGAAGAGATCTGGCTTAACCAGGGCATGATTGTTAGCGAATCCAGCTATCACCAGCTTATAAAAATGCTCCGCCGCAAGCTGCAAAATGCCGGCCTGCCGGGCTCGATCATTAAAACCATTCCCCGTTATGGTGTAGTACTGGCACCCTGCGAAACGCAGGACAGTGAGGTCGCTTGCCCGCCGCCAGAAGAGCCTGATAACGCGTCTTGTCCCACTCCCGTCGATTGCCCGTCGTTGCCTGCTATCACGGCGGAGCCAATGAAAACTCCCCCACGTCAATACGGGGCTCTGCTGGCGGCGCTGTGCAGCTTGTTGATTATCCTTCCAACGCTGGTGGTGGTCTGCACGGCGGACACGCCGCAGGCGTTTCAGGAAAATATCTACGTAGATGGCGTCATGTTTCATCTCTCTTCGCTGCGCAGTGTCGATCGGCAGGCGCTGGCGAGAAAGCGGCATGCCCTGCCGGCGGGCATCAATAACGTGTACATCGCGTCGAACGGTCCAAAAGTGTTCGTTGCGCAATGTGAAGGCGAACTATCTCAGGAGGGAAAATGCGGTTACGAATACTATTCGTCATATTGATGGTTTGCATCAGCGTTTCGCTGGGTGGCGCGCTGGCTTACCTGACCAGCAACTACCTGGAAAGTAGAAAAGTGCCCGCCGAGCCCTGCAGCAGCGTCATACGTAATGGCAAATTTATTGATGAAAGCCTGCAGCATTACCAGTTTAATGGTGTGATCACCTGGTGGCCTAAACTCCACAGGCTAACGCTATTTGGTGTAAAAACCGATGAGGCCGGTAACCGGGTATTCAACCGAACCCTGCAGTTAAAATCGGTGACACAGAAGGGAAACGTCATCAATGGCCGGGTGGCAGAATTAAAAATTGCCGTTGGCGATCAGCTGCCGGAGAAGACCTTTCTGATAAGTGAAGATGGTCAGTATATTAACCTGTTATTCAAGCCGATTAATAAAGATAGCTGGCTGATGAAAATTAATGATAACTGGGTAGCAATGTGTGAGTATAAATAATCTCACGATAATTTTATTATAAGACATATCCAGGCTGGCGAGTTTTAAATCTGCTGCTGCAGTGAGCTGTTCTCCTGTTTTCAGGAAGATGAATATCCTATCTTGCGGGACGGGATTTCATTATTAAACCTGGAGCAGGATATCTCCCATGTTAAAGAAAAATAAAATATCTCTGAGCGCTATCGCCGCGGGCCTGGCGTTAAGCGGAATGCTGGTCAGCACGTTTAGCCATGCGGCCGCAACCGACGCCGCCTCACAGATGCCGGATATCAGTCAGAAAAAAATTCTCGTAGGTTATTGGCACAACTGGGGAATTAACCCGGAAGAGATAGACAAAGCGCGCGGCTATCAGGGAGGCTTACCTTCTGATATGTCGCTGCGTGAAGTGCCGAGAGGCTACAACGTCGTCAACGTCTCCTTCATGAAAGTCATGGATGGGCAGAGCGGGAATATTCCCACCTTCAAACCCTACAACGCGAGCGATGAGGAGTTCCGCGCTCAGGTTGCAGAGCTGAACGAGCAGGGGCGCGCGGTGTTGATTTCACTGGGCGGCGCTGACGCGCACATTGCACTGAACAAAGACCAGACTGAGGCGTTTGCGGCGGAGATTATTCGCCTGACCGATCGCTATGGTTTTGATGGTCTTGATATCGATCTGGAGCAGACGGCCATTACCGCTGCTGAAAACAGTACGGTGATCCCGGCGGCGCTGAAAATGGTGCGCGACCATTATCAGCAGCAGGGCAAACACTTCATCATCAGCATGGCGCCAGAGTTCCCTTATCTTCAGTCCGATCGCGGGGTGAACTACAAAGCCTACCTGCAAAATCTTGAGGGCGTGTATGACTTTATCGCTCCACAGTATTACAACCAGGCGGGCGACGGCGTGAATATGATGACGCAGGAGGAGAAGGACGAAGTCGGTGAATGGTGGCTGCCGCAGGAATGGGGGAAGGGCTATAGCGACCGTCAAAAAGAGCTTTTCCTTTACTATCTCACCGACAGCCTGGCAAACGGGACGCGCGGTTATGTGAAGATCCCGGCGAACAAGCTGGTGATTGGTCTCCCGGCCAATGCGGATGCGGCAGGAACCGGCTATGTGCGAGACGCGCAGAGTGTCTTTAACGCACTTTCGCGACTGGAAGCGAAAAATGAAGCGGTAAAAGGGCTCATGACCTGGTCAGTGAACTGGGACAATGGCAACACTAAAAATGGTCAACATTACGGCTATGAATTTCTGAACCGCTACCAGAGCATCCTTGACGGCAGTCTGCCGGATGGGGGCGACGAAACGGATACTCAGGCGCCAACACAGGTGCAGGGCGTGCAGGCCACGCTGAAGGGGCAGGATGTTTCGCTCAGTTGGCTGCCTGCTAAGGATAATACTGGCGTGGCGGGGTATGCCATCTGGCGCGGTCTGGAAAAGATCGGTGATACCCGTGAACTCAACTTTACCGACACCCAAACCCAGCCTGGCATGAGCTATCGCTATACGGTCATCGCCTATGATGCAGCCAACAACTTCGCTACGCCGAGCCAGCCGGTCAACGTTACCGTGCCCGATAATGACGATGGCGGAGGCGAAGAGGGCGGCCAGGGCGGCGACGTTACCCCATTCACGCCGGGCAAACTCTATGCCGTAGGGGATAAAGTGCTCTATGAGGGCAACGTTTATCGCTGTCAGATTGGCCATACAGGTGCCAGCCATTGGTCGCCGGATCGGGCCCGCAACTTGTGGGTAGCTGAATAACCTTTTTCTTAAACAGCATGGCTTCGCAGGGAGCCGTGCTGTTTGTTTTACAGGACAACGACTATGCAAACTTCTCTGGTTATTGCCAAACGTTACGATCGGTTTTCTCGCCTTCTGCACTGGGTGGTCGCAGCCGTCATTATCTACGCGATGTGCATGGGCTATATTCTGCACGCGCTGGAAGGAACCCGCTGGTTTACCTTCTTCTCCGTGCTGAATATGTCGCTGGGTACCATCGCCACGCCTATCATGATGGTGCGCTTCGTCTGGCGTTTCTTCCGCCCTTCGGTGCCCTATCCGGCAACGGTAGCCGGACGTAAAAAACAGCTGGTGGTATTTATTCATGAGCTGTTTTATCTGACCATTATGGTGGTGCTGGTTAGCGGTTTTCTGATGCTGCAAAAAGACTACAACCTGTTTGGTCTGGTGCCGGTTTCCCGCCCGATTGCCATCGCCGAAGTGAATGCGTTTTTCTTCCAGGTGCATCGCTATAGCTGCATTCTGCTGGGTGTGATTCTGCTTGGGCATGTCGCGGCGGTGTTGAAATACACCTTTAGCGGGCAGCGGGAGATTCTGCAGCGGATGCTGTGAGAAAGAGGCTCACTCCCCCCATCAGATGCGCGGTGTTGCCAATCCTGTGAAACAGCACCATCCCGCGCATCTGCCTTCCGTGCAGCGTTTGCAGAACAACTTCCCGGGCAAAGCTGCTTTCAAGTTGCTGTGAGTACCAGGCGCGAAAACCGGGCAGGAACGGCGTATCGCAGTGTGCGTCCAGTAGCGTCAGGGTGCTCAGCGTCTTTTCCTCATCAGGGAACAGCGCTTCCGTACTGCCTTGCCAGTGGATCTCCTCCTCTGGCATCGAGAGGCGAAACACGACGCAAGAACCCGTCTGCGACAGGCGAATAATGATGGCACTGGTGCTGGCCGCGAGCGCCTGTTGCTGTTGGATCCAGCGGCGGTACTGATATAAACAGTTGGCAAAAATCGCCGAAAATACCAGGTACCACTGCGCCTGCCAGATTGCGGGGATGAGATCGGGCGTTAGCGTGTAAAAAATCCCTTCCCGCTGCTGGGTCGCCAGCACCACAATCAGGTATTGAATGAGCAGCAGAGCGCCAACGCCGCGCCCGGAGAGCGCAAACACGCTCAGTAAAACCACCGTCGTTTGCACCAGCAGCAGGTTTAGCCCCTGCCAGAGCGGTGGCAGGAAAAAGTACCCCGTCATCAGCACCAGGGTATTCGCGGCAAGGAGCAGAGCTTCCCGCCCGTTAAACCGCGGGTGCGACGGCATTTTGCTCTCACGCAGCAGCGGCAGAATGGCGAGAATGCCGGTTAATGCCGCCAGCACCCAGGAAAAAAAATGCAGAGGCGCAATCGGATACCCTGAGAGTAACAGCGCCAGATTAAGCAGCAGGCTGCCGCAAAAAATGCTGAAGATTAACTGCAGGGGGTAGATCAGTTCACCAATAATCGGCCTGCGCGCAAAACGCAGCGCAGGCAGTTGCGCATTCAGACGAAAGACGGCGACGCACAGCGGAAATATCGCGACGTCGAAGAGGGCGAACAGGCACGCCAGCGTGAGCGGGCGGCCTATCCAGACGCCAGCAAACACATGCAGCAAGCCCGCGGTAGCCAGCCACAGCGGCCACTCTCGCGGGGCCGTCAGCCATAACGCGGCGAAAAGCAACGGCGCCGGGAGCCAGAGCGTGGTGGAGAGGCTCCAGCTATCCCGCGTATGAAAGCTCAGCAATGCCAGCAGGATATAGAGACCCGAAAAGGCCAGCCAGCGGATAATATTGGTAATCAGCGTTGTTCTCCCACTGAGGCATTCAGCGTTATTCAGGTATTTATCATTTTAAGCTCAATTATTTTATCGTCGCTATTGATACGCTGGGATTTTTTCTAAAGGGCTTAACGATGGACTGGCAAAGCGACAAACGCGACCCTGCTACCCTGTGGTTTTCACTTTCTTCACGAGCGGCAGAACATGAACAGGGAAAGGAGTGGCATATCGCGGCATTATTGTGGAAAGAAGCGGCACAATATGCAAAAACGCATCTGAATATTGAATGGGCGAACTTGCGCGGAGACTTTTGTACTTTACGTGCAAACAGGCTGCCTAAATATAACGAGTAGTCTCTGCTATTATCGGAGATTGCATGTCCCTCAGAGTGTGGAACCATGGTTGAGAGTGTAATACTCGTTTTTAGCGTTTTTTTGGGCGCCATTATCGGCAGTTTTTGCAATGTCATCATTTATCGGCTCCCCTTGATTCTCCACGGTGAAGCACTCTCTTTATCGTGGCCTGCTTCCCATTGCCCACGCTGTAAACACCCCATTAAATTTCGCCACAATGTTCCTCTGATGGGCTGGCTGCTGCTGCGCGGGCGCTGCGCCAGCTGTGGTCAGGCGATATCGTGGCGCTATCCGCTGGTTGAAGGGCTTATGGCACTGCTGTACGGGGTGATTATCTGGCAGCAGGGCGTCACGCCGCAGAGCCTGTTCGACCTGCTGGCGGTGACGTTTTTGCTGCCGCTGCTGTTTATTGACCTGCGCACCATGCTCCTGCCCGACCGTCTGACGCTCCCGCTGCTGGTGATGTCGCTAGCGTTTGCCGTCAGCGGCTATAGCCGGGTGGAGCCAACGCAGGCATTAATCGCCGCTCTGCTGGGATTTGGCGTGCCCTGGACGCTCTCTTTGCTGTTTCGTTTATTGCGCGGCCATGAAGGGATGGGGATGGGGGATATGAAACTGCTGGCGGCGATCGGGGCGTGGCTTGGCCCGCTGGCGCTGCTGGATGTTTTTGTTGCCTCGACCCTGCTGGCGCTGATCACGGCGCTGATTCTGTTGCGGATCAAGCCCGGTCAACCGTTTCCCTTCGGCCCGTATCCGATTATCGCCGCGATAGGGTGGGTGATCTTATATCGATAAAAAAGCGCCGGAACGAAGGGGCGATTTCCGGCGCAAAAATGATAACGAAAGTTTAGGCAGGGAATGATAATGTGAGGCGCGGGTCAGTGAAGACCCGGCCAGAGTTAACTCACAGTATTATTTGCACTCTTTAGGCATGTTGGCAGCACCTTCTTTTTTCCAGACGCCCCACTCGCCATCGGAACCCGGCTTAACGCCTCGGGTTTCCCAGCTGTTCAGCCAGATGTTGCCCTCATAGCTCACTTTTTCACAAGGTGTCTTGTAAGTCTTGCTGTGATCCCAGGCTTTTACATCGGTTTGCGCCGGGCGCAGCTTGATCACCTTCGTTGCCGTGGAGACTTTACCGGTGTCAGGCGCCGTCACTTTCACCTGCAGCGTCACGTCCACATTGTCGGTATACGGATGTTTACCCATGAGGTTGGTGCTGAAGTTATTTGGTGACGAGATCTGAATCTTATCGGCGTGATTCAGTGCGGACCATTCAATTTTTGCCCCTTTTAACGAGTCATTGTTTTTGGACACGACGGCGGCAGCAATAACGTCACTGCCAACGATGGTGTCCTGGTTGTTGCCCGTATTGATCTGCACATCAGAAGCCTGCTGCGCTTCCTTCACGGTCACGGTGATATCGTCGGTGCTGGTTTTGCCATTTTTGGCCGTCACCGTCAGGCGATAGGTCACTTTACCGATTTTGCCGGGTTTAATCAGCGCACGGGCTTTTGCCGCGTGGACGGTTGAAACCCATTCGCCACCGTTAGCAACCTGCAACGCACCAATGTCCTGCCCTGAAACGATAGTCCATTGGTATTTTTCAGCATTGACGCTTGCGGAACCGTTAAGGTCATAACCACGTGATTCACTGTTGCTGTGAACGGTGAAGTCACTGCCTGCCTTCGCCTCCGGTGCCGTGCTATCCGCCTCAGCTTTGGCATTCAGGGTGACGGTTTTTGAATCACTCACGTTTTTATCATTGGTGACGGTCAGCTTCACGTTGACGGTAAAATCGCTCTCAGGTTTAGCCTTCAGGCGAATGCTGGCTTTAGCACTGGTGCTGTTTTCCAGAATGACCTTATCGGCATTGCTGGTGACGGCCCAGCTGTACTTCAGCTCTTTCCCCGTTGAGGCGCTACCGTCCAGCGACAGCGTGCTGGTTGACAGGTTATGACTGGATGGCGTGACGTTGGCTACCGGTTTGGTAATGACTTCACCGCCAAAATCGACGTCAATCATCTGATAAAATGCGTTATCGGTATCGCGCACGCGCCAGACGGCATAAATTTTCTGCTTACCTTCACGCTCCGGTACGTCGCAGGTGTGGGTTTCGAAGCCTGTCGGGAGAGAAATATCGGCCGACGGGTTGCCTGGCGCATAGGTATAAACCTTATGGCAGAATGGCTTATCTTCAAACATCGCCCTGGTCAGGCGCGAATCCGCACCCGGAACAGACTGCCAGTCCGGCTTAGTGATGTAGTAGGTAAAATAGGTGGTGCGGTGCTTAGCCGGTAAATGCCATTTAAACTGGTGCGGACCCGCAGACATCGGGTTGTTGTAGGTATTCTGCTTTTCGTCATCAAGCTTGCTGAAGGCGGGAGTTGCCGTTGAACCACCGCTTGCCAGTTTTCCATCCGGCGGGAACTGGAATAGCTGTTCGTTGGCGATCGGAGTTGGGCTCATATCGTTGCCAGCCGGGAGCTTCGGCGCTTCCACGGCGTCAGCAGGCCAGACGTTACTATGCTCACCTTTATCGTTCATCGGCGGGAAGTGAATCACCGAACGTGATTTTGGTTCAAAAACATAGCCATGCGCCAGTGCGCCCGTGGAATACATACCAATCAATGCCACGGCTAACGCAGACGTAATATTATTCATCTTGAGTAGTTTCAAAATAATCTTCCCTGAATTAATTGAAGGACACTTCTACGTGACTGAGAGGGTTGTTCTGTTCGGCATACACCTTATTTGGCTCTGACTCATCAGGTGTAATCTCGCCGTTGCTGTGCCTGAAACCGGCACGCAGTTCGGGGTGCTGCTGGTTGATAGCCTGGGCGAGGGCGTAGGACCAGTGGGCCTCTTCGCCAGCAAGAATGGTGACGCGCGTTTCCAGATTTGGCAGTTCGGTTCCGTCGTTAAAGAAGCGCGCACGAATCGTTTGCCCTTCAACGACCTTCACTTTCTCACCGTTGACGGCGCGTTCCAGCGTGCCTAGTTCTTTCATGCAGTTCTGGTGACCCTGTTCGCAGTTTGCCGATGGCGAGGTCGTGGCGGCGTTAGCTGAAACGCTGACGCCCGCCCCTGCCAGTAAAGCGGCAAGGACAAAAGCAGATCCTGTTAATTTCATAAGTTCCCTTATTTATTACTGAACAATAACGAAAAGTTAATCTCACCTGCGGCGCAGGTAAAAAGGCGTTATTACCGTGTGATAACAGGGACAAATAGTAACGGGAGGAGACAACCGGCTTGAATAAGAGACTTCTCTGAGCAATTAAGAGTCGGGGAGTTTCGGCAGAGAAGAGCGACCGTTCGCGCTGTAAAGAGGGCGGAGCGCGACAGAGTATGAAATAGTACTGCCAATTTCAGTCCTTGACGCGTATTAATAAAATCTGAGCGAGTACGGAGTTTAAGAAATGACGTTTTTACGGTTGTCCTGAGCGTTGAATTAATAAAATAAAGCCTGGCTTATATCCAGGCTTTACTATTATGTTAACCAAAAGGGTTTTTAAGGGCAGCTATTATTAGCTGCATCCGACGTTCGCCATGCCCCCCACTCACCGCCGCTTCCTGGCTCTTCTTGTCCTGCGTTGACATACCACTGATTCAGCCAGATTTTGCCGTTATGCGATACGCGGGTACATTTCACCGGGTAGGCGATCCGCGGGTTATACGCTTCTGCGCTGTCATCAGGAATATCAGGTAACTGTGGTTTTTTCACCGTTACGGTGATCTTCTCAGCGCTCACGCTTCCGTCTTTGCCCGTGACGGTTAACCAGTAGGTTGCTTCTCCGTCTGTATTGGCGGGAATGAGTGCCCGGGCGGTAGGCCCTGAAACTTCACGTACCCAGCCTCCGGCATGTTTCTCCTGTAGCCAGAATGTGCCAGTACTGTTTTTGTCGATAGTCCATTTCCAGGAGACGGCATTCTTGCTGGCGCTCCCGTCTAACTGATACGCACGGGAAGAATCGGTCGTGCCGGTAACGGTAAAGTTTTCTCCCGGCACTGCCTTTACTTCCTCCTGTTCTTCCTCTTTGAGTTCCAGAATCCTGGCTACCGCTTTTGCCATATTGGGGTGAGTACCTACTTTCGCTGAATCCCCCGCAGCTAAAGGTGTGCCGGTTTCCTGGAGAATGGAGCGCATCTGTTGAGGCGTGACGGTGATATTGTGCGCTTTTGCAATGGCCGACAGGCTGGCGACCACGCCTGCGATAATCGGGTTCGCGGAGGACGTGCCGGAGAAACTTGAGGTGTATTCCGCATTTTTTATGCTATGCAAACCGCCGTAACCCGTAGTAACCACATCCCAGCAGCCCCAGCTGGCGCTGGTCACACGTGAGCCATAGGTGCTGAAAGAGGCTTTTTTGCCATTGTTTGCACAAAACGCGCCCGCAATGATCGCGCCGGAATCCCGCTTTTTAACGTCAAATTTTCCATTAAATCCTGCGTGATCGAGGTTGATATTGCCATTGCCTGCCGCCTGAATCACGTGCACGCCCTTATCCGTCAGCGCTTTTATCACGTCATAATAGGCTGGAGCGTTTTCCTGGGGGACATAGCAAGAGGAGGTGCAACCTGTCACATCTCCTCCGCCGGTCTGCATACCTATTTGCACCACATCTCCTGCCTGGAGTCTGGGGATCATATTGTAGAGATTATTGGCCTGCCATTTGACGTATCCCATACGGGCGTTCCACGTCAGGCCTTTGATGCCCGCATTGATATCTTTCGCCGCCATAATCCCGACGGAGCTGGTGTCGTGATCTTCGCCTGGCGTATAGCGCTTGTCCCCTTCATGGAAATCGATCGGCGGCAAATTCACATGGCTGGTATTCCATGCGTTGTTTTCCATCGAGACCAGCGAAATGCCGCTACCATCGTGCCCTGAATACTGACTTACGCTGTCGCGATTAACGCCACCCATATAGTAGCCGGGCCGTTTTTCATCTGGCGATTTGGTGTAATCCTGCAATCCACGAAAATCCGGGACGGTGGCCTGGCTGGTACTGTTCAGGGCATAGCTCAGCCCGGAATAGGGCGGCAGGTCGGGAGCCGTGACCCCCTTTTCCAGCGACACCGGCGTAGATTCCGGGTAAGCCAGCTCAATATCTTGTCGCGCCGCCAGTTCATTAATTACGTCATTGATATATGTCGCGTCGTGTTGCTTATCGGCTGGCAGGGCTATACGTAAATAACGGTTAAAGCCGTAGCGTTCATTAAGCACATCCATCTCGCTTAATTCACTGCTGCGCAAATGATTTGCCGTAAATAACGGACTCACGGCGAGGGTACTGTCGCGTAATGAAAAGGGTGAAGACTTATTAAGCGTTGTACCGGGTTTTAATTTCACGATAACGGAGAGATACGAAGTGCCTTCCCAGGCTTGCTCGTGCGTGACGGAATTTTGCGCAAAAGCGGGGGCACTCAATAGTGCACAAATAAGCAGGGCCAGTCCAGTTTTATTCATGTCAACGATCTTCCTTATTAAATGACATCCAGAGTATTGCTGGGATCATCCTGCCATTAGGGGAAAATCTGCATAAGAAGACGGTCAGCAATAAAATTGCGAGGTGTCTGTTCCATGTTAAGAATTACCTGCTCCGGAAAATATACGGCTGAAATTGGGCTGAGAAATTTATGAAGCAGGCTGAAAGAGTTGTTAAACATCAATGCCTAAGTATTGAATTTAATGAGGGACGGAAAATCTCATGATCATCTCCTGATTACTGTATGGAGTTTAGGAATTATCTGGATCTTAATATCGCTAACCAGGGAGTTTAATTAATTAGGGATGCGTCACAATGCCCAGTGTTTCGTACTGTTCTTTACGTCAAAAATTATCCGTGTGGATAATCCTTTTACATTATTTATTTTCCATCTTTTTGCTCACGGTTCCCCCCGTCGCGCGGGCGCAAACTGAAACTCACGCAACCATTGAAAGCGAAAGCAATCAGCCCCTGCGGGATAAAATGGCCGGCATGTGGGGAAGCGCCCAACAAAACGGCGCGGGTGATGCCCTGCGCGGTGCGGCAAATAGCGAGGTGAATGCCGCGTTAACCCAGGAAGTGGAAGCGTGGTTAAACAATATCGGCGGGAAAGCCCGCGTTACGGCAGATGTCGGTATTGGCGGGAGCGATAGCCGCGATTTCGGGCTGGACTATCTGTGGCCGGTTAAAATCTGGCAACACGACATTCTGTTCACTCAGATGAGCGCACACCGCTGGAACGAGCGCGATATCCTTAACGTTGGACTGGGCTGGCGACATACCTTTAACCCGCATCTGATGGCGGGTGGAAACCTCTTTTTCGATCAGGATGTCACGCGGCACCATAACCGAATGGGGGCCGGCGCCGAGCTGTGGAGCGATGGGATTCGTGCGTCCGCGAACTACTACCTGCCCCTGAGCGGCTGGCGTCATTCTGACGACAGCATGTTTAATGATGATCCCGACCGCTATGAACTGTATGAACGTGCCGCCCGCGGCTGGGATCTCAATCTGGAGACGGCCCTTTCACAGCACGTCGCGCTTAAATTGGGATGGTTCCAGTGGTATGGCGACAAAGTGGACGTTAACGGCAGCCGCAGCGAAGCCAGCCACAATCCTCACGGGCTTAACCTCGGGCTTAAGTGGCAACCTGTGCCGCTGGTAGGGGTCAGCGCGGAGCAGAGCATGATTAGCGGGCAGCGGGATAACTTCTCTGTGGGTCTGAATTTCCACTGGGAGTTTGGCCGAAAACTTTCCGAGATGCTGGCAAGTGAAAATGCGGCGGCTTTGCCATCGCTCATGCAGTCCCGCACGGAGTTCGTTACCCGTAATAACAACATCGTTCTCGCCTATAAGCAGGAAGAAAAAGACAGACGTCTCTATTTCAGCCCGACGGAAAAAACCACGCAGGCTGGCGTGCCTTTGCTGCACGCGGTGAAAGGTGGGCAGGGGGGCGTCATTCGCTACACCTCCTCCAGCACGGCGATCGCAACCGTGGAGCCGGGCAGCGGTCTGGTGAACCCAACGCATCGGGGCGATGTCACCATCACAGCGACGGAAACGTCACCTGTCGATCCGGAGCACGTATTAAGTTCCGCCAGCTATCACCTGACCGTGACGCCGGGCGATTTTGCCCCTTCCGTCGAGGGCGTTGCCATTAAGGGGGACATGTCCCCGGGCCAGATCCTGGAGGGGAGTTATCTCTATAAAAGCAATGAAGGGGAGGATGAAGACCCTGAGCAAACCCGGATGCGTTGGTATGACGCAGATTCAGGCGAACTGCTCAAGGAAGGGAGTGCCACGTATGAGGTGCAAACGCGTGATATGGCCCGAAGCGTGGTCTTTGAAGTCACACCGTTCAACAAAAAAGGGATACCAGGGGAGAGCGGAACGGCGAAAGTTACCGGGAGCGCAACGATAACCACCCTGCGTATCGATCATCTGCTTTCACCCGGTGAGATCCGCCGTGACGGCAGCGTGAAGTTCTTCGAAGAGAGTCACGGTGCGTTGCTGGTGTTAGCCGAGGTGAAAGACGGTCAGGGCTCCCCTCTGACCGATCAGATGGTGTACTGGCAGAGCAGGAACTCGCTTGGCTCGTTGTCGCAAAACAGCGTACGCACCGATGAGCACGGTCAGGCGCTGGTAAAAATAGAAAACATCATGGCGGATGGTGAAGATGAAATTACGGCCTCGCTGATCCCGCCAGGCGGGATCCAGACCCAGAGCACCGCCAGTGATAACAATGTTCAGCAGGAGAAGATGGCGCTGGTGGTCGATTTTGCCCACCCGCTTGCCATCCGCTTCATGGCCTCTCCCGAGCGCGCAGAAGTTGCCACGGAAAAGACGTTCACTATTGAAGTTACCGATCAGGATGGTAAGCCTCTGACGGTTGAGAAGAACGTCACGTGGAGCAGTAACGGTGAAACCCTGAGCGGCAAAACGGATAGCGAGGGAAGAGCATCCATCGCGCTTATCGCGCCGCAAAAAGCAGCAGAGAAGTGGGTGGTGAACGCCACGGTAGATACCGTGAGTAGCCCGTCAGCGCCCGTAAGCCTTGAGCCAGGGCCGGTGGAAAAAGTGGTGCTGGACGTCCCGGAAAACGCGGTCGCAGGCAGTGAGGATAAAACCGTCAGCGCGCAGCTGTATGACCGGTTTGATAACGCGGTTATCAGCCGTAAGCAGGCCATCACCTGGCGGATAGAAGGGAGTCAGTTCCGGGAAGCGCCTACCGGAGACAGCGATGAGCACGGTATTGCCAGTGCAACCGTCGTAGTACCTGAAAAAGCGCCATCGCAGGTGAAAGTCTCCGCAGGTGATGAGCAGAAGATCGTCAATGTGACTGTCGGGAAAGTGAATCATGTTGAGCTTAAAGGTACCCCAGATACGCTGAATGCCAATGGGAGCAGCACTTCGACGCTGACCGCCATCGCGCTGGATGAGCACAACAATAGCGTACCGGACGCACCCGTAACGTGGTCGTTAGTCACGCAGCAGTTTGGCGCGCTGAGCAACGCGATCGAAAAAACCGATGCAGAAGGCAAAGCGACGGCCACGTTCACGACCGCATCCGCGGGGGGCAATGCGCAAATAGAGGTCGATATTGGCGGCAAAAAACAAGCGACGCAGCTGACGCTCAACGGTTACCCGATTATCCGCAGCATCACGCTGAACCAAACCGCCGGGCTGAAGGTGGGCGATACGGTAAGCGTGGAAAAGGTGGACGTGGATCAGAACGGCGGCGGTGAGGTGACGCTGAGCTACCAGTGGCACCGTGACGGTGGCGCGATCGATGCCGCCACGTCAGACAGTTATCACCTGACGGAGCAGGATACGGGGGCGACTCTCTTTGTGGTGGTGACCGCGACCAACGATGCCAAAAATGAAGGCGATAAGGCGTCGTTGAAAACGGAGCCGGTGGTCGGGAAGGCGTCAGATGTTACGGTAACCGCCAGCGCGGACAGCGTGGATGCGAACGGTCTCAACACCATTACCTATACCGCCACGGCGAAGGATCGCTTCGGCCGTGCGGTTGTGGGCGAGGCGATTGTCTGGGACATCGACAAGCCGGAGCTGGTGAGCCGGGGAGAGGCCAGCGCCGTCACCGGTACAGAAGGCACGGGAACGATGATCGTCACCGCGAAAAATACCGGCGGAAACATCACGGTGAGCGCCACGGTCAACGGCAAGAAGGGCGAGTCCGGCGTGGCGCTGCAGGGGATTCCGACGATCAAAAGCATCACGCTGAACCAAACCGCCGGGCTGAAGGTGGGTGACACGGTAAGCGTTGAGAAGGTGGACGTGGAACAGAACGGCGGCGGTGAGGTGAAGCTGAGCTACCAGTGGCACCGTGACGGTGGCGCGATCGACGGCGCCACGTCGGAAAGTTATCACCTGACAGAGCAGGACACAGGGGCAACGCTGTTTGTCGCGGTAACCGCTACCAACGCGGCCAAAAATGAGGGCTATAAGGCGTCGTCAAAAACGGAGCCGGTCACCGGGAAAGCGTCAGCCGTGACGGTCACTGCCAGTGCGGCCAGCGTGGAAGCTAACGGGCTGAACACCATTACCTACACCGCCACGGTGAAGGACCGCTTTGGCCGTGCGGTAGTGGGCGAGGCGATTGTCTGGGATATCGACAAACCGGAGCTGGTGGCCCAGGGGGAGACCAGCACCATCACCGGAACCGGAGGCGTGGGGACAATGACCGTCACCACGAAAAATACCGGTGGAACCATCACGGTGAGCGCCACGGTCAACGGCAAAAAAGGCGAATCCGGCGTGGAGATTTACGGCGCGCCGTTGGTGACAGACCTGCATATCTCCGGCACGCCGAAGGTGGGGCAGACCCTGAGTGCGGAATACACCTTCTCGGCAAACGGGAGCGGTGCGGATGCGTCTACCTACCAGTGGCAGTGGAAGGACGGAGAGACATGGAAGAATGCGGCAGCCGCTGGCAATACGGCAAGAACGTTCATGCTGCCGGACAGCTATGCGGGCTACAGCGTGCGGGTGGTGGTGACGCCGAAGGGCAGCAGTCACCCGTCGCTGACCGGAACGCTCCAGGAGAGCCAGGCGGTTACGGCTTACGGCACGCCAGCGGTGGAGGACGTGCGTACATCCGGCACGCCGGAGGTGGGACAGACCCTGAGGGCGGAATACACCTTCAAGGCGAACGGAACCGGTGCGGATGCTTCAACCTATATCTGGGCGAGGTATGAGAAAACCAGCTGGATGCCGATCGAGGGGGCCAACGGCCGGGAATACACCCTCCAGGCGGGAGACGCGGGTTACAGCATTAAAGTAACGATAATACCGGAGGGCAGCAGTCAGCCGTCGCTGGTCGGTGCGGTGCAGCACAGCCCGGCATTAGATGTTTACGGTGCGCCATCGGTGGCAGATCTGCACATTTCCGGCACGCCGGAGGTGGGGCAGACATTGAGGGCGGAATATACCTTCACGGCGAACGGAAGCGGTGCCGATGCCTCAACCTATATCTGGGCGAGGTATGAGAGAACCAGCTGGATGCCGATCGAAGGAGCCACCGGCCGGGAATATACCCTCCAGGCCGGAGATGCGGGTTACAGCATTAAGGCGGTGGTGACGCCGACGGGCAGCAGCCAGCCAGCACTGGCCGGAGCGGTACAGAGCAGCCCGTCGGTAGACGCTTATGGGGCGCCGTCGGTAACCAATCTGCACATCTCCGGCACGCCGAGGGTGGGGCAGACCCTGAGGGCGGAATACACCTTCTCGGCAAACGGGAGCGGTGCGGATGCGTCCACCTTCCAGTGGCAGTGGAAGGACGGTGAGACCTGGAAGAATGCGGCCGCCGCTGGCAATACGGCACGCACGTTAACGTTGCCGGACAGCTATGCGGGCTACAGCGTGCGGGTGGTGGTGACGCCGAAGGGCAGCAGTCACCCGGCTCTGGCCGGAGTGGCGCAGGAAAGTTCAGCGGTCGAAGTATATGGCGCGCCGTCGGTGTCGGGCCTGAAGATTTCCGGCACGCCGAAGGTGGGGCAGACCTTGAGGGCGGAATATACCTTCAAGGCGAACGGAACCGGTGCGGATGCTTCAACCTATATCTGGGCGAGATATGAGAAAACCAGCTGGATGCCGATCGAGGGGGCCAACGGCCGGGAATACACTCTTCAGGCGGGAGACGCGGGTTACAGCATTAAGGCGGTGGTGACGCCGACGGGCAGCAGCCAGCCAGCACTGGCCGGAGCGGTACAGAGCAGCCCGTCGGTAGACGCTTATGGGGCGCCGTCGGTAACCAATCTGCACATCTCCGGCACGCCGAGGGTAGGGCAGATCCTGAGGGCAGAATACACCTTCACGTCAAATGGAAGCGGTACGGATAAATCCACCTTTATCTGGGGGAGGTATGAGAAAACCAGCTGGATGCCGATTGAGGGGGCCACGGGTCGGGAATACACCCTCCGGGCCGAGGATGCGGGTTACAGCATTAAAGTGACGGTAATTCCGGAGGGCAGCAGCCAGCCTCAGCTGCAGGGCGATACACAGCACAGCCCGGCGGTGGATGCTTATGGTGCGCCGTCAATAACCAATCTGCATATCTCCGGCACGCCGAAGGTGGGTCAGACCCTGAGTGCGGAATACACCTTCACGGCAAACGGGTCCGGGACGGACGCCTCCAGCTTCCAGTGGCAATGGCAGGATGGTGCAACATGGAAGAATGCTGCAGGCGGCACGGCAAGAACGTTTACGCTGCCGGACAGCTATGCGGGCTACAGCGTGCGGGTGGTGGTAACGCCGAAGGGCAGCAGCCAGCCGTCGCTGACCGGTGCGGTACAGAACAGCCCGGCGGTAGCGGTGTATGGTATGCCGTCTGTGACGGGGCTAAGGATCTCCGGCACGCCGGAGGTGGGGCAGACCCTGAGGGCGGAATATACCTTCACTGCAAACGGGGCCGGTACGGACGTCTCCAGCTTCCAGTGGCAGTGGAAGGATGGCCAGACGTGGAGGAATGTCGCAGGCGGCACGGCAAAAACGTTCACGCTGCCGGACAGCTATGCGGGTTATGACGTGCGGGTGGCCGTGACGCCTAAAGGTTCAGGGCAGCCGTTATCTGGCACTCAGGCCTTTAGTGGTGCTGTTACCATAAGATCTAAGCCTGCGCCTTTCGTTACAAACCTGGGTTACAGCGGCAGTACCGGAGCCTGTAACAGAATAACGGCAACCTACACCTACAACGCTAATGGCGGTGCATCTGAAGGCAACACGATATTTCAGTGGAAGTGGGGAAGCACCGTCGTTTCCAACATAAAAAGCGTTACTTTAGGCTATTGGGGGGAAGTCACGCTTTATGTGACGCCAGTTAATAAGGACGGTATCAGAGGAAAGACGGAATCAAAAACGTTTAAAAATACGGGCTTAAGTAGCTGTGATTGGTAAACACGTTAATTCATTCTGAGGTGTTTTTGTAAACAAGGGGGCATAAGCCCCCTGAACTCTACCTGTCGAATATTTTACAAAGTGCAGGGCTAAAATTCATGAATAATGTCTATCCTGAAAAGCAAGCATCAATACTCATTGGCGATGCCGCCACGCAATTATCCTTGCAGGGGATTAATATTGATCATGTTTCGCTTAGTTATTATCTGGATAAAAAACTTGAGTATGCCCGGAGTATTAATGATTGCTTGTACGCTGAAGTCATTTGTATTGCGCTATCAATGTTGAAGGAAAACGTTAAGTCATCCGGGCAGTGCTGCTGTAAATATAAGGAATGGATTGAGGTATCACTTGATTAAGGGATGGACTTATTACGTTTTCAGATCTGCCTTTTACTGTCTCGGGCAATTTTCACTTCTTCAGCAAAATCCAGTGCTTCTTTGTAATCAAAGCTACGCGTTTTGGCATTATGCCTGCCCGGTAACGGTGCCGGTATTTTCACCCCGAACAGCTCACCCGTCGTCATGAGCGCATACACTAATTCAGCCTCGGTGACATCGGCCATTTTCGCCAAAACATTCGTCCTGATACAAAAACTTAACTTCACGTCTAGTCCTCCGTTTGCAAAAGATTTTCAGTCATGTTGCCTTCTGTAAAAATCGATAACGCTGTCGAGATTGGGTCGTATAAAGTTCATGGCATCAATGGTTTCGCACCAGCCCGACAGGGATTCATTTGCTTTTACATACCATGCGTGCTGCTCGCTTCGGGTGTGATGACCCGTGATCAAAACAAGCATGTCGGGTTTAATTCTTCTGATGAACTCCAGATACTTCACCAGATGCGTCTTCGTGCCAAACGTGTCAGCATCGATAATGCACAGTATTTTATCTCTGGCGATAAAATAAAATCGCGCTATTTCTTCAAGCCCTTTTTCGAATAAAAAAGAGTTTGTTCGCACGCAAACCCGAATTTTTTCATGAGTCTGTTTAATTGATGGTTCCATCTTATGTCTCGCTCATCATGGTAAAATATATGAGATGGCTATTAAGCCTACTATTCCTGCCTGAATAGTGGCAAGGCAGTATATTCATTCCTCAGAATAAAATAAGACGGTGCTGGTCTTCTGATTAATAAGAATCTTCTCTGTATCTATGAGTTAAAAATAAATAAACGATGATTTTATCTGGTGGTATGTTTTACGGTCTGAAGCATTAAGATATGGTCACTGTTGCGTAAACTTGTTGTTTTTATTTTTCTCAAAGAGGATTTTTTCATGACAAAGACAGTCGTTGCATTAGCGACCACAGGCCGCAGGCAGCGGGGCCTGCGGATCGCTCTCTACCTGAAATTTCCAGTCGTAATACGTTTTCGCTTTGGCAAACTGTTTTGGATCGTGACGAAAGCCGACTTTTTTCCGTGGCGTACCCTTTCCGAGACTGCGCACGCCAATCCAGCGTCCCTGAGGATCGAGGATCATCCCCCAGTTTTTACTCCCGGTTAGCGGGTCGGCGTAGTGCTGGCGCAGGTGATAAAGCGGTTTTCGCCCGCGTTTATCAATAAGCAGCTGTTCGAAACGCACGGGAAAACAGCCATCACCGTTGCCGCGGTAGGCCTGTATCGCTGCGCGGATTTGATCCCCGCGAAATAAAAGCTCAGCCTCCTGTTGCGCCTGATAACGCATCTGCACCTCATCGCGGCTTTTCAGCAGCGACAACGCCAGCGTGGAGAGCGCAATCAGCAGCAGCAGATAGGTAAAACCTCCCTGTCGTTTAATCGAACGCATCGCGATGATCCTGCCCGGGTTTAGGTGGCGTCTCGACGTCAATAATTTGCCCTTCGTCATCGGTCTTCGCCTCCCAGATATCGCGGCGGTTGGTGATGGGATCCAGCGGCATCTGGCGCAGATAACCGGCCTCGATCAGATCCTCCAGGCTGTATGGCCCCGCCAGGCGATCGCGGCGGTAGTGATCGATCGCGCTGCGCAGCGCATGCAGGTTATGCTCGCGCACCACCTCTTTGGCTCTGTCCGCGTGCTGGAAAAAACGTGGAGCGACCAGGGTCATCAATGTCGCGATGATCGCCATCACCACCAGCAGCTCGATGAGCGTAAAACCTTTTTCACCATTGCGCATAGGGCACTCCATTCAGACCGCTGGCCGTACTGGTACTACTGACATCAAACACGTCTTTCCCGCCGCCGCTGAAATCGCCGGGTGGCTGCGTGGATGCGCGTAACCGCCAGGTCTCTTCATCATTTTTTCCCTCGCAATCGCACATCGGATCGCGCGGTATATGGCGCAGGAAGTAGATCATCGCGCCAGTGGGCGATGTCTTATCCCGGACGCCTTCCACCAGGCTTTTTAGTGTCGGCGGATATCCCGATTCGCTGGTTTTTTTCTCAATGATGCCGTCCACGCTTGCCTGGTGATAACGGTCAATGGCATCGCGTAGCGTGCGCAGCGACTCACGTAGCTGCGTCTCCTGCTGCCGCTGATGGTAGTTACGCATCAGCGGCGCAGCGGCAGCGGCAAGCGTGGCGAGTAGCGCCAGCGTGACGATCATCTCAATCAAGGTAAAACCGCGCTGGCGCTGCATTACGATGCTCCGTTTTCCGTCTCTGACTCATCGAAGATCGGTGGCGGCAGCGTGGCCGCCCGGTCAGGGAAATGGGCCGGCGGCGCTAGCGCCGGTGCGGTAAACCCGCTGCCCGGCTCGTCGTGCTGCAGGTCGCGCAGTTGAATGCTGTCGCCCGTTAAATCGTCGCTGCCCATCTCAATGGTACTGACGTGGCTTCCCGGTAAATCGAGGTTGCGCTCAATGGTCGGCGTAATTAACAGCACCACCTCCGTGCGCTCTTTGTTGTCGGAATTGCTGCTAAACAGGCGGCCCAGCCCCGGAATGTCACTTAATAACGGCGTTCCTTTTTGGGTCGTGGTTTCATCCTGCTTGATCAGCCCTGCCAGCATCTGGGTCTCGCCGTTCATACTGCTGAGCGTGGTATTGGCTTCGCGTTTCGTGGTGCGGTAATACTTTGCTCCGTTCTCACCGGGTTCTTCGGCGCCCAGGGCACTGAGCGTGAACTTCACCTCCATTGAGATATTGTCATCCATACTGACTTCCGGGGTGACTTCCAGCTTCAGGCCGACGTCCTGATAATCCACTTTCTGTTGCGAAATCCCGTCATTGACGGTTGTGGTCAGTACCGGGATCGTTTGACCAATATCAACCAGCGCTTTTTTATTGTTTTTCACCCGGATCCGCGGGTTGGCCAGCACTCTGGCGTTGCTCAACACTTTTTTCATGTCAATGGTCATATTGTCGATATCGACCATGATATTTTTGGCGCTCAGGTCGCCCAGCGGGATCCCGCTTCCCTTTAAATCACCTTCTTTACTTTTCGCAAAACCCGCACTAATGGTTTGCGGCAGCTTCACGCCAAGCGCTTCGAGATCGTTGGTATTTACTTCCAGCACCTCAACGGCCAGCGTGACCTCCGCTTCAGGCCGGTCGAGCGTCACTAACAGGCGCTCCGCTTTTTCCACGTTCTCTTTTGGCCCGCGCAGGGTGACGGAGTTGGTTCGCTCATCAACGTGCACATCCTTCAGCTTGACCATATTGCGCAGGGCGACGTTGACCTCTTTTGCTTTCGCATAACCCAGGAAGATGGTTTTGACGACCACGTCGCGATAGATCTTCTCTTTTTGCGCGGTGGCGGGGTAGATCAGCAACGTATTGCTGTTCAGCACCTTCTTCCGCAGGTTATTCGACAACAGCAGCACGTTGATAGCATCTTCCGCAGTGGTGCGTTTGGCTATCAGGCTGCCGGTAGTGCTGGAGGAAATATCTTTGTCAAAAATGATATTGACCCCGGTCATCTGGCTGATGGTGTTAAAGATGGCCATCAGGCTGTGCTCGCGAAAATTAAGCGCTATCGTTTTTTGCAGTTCCCGGTTCAGACGCTGCTCCGGCTGGTTGATCCGCGACACCTCACGCATCAGGTGATCGCGCAGCGCGCGCGCCTGGGGCCAGTTGGGATCTTCTTCCAGTACCTGCTGGATTTTGTGCAGCGCGCGTGCCGGGTCGCGGGTGCTGTTAGCCACCGCCTCCTTATACAATGCGTCCAGCGCTCTACGGGCATCGAGTTTGCGTAAGCCCTGCAGGGCGCGCAGGTTGCCGGGCTCATAGGTAAGCGCATCGCGCCACATTTGCGTCGCCAGGGTGTAGTTGTTCTGACGCACCGCGAGATCGGCATTTTTAAGGTAGTCATTGACCAGCTTTTTGCTGATGTCAGCCTGCTCGGCGCGAAGCGCAATATCCTGTGGGCTGGCGATGCGCTGTTGGTCTATCTCCTTAAGCCGCTTAACCAGCACCTGCGGCGAGGCGGTCACTGATTCCCGGACCGGAGGCGCCGCACGTTGTGCACAGCCGCTCAGTAGCGCGCATGACAACAAAAAAGTGAGAGCAATAGTTTTTTTCATGATTAATGTGTCGGTTCCGATTGCAGCTCATCCAGTTCCAGCCGCTGCTGGCTATGGGTGGGCTGCCATTCAAACAGGAGGTGGTCGTTCGCCACCGCTTTTAAAATCCAGTTGTTGACCGGCGAACTGCCGATCCAGATCCTGCCGTCCGCCCTGCAGCGCTCGCAGACCGGCCAGGTCTCTTTGCCATCCGTCAGCACAAGGATCCTCTGACGGTTTTCCCACCAGGCACCGAGGATCTGAAGCGGTAGCGGCGGTGCGGTTGGTGTCGCCTCTTCAGGCCGATCGTTTTCCGGCGGCTTTTCTGCTACGTCTTGCGCCCTGCTATGTGGCGTTGAAAAGAGATCGATGCGCGTTGCGTGAGCCGTCTCCGGCTTTGCTGGCGCGGGGCGCGGGCGTGAGACCGGCTGCGCCTCAAGCGGCGCTTGCGATATCTCGTCATCGGCAAACTGGCTCCAGAAAACAGCACCGGCGGTCAGCACCAGCGCCAGCTGTAAATAGCGCGGCAGTTTCATGGCGACTCCTTCAACAGGCGAAGCTGCACGGTGGCGCTGAGCTGGCTTTCCGATGGCCCGGCGCGCCGCAGGCTTAGCTGCTCAATGCGTAACGGCAAAGTGCGGCTTAGCGTTTCCAGGGCGTCCATCAGCGGCAGATATTCACCGCGCAGCGGAATATCCAGCCGTAGCGCGGTTTTGCCGTCGTCGTTTTCCAGCTGATAGCGGCTGGCGTCGACCTTCATCCCTCGGCTCCTGAACTGCTCAAAAATGAGCCTGACCTGCTGATATTCTCCGAGGCTGATGCGGCTTTGCAGTTCCGGCTGCTGTTTATCCAGCGGCAGCGCGGTTTGTAGCTGCGCCTGGATCCGGGCAAGGTTCTCCTGCAAATGGATGGTGTGCGGCCGCACGCCGCCAAGCCATAACAGCAGCAGTCCTGCGGGCAGCCCGGCGAGCACGAGCGGAACCGTTCCGATGCGCCCGGCAAATAACGCCGCCTGCCAGCGCAGCACGGCGGGTTTATTCTGAAGCCGCATGGTGCGCCTCCGTCGTCACCTTGACGTCGAGTACCGCGTTAATCGGCCAGGCAGGATCGCCCTGCGCCGACTGGCGATGGTTCTCAAGCACCACATGCGCCGGCAACTGCTGTAGCCGCTCGCTAAAGGCGAGCAGGGCGTCAAGATTGCCTGCATTCACCGTAAGCCGCGCATCGCCTTTACTGGCAATGACGTCAATGCTCAGGAGCGCAATATCAGGCGTCAGTACGCTGCCGATGTTGTCCAGCAGCTTGATGGCCGGCGGGACGGCCTGCAGTTGCTGAGCCTGGCGCAACCGGCGCTGCTCCGCTTCACGCAGCTTGCGCAGCACCTGCTGCCGTTGGGCGAGCTGCTGCTGTACCTGCGACGTCTCCAGCTCAAGGCGCTGGTGCTCAAACAGGCCATACATCACGGCACCGGTGAGCGGTAAGCAGAGGAGTCCGGTTAACAGCAGCGTGCGTGCGGCCCACGGGGAACTACGCGTAAACAGCGGCGTCATGAGTACTCTCCTGTAGCGCGACTTCCTGGTGATGCTCAGCGTCGGTATGAATGACGTAGCCAGGACAGTCCTGCATTCCGCTTAGCCGGGCGATAACCCGCAGCTGGGCGTCCATCTCCTGCTGTGGCAGGGTGAGTGTCCAGACGTCGCGCCAGCTGTGGTGCTGACGGCTGGCAATCCGGCTATGGTGGGGGCTCATCGCCACAAACAGGCCGTTTTCCGGCAGTGCGGCGGCGAAGTGGCTAAACAGCTTTTGAAACGGCGTGACAACACCGCGAAACCGCAGCCGCTCCCGACGCGCCAGCGCGACAAGCAGGTGCCAGCAAGGTTGCTTCAGGCACGCGGCCAGCGCTGACTGCTGCCAGTTAAGGGTCTCGAAGCGCACCTGCCAGTCGACGGGCGGACTCGCGCGAAGAACCGCCTGCTGTCGGGCGAGCTGGAGCAGTTCCTGCGGTGTGGTCACGCCGTCATGCCAGGGCTGAATTAAAAACGTCAGATCGTCGGTATCGAGGTGAAACTCCACCGCGTCACGCCACGGTAAGACGGAAGGGCGCAGGCGCAGCAGCGTTTCGAGCGCGGCTTCAAGAGACTCATCTGGCCGGCGTTCATGGGTGGCGAGAACCACGTTGTTGCGGCGCAACCGCACGGCATGAGGCCAGATGTCGCACTGCCAGGTGTTAGTGAGTGATAACACGGTTCACCTCCTCCCAGGTGGTTTTGCCTTCGACCACGGCGCGCAGCGCGATGGTCGAGAGCGGAACAAAACCGTCATTCAGCGCCACTTCCTTTAGCTTGCGCCGGGGCGATCGCGCTAGCATTGCCTCTTTCATCGCATCGCTGAAATGCAGCACTTCCGCCAGCGCCAGCCTGCCGCGAAAACCGCTGTCGCGGCAGGTATCACAGCCTCGCCCTCGACGCCAGCGGGGCGTGAGCTGCTGCAGAGGTCCGGATTGCCAGGCCGCGAGAAGGTCATCTGTGGGCGTGGCGTCATCAATACAGTCCGGGCAAATCTGGCGCACCAGCCGTTGCGCCACGACGCCGTTAAGGGCGGTGATCAGGCTGGCGGGCTCCACCTGCATATATAAAAAACGTTCCAGTACGCTAAAGACGTCATTGGCGTGAACCGAGGAGAGCACCACGTGGCCGGTGAGCGCCGCCTGCACGGCAATGCCGGCGGTTTCACCGTCGCGGATCTCACCCACCAGGATGATGTCCGGGTCGTGACGCAAAATGGCGCGCAGGCCGCGGGCGAAGGTGAGCCCTTTTTTATCGTTGACCGGAATTTGCAGCACGCTGTTGAGCTGGTACTCCACGGGATCTTCAATGGTGATAATTTTGCATTCACCACTGTTGAGTTCGCTGAGTGCTGAATAGAGGGTGGTGGATTTCCCGCTCCCCGTTGGCCCGGTGACGAGCACCATACCGTGGGGCAGATGGGTTAACTGGCGAATCGCGCCCAGCGTGTGCTCATCAAAGCCGAGCGTCTCCAGGCGCAGGTTTTGATCGTGAGATTTATCCAGCACGCGCAGTACGGCATCCTCGCCATAGACGCCCGGCATGATGGACACGCGAAAATCGACGGGACGCTGGAGAATCAACGCCTTAAAGCGCCCGTCCTGAGGCGTGCGTCGTTCGGAAATGTCCATGCAGCTTAATACCTTGAGACGGGAGATCACCTGCTCCGCCTGCTGAAGCCCGGCGCAGTGGCGAATGCTGTGCAGGACGCCATCAATGCGGTACTTCACCATCAACCCATCCGCGACGGCGCAAAGATGAATATCGCTGGCGCGGCTCTGCAGGGCATCAAACAGCGTGGCGTTAACCAGCTTAATGACGGCATGGGGTTCACTGGCGATGGCTGCTGGGGTGATCTCCAGCCACCGGGCCTCTTTATTCTCTTCACTCTGCTGCTGCTCCAGCTGATCGAGCGTGCGCTGCTGTTTTGCCAGTTCATCAAGGCGGGCATTAAGCTGAGAGAGCGGGGCGAGCGCGGGGAGCGCATTCACGTTATAAGCCCACTGGCGCAGCGCCAGTGAAAACGGATCGCCCAGCGCAACGTGGAGCTGACCGTTAACGCGCAGCGGCAATGCTCGCTGGCTGAGCGATTCGGTCAGCGGCACGGCTTCGAAATCCTCTTCGCTGTCGGCGAGCTGTGTGGGTGAGAGCGGCGTGAGCCCCAGGGAACCGGCGGCTTCTTCTAACGCACCGGGGAAACTGTCCAGCAGTTCCGCCAGCGCCTGACAGCGCTGCTCGTCTGGCAGGTCGAAAAGGGGTTCTACAGACGGTGAGTGAGACATTATTGCAATCCTCCTGCCAGTTCAAAAATGGGCATGTACAGTAAAAACACGACGAGCCCAACGATGCCGCCAACGACCATCATCAGAATCGGTTCAAAAATTTTGCTAAAGGTTTCAATCGCGCGTTCCAGCGATTCATCATAAAAAGCGGCGATCCGCTCGCACATGGCAGGCAGTTCGCCGCTGCGTTCGCCGACCTGCAGCAGACGACTGGCGACAGGAGTCGTCATCCGTTGCGCTTCCAGCATGCGGGAGAGCGACTCGCCGGCGGCGACGTCGCGGATAACCTGTTCAACCTGCTGACGATGCGTGGCGGGCAGGATCTCCCGGCTCAGCATTAGCGCATCTGGCGCGGGAAGGCCGCCCTGTAACAGCAGGCCCAGCGTGCGGTAGAAACGCACCAGCACAGAAAGCTGGTGCTGCTGGCGTAAGGCGGGAATGCGCAGCAACAAACCGAGCGCGCGCTGGCGCAGGCGCGGGCTACGCACCGCCATCACGATGCCTGCGACCGCTGCCGCGCAACCGGCCAGCAGCAGCGAGCCATGGGTTTGCGTCAGGCGTCCCCACCAGAGGATAAGCTGTGCGCTGGCGGACGGGTTCTTCATCCCGTCAAACACCACGGAAAAACGTGGAATAATAAAGCCGAGCAGAAAGAACAGAATTATCCCGCCGGCGGCAATGACAATTGTCGGATAGAGCAGGGTTGATTTAATCCGCTTGCGCAGAATTTCCATTCTTGATTCGTAAAACTGAAAACGCTTTAGCGCTTCGGGTAAGTGTCCGGTTTGCTCAGAAGAGGCAACGGTGTTAATCAGCAGAGGCGGAAACAGTGCTGGTAACGCCATCATCGCCTGGGAGAGTTGCGCTCCTTCGTAGAGCTTTTTAACCAGCGTATCCAGAACCAGCGAGGTGCCACCGTCGCGGCTGCTTTCGCGCAGCGCTTCGACGGCCTCGACCACGACCAGCCCGGCTTCCAGCAGAGCGATAAGCTCCTGCAAGAACAGATTCAGTGGAAAGCGTTTCTCCTTGCGGGCGGGGCGTTCCTGTACCTGCAAAACGATGCCGCCGCCGGCAATAATGCGGGCGCTGGCATCATCAGGCGACGCGGCAAGTACGGTCTGATTGACGCGTTTCCCCCCCTGGAGGATGGTGACGGTATATGGTTTCATTTTGGCGACAGTGTATGGCTCTGCCTTTTAAGGCGGGCATAATGCGGAGCCACTTTTTTTATGTATTGTTGACGAAGCGCGCGGCGCTGGGGGGTATTTGCCGTTCCGGCGTTATACGCTCCCACCGCGTCCCAGGTATAACCAAAGCGCTGGATTTGACCTGCCAGGATCCAGGCGCCGGTCATGACACTTTGGCAAGGGTCGGTTAGCAGATCTTTTTGACTAATACGAAATTTACGCAGCGCATCGAAGTGAATGCTATTGATCTGCATCAGACCGACATCCATTGAGCCATCACGATTTTTGTTGATGGCCCGGGTATTACCGTTGGATTCCACTATCGCTATCGCCTGTAATAGTTCTGGCTCAATGCCGTAACGTTCTCCCGCCAGCTGCCAGCAATCGGCCCGGCAGGAAAATACGCTGAAGATAAACAGCGAATATATGGACAGGCGCAGCATATTCAGAACCCGTAAGTGACAGGCTTACCGTCTTTACCGCCGGAGGTTATTTCGACTTCATTAATGGCGTCTTTTGTCCGGGCGGGGTTATGCCACTGGTACGGATTGCCCCAGGGGTCTAACGGCACATGCTGGCTAAGATAAGGTCCATTCCAGTTTTGCGCGTTGGAAGGCTTTTCAGTCAGCGCTTTCAGACCTTGTGTTTCAGTTGGATAACTGCCGGTGTCGAGGCGATATTGCCCGAGTGCCTCAGCAAGCGAGCGCATCTGGCGCATGGCGGTTTTCTCCTTAGCCGAGTCGACATTTGAGAAGACTTTTGGCCCGACAAATCCTGCCAGCAGCGCAATAATCATCAGCACGACCAGCAGTTCAAGCAGGGTGAAACCACCCTGTTTTCGCATCACGTTTGTTGCATATTTCATTGAGAGCGTCCCTAGTTGGATAATAGTTGTGATTAATTCCTGAATTTTCCCTGATAAAAGAGCGGGAACACAGGTATGCCATCTTTTTTAATTGGTGAAGATGGGAAAATTAAATAAAGAAGCGTCTTACAGGATGCGAGAATTCTCCCGCGCTGTCGTTGAAGTATTTATTATAAATGCGAGAGATATTTCTTATTTAATGCGGAGGGTTTCCTGATTCACCACTCTATTATCCCCAACGATCTCGGCGCTAAAAAAAAAGACAATTTGCGAGGTAATCCACAGGACTATCATCACAAAGCAATAAGGAACTTTGATGAAAAAACTTACATTATCTCTGTTAATTGGTAGCGCACTAATGGCGCAGTCGGCTTTCGCAGCGCAGGCACCACGAGCGGTCACCTATCTGACCTCCTGGGGCGTTCCGGTCGAGTCCGTTGAGGATATGAAAGAGGTGAAAGCGGATACGTTCCTGCTTTCATTTGGTGGCTGGGATGCAAACGGTAAGCTGTCCAGTTCCGATAATATTGTTGCAGTACCACAATATGATCCCTGGTACATTAATGCGCCAGCTTATGTCGTGTGGAGTCAGCTGAAGCTGGCGCACCCGGAGAAAAAAATGATGCTGGCGCTCGGCGGCGAGACGTATTCCGCGATGTGGTCTTATCTGAATAACGCGCAAACGCGAGAAACGCTGGCGCAGAATCTGGTGAATCTGCTGAATACCAACTTCCCGGTATATAAAAAGAACCTGAAGCCGGAAGAGATGGTTGGCGAATGCCTGAGCGCCGACTGGCAAGGCAAATGTAATATGGCGAACTACCAGAAGGCGGGTACCGTTCAGCTTGACGGCATCGATTTTGACTTTGAAAAGCCCGATCGCGTCACGCCAGAGGAAAACGCAAACCTGCTGGATCTGGCTGAACGGGTTCGTAGCAAGCTCAATGCGTCCGGCAGCAAAAAGCTGCTGAGCCTGACCACCTATCACGTTGGTGCTGACCCGGAGAACTGCACCAACAGCGCGGTAACCGAGAATTGTTCCTTCGTTGAGACGGCTCGCTCTTCACACCATGGCGAAGTTCTGCCGCTGCTGACGCAGGGGAAAAACGTTTTCGATTTCTTCAACGTCATGGCCTATGACGCCGGCCCACGCTTTAAGTATGACGTGGCGATGGCTAACTACGCCCGGGCGGTGGGTGATAAGAGCAAAATCGTTCTCGGTCAGACCATCAACTCCCAGTGGGGGCCAGAAGGTCGCTTTGTTGAAAACCGACAGAACAACGTAAACCGTGCGGGCTGGCAGGCGGAAAACGGCTATGGTGGGTTCTTTATCTGGACGTTGGGTTCAAACGATCAGCAGCTGTCCATCCCGCAGCAGGTTGACTATTTCAATGAAATGAAAGAGCGCGCGGACCTGATGTCGCCTGAACGCCCGCAGGATACCGTCGCGCCAACTGCGCCAGCAGGACTGAAGGTGCTGAACAATGGCTTGACTATCACCCTTGCCTGGCAGCCCTCCACCGATGACCGTGGCGTAGTGGGATATGACATCTACCGTAATGACATCAAAGTCGGGTCTTCAACGGACACCCAGTGGACCGATAATGCAGTAGAGACCGGCGGTGTGGTGTACCACTACAGCGTGAAAGCACGTGATGCAGCGAACAATATCTCTGAAAGCAGCAACGTGGTTAAGGTAGAAACCGTACAGGTCGAAGAGGGACGTCCTGACGCGCCAGGCGGCCTGGCCCTGGTTTCTTCGACGGAAAACAGCCTGACGGTGAAATGGAATGCGGTAGACAACGCGGTGAAATACCACGTACTACGCGATGGGGCGGAGTTACTCACCGTAAGCGGAACGCAGATCTTCGACAGCGGCCTGCGCGCGGGAACAACCTACAGCTACCAGGTGATCGCCGAAAATGCCAAAGGTCATCAGTCTCTCGCCAGTACACCACTTAAAGCCACGACGAAAGAGGGGTCTGTGACGCCTGAGCCGGAAGGCGAGTGGAAAGTCGGTACGCGCTATAAGACTGGAGAAATTGTCACGTATAACGGCACACAGTATCGCTGCGTGCAGGGGCATACGTCTCAGTCCGACTGGGCGCCGACTGCGGCTGCGACGCTTTGGCAGCCTGTTCCTTAATCTTGCGCGGCCCTCGCAAGGGGGCCATTTTCAGGCGTAAGCACGCCTTATTTATTACTTTTTGTTAACTTATTGTTATCATTTATAGTGCAAAAAATTAACAATAGCACTATTGTAGTGCAATATTTGCACTGTCTTTGTGCGTTTCATGTTCTTTTCTGGCCTTTATCGTCTCAGGATGCCGCTTGCATCTGTAACAATACGTTGCTGTAACCCCTTCATTTACTACCGCTTTTTTAAATCTCTTTTGAACCATTAAAAAATTGGTTCGTTTATTGCTTAATCATTAGCACGATAAGTAGCACGCCATATCAATAACTTATCGTTCATAAAAAGAAAATAACGATGATAGTGAGCGAACCAATATGGAAAAACCGTCACGGTTTCTGGCCAATTCCAGCACCGCGCTTGAGCAACTGCGCGGGCTAATCAACCAGCATGAGTCAACACCAGGCACTCCGCTGCCCACGGAACGTGAGCTGTCGGAAACACTCGGCGTAGGACGACGCGAAGTGCGTCGCGCGCTGGACGTGCTGGAAGAAGAAGGGCGGATCTGGCGTAAACAGGGCAAAGGCACCTTTATTGGTCCGGCTGCCCCTGTTGAACCGCTGGCCCTTCAGGGATTGGTTCAGCAGACCAATCTGCTGGAAGTGATGGAAGCTCGTATACAGATCGAACCCGGCTTAGCCCGGCTTGCGGCACTGCGTGCCACCAGGGAAAACCTCGCGCTCATGCAGCGCATGCTGGAACGCATCGACAAGGTCAGCCCGGATGACCGCGATCTCAATGAACTCTGGGATAGCGCCTTTCACCGCGCCATTGCCGAGGCGGCGGGCAATCGCCTGATGCTCGGCCTGTTTGACGCCATTGACGCCGTGCGGCGCGAACCCGGCTGGCAGCATCTGCGTGAATTAGCCCGCACGCCCGAACGCGTCGACAGCTACAACGACCACCATCACAAGATCATGTCCGCGATTATCCATCGCCAGCCTAATGAAGCAGCGGCCGCCATGCGCGAACACCTGCTCAGCCTGCAAAACGCCCTGATTCAGGCGATCCACCTTGAGGACGATTTCACGCTATGACGACGATCCCGTTTAAGGACTCCACGCCTGTACTCCGGCTGAATAATCTCAACGTTAAGTTTTCCGGCTCGCCGGTCAGCGTCCTGGACGGCATTTCCCTGACGGTCAAAGCGGGCGAAACGCTGGCGCTGGTGGGGGAGTCCGGCTGCGGGAAAAGTATCACCTCACTGGCGCTGATGGGTTTACTGCCCGCCAGCGCGCAGATTGTCAGCGGCGAGATGCAGTTTCGCCGCCACGACCTGCGCAAGCTTTCGCCGCGGGAGTATGCCGACCTGCGCGGGAGCGAGCTGGCGATGATTTTCCAGGAGCCGATGACCTCGCTCAATCCGGCCTTCACGTTAGGCGATCAGCTCAGTGAAGCGGTCATGCGTCACCAGAACGTTACTCGCCCGGAGGCGATGAAGGTCGCGCTGCAGATCCTTGAAAAGGTGCAGATCCCGGCGGCGGAGATGCGCCTCAAGGCGTATCCGCACCAGCTTTCCGGCGGCATGCGCCAGCGCGTGATGATTGCCATGGCCCTGATCAACCACCCTAAACTGCTGATTGCCGACGAACCCACCACCGCGCTCGACGTCACCATCCAGGCGCAAATCCTGACCCTGCTGAACACCCTAAAAGAGGAAACCGGCACGGCGGTGCTGATGATCACCCACGATTTAGGCGTGGTGGCTGAAGTGGCCCAGCAGGTGGCGGTAATGTACGCCGGGCAGGTGGTGGAGCAGGGGAGCGTTGAGGCAATATTCGCTGACCCGCAGCACCCGTACACCATCGGCCTGATGGGCTCGATCCCTTCGCTGGGCGCACGCAAAGGCCAGCTCTCTACCATTCCCGGAACGGTCCCGCTCCCGGAATCCATGCCGCAAGGCTGCCGTTTCGCGACGCGCTGCCCGTTTGCGCAGTCGCGCTGTCATGATGAAAAACCGCAGCTCACCACGCTCGGCGCGGGCCATCAGGTCGCCTGCTTCCGCGTGCCGCTTGAACACCACATTGCCCTGGGAGAGACCGCATGACCACGCCCATTCTTGAAGCCCGGGACCTCAGCAAACTTTTCCCCGGTCCGAAAAAACTCTTTTCCCCGGCCCGGTTTGTCACGGCGGTCGATCGCGTTTCGCTTGCCGTGATGCCGGGCGAAACGCTGGCGATTGTCGGCGAGTCCGGTTCCGGGAAATCCACCCTCGGCCGTCTGCTGCTGCGTCTGCTGGCCGCCAGCGAAGGGCGCGTGTTTTATCAGGGGGAGGAGATTACCCACGCCACAGGCGCCCGTCTGAACCAGCTCCGGCGCGAGCTGCAGATTATTTTTCAGGATCCTTTTGCCTCGCTGAATCCGCGCATGACGGTAGAGCAGATCGTCGGTGAGCCGCTGTGGCTGCACCAGAACATGAAGAAAGCGGATCGTCAGTATCGCGTCGCGGAGCTGCTCAAGACCGTTGGCCTGCCTGCCGCCTGGGCCGGGCGCTATCCGCACGAGTTTTCCGGCGGGCAGCGCCAGCGTATCGGCATTGCGCGCGCGCTGGCTTCCGGGCCAAAGCTGCTGCTGGGCGACGAGCCGGTTTCCGCGCTGGATGTGTCGGTGCAGGCGCAGGTGGTTAATCTGCTGGAGAGCCTGAAGCACCAGCTGGGGCTGACGATGGTGATCGTCGCCCACGGTCTGGCGGTGATCCGCCACATGAGCGACCGCGTGGCGGTGATGTACCTTGGGCAAATCGTTGAGCTTGCCACCGTCGACGAGATCTTTGACGCACCGCTGCACCCTTACACCCAGGCGCTGATCGCCTCGGCGCCGCAGATGCAGCCGGGTATTGAGCGCGACGCGCCGCTGCTGCAGGGGGATCTGCCGAACCCGGCGAACCCGCCATCGGGCTGTCGCTTCCACACCCGCTGCCCGTACGTCACTGACGAATGCCGCCAGGTCGAGCCGATTAATCAGGTGCTCGACGGCGGGCGTCAGGTTGCCTGCCACCGCTGGCAGGAGATTAACCGCGATCGCAGCGTTATCCAGATCGCACCGCCATCCGCAGCCTTTCTGCGCCGCCGCGCGCTGTTTGAACACGCGGCCACTCACTCCTCCCTTCCTTCAAGGAACTCATGATAATGACAATGCGTAATTCTCTTTTGACCGTACTGGGAAGTGTTATGTTGCTTGGCGCGGCGCTGCCCGCCCATTCTGAAAGCGTGCTGCGAATCGGCCTGGGGGCAGACCCGGACATGCTCGACCCGCACCTGGCGCGCACCTACTATGGCCGCTTCGTGTTTGCCTCCCTGTGCGACAGGCTGGTGGACGTCGACGAGCATCTGAAGGTCGTGCCAGGTCTCGCGAAATCGTGGGCCTGGAGCGCCGACGGCAAAACGCTGACCATGGATCTGCGCGAAGGCGTGACCTTCCATGACGGAGAGAAATTCGATGCCGCCGCCGCGAAATACAACCTCGACCGCGCCCTGACCCTCAAAGGCTCCCTGCGGAAAAGCGAGATCTCCTCCGTGGAATCGGTAGAGGTCACCGGCCCGATGCAGATAGCGCTGCACCTGAAAACGCCGGACGCCGCGCTGCTGATGCAGCTTACCGACCGCGCGGGCGCGATGATGGCGCCCGAGGCCGCAAAAAAGCCTGACTTTGCCGCCCATCCGGTCTGTTCCGGCCCGTACAAGTTCGACAGCCGCGTGTCGCAGGACCGCATCGTTCTGACCCGCTTCGACAACTACTGGAACAAAGGCGCCTACCACTTCGACAAAATTATCTATCTGCCGATCCCGGATGCCTCCGTGCGTCTGGCGAACCTGCGCGCGGGCGATCTGGATCTGACCGAAGGCATCGCCGCCAGCGACGTCAAAACCGTCGAAGCCGACAGCAAGCTGGCGCTGGCGAAGGTCACCGGCCTGGGCTATCAGGGGATCACCTTCAATATTAACAACGGCAAGGTCCCGGCGAACGATCCGTTCAAAGATGCCCGCGTGCGCGAGGCGTTTTCTCAGGCCATCGACCGTGATGCGTTAAACCAGGTGGTCTTTGAAGGGCTGTATACGCCAGCCAACCAGGCGTTTTCGACGGTCAGCCCGTATCACGTGAATCTGCCGGTTCCGCCGCGCGACGTTGATAAAGCCAAAGCGCTGCTCAAAGCGGCAGGCGTCACCGCGCCGCTGACCGTCAACCTGCTGGTGCCGAACAACCCAACCTCGCAGCAGGTGGGTCAGGTATTGCAGGCGATGGTCGCCGAGGCCGGCTTCACGCTGAACCTGCAGATGACCGAATTTGCCACGCTGCTGGATCGCCAGCAGAGCGGTGATTATCAGCTGAGCTTCTCCGGCTGGTCGGGTCGCCCGGATCCGGACGGCAGCATCTACGGCTTTATCCACAGCAACGGCACGCTTAACGACGGCCGTTACAGCAACACGCAAGTCGATGAGTGGCTGACGCAGGCGCGCCAGAGCACCGATCAGGCCGCACGCCAGCCGCTGTATGACAAGGTGGTGAAGCAGCTGCAAACCGATATGCCGATTGCCTACCTCTACTTCGAGCCGCGCATTTTTGGCCTGAACAAGCGCGTGCAGGGCTTTAAGCCTTACCCGGACGGCATCGTGCGTCTGGCGGGTTTGACGCTGGCGAAATAAACGTCCTGAGGAGAACCCATGCTGGAACTGATTTGCAAACGTCTGCTGCTGGCCGTCCCGACGCTATTGCTGGTGAGCATGATGGTGTTCGGGCTGCAAAAGCTGCTGCCCGGCGACCCACTGATTGCGATGGCTGGTGAGGAACGCGATCCGGCGGTGATCGCCCAGCTGCGCGCGGAGCTGAACCTGGATGCGCCGATCCCGGTTCAGTATTTCCACTGGCTGACGCGGGCGCTGCAGGGCGATCTGGGCGTCTCCTTGCGCACGCACGAGCCGGTGACCGAGCTTATCGCCAGCAAGCTGCCGGTTACGCTGGAGCTGTCGCTGCTGGCGATGCTTATTGCGCTGGTGTTTGGCATCAGCATGGGGATCCTTGCGGCGGTGAACAAAAACAGCTGGGTCGATCACGGGGCGAACTTCGTGGCGATCTCAGGGATCTCTATTCCCCACTTCTGGCTGGGGATCCTGCTGATTCTGGTCTTCTCGGTGAACCTGCAGTGGCTGCCCGCGTCCGGCTACGTGCCGTTCAGTGAAGATCCGCTTCAGAACCTGCGCACGCTGCTGCTGCCCGCGTCCGTGCTCGGAACCGGGCTGGCGGCGACGCTGATGCGCCATACCCGCGCGTCGATGATTGCGGTGCTGAAAGCGGATTATATCCGTACCGCACGCGCCAAGGGGCTGCTGCCGAAGGCGGTCATTCTAAAGCACGCGTTTCGCAACGCGCTGGTACCGGTGATCACCCTCACCACGCTGCTGTTCGGCGAGCTGCTGGGCGGCGCGGTGCTGACCGAGCAGGTGTTCACCATTCCGGGCTTTGGCAAGATGATCGTCGACTCGGTGTTCAACCGTGACTACGCGGTGGTGCAGGGCGTGGTGCTGATCGTGGCGATCGGTTTCCTGCTGCTCAACCTGCTGGCCGACGTGCTTTACGTCCTTATCAACCCGAAAATGCGAGGTTAACGATGGCGGAACTGACGACGCAAACCGTAGCCCCCGCGCTGCCGCGCGCGCAGAACCGGGTGCTGAAGAAATTCCTCGCCAATAAAAGCGCGGTGATTGGCGCGCTTGTGGTGGGTTTCTTTGTGCTGGTGGCGCTGCTGGCGCCGTGGATCGCCCCGTTTGACCCGGTTAAAGCCAACTTCCTCGCGGTGCGCAAAGCGCCGTCAGCGATGTACTGGTTCGGCACCGACGAGCTGGGGCGCGACATTTTGTCCCGCATTATCTGGGGAGCGCGAACCTCGCTGATGGCGGGCTGTATGTCGGTGGTTATCGCGGTGGTCATCGGCGTGCCGCTGGGGCTGGTGGCGGGCTACTTCCAGAAGATGTGGGACGGCGTCATCTCGCGCTTTATCGAGGCGCTGCTGGCCTGTCCGTTCCTGATCATGGCGATCGCGCTGGGGGCATTTTTAGGCCCGAGCCTGACCAATGCGATGATCGCCATCGGTCTTTCGGCGATGCCGATCTTCGCCCGCCTGACGCGCGGGCAGGTGATCGCCATTCGCAACGAAGAGTACATCGACGGCGCGCGGGCGATTGGCCTGCCGGATCGCTGGATCATCATTAAATACGTTCTGCCAAACGTGATGTCGCCGATCCTGGTTCAGGCCACGCTGGCCATTGCCTCGGCGATTATTGCCGAAGCCAGCCTGTCGTTTTTAGGGCTGGGGCAGCAGCCGCCCAATCCGTCCTGGGGGTCCATGCTCAATACCGCGAAAGGTTTCCTTGAGCAGGCGCCGTGGATGTCCGTTTTCCCCGGCGTGGCGATTTTCCTTGCCGTGCAGGGCTTTAATTTACTTGGCGACGGGCTGCGCGATGCGCTCGATCCGCGCCACGACTAAGGAGTCATGATGACCAAAGCGCTTGATTTTACATCCGGTTACGCTTCACGCCGCCCGCCGATGATGGGCCACAACGCCGTTGCCACTTCGCAGCCGCTGGCGGCGCAGGCGGGAATGAAAATGCTGCAGCTGGGTGGTAATGCCGTCGATGCGGCCATTGCCACCGCCATGGCGCTGACCGTTGTTGAGCCGACCGGCAACGGCATCGGCAGCGACGCCTTTGCCATCGTCTGGGACGGTGAAAAACTTCACGGCCTGAACGCGTCCGGGCGCTCGCCGGCCAGCTGGCATGCGGATCTGTTTGCCGGTAAAAGCGCAGTGCCGGAAATCGGCTGGGACGCGGTGACGGTGCCGGGTGCGGTGTCGGGCTGGGTGGCCCTGGCAGAACGCTTCGGCACGCTACCGCTGACCACGCTGGCGCAGCCTGCGATTGACTACGCGCGCAACGGCTTCCCGGTCTCGCCGCTGATTGGTCATCTCTGGCAGCGCGGCTATAACAAGCTGAAAGATCAGCCGGGCTTTAGCGCCTGCTTCGCGCCGGAAGGCCGCGCCCCGCGCGTGGGGGAAATCTTCCGTAACCCGGCGCAGGCTCATTCGCTGGAGCTGATTGCCAAAACCAACGGTGAAGCCTTTTACCGTGGTGAGCTGGCGCAGAAAATCGCCGCCTTCGCCCAGGAGCACGGCGCGCACCTGTCAGCGGAAGATCTGGCAAACCATCGCGTGGACTGGGTTGAACTGCTGTCGCGCGACTTCGCGGGCGGCTCGGTACAGGAGCTGCCGCCAAACGGGCAGGGGATCGCCACGCTGATTGCACTCGGTATTCTGGAGCAGTGCGGCATTGAGAAACATCATCCGGACTCCGTGCAGTCTCTGCACTTATCCATTGAAGCCATGAAGCTGGCGCTGGCGGATCTCGACCGCTACGTGGCGGATGAAGAACATATGGAGTTCGCAGCAAAAGAGCTGCTGAGCGACCACTATCTGAAGTCGCGTGCGGCGCTTATCGATCGCGATAACGCCTCTGACTTTGTGTACGGTTCACCGACGCAGAGCGGCACGGTCTACATCAGCACCGCGGACGCCAGCGGGATGATGGTTTCGTTTATCCAGTCCAACTTTATGGGCTTCGGTTCAGGCATTGTGGTGCCGGATACCGGAATCAGCCTGCAAAACCGCGGCTGCGGCTTTGTGCTCGATCCCAAACACCCGAACGCGCTGGCGGGCAGCAAGCGTCCTTTCCACACCATCATTCCGGGCTTTGCGATGGACGGCAACGGCAAGCCGCTGATGTCCTTCGGCGTGATGGGCGGCCCGATGCAGGCGCAGGGGCATATGCAGATGGCGCTGCGCATCATGCTGCACGGGCAAAACCCGCAGGCGGCCATCGACGCGCCGCGCTGGCGCGTGGTGCAGGGCAGGGAGGTGATTGTTGAATCGACGTTCGATCGCAACACCATTGCCGCGCTGCGCGAGCGCGGGCATCAGATCGTGGTGGAAGATCCGCTCCAGGATTACAACTTCGGCGGTGCGCAGGTGATCTATCGTATGCCGGAAGGGCACTACGTGGCCGCGACGGAGAGCCGCAAAGACGGGCAGGCGTTAGTGAGTTAAAAGAAGCGAGCAACATTGGTAGGCCGGGTAAGGCGTAGCCGCCACCCGGCATTTTTTCACCCAATGCTAAACGGATCCGCATCCTGCCACGCCGGGAACTTCTCGCGATACTCCTTCAGCGCCGTTAACGATAATTCAGCATCAATGCGCGTCGCCTGATGCGGTTCGGCGGTGGCGATGATCTCGCCCTGCGGATTCACCACCCGGCTGTCGCCGCGGTAGTGGTGGCCGTTGCCGTCCGTCCCCACGCGGTTACAGCCCACCACGTACGCCTGGTTCTCAATCGCGCGAGCCACCAGCAGCGCCTGCCAGTGCAGCGAGCGCGGCGCGGGCCAGTTGGCGACGTACAGCGCCAGGTCGTAATCGTTGCGGTTGCGCGACCACACCGGGAAGCGCAGGTCGTAGCAGACCAGCGGCAGAATACGCCAGCCGCGCCACTCGAACACCACGCGTTCGTTACCGGCTTCATAATGATGATGTTCATCGGCCATGCGGAACAGGTGGCGTTTATCGTAAAAATGCACCTTTCCTTCCGGCTCAACCAGCAGGAAGCGGTTCACCGGGCCGCGTTCCGTCTGCAATGCGGCGCTCCCGGCGATCAGCGCGTTGGTTTGCTGCGCTTTGGCATGCATCCAGGCGACCACCTCTTCCTGGGGCATCGACTGTTTCGCCGCTTCCATCGCAAAGCCGGTGGTAAACATCTCCGGCAGGACAATCACATCTCGCCCGGTAATCTCTTCCAGTTGACGATCAAAGTGGCGCAGGTTGGCAGGGCCATCCATCCACACTAAAGGCTGCTGCAAAATCGAAATCTTCAAACCAGGCACGATACAGACTCCTCAAACGACCCCTTTTTGACACTGTAGCACGTCATTACGAGAAAATGTGGCAATAAAAAACCCCGCACCGGGCGGGGTTTGTCATAGCGAAGCGGGTTATGCCGCTTCAGGTTTGCGATGCTTCTCCGGCAGCTTTACCGGCTGCGTCGCCAGCTTTTCCGGTTCGAAATCATCCACGTTAATACTGCGCAGACGGCTCTCTTCGGCTTTCACCAGCAGCGCAGCTTCGTCGTTATTGATAATGCCACCGGCCAGCGCCTGTTTCGCCAGTTCGTCCAGACGGGTAAACGGCAGGTTTTTACCCAGCTGTTTGCAGATTTTCTGGTGAATCGGGTCGGCGGCCATCACGTCCAGCAGCGCCTCTTCCAGCAGGCCCACCGGGTTATGCGGCGTTGGTGCCAGATACTGACCGCGGCCAATGCGGGAGCGGGTTGCGCTCGGAACCTGCAGGATCTTCGCCACCTTGTGGTCCAGCTTGTCGGACGGCGCCAGATGATGACGACCGGTCGGGAAGATCACCACGCGCAGAGCGCCAGCCACGAAGCGGTTCGGGAAGTTCGCCAGCAGGTCGTCAATCGCCTGTTCCGCCTGATACATCGCATCCTGCACGCCCCAGTGCACCAGCGGCAGATCCGCTTCCTGACGGCCTTCGTCGTCGTAGCGTTTCAGCACCGCAGAGGCCAGGAAGATCTGGCTCAGCACGTCGCCCAGACGGGCGGAGATACGCTCGCGACGCTTCAGGCTACCGCCCAGCACCGCCATGGAAACGTCGGACAGCAGAGCCAGGTTGGCGCTCAGACGGTTCAGATGCTGGTAGTAACGTTTGGTCGCATCGCCGGTTGGCGTCGCGCTGGTCAGGCCGCGCGTCAGGCCCAGCCAGAAGCTCCGCACCTTGTTGCTGCCCACGTGACCGATATGTTTGAACAGCAGTTTGTCGAAGGCGTCCACGTCGTTATTCTGCGCAGCGGCCATCTCTTCCAGCACGTACGGATGGCAGCGAATCGCACCCTGGCCGAAGATCATCATGCTGCGGGTCAGGATGTTAGCCCCTTCCACGGTGATGGCAATCGGTGCGCCCTGATAGCCGCGCGCCAGGAAGTTGCCTTCGCCGAGCATAATGCCTTTACCGCCCGCGATATCCATCGCGTCAATGATCGACTGCTGCGCGCGGTGGGTACAGTGGTACTTCACAATCGCGGACAGCACGGCCGGTTTTTCGCCCAGCATAATGCCGTAGGTTATCAGAGATGCAGCGGCGTCCATCACGTAGGCGTTGCCCGCGATGCGCGCCAGCGGCTCTTCGATACCTTCCATCTTGCCGATGGAGATTTTGAACTGACGGCGAATGTGGGCATAAGCGCCAATTCCCATCGCGACGGACTTCAGGCCGCCGGTTGAGTTCGACGGCAGGGTAATACCGCGACCCACCGACAGACATTCCACCAGCATGCGCCAGCCCTGACCGGCCATTTTCGGGCCGCCGATGATGTAGTCAATCGGCACGAAGATATCCTGGCCGCGGGTCGGACCGTTCTGGAACGGCACGTTCAGCGGGAAGTGACGACGGCCAATTTCCACACCCGGCGTCGAGGTTGGGATCAGCGCGCAGGTAATGCCCAGATCTTCTTCACCGCCCAGCAGTTTTTCCGGGTCGGAGAGCTTAAAGGCCAGGCCCAGCACGGTGGCGATAGGCGCCAGGGTGATATAGCGTTTGTTCCAGGTCAGGCGCATGCCCAGCACCTGCTGGCCCTGCCACTCGCCCATACAGACCACGCCAGTATCCGGGATTGCGCCTGCATCGGAGCCTGCTTCCGGGCTGGTCAGCGCGAAGCACGGGATTTCCTGACCGCGCGCCAGTCGCGGCAGATAGTGATCTTTCTGCTCTTCCGTACCGTAATGCTGCAGCAGTTCGCCCGGGCCTAAGGAGTTCGGTACGCCGACGGTAATCGCCAGGATCCCGGAGACGCCCGCCAGCTTTTGCAGCACGCGAGCCTGCGCGTAAGCGGAGAACTCAAGACCGCCGTACTCTTTCTTAATGATCATCGCGAAGAAGCGATGCTCTTTCAGGTACGCCCACAGCTCCGGCGGCAGGTCGGCCATTTCGTGGGTGATAGCAAAGTCGTTCGCCATGCGGCACGCTTCTTCCACCGGGCCGTCAATAAAGGCCTGTTCTTCGGCGGTCAGGCGCGGCTGCGGATAGTTGTGCAGCTTTTTCCAGTCCGGGTTACCCTGGAACAGGTCGCCTTCCCACCAGGTGGTGCCCGCATCAATCGCTTCTTTCTCGGTGCGCGACATCGGCGGCATCACTTTGCGGAAGCCTTTAAATACTGGCGCGGAGATCATCGACTTACGCATCGGGGCCAGGTTAAACGGCAGCAGAATGATGGCAAGAGGGACCAAAATCCAGATATTCCAGAGACCTGCGACGCCAAGCGCAGCCGTCCAGGCCAGAAGAATCAGGCTGCTCAGGAATAAACTGACGCGGTGATAGAACAACACACCGAGCAGTACAACGGTTGCGAGAATGCTCAAAATCATCATAAAGAAAAGCTCCCTTGCTTGTAGGAGGTCTGACCACTTGTGATGATATGGTTGTAGTTGATGTGAATTCCTTTAGCAATGTGTTTACAAAATAATTACAACCTGGTTCACATTGTTCGCGTTTTCGCCGGCACAAAAAATCAAAACGCCGGACGATTCGCATGGCTTTAGCTTCTCGCTTTTCCCGCTATCCGGTACACTCCACTGTGTTATTTCATCAATACTGAAGGATTATCCTCATGTACCAGGATCTTATTCGTAACGAACTGAACGAAGCGGCGGAAACGCTGGCGAACTTTCTGAAAGATGATGCCAATATTCACGCTATTCAGCGCGCGGCGGTCCTGCTGGCCGACAGTTTTAAGGCCGGTGGCAAAGTGCTCTCCTGCGGTAACGGCGGTTCCCACTGTGACGCCATGCACTTCGCCGAAGAGCTGACCGGACGCTATCGCGAAAACCGTCCGGGCTACCCGGCGATTGCGATTTCCGACGTGAGCCACATCTCCTGCGTAGGCAACGACTTCGGTTACGACCACATCTTTTCCCGCTACGTTGAGGCAGTAGGCCGTGAAGGCGACGTGCTGCTGGGTATCTCTACCTCCGGTAACTCCGCGAACGTGATCAAAGCGATCGCCGCCGCGCGTGAAAAAGGGATGAAGGTGATCACCCTGACCGGGAAAGATGGCGGTAAGATGGACGGTACGGCGGATATCGAAATTCGCGTTCCGCACTTCGGCTATGCAGATCGCGTTCAGGAAATTCACATCAAAGTGATCCACATCCTGATCCAGCTGATCGAAAAAGAGATGGTTAAGTAAGACTTCGCTGGGGGGCGCCGGTGCCCCCCGCTGTTGTGGAGGTGATGTATGTGCGAACTGCTCGGGATGAGCGCCAATGTGCCAACCGATATCTGCTTTAGCTTCACCGGGCTGGTTCAGCGCGGTGGGGGAACCGGGCCGCATAAAGACGGCTGGGGCATCACCTTCTACGAAGGCAAAGGGTGTCGCACGTTCAAAGATCCACAGCCCAGCTTTAACTCACCGATTGCCAAACTGGTGCAGGACTATCCCATTAAATCCTGTTCGGTGATCGCGCATATTCGCCAGGCAAACCGTGGCGAAGTTGCGCTGGAAAATACCCATCCCTTTACACGCGAGCTGTGGGGCCGTAACTGGACCTACGCGCACAACGGGCAGCTTACGGGCTATAAATCTCTGGAAACGGGCAACTTCCGTCCGGTGGGCGAAACGGACAGCGAGAAGGCCTTCTGCTGGCTGCTGCATAAGCTGACAGAACGTTATCCGCGCACGCCCGGCAATATGGCCGCCGTATTCAAATACATCGCGACGCTGGCAGCCGAATTGCGTGAAAAAGGCGTGTTTAACATGCTGTTGTCTGACGGACGCTACGTGATGGCGTTCTGCTCGACGAATCTCTTCTGGATCACGCGCCGCGCGCCGTTTGGTGTTGCTACGCTGCTCGATCAGGATGTGGAGATAGATTTTCAGAAAGAGACCACACCGAACGATGTGGTCACCGTTATTGCAACGCAGCCGCTGACGGGCAACGAAACCTGGCAAAAGATTATGCCAGGCGAGTGGGTGCTATTTTGTCTCGGGGACCGTGTAATTTGACGCCAGCTGCGGGTGGACGACTTCGTGGCTCAGCGGTTTGCTGACCACGTAACGGCCATCGACGATAGAGACTACCGGCGGCTTGTGGGTCTGCTCAAAGTAGTCATAACCCGGCTTCAGCTGTTTCCAGAAATCGGCGTAGTAAGAGTACTTATGGCGCGCCATATTGGCATCGGTCATGCGGAACGGATAGATGCTGACCTGAACGTTAGGCTGCCCAAAGACCAGTGCGCCGGTTACGAACTGGAAAATCTCATCAATGCCGGAGTCGGTCATCGCGTAGCAGCCGACAGACACGCAGGCACCGTGGATCATCAGGTATTTCCCTTCATAACCGTGAGCACGGTCATAGGCGTTCGGGAAACCGATGTTGATGGCTTTATAGAAGCGGCTATCCGGCTTTAGCTGGTTACGCTGAACGTTGTAAAAACCTTCCGGGCTTTTGAAATCGCCCTGACGCTGTTTCGGGCCCAGCCCGCCGGAATAGTTACAAATTTTGTAGCTATCAAGCAGCTGATATGTTTCGCCCATTTTTACAAACAGATCGAGCGTGCGCTCTTCCTTGAAGATTTGAATATAAACCGGGGATCCCATTAACTGCTGTTTATATTCTTTGCTGATCGGCGTGGTGGAGCTGTTGCTGCTGAGCAGCCCGGCAAACGACATGCACGGAATCAGAAGCATCGCAATGAACAATGCGATTTTACGCATACTACAAATTCCTTGATAAAACCTGGACTAACTTGCCAGGACGGCAAAAGAGACCCGAAATCAGATTATTCTGTTAGGTGCGCTCACATTAGCACCGCTATAGATTTTCGCAAGAGCCGGGCGGTGAGTTTACAAATTAGTTTTACTTTATAAACCATCAAAAATGCGCTGGCTCCAGGAACTTTGCGTAATAGCTCGCATTTTGGCGCGCCCGACCGTGGATCCCCTGCCCGAGAGAAGGGGAAAATGTTACACTTTGCGCCCACTGGATTGTTGTTTATGGAAACCTGCTAACCACATGTTTAAAATAAAAAAAGGACTTAATTTGCCGATTGCAGGCGTGCCTGAGCAGCACGTCTCGTGTGGCGCAAGCGTCCGTCATGTCGCAATTTTAGGTGACGATTATCTGGGCATGCGTCCTTCAATGCTGGTGCAGGAGGGCGATCGCGTGATCAAAGGGCAAGCGCTCTTTGAAGACAAAAAAAATCCCGGCGTCATGTTCACGGCCCCCGCCAGCGGCACCGTGGTAGCGATCAACCGCGGCGAGCGTCGCGTGCTGCAGTCGGTGGTAATCCGCATTGAAGGCGATGAACAGCGTGAGTTTGCTCGTTATGATGCGGCAGACCTCGCGACGCTTAGCCGCGAAGATGTGCAGGCTCAGCTGCTCGCGTCCGGCCTGTGGACGGCGCTGCGTACGCGTCCTTTCAGCAAATCACCCGTTCCTGATACCGCCCCGGCTGCCATTTTCGTGACGGCCATCGACACCAACCCGCTCAGCGCAGACCCGCAGCCCATTATCCTGGCGCAGCGTAAAGCCTTTGATGCCGGGCTGACCGTTCTGACTCGCCTGACGCCCGGAAAAGTGCACGTTTGCCAGGCCAGCGGCGGCAAGCTTGGCGGCCATCCGCAGGGGCAGGTTACGTTTAATGAATTTTCCGGCCCGCATCCGGCGGGTCTGGTAGGGACCCATATCCACTTCCTTGAGCCGGTGAGCCTTAAAAAACAGGTCTGGCACCTTAATTATCAGGATGTCATTGCCATCGGTAAGCTCTTTACGACGGGTGAACTCTGCGCTGAACGGATTATCGCCATCGGCGGGCCGCAGGCCGCAAACCCGCGTCTGGTTAAGACGCTTCTGGGAGCAGACATTAATGAACTGCTGGCAGGGGAAACGAAAGAGGGTGAAAACCGCCTCATTTCCGGTTCGGTACTCAGCGGCCGCCGCGCTGTCAATGCGCACGCGTACCTGGGACGTTTCCATCTTCAGGTGAGCGTCGTTCTGGAAGGGCGTGAGAAAGAGCTGTTCGGCTGGGTTCTGCCTGGCGCAGAAAAATACTCCGTCACCCGCACCACGCTTGGCCACTTTCTGCGTCATAAGCTCTTTAACTTCTCTACCAGCACAAACGGCGGCGAGCGCGCGATGGTTCCGATTGGCAACTACGAACGTGTAATGCCGCTGGATATTCTGCCTACCGTGCTGCTGCGCGATCTTCTGGCAGGCGATACCGACGGCGCGCAGGCGCTCGGTTGTCTGGAACTGGATGAAGAAGATCTGGCGCTCTGTACCTATGTGTGTCCGGGTAAATACGAATATGGACCCGTATTGCGCGAGGTGTTAACCCGCATTGAGCAGGAAGGATAACCATGGGATTAAAACACCTCTTTGAAAAAATTGAGCCGCACTTTACCGAAGGGAAGCTCAAAAAGTACTACCCGCTGTATGAAGCGACGACGACTATTTTCTACACTCCGGGTCTGGTGACGAAAGGGGCAGCGCACGTTCGCGATGCCATCGATCTGAAACGCATGATGATCCTGGTGTGGTTTGCGGTTTTCCCGGCCATGTTCTGGGGCATGTACAACGTTGGTCTGCAAACCATTCCGGCGCTGCATCACATGTACGACGCTCAGCAGCTGGCGCAGGTGATCCAGTCTGACTGGCACTATCGTCTGGCGCAGTCGCTGGGCGTGAGCTTTGCGGCTGATGCAGGCTGGGTCAGCATGATGACGCTGGGGGCCGTCTTCTTCCTGCCGATCTACATGACCGTCTTTATCGTGGGCGGCTTCTGGGAAGTGCTGTTCGCCATCATCCGCAAACACGAGATTAACGAAGGCTTCTTCGTGACCTCCATTCTGTTTGCGCTGATTGTTCCGCCTACTCTGCCGCTCTGGCAGGCGGCGATGGGGATCAGCTTTGGCGTGGTGATTGCCAAAGAGATTTTCGGCGGCACCGGACGTAACTTCCTCAACCCGGCGCTGGCGGGGCGTGCGTTCCTGTTCTTTGCTTACCCGGCGCAGATTTCGGGCGACCTGGTGTGGACGGCTGCGGACGGTTTCTCCGGCGCGACGCCGCTTTCTCAGTGGGCGGCAGGCGGCGGTGAAACGCTGGTCAACAATGCTACCGGCCAGCCCGTAACCTGGTTCGACGCGTTTCTTGGCAACATTCCGGGCTCTATTGGCGAAGTATCTACCCTGATGATTTTAATCGGCGGGGCCATCATCCTCTTTGGCCGCGTGGCCTCCTGGCGCATCGTCGCGGGCGTTATGCTCGGCATGGTGCTTACCGCCACGCTGTTCAACCTCATTGGTTCAGACACGAACCCGATGTTCTCCATGCCGTGGTACTGGCACCTGGTGCTGGGAGGCTTTGCGTTTGGCATGATGTTCATGGCCACCGATCCCGTCTCGGCTTCCTTTACCGACAGGGGGAAATGGTGTTACGGCGCGCTCATTGGCGTGATGTGTGTACTTATTCGCGTGGTCAACCCGGCCTATCCGGAAGGGATGATGTTGGCCATTCTGTTTGCCAACCTGTTTGCGCCGCTGTTCGACTACCTGGTCGTGCGCGCCAACATTAAGCGGAGGAAGGCGCGTGGCTGAGGTTAAAAATAACGACAGCATCAGCAAAACGCTGCTGGTGGTTTTGGTACTGTGTCTGGTCTGTTCCATCGTGGTTGCCGGTTCCGCCGTAGGGTTGAAACCGCTGCAGCAGGAACAGCGCGCGCTGGATAAACAGCGTAACATCCTGGCCGTTGCCGGGCTGATGCAGGAAGGCATGACGAAGGACGACGTCGCCGACGTGTTTGCTGAACGCATTACCGCACGGCTGGTGGATTTAAAAACCGGCGAGCTGATGGATAAAGACCCGGCGAAATATAACCAGGCGCTGGCATTAAAGGATCCGCAGATGAGCACCGTGCTTGACGCCTCGCAGGATCCGGCTGGCATTAAGCGCCGCAGCAATGTCGCGGAGATTTATCTCGTCCGTGACGAGCAGAAGCGCATACAGGAAATCGTGTTGCCCATCTACGGCAACGGCTTATGGTCAATGATGTATGCGTTTGTGGCACTGGATACCGATGGCCGCACGGTCAAAGGTATTACTTATTACGATCAGGGCGAAACGCCGGGGCTGGGTGGCGAAGTGGAAAACCCTAACTGGCGTGCGAAGTTTATCGGTAAAAAAGTGCTCAATGATAACGGTCAGCCTGCGCTGAAGGTGGTGAAAGGAGGCGCGCGTCCTGGGGATGAATTCGCCGTTGACGGTCTTTCCGGCGCCACACTCACCTCTAACGGGGTGCAGCACAGTTTTGATTTCTGGATGGGTGAACTGGGCTTTGGTCCCTTCCTGAAGAACGTACGTGAAGGAGCGCTGAACAATGGCTGATACGGGTGAACTGAAAGAAGTTAAAAAAGTGCTTATTGGCCCACTTTTAGCCAATAACCCGATAACCCTGCAGGTGCTGGGTGTGTGCTCGGCTCTGGCGGTAACGACCAAGCTGGAAACGGCGGTGGTGATGACGCTGGCGGTAACGCTGGTGACGGCGTTTTCCAGCATGTTTATCTCGATGATCCGCCACCACATCCCCAATAGCGTGAGGATCATCGTGCAGATGGCGATCATCGCCTCGCTGGTGATCGTGGTCGATCAGCTGCTGCGCGCTTTCGCCTACGAAACCTCCAAACAGCTTTCGGTGTTTGTCGGGCTGATTATCACCAACTGCATCGTGATGGGGCGCGCTGAAGCCTACGCCATGAAAATGCCGCCGCTGGCGAGCTTTATGGACGGTATCGGCAACGGCCTGGGCTACGGCGTGATCCTCCTGACGGTCGGTTTTCTGCGCGAGCTGATTGGCAGCGGCAAGCTGTTTGGCGTTCAGGTGCTGGATACGGTACAGAACGGCGGCTGGTATCTGCCGAACGGCCTGTTCCTGCTGGCCCCAAGCGCGTTTTTCATTATCGGTTTGCTGATCTGGCTGATTCGTACGTTGAAGCCTGAACAGCAGGAAAAGGAGTAACCGACAATGGCTCATTACCTGAGTTTATTTGTGCGCGCGGTGTTTGTTGAAAACATGGCGCTCGCTTTCTTCCTGGGCATGTGTACGTTCCTTGCCGTTTCTAAAAAGGTCTCGACGGCATTTGGCCTGGGCGTGGCGGTCACCGTTGTGCTGGGGCTTTCGGTTCCGATTAACAACCTGGTGTTCAACTTCGTGCTGCGGGACGGCGCGCTGGTGGAAGGCGTCGATCTTAGCTTCCTGAACTTCATCACCTTCATCGGGGTGATTGCGGCGCTGGTACAAATCCTGGAGATGATCCTCGATAAGTATTTCCCGTCGCTGTACAACGCGCTGGGGATCTTCCTGCCGCTGATCGCGGTGAACTGCGCCATCTTCGGTGGCGTCTCGTTTATGGTTCAGCGCGATTACAACTTCAGTGAATCGGTGGTGTACGGCTTCGGTTCCGGTATCGGCTGGATGCTGGCGATTGTCACTATGGCGGGGATCCGTGAAAAAATGAAATATGCCAACGTGCCTGCGGGGCTGCGTGGCTTAGGGATCACCTTTATCACCACCGGCCTGATGGCGTTGGGCTTTATGTCCTTCTCTGGTGTGCAGCTATAAGGGCTAACAGATGGAAATTATTCTTGGCGTGGTGATGTTCACGCTGATAGTACTGGTGCTGTCAGGGCTGATTCTGGCGGCGCGCGCAAAGCTGGTTAATTCCGGGGATGTGATCATTGATATCAATGACGATCCGCAGAACCAGATCCGCACTCCGGCAGGGGACAAGCTGCTTAATACGCTCTCGGGCAACGGGATTTTTGTCTCGTCAGCCTGCGGTGGAGGCGGCTCATGCGGGCAGTGTCGTGTGACGGTGAAAGAGGGGGGCGGTGATATTCTGCCTACTGAACTGTCGCATATTACGAAGCGTGAAGCGAAAGAGGGGTGCCGCCTGGCGTGCCAGGTCGCGGTGCGTCAGAACATGAAGATTGAGCTGCCGGAAGAGATTTTCGGCGTGAAAAAATGGGAGTGCGAGGTTATCTCGAACGATAACAAAGCCACGTTCATTAAAGAGCTCAAGCTGCGTGTCCCTGAAGGGGAGAGCGTCCCGTTCCGTGCAGGTGGGTATATCCAGATTGAGTGTCCGGCGCACACCGTGTCCTATGCGGACTTCGACGTGCCCGATGAGTACCGGGCCGACTGGGATAAATTTAATCTCTTCCGCTTTGTTTCCGAGGTAAAAGAGCCCGCGCTGCGCGCCTATTCCATGGCTAACTACCCGGAAGAGAAGGGCATTATCATGCTCAACGTGCGTATCGCCACGCCGCCGCCAAACGTGCCTGACGCGCCGCCGGGCGTGATGTCGTCGTATATCTGGTCTCTTAAGCCAGGCGACAAGGTGACGATCTCCGGTCCGTTCGGCGAGTTTTTTGCTAAAGATACCGACGCCGAAATGGTCTTTATCGGCGGCGGTGCGGGTATGGCCCCTATGCGCTCGCACATCTTTGATCAGCTCAAGCGTCTCGGCAGCAAGCGTAAAATCAGCTTCTGGTACGGTGCGCGCTCGCTGCGCGAAATGTTCTACGACGATGAGTTTGAACAGCTGGCGTGTGAGAATCCGAACTTTACCTTCCACGTGGCGCTCTCCGATCCGCAGCCGGAAGATAACTGGACGGGCTACACGGGATTCATTCACAACGTGCTGTATGAAAACTACCTCAAACAGCACCCGGCACCGGAAGACTGCGAGTTCTATATGTGTGGTCCGCCAATGATGAACGCCGCCGTGATCAAGATGCTCAAAGATCTCGGCGTGGAAGATGAAAACATCCTCCTTGATGATTTCGGAGGCTGATTATGTTGACCTTTCTGGCAACCTTTGCGGTGTTTTTGCTGGTGGTGTTCGGTATGTCTTTAGGCTGGATCATCAAGCGTAAAAGCATTCAGGGCAGCTGTGGAGGTATCTCTTCCATCGGAATGGAAAAGGTGTGCGACTGCCCCGAACCATGCGATGCACGCAAAAAGCGCATGGCCCGGGATCAGCAGAGGATCATCTAGGAAAAGGCCGCTTCGTGCGGCCTTTATCATTTATTTTGCCCAGCTTTTGGCTTTGGCTGGTGAGTCTACAAGAACCCCTTCGGCACCCAGTGTTTTCGCCTTCTGGTAATCCTCTTCAGAGTTCACGCCGATAAAAATCAGATGGGCATTGCCCTGAGAGCGGAAGCAGTCAACGGCCTCTTTGTCCCACGTTAATGTTGCAGGAGAGACACCTTCGCCTAAGGTGAATTTCTCGACCACTTCTACTTTTCGGTTTAACTCAAGCCCATACCAGTAATCGTCCATTTTTTGTGAAGGAGGCAGACATTCGTGGCTCAGGGAAATCGTGGCCAGACGCGTGCGGGTTTCGCTGCGCGTGACAAAGCGGGGGATTTCGACAGGCAATGCTTCCATATAGCGATCTTCGGTTGAATAAACGCGAACGCGATTCAGGCTGTTGGTCTCTTTCAATACGTTAAGCAGCGCGTTGCCCATGTTCGCCGGATCGGCATCCGGAGATTTGATATCAATAAAAAACCGCGTATCTGGCCAGGTGCTCAGCACCGACTTCAGCGTCGGTATCGGGGAATTAAGCAGGTTTTCCGGCAGGCCCTTATCTTTCCACTTCACGCTGGCATCCGCCTTTGCCAGTTCTTCAGCGGTATACTGTGACACCTTTCCCTGCAAATTGGTTAACGCTTTCAGATCGGCAGGTCGATAGAGAACCGGTACGCCATCCCGACTTAACTGCACGGTAATCCAGACGATATCTGCTTTGTTTTCGAGGGCGAGCTTAATGGCTGGCAGGGTATTTTCAGGTGCATCCGCAGTCCCGCCCCGGTGGGCAACGATCGCAGGGCTAGCAGATGCAGCACTCGCCAGAAACAGTAACGAAATCGGGAGAATTTTCTTCATGAATAATTACGCTCCATTGATTTTCTAAATGTATGTATATAAAGGTTTTATTACGAATGTTTGTAACACGTTTATATGACAACCGTGAGTAAGGAAAATAGCTGACGCATTTTTTGCCTTTTGTTATACTGTATATAAATACATGTGTGGTATGACCGATGCGCAAAATAATCCATGTCGATATGGACTGCTTTTTTGCCGCAGTGGAGATGCGTGACAACCCGGCGCTGCGGGATATTCCCATCGCCATTGGCGGCAGCCGCGTTCAGCGCGGTGTGATCAGCACCGCCAACTATCCTGCACGCAAATTTGGCGTGCGCAGCGCCATGCCGACGGCGATGGCGCTGAAACTGTGTCCGCACCTTACTCTTTTGCCAGGGCGCTTTGACGCCTATAAAGAAGCCTCAAACCATATACGCGAAATCTTCTCCCGCTACACCTCACTGATTGAACCGCTTTCGCTGGACGAAGCCTATCTGGACGTCACCGACAGCCTGCATTGTCACGGCTCCGCTACCCTGATGGCGCAGGAGATCCGCCAGACCATTTTCAACGAGCTGAATCTCACCGCGTCGGCAGGCGTCGCGCCGGTAAAATTTCTCGCCAAAATTGCTTCCGATTTAAATAAACCCAACGGCCAGTACGTCATCACCCCTGAAGAGGTCCCGGCGTTTTTAAAAACGCTGCCGCTTGGCAAAATCCCCGGCGTAGGCAAAGTCTCCGCCGCGAAGCTGGAAAGTATGGGGTTACGCACCTGCGAAGATGTGCAGCGAAGCGACCTGGCTATGCTGCTCAAGCGCTTTGGGAAGTTTGGCCGCGTGCTGTGGGAGCGCAGTCAGGGCATTGACGACCGCGATGTAAACAACGAACGGCTTCGTAAATCGGTCGGGGTTGAGCGCACGCTGAGCGAAGACATCCATGACTGGTCGGAATGCGAAACCATTATTACGGAACAGCTCTATCCAGAGCTGGAGCGACGCCTGATCAAAGTAAAGCCTGATTTACTGATTGCCCGACAGGGCATCAAGCTGAAATTTAACGACTTTCAGCAGACGACGCAGGAGCACGTCTGGCCGCGCCTGAACAAAGAAGATCTTATCGCAACAGCGAAAAAGGCGTGGGAAGAACGACGAGGCGGACGAGGGGTGAGGCTGGTGGGACTGCACGTCACGCTGCTGGATCCGCAGCTGGAGCGTCAGCTGGTTTTGGGATTGTAGATTACACTCATCGTAGGCCCGGCAAGCGTAGCGCCGCCGGGCAACAGACGACAAATTACTTCGCAGGAATCGCCTTCAGCAGTTCCGTCAACAGCGTCCAGTAATGGCCGACACTTTCAATATGAACCTGCTCATCCGGCGAGTGTGGACCGGTAATGGTTGGCCCGATGGAAACCATGTCCATGTCCGGATACGGCTTCTTAAACAGACCACATTCCAGACCCGCGTGGATCACCTGGATGTTCGGGGTGCTGTTGAACAGACGCTGATAAGTTTCACGCACCAGCGCCATCACCGGAGAGCTTGCATCCGGCTGCCAGCCAGGGTAGCTGCCTTTGGCGGAGGTTTTCGCGCCCGCCAGCGCACCCAGAGATTCCAGCATGCTTACTACATACTCTTTACCGCTGTCGATCAGGGAGCGGATCAGGCAGATAATTTCCGCGCTGTCGTCGTTCATGGTCACCACGCCCACGTTCAGAGAGGTTTCCACCACGCCTTTCGCCACGTCAGAGTTGCGAATCACGCCGTTTGGCGTCGCGTTCAGCAGCTGAACGAAGCTGTCGCGAGACTGCGCGGTCAGGGCGGCTTTATCCGTAGACACGGATTCCAGCACCACGGTCAGGTTCTTCTCTTTCGCCGACAATTCGTTTTTCAGGATATCCAGGTAGATGCTGGAGAGTTTTTTCAGCTCGTCCGCTTTCGCCGCTGGCACCGCAACCGTGGCAAAGGCTTCGCGTGGGATCGCGTTGCGCAGGGTGCCGCCGTTGAAGTCCACCAGACGCAGGTCCAGCTCGGCCGCGTGGCCCGCCAGGAAGCGCGCCAGCAGTTTGTTGGCGTTACCCAGGCCCAGGTGAATATCACCGCCGGAGTGGCCGCCTTTCAGCCCTTTCAGCGTCAGCTTGAAGGTCTGGAAGCCAGCAGGGATCGCTTCGCGTGACAGCGGCAGGGTAGAGATGAAATCAATCCCGCCCGCGCAGCCCATGTAGATCTCACCTTCTTCTTCGGAGTCGGTGTTGATCAGGATATCTGCCTGCAGCCAGTTCGCCTGCAGACCGAACGCGCCGTCCATGCCCGCTTCTTCGGTCATGGTCAGCAGCACTTCCAGCGGACCGTGTTCAACGCTGTCGTCAGCCAGCACCGCCAGCGCAGAGGCCATACCGATGCCGTTGTCCGCGCCCAGGGTGGTGCCGCGCGCTTTTACCCAGTCGCCATCGATGTACGGCTGGATTGGGTCTTTAGTGAAGTCGTGAACGGTGTCGTTGTTTTTCTGTGGCACCATGTCCAGGTGCGCCTGCAGTACAACCGGTTTACGGTTTTCCATGCCTGCAGTAGCCGGTTTGCGGATCAGAATGTTGCCAACCTGGTCGCGCTCTGCGTGCAGACCTTTTTCCTTCGCCCAACCCATAATATGTTCGGCAAGCTGTTCTTCATGGTAGGAAGGGTGTGGAATGGAGCAAATTTTGGCAAAAATATCCCACAGCGGCTGCGGAGATAATTGAGACAGTTCAGACACGATAAGTCTCCTTGTCGAGGCGCTGCAAACAGGGTTGCAGGCCACAGGGTTAGCAGGTTAATAGTTACCACAAGACAGGCTTGCGAGATGCAACTGAGAATACCACTTTCTCTGCTGGCTGGTAGCATAAAGCATGTAAAAACTCAGGCAGGGAGCGCTAAACACTGGTTTTTAGTGCGCCAGATCTCTATAATCTCGCGCAACCTATTTCCCCCTCGAACACTTTTTAAGCCGTATAAAAACAGGCTGGGACACTTCACATGAGCGAAAAATACGTCGTCACCTGGGACATGTTGCAGATTCACGCACGCAAACTGGCTGCGCGTCTGATGCCTTCCGAACAGTGGAAAGGCATTATTGCCGTCAGCCGTGGCGGTCTGGTACCGGGGGCGCTGCTGGCACGTGAGCTGGGTATTCGTCATGTCGATACCGTCTGCATCTCCAGCTATGACCATGATAACCAGCGTGAGCTGAAAGTGCTGAAACGCGCTGAAGGCGACGGTGAAGGCTTCATCGTTATCGACGATCTGGTGGACACCGGCGGTACTGCGGTCGCTATTCGCGAAATGTACCCGAAAGCGCACTTCGTGACGATCTTCGCTAAGCCAGCGGGTCGCCCACTGGTTGACGATTACGTCATTGATATCCCACAGGATACCTGGATTGAACAGCCGTGGGATATGGGCGTGGTCTTCGTACCGCCTATTTCAGGCCGTTAATTTCAGTACGTAACTTTACACGCCCGGCTATGCCGGGCGTTGTTCTTTTTATCCCGCCACGCGTTACAATGGGCACTATATGACGTATCCATGGAGGCAACGCAATGACGCAGGCGAATCTCACCGAGACTCTCTTCAAACCCCGTTTCAAACACCCTGAAACGTCGACGCTGGTCCGTCGGTTTAATCCGGGAACCATGCCTGCCGTCCAGTCTGCGTTAGACGGTAAAAACGTGCCCCACTGGTATCGCATGATTAACCGCCTGATGTGGATCTGGCGCGGTATCGATCCCCGTGAAATCCTCGACGTGCAGGCGCGTATCGTAATGAGCGAGTCGGAGCGTACCGACAGTGAGCTCTACGACACGGTGGTGGGCTACCGGGGCGGGAACTGGATCTACGAATGGTCTAAACAGGCGATGCTCTGGCAGCAAAAAGCCAGCCAGGAAGAGGATGCCACGCGAAGCGGCAAGCACTGGCTGCATGCGGCCAACCTCTACGCCATCGCCGCCTATCCGCATTTGAAAGGGGATGAGCTGGCCGAGCAGGCTCAGGCGCTGGCGAATCGTGCCTATGAGGAGGCTGCTCAACGTCTGCCGGGTCAGATGCGCGAGCTTGAGTTCGCCGTTCCGGGCGGTGCGCCCGTCACCGGGTTCCTGCACATGCCTGAAGGCGACGGCCCGTTCCCGACCGTGCTAATGTGCGGCGGGCTGGATTCCCTGCAAATCGACTATTACAGCCTGTATGAGCGCTACTTCGCACCAAAAGGGATCGCGATGCTGACGCTCGATATGCCTTCTATTGGATTCTCATCGAAGTGGAAGTTAACGCAGGATTCGAGCCTGCTGCACCAGCATGCGCTTAAAGCGCTGGAAAATGTTCCGTGGGTTGACCACACCCGCGTCGCGGCGTTCGGCTTCCGTTTTGGTGCCAACGTTGCGGTGCGTCTGGCTTACCTTGAATCTTCACGTCTGAAGGCCGTCGCCTGCCTGGGCCCGGTGGTTCACGCCCTGCTCAGCGATCCTGCCCGTCAGGGCAGCGTGCCGGAGATGTATCTGGACGTCCTTGCCAGTCGACTTGGCATGCATGATGCCTCAGACGAAGCGCTGCGTGTCGAACTCAATCGCTACTCGTTAAAAACGCAAGGGTTGCTTGGACGCCGCTGCCCGACGCCGATGCTGTCCGGTTTCTGGAAAAACGATCCGTTCAGCCCGGAAGAAGAGTCGCGCTTAATCACTTCGTCATCTGCGGATGGCAAATTGCTTGAGGTGCCGTTCAGCCCGGTGTATCAGAATTTTGACAAAGCCTTGAAAGAGATCACGCGCTGGATCGCCCAGAGAGTGTGTTAATAGATTGCTAAATTTCGCTGGTTTGGTAAAACAGTGGCTTCACAAAAGGAGATCGCAATGACGTTACCGAGTGGACACCCGAAAAGTAGGCTGATCAAGAAATTTATGGCTCTCGGCCCGTATATTCGAGAAGAGCAGTGTGAAGAGAATCGCTTTTTTTTCGACTGCCTGGCTGTATGCGTCAACGTGAAGCCTGCACCCGAAAAACGTGAATTCTGGGGCTGGTGGATGGAAATGGAAGCAGAGGAGACACGTTTTACGTATAGCTATCAGTTTGGCCTGTTTAACAAAGACGGCAACTGGCAGGCTACTACCATCAAAGATCAGGAAGTGATCGATCGCCTGGAATACACCCTGAAAGAGTTCCACGACAAAGCGAGCGCGCTGCTGGCCACCCTGGACCTTAAGTTCGAGCCAGCGGATGACTTTTCCAGCGAAGCGGTGAAGCTGACCGCGTAATGGTTTCTCCCTCTTCCTGTGGAAGAGGGCTGGGGTGAGGGCAGCAGACCGCATTTACCCTGGGCAAAAAAATCCCGGCTTGTATGCCGGGATTTTCTTATTTGGATAATCTTAGAACTGATACGTCACACCCAGCGCAACGATATCATCGCTGCTCACGCCCAGCTTATTATCGTCGTCAATCTGGTTGATTTTATAATCAACAAACGCGGACATGTTTTTGTTGAAGTAATACGTGGCGCCCACGTCAATATATTTCACGATATCTTCGTCGCCAATGCCTTCGATATCTTTACCTTTGGACTGTACATAACCCACGGATGGGCGCAGACCAAAGTCAAACTGATATTGTGCAACCACTTCGAAGTTTTGCGCTTTATTTGCAAAACCACCGGAGATAGGGGCCATATTGCGGGTTTCAGAATAAATAGTGGCCAGGTAAATATCGTTCGCGTCGTATTTCAGACCGGTTGCCCAGCCCTCGGCTTTTTTACCTTCACCGCGCGCCTGCAGGTTCTGCGCGTTGGTGCGATCGGAGCTGGCATAAGCACCAATGACGGAGAAATCGCTGCCGCCGAAGTCATAGGCCAGAGACGTACCAAAGCCGTCACCGTTCTGCTTTTTCACGTCGCGGTTTTCGTTTTTGCCCTGGTACTGCAGGGTCATATCAAGACCGTCTACCATGCCAAAGAAGTCGGTATTGCGGTAGGTGGCCAGTCCGGAGGCACGTTTCGTCATGAAGTTGTCGGTCTGTGCCAGGCCGTCACCGCCGAACTCAGGGAACATATCGGTGTATGCCGCGACGTCATAAAGCGCGCCCAGGTTACGGCCGTAATCCAGTGAACCAAAGTCTTTCAGTTTAATACCGGCGAACGCCAGACGTGTTTTCTGCGAGGAGTCGCTTTCAGCTTTGTTACCTGCGAATTCAGCTTCCCAACGGCCGTAGCCCGTCAGCTGATCGTTAATCTGGGTTTCGCCTTTAAAACCGAAACGAACGTAAGTCTGGTCACCATCTTTGGTGTCATCATCACTGATATAGTGCATAGCTTTCACTTTGCCGTACACGTCCAGTTTATTACCGTTTTTATTATAAACTTCTGCTGCGTGAACAGATGCGGAAGCCACCACGCCCATAACCACTAATGCCAGAGTGCTCTTTTTCATTTTCGATCCTGTCTTATAAACGCGCTTTAAAAATTCGCTGGACGATAAGCTGATGCTTAAGTCCCGTGAAAAAACAGGAAGGGTTTTATCGTTCTGGAATGAAACTTTTATGACAAACTAAGAATAATTTTAAAAAACTGTGATTTATTATTACGGTAATAAATTTGTCAAATTCTGCCGCTACGCTTCCTGATCCCGCGCAACAAAGTGCCTGGTGATGCACTAAGGCAGTTGGCAACCGGGCTGACTCCTGTTAAAACGTTCGTTCGACATTACTTTCCCTTATCGTTGAACGGCAGAGAATCATGAGTGACAGCCAGACGCTGGTGGTAAAACTCGGTACCAGTGTGTTAACAGGCGGATCGCGCCGCCTAAATCGCGCCCACATTGTTGAGCTTGTACGCCAGTGCGCTCAGCTGCATGCCGCAGGGCACCGTATTGTGATTGTGACCTCCGGGGCGATTGCCGCCGGGCGTGAACACCTGGGTTATCCCGAACTCCCCGCGACGATCGCCTCTAAACAGCTGCTGGCCGCCGTGGGACAAAGCCGACTCATTCAACTCTGGGAACAGCTGTTCTCTATCTACGGTATTCACGTCGGGCAGATGCTGCTGACGCGTGCGGATATGGAAGACCGGGAGCGCTTCCTGAACGCCCGCGATACCCTGCGCGCGCTGCTGGACAACAATATTGTTCCCGTTATCAACGAAAACGATGCCGTTGCCACCGCTGAAATAAAAGTGGGCGATAACGATAACCTCTCTGCGCTGGCCGCCATCCTGGCCGGTGCCGATAAACTCCTGCTTCTGACCGATCAGCAGGGGCTGTTCACCGCCGACCCGCGCTCCAACCCGGAAGCCGAGCTGATTACCGATGTTCATGGTATCGACGATGCCCTGCGCGCCATCGCCGGTGACAGCGTGTCCGGCCTCGGAACGGGCGGGATGGGGACCAAGCTGCAGGCCGCCGACGTGGCGTGCCGCGCCGGTATCGACACCATCATTGCTGCGGGCAGCCGCCCTGGCGTGATTGGCGACGTGATGGAAGGCATTTCCGTCGGCACCCGCTTCCACGCCCAGGAATCCCCGCTGGAGAACCGCAAGCGCTGGATCTTTGGCGCGCCGCCTGCCGGTGAACTCACCGTTGATGAAGGGGCAACCGCGGCGATTCTGGAACGAGGGAGTTCATTGCTTCCTAAAGGAATTAAAAGCGTGACAGGCAACTTCTCCCGTGGTGAAGTGATCCGCATCCGTAACCTGGAAGGTCGCGACATCGCGCATGGCGTAAGCCGCTATAACAGCGATGCCCTGCGCCGCATTTCGGGCCACCACTCGCAGCAGATCGACGCTATTCTGGGCTATGAATATGGCCCGGTTGCCGTGCATCGCGATGACATGATTATTCGTTAAGGAGCCAGAACATGCTGGAACAAATGGGCGCAGCCGCGAAGGCCGCCTCTTACAAACTGGCGCTCCTTTCCAGCCGCGAGAAAAACCGCGTGCTGGAAAAAATCGCTGATTATCTGGAAGCACAGTCTCAGGACATTTTGCTTGCCAACGAGCAGGATCTGCTGGAAGCGCGTCGAAACGGCCTGAGCGAAGCGATGCTCGACCGCCTGGCGCTGAACCCGGCGCGTCTTAAAAGTATCGCCGACGATGTCCGTCAGGTTTGTAATCTGGCCGACCCGGTAGGGCAGGTGATTGACGGTGGGCTGCTCGACAGCGGTTTGCGTCTGGAGCGTCGCCGCGTGCCGCTCGGCGTCATCGGCGTGATTTATGAAGCCCGTCCGAACGTGACGGTTGACGTCGCTTCCCTGTGCCTGAAAACAGGTAATGCCGCCATTTTGCGCGGTGGGAAAGAGACCTGGCGCACCAACGCCGCGACGGTGAAAGTCATCCAGCAGGCGCTGGAAGAGTGCGGTTTGCCGGCGGGTGCCGTGCAGGCGATTGAGAGCCCTGACCGCGCGCTGGTCAACGAGATGCTGCGCATGGACAAATACATCGACATGCTGATCCCACGCGGTGGCGCGGGCCTGCACAAGCTGTGCCGCGAGCAGTCGACCATTCCGGTCATCACGGGCGGCATCGGCGTATGCCATATCGTGGTAGACGACAGCGCCGAAATTGAGCCAGCGCTGAAGATTATCGTCAACGCCAAAACCCAGCGTCCAAGCACCTGTAACACCGTGGAAACGCTGCTGGTGCACCAGGGGATTGCGAGTACTTTCCTGCCAGTCCTGAGCAAACAGATGGCGGAGAGCGGGGTGACGCTTCACGCTGATACCAATGCCCTCGCGCTGCTCCAGGGTGGCCCGGCTAGCGTGGTTCCCGTAAAAGCGGAGCAGTACGACGACGAGTTCCTGTCGCTGGACCTGAACGTGAAGGTGGTTGCGGATCTCGACGACGCTATTGCGCACATTCGTGAACACGGCACGCAGCATTCTGACGCGATCCTGACGCGTACGCTGCGCAATGCCGATCGCTTTGTGAATGAAGTGGATTCCTCTGCGGTATATGTGAACGCCTCCACCCGCTTCACGGACGGCGGCCAGTTCGGACTTGGCGCAGAAGTGGCGGTCAGCACGCAGAAACTGCACGCGCGCGGTCCGATGGGCCTTGAAGCGCTGACCACCTATAAGTGGATCGGCTTCGGTGACGATACTATTCGTGCGTAAATAGTCACGGGTGATGCAAAAATAGCCGTTTGATTCAAAAGGGCATTGACGCATCACCCGGTTAGATCTAACCTTTTGCCCCGTGGTTACACTCGTAACTGGCCTTTCAGGGCCGATATAGCTCAGTTGGTAGAGCAGCGCATTCGTAATGCGAAGGTCGTAGGTTCGACTCCTATTATCGGCACTCACACAACAAAATCCTATAAAAACACTGATTTAAGGCGATTATCGCTCTCAAGGTATAATCTTTTTTTAAGGGATTCTATGACCAACAGTTGCCGCTATGGTTAACAGTGGCTACTCAGGGATGTGAGCACGTAGCGGCCTGTAGTTGTAAAGCTCGAACAGGTACAAAGCGTGAACAGTCCCCACGAACCGCTATCAACTCGAAGCTGATGACGCTGCCAACGTCTCTAAATCCTCCCGAAACAGATTGATCACACGCATTTAAGCCCGATGTGCGGCCTTGTGGCTGCGTAAACAGGTGAATAGTGGTAATGCTCCGGTAGCTACAGATCCGGCTCTGCCAGCGCTTCGCTCACGCTCCAAAAGGTAAATGAGCACCCTGATAAGGTGTGATCCCTCTGACAATCTGATTTGGTCACTGGTGACTTCCGCAAAGCGAAACCAACCAGGTTGGCCAGATGAAGTTGCTACGCTCCGCTTGTTGCTTGTACCACTAACGGGGCTTTATGGATGCTATTGTCTGAAATCTGATACATTGCACAAACATCATATGGATTACTGTAAAGTTCATCATTATGATTATGTGTGCCATTGCCAGTTAAGAAATACGGAGAGGACAATATGGATGTTACTGATGAGGCTTTGTTGAGTTCTGGCTTTACACCATCGGATTTGAAGAAGATAAAGAACAACGTTGAAAGCTATGGTGGAACGTTGGGGAATGCAATCAGGGACCTGGCCAGGCGATTTATTCTAGCCGTGTGGGTTGTATCCGGTTGCCTTGCTGTATTCATTTTTCTTGTGATGTTCGCATCTGAGCAGAGTGTTTTCTCTGGTGCTATTGGCCTTTCTTGTGGCGCAGCGGTTGCAATTTTTATACAACCGCCTGTACTTGCTTATAAATCTTGGCGATTCTGTAGAGCGAACAAATCTTAATTAGTACTGTTATCAGTAGCCAGAAGATCAAAAATGACTTTCGCTTTGACACCATATCCAGCGATTTTCATCGTTAGCTTAGGCTTGCTCATTGTGTCAACTTTTCGGTAGTAATCACGCGGCAGCCAACGGAATAATCGCCAAGCTCCGGGTTTCCTTGCTAAGCCGAAGATACTATAGACACTCGCCCCTAGAGTCACCGTATTATAAAGAGCTAATCCACTTTTTGGGCTAAACCCCATAAATTGTGCGGTCTCCATTGCGCCATCAGCAAAAATCCCTTCCGATTTGGATTGTTCACCATAGCGAAGATGGCTTGCTTCTTTTGTTATACCGTTAATACCATCAACAAATAAAACTGCTCCTGCAAGAACTCCAACAGGGGTCATAGTGGACATCATAACCATCCCACCAAATAATGCTGCTCCAGATACCACTATATGGATTGCCGAAATAACATATCCGACAATTTTATTGTTTTCCCTGACAAACTCGACCTTTGCATAAAGTTGGGCGGCTCTGGTTCTTAACAGGCGTTCTTGTTCTTGCAGATTATCTGTTTCGGCACGCAGATTTTTGATGCATGCAATGCATTCTTCATCGGTTTTGGCCCGTCGTGCAGTTTCAAATTCTTTCTCTACGACCTGCCTTATCTCTTCGACAAACTTGATACGTGTTATCCCATCTTGCAAATAGAATGCTGATAGCCGATTTGCAGTTTCGACGAGTTTCCGGGCTTCCAGATTTACCATGGTATCTGACCATGTTCTGTTCCAGCCCCTGTTGAGCAGCGCAATATCCATTAAAGACTCCTTCCCAAAATGTGTCTGGTCATTTTACGTGCAATAAGGTCGAAGATAACAGGAAATACTTTCACAACCCGCCCCCGTGGGTGTCCCGTTGTTTTATCCTTCCAGTTTACATTCACCTGTTCAAAATATCCCCGGCTCTGTTGGTGATCTGCTAGACCGTCAGCCCAGACCCTCGGTGAAAAGCGCTTTTCTTCGCCAAATATCGCTACGTGATGCCTTCAGCGACACGCCTCACTGCAACAAGCAGTGCAGTTACACAATGCTGCTTTGGGCTGACGCAAGGGAGATAACTTGATGTTTTGAAGTGCATCTGTTCACTAATTGTACAGTAATTTAACATATTGTATCTTATAAGTACTTGGCTTTTTTGGTCAGGTATTGCTTTTCGGCGCGTTGGCGTGAAGCGGGGTATACAACAGCGATTTGATCAACAGAAGGATAGCATTCGGGAGGACTTGAGGTGAGTTTACTTGTTCAAGGATTTTGGATGAGTTTGTCTGGTCACCCCACAACTTCAGGTTTCAGGCCTTTGATTCTGCCAGAGCATTAAACGCCATAAAAGCATATTTTTCTATTCACCAGCAGATACAAAGCCACTACGGCGACGTTACCACAACGGGTAGAAGGTCTACCCTCACCTGGCGAAATTCTCCCATCCTGGCGGTCATAGATGCGTATCTTTTTCCACACCAGCGCATGCAGTCCCATCAATCCCTTCTACGCTTCACCAGAAGCCCTCAGCGGCGATTTCTAGCACCAGATATAACTGGCGTACCGATAATCCATGACTTCCCACAGCGCGATACAGGATTCACCAGAGGGCATCTGTCTTGATGACAGTACGTCGTCTTGCCCTTGAATAGCATTAAGTGTCGCCGCATAAGCAACTTAATCCTCGTCATCACTCTGTAATACCCTACGCAGGATTCGGCTCGATTCCAGTATCGGCAGATCTTCCATTAATAACGCCGATCGCGATGGCAATTTATTAAACAAGCGCTCTGTTTGCGAGGCGAGATAGGCCACCAGAGGATGTGCGTCAGGGTCGCCCGAAATCAACTCCACGTTGTATTGCGTGACCGTGCCTTCACCAAAGACCCCCGAGCAGTAGTTGGTCCCGCCCAAGTATCTGAAGTCTTCAATAAAAAAGCTGAACATGCGCATTATTTTGTGAGCATCGCGTTGGTCAGTACGGTTGTCTGCTATCCGAAACAGTATGGTATTACCTTCAATGTCATATTGATAACGAAGGCGGTGCTGCTTAAATAGCAAGATAAGCAGTAAACGATTTATCCTGCTGAACTGTTCCGTCACCCTGACAACGTTGTTAATCATAGTATCTGACCGCTTTTTCATTTTCGCGTGGCGATGCGCCGCGCTTTTGCCGGGCCGAAGCTGTGGCTTTTCGATTCCCTGAAGGAGCTGAGCATCAATGACCCCATGCTCAATGACGTAATGAATATGCTTAATGGCGGGCTCCAGCGCCTCAATGGAAAACAGCTCGGTATAGCCGTCGCCGGCATCAATGCCCGTTTGATATTTGGCCAAAAGAAAATGCAGCATTTTTTCCAGCTTAAAGACCTCGGACTGTGGTAACGCAATGCGGTAAGAATGGGCATAATCCACATCGCCCCAGACCCGTTTTAGCGACTGAATGCGGTTATAGATATTATTGGCTTTACCCACTTTCATCATCTTTTTGGCCGGGAAAAGCAATAAATAGAGAAAAGAAGGGGTGTCCATAAAGCGCCTGTGAATGCGGTAACAGAAAAAGCAATGATAGAAGTTTTTTCATGCCAGGCGTAGCGCAGCGTTCACAATGCTGAGCGCTTCATGCTTAAGGCCGGTATAGCCCCAAAAGGCTATACCGCCACTCCCTCCTATCGTGCAATTAACGCAAACACGCCCCAGCCAATATATTCCCTTGTGTAAGCCACATGGCGCTTAGGCGCTGCCGTCAGCTCCGCGCGCACCTCCTGTGCAAAATCATCGTCGGGGTTTTGCTCCAGCCAGCGGCGCAGGGTCATCCATTTCGCGGCTTCGTATCTGTCCCACCCTTCCTGATCTGCCAGCACCATTTCGACCAGGTCATAGCCCTGGCGATCGAAAGACGCGACAAGGTCGGGCAGGGTGAGAAAGTCTGCGGTGGAGGAGACGCCGCAAGCCCGAGCCGTCTCCTCCGTTGCGGGAACCTGTCGCCAGTAAGGTTCACCGATGAGCATGATTCCCCCGGGCTTAAGGCTTTGTGCCAGCAGGTCCATCGTCCCGGCAACGCCGCCCGCAATCCATGTGGCGCCAACACAGGCCGCCACGTCGCATTGTTCATCTGCCACGTAGCCAGCCGCGTCGTCATGCACAAAATGGACGCGTTCGCTGACGCCGAGCACCTCTGCGCGCCGCGTTGCCTGCGCGGTAAAGAGCGGGCTCATATCGATGCCAATACCAGTAATTCCGTGATCGCGTGCCCAGGTGCAAAGCATCTCTCCCGAACCGCTTCCGAGATCGAGAAGGCGCGCGCCTGGCTTCATGCGTAACACGCGCCCGAGCGTGGCGTACTTTTCTGGCGTGAAGGGGTTATGAATGCGGTGTTCGCTTTCGCTAACAGTAAATATGCGTGGGATATCCATCATCCTCTCCTTAACGATTATCAGGCTGGGCACGGACGTTGTTCAGCCCGGTAGTATTAATGCGGTAGGGCTGACCGTTAACGGATTTGATCAGCTTTTTGGTTTTGAGCTTTTTGAAGACGGCGAGCGTGCAGTCGCTGAGCAATAGCCCTTCGCGGCTGTAGCATTCAACGGCGGTGACGCGGCCGGACGTATCGCGGACGTGCACAATACGGCCACCTTTGGCGAGAACGTGTAAGGTACGCTGTTCCTGACGGGATAAATTCATACTGGAAAACCTGTTTAATCATCATGTGCAAAACGTGCAAACACACAGCGGTGTCCGCATTCGATTTCGGCGCATTGATAATCAGTCCGGCCTGAAAAGGTCGGGGAGCTGATTATCGGATGATTACATTCTCCAGCATCAAAGCCTCGGATTGAGTTGAAAGGTATTTACGGGGTGAATGATAACACCCGGTCATTGTATGTGTATACCCAGGGGTGAAAAGTGTGATCCCGGTAAGATCACACTGTACCGTTTTTTATATTTTTATCGATTTCAGCCTGTGGCTTTCCGAACAGATAGCCCTGCACAAGATCGCAGCCCAGCGCCTGAAGCCGTTCAAGCTGCGCTTCGGTTTCCACACCTTCTGCAATGACCCGCATATTGAGGCTCTTCGCCATGCCGGTTATCAGTTTAACAATATTAAGCGCATCGTCTTGGGTGGATATCGGATTCACAAAGGATTTATCAATTTTAATTTTATCAAAATTGAGTTCACTCAGCCTTGATAACGAGGAATAACCCGTTCCGAAATCATCAATGGAGATTTTTACCCCCAGCGATCTGAGCTTTTTGAGAATAGTAAGCGGCGTGTTGCTGTCACTGAAGAGCGAAGACTCCGTAACTTCCAGCTCAAGGCGGCTGGCCGGCAGGCCTGTCTCTTTCAGGATGGACTGAACCATTGCAGTAAATGATTTAGTCCCCAACTGAACAGGTGAAACGTTTACCGAGATTCTGGCCGGAACCGCCCAGGAAACCGCCTCCCGGCAGGCAAGTTCAAGCACATTTTTGCCAATCTCATTGATCATTCCTGTTTTTTCAGCAACAGAAATAAAGTAATCAGGCGACAAAATCCCCTTTACCGGGTGTATCCAGCGAATAAGCGCTTCATAGCCGTAAATTTCATTGCTGAATGAATCGACAATAGGCTGGTAATAAACAACGAATTCATGGTTGCTGATCGCGAGAGCCATATCATGCTCAAGGGTTCTGCTTTCCTGCAGCTTCTGCAGCATCCACTGACGGAAGACTTTTATCTGCTGTGAGCCCTCTTTTTTGGCTTCGTAGAGGGCCAGATCGGCAAATTTATAGAGATAATCAGAGCGCCGCTCATTATCAGATAAAACGATACCTACACAGGTGGCAATTTTTATCAGCTGGTTATTGATCGTATAGGGCAGACTGATGTGAGCGCTGATCTCTTTGGCGCGCGAAACCGCTGCGTTCTCGGTCAGGCCGCTGGAGAGAAGTGCAAATTCGTCACCGCCCAGGCGGTAAAACGTATCCGTCGCGTTACTCATTGAGGTAAGCCGTCGGGATACCTGATTCAACAGTAAATCGCCGGCGTCATGGCCATAGGTATCGTTGACCTCTTTGAACCGGTCTAAATCAAATAACATCACCGTGACAGGGGTATGGTTTTTATCTGCCTGAAGGGTAATTTTATTGAGATCGTCCCAGAAGAATAGACGGTTTTTCATGCCGGTAAGGGAGTCATGATACACATCATATTCCAGCTTCGAATTCTGTATTTGCAGCGTTTCTTTTGACCGCTGAAGTTCGTCAGCGAGGGTTTTAACCTGCATGTGGGCTTTAAGAATATTTTTATTCTGATAGATCATTAAGAATCCCAGAATAAAGCTTAATATCACCAGAAGTAACGAAAGTACAGAGTAAATATAATATAGGATCTGTATTTTATGGTTGGATTCATTAATTGTGTTAATATCTTTGGTTAATGCGCTTGAAGACAGTTGACTGAGCGGCGCGTCGAGCAGGTGCATATTTGCCAGGAACTTTTTTAATTCTTCATGGCTCATTTTTTCCAGGTTACTGTCCAGATACGCCAGTATTTCTTTCAGGCGTGCAGCGATCTCTTGATGCGTTTTATCGCTCTCAATATAGCGGCCTAAGTCTCCCCCGTTCAGTAACTCGCCCTGGCTGAGCATAATTTCGAGACGCATGCGGGCCTGGTCTATCGTAACGTCATCGGTATCGGTTGCGTATAGACCAAGCCATGATTCAAATCGGTAGTACTCTGATACCAGTTGAGCCACGGACCAGGACTCAGTGTAGTGAGTCAGTTTTTGCAGCTCTTGCTGACGATCGTAAACAAGAAATGCAATATATCCCGTCGTGATAAAAAGAGAAAAAATGATACCAACCAGTATCCTGTTCATTATGTTCTCCTGACTGCTATTCAATCTTCATTTTGCTAACCTGCCATGCTGAACGCGAGTAATAAATTTGATTATTCAACTCAGGAAGACTGTCATAAGGGTATACAATGAATGATGGGCCTTTATCGCGGATACGCATATATTCGCCATTAATCTTTAAGGCAAGAATAGCGTTATATTTCTTAAAATCGCTGAGAGGAATAGCGGTAGCGTAATCGTTAAGGGCAATAACATTAACGACAGAACCCTTTGCTCCAACATAATCCATGAGTTTGTTCATTGGAACCCCCTCAAACTTCGTCCTGCCCGTATACCAGGGAGATGTCGTCTCGAAACTCACCATCCCGAGTTTTTCAAGGCTTGCGAGATCAAACACTGCTTTTCCATCTTCGTTAGTATTTTCTATATTCCCGTAAATCGTCAAAATGGGTTTTCCGGCGGGTTTCGGCAGTTCACCCGCCCAGGCTAAACTCTGAACCAGACAGCATACCAGCATTAGGATTAATCGCATTATGGCCTCCACTTTTGCACAGAAGTATATGAATTATAATTTAGTTATCCTACTAGTTTATGTATTTTGTTGAGACGCTACCGTTTTTGGATATGCGTTGCAGGAAAATGTTTTAAAATCATCGAGTTGAAGTGGTTTGGTGCGAGCGGGTTTTACAGCACTGGGAGTGCTTCTTTTTTTAAGTACGCGACCATTATGTGAATAAAGTCGCTTTCGGCTAAAAAACGATCGTTTTTTATTGACGCGCACGAGGCATCGCCTGGGCAGCGTTGCTAACCATAACGTCGGATGCCCCAGACTGCAGGTTACCGGGACAACGACGCCTGGTTATTTTTCGCCAATTTATATGTCGCGCTAATTGTGCCGTTTAATTATCACACTCCGGCGATTTTTTATTCGAGAGCGGATAAAAAGGCCTTTTTTTTATTTAATTTTTCTGGTTGCCGCTTTTCGTCATGCTGGCAAAAACGCTATCCCGGTAGATCCAGGCATGTACTAATGCAGCAGAAATATGTAATAGCACCACGGCAAAAAGGAGTTTTGCCAGAAGGCTATGCGCATCGTGACACCAGGCGAAAAGGGTTGGGCTTACTGGCAAAATCGGTGGGAGATTAAATCCCTCGAACATGACGACGGGCAAGCCTGCTGCCGACAGCTGCGCCCAGCCCAAAAATGGCATTGCCAGCATGAGCGCATACAGCAGCCAGTGCGACGCTTTAGCCGCAAGCAGTTGCCAGAAGGGTAAATCAGCAGGCAGCCGGGGCGTCTTGCTACGAAGTCGGTTCACCAGACGGAGCAGCGCCAGCAGTAATATGGCAATCCCCAGAGGGCGATGCAGGTCGATAAGCGCAATCCGGTGATGAAGCGTCGTCATCATTGCGGTACCAATAAACAGCATGGCCAGAATCATCGCCGCCATTAGCCAGTGTAGTCCTCTTGCCAGGGCGTTGAAATGCTGCGGCGCTTTTCCGTGTTCTTGATTCGGGTTCATTTTACCTCCTGCTTTTCAACAGCTTCGGTGGCTTTGCCGTAACCAATTTCCCGTTCCCGGCGACTAAAGGAGTGTGAATACGCGGCAGAACGCGCGTTTAACACCGGATCGTCAGACACGTTCACACCCGAAGGAACCGTCGAGGGGTCGAAGTTAACGTCGCGGCACGGACCGTCAGCCTGGGCTTCGACGCGCACCACTTCCAGCGTACCGGCCACGATCTGCCTGCGATCGTTAGGCCACGGCCGGGAAGGGTCATCCACCGGATCGCCCGGCTGGGCGAGTTGCAGAACAAAATCCCAGTAGAGAGGCTTCTGAGCAAGCCTCTGGCTGACGCCCTCGAACATGATGTTGCGATCGGCCTTCTGGCGCTGCTCCTCGCTCAGCGACACAAAAGGATCGTGCGGGCGCATCATCCAGCGTACCGCCTGGCGATTTCCGAGACCGTCCACGAGGTAAAAGGCGTTAATGCTGTAGAACGTTGCGCCGGCAAAGCTCCCGGGGGCGGGCTTTTGTGCCGCCCATTTGAGGTATTTCTCTGCTTCCGGATAGGCTTTTAAGAATGCCGCGAGGCGCTGTGGATCCGGCTTGCCGGTGGCCGGGTCTGGCGCGGTTGCCTGGTGCAGCGCCAGAAATCCTTCAGGGTCCCGGGTCGCAAAGAAGGGTTCGTTGTTCATCGCCATACGCCACTGCTGGTTATCGTCTGTTCTGAACATCAGGGCCATGCTCAGGGTTTTCGTTGAGCTATCCGCCGCGTGGGGGTCGCCAGTGCCGATGGAAAACCGTCCGACAACAGGGGTGTGCTGCTGGGAAAAAAGGCGCGCGGTTGACAAAGACGTTGCTGAACCGGCTGGAATGAAGTTTCCCGTAAAACACATTCCTTTGCCATGTGCCCGGCGAAATCCGGGAGGAAACGGCGTTGGTGTTTCCGAGACTAATGCCTGACTGGTGGTGCGAGAACCGATCCAACCCGCCGTCCACGCAAATGCGGATGCTATCGCGCCCACGATCGCGGCGATGATGGCCAGCGCTACCCAGGATTTTTTGGATCGTAAATCCACATTAGACATAGACGTTTTTCCAGTGTGAAAGAATAATGCCTGACACGCGCACGAACATCTGCGAGCCACGCATTAATACAGGGATAAAGTTGAGGCGATTATTTTTTTATAATCGCGGTAATATGCCAGAGGATATTTTTATGATGAGGCGATTATAGACGCGCTAAAGAATAATAGACTGAAAAGCCACTATTTTTATAACGTGCGTTTTACGCTCTGAGAAGAGTATATAAGGTAAACTTTATTAAAAAAGAATATCACGAAAAGTTTATAATTTTTTGATGCCAGATATTTTCGCGTTCGCCACCCGGCGGGCGGTCTAGCCCGCCTCCAGCATCCCAAAACTCACAATTCGCGAGCGTCCCAGCTCTTTCGCCCGGTACAGTGCCACGTCCGCGGCGCGCAGCAGGTTGTCACTTTGAGCATGCTCTGGATAGCTGGCGATACCAATCGACACATCCACCGGCCCAATCTCGGTCAGCCCGTAGCGAAGCGATAGCGCATGCACGCCGTTGTAAATCTTCTGCGCGCAGGCGTGCGCTTCTGCTTCACCGGCCCCGGGAAGCAGAACCAGAAACTCCTCGCCCCCGTAGCGGAATGCCAGCCCGCCGTCGTGCGCGGCTCGCTGAACAATCGTCGCCACGTTTTTGATTACCTGATCGCCGGCCTCGTGACCGAAGCGGTCGTTAATGCTTTTAAAGTGATCGATGTCGATCATCATGCAGCTTAACGGCTCGCCGTTGCGCATGGCCTGCGTCATTTGCGTGTGCAGGGTGTCTTCCAGATGATGACGATTACGCAGGCCGGTAAGCGGGTCAAACAAGGCTTTTTCCAGCAGCGCGTCGCGCAGGCGCTGATTCGCCAGCGCCAGTCCGAGCGCCTCGGCCATCAGTTCCAGATACGCGCGTGCAGGAGCATTTTCCGGGGTGATGTTCTGGAACGAGAGCAACCCAATGGCCTCGCCCTGGGCGATAAGCGGTACGCACAGCGCGCTTTCCGCCTGTGATTCCGGGAGATGATAGCAGGCGACATCCGGTTCACCGTTAACCGGCGGATGGCTCTGACCGCGACGCACGGCCCAGCACGCATCGGGGTGGAACGTGGCCTCATCATCTGCCGGTGAAAGCCACTGGGCGACGCAGCGCATTTGCCACGGATCGCGGTCAAAAACGTAGAGCCGGCCCGCTATCCCCGGCGCGATATTGGGCGCAAACAGCTCCGCCACGTTGATCACATCGTCAAAGTTTTCACACCCCTGCAGCCGCTGCGTCATGCGCGCCAGCAGCTCGCGGATGGCCCAGTCGGCGTCACGCTCTTTTTCCAGACGCTGTCGCGCAAGGCCGTTTTCACGAAAGATGCGGATGGCCTGGGCCATATCGCCAATCTCATCAATCTGGTTAAAGTTGGGCGTTTCAACGGCGAAGTCCTGAGAGGCCAGACGGTGAACCACGTCGCTCAGGCGTACCACCGGGCGCAGCACGCGGCGTTTTAATATAAAGCCGAGCACAAACAAGAACAGCAGGGCGGTCAGGCCAACCATCACTTCAGAAGCCGTGCGCAGCGCTTTCGATTTTTTCGTCGCCTCCCGCACGGAGGCAATGACACGTTTGTCGAGTATCTGGCGAAAGCGATCGATTTGGGTTTGTGCGCGCTCAAGCTCCTGCTCGTAGGGCATGCCATAGAGCAGGGCAACGGCCTGCGCATCTTCACCCCGGGCCGCGCTCGTCAGTGCCGCCTGCTGCTCATCCTGCAGTGCATCAATGATTTTTAAACCATCATGCAGCAGGGCCAGCTCGTCATCTGAAGCGCCGGTGTCCTGCAGTTTCTCCAGCTTCAGCTCGATGCTCTTCAGTTTTTTCTCTGACGCATTGTACTCATCCAGGATTTGCGGATTTTTTTTGATGACATACAGGCGCGCTAAATCGGACTGTTTCCAGGCGTCGGTTTCAATATTTTCTGTAAGCTCATCAAAATTTTGACGTAGTTCAATGGCCTGACGTTCGGCGGTGTCAGCACCAGAGGCCATCAGCATGATAATGCCGGAGGCGATAGTCAGGCAGACCGTGGCACCGTAGGCCCAGTTGGTTATTGTCGCGATTCGCACCTGGAGATCCTTTTACCGCATAAAGAGGATGGCGTTCTTCAAATTATAGAAAACGTATGATTTAAGGCGAAAAAAAAGGCGGCACAGCGCCGCCTGATGTGGTCGTTATCGTCACGTCCCTACAAATCTGGAGAGTTTTTTCCCTCTTCGATGAACTCGGCGTCCAGCTCTTCGGCATTCCCCGCGTGATCGCGGCCGGAGAAGAGGTTCCAGCAGGCGATAAACAGCGCGGCGATGAGCGGCCCAATCACAAAGCCGTTAATGCCGTACAGCTCCATACCGCCGAGGGTAGTGATCAAAATCAGGTAGTCCGGCATTTTGGTGTCTTTCCCCACCAGCAGCGGGCGCAGGATATTGTCCACCAGCCCGACAATAATCACGAAGAAGCCAACAATAAACAGCCCCTGCCAGAGCTGGTGCGTGGCGAACAGGTAAATGGCGGCTGGCACCCAGACAATCGCCGAGCCGACGGCGGGAACCAGCGAGAGGAACGCCATCAGCGCGCCCCAGAGCACGCTGCCGTCGATGCCCACGATGGCAAACGCGATCCCGCCGAGCGTGCCCTGAACGACGGCCACCACTGCCGTCCCTTTCACCGTCGCCCGGGAGACGCCGACGAACTTGGCGAACAGGTGCTGTTTAACAAAATCAGACAGCGGCAGGGAGTCGAGGATCTGGCGTACCAGATACGGTCCATCCTTCAGCAGGAAGAACAGCAGATAAAGCATGATACCGAAGCTAATCGCAAAACCAAACGTGCCTTTGCCGATCAGGAACGCGCTGCCTGCCAGATACTGCCCGCCCTGCAGCGCAACGTCGGAGAGTTTTTTCTGGATCTGCGCCGCGTTGGTCAGGTTGTGATCCGCCAGGAAGCCGCTGGCCCAGTCCGGCAAGTGGTTGAAGATGCTCGCCACTACCTCTGGGAATTGGGTGTTGTTCTCCTGAAGCTTCGTGTAAACCACGTTCAGCTCGATGGCGAGCGAGGAGAGGATCACCATCAGCGGGATAAAGACGATCAGGCAGATAATGCCAATCGTCAGCAGCGAGGCCAGCCCGTTGCGATCCCCCAGCGCGGCACGCAATTTGTTTTTTACCGGGTTGAAAATGACGGTCAGAATAGCGGCCCACAGTATCGCGGAGAAGTAGGGCGACAGCACGTCGAAGAAGGCCCAGGTCACAAGGGCGAGAATAAAAATAAAGAAACCTTTGGTCAGTCCGTTAAAGCGCATCAGTCAGTCCTGGTTACTAAGAAACTGTGACGACTATAGAACCGATTGCGAGAATTACCAACCCGGCGGCCAGTTCAGCAATATCGCAGTATGAATTTGCGCTTCACGGATAGCACTTTTGACTGACCGAAGATCGCACGCTCCCGCACCATGCTGTTAGTATCTGCTTGCGGAGGTGCTTATGGCCTGGCGTCCCATTCTTTATGTGATCCTCACAACCCACCCCAGACTCAGCGCGCGACGTGCCCGTTTACGTCTGGTCATCTAGCTTTTTATTAACAATCGCGGTATAACACCTTCTTTGGATGTTTAGATGTCCATACGTATAGAAGGTAATATGCAAACACAACAAGAAAATGGACAGCTTAAGCGCACCATGAAAACACGCCACCTGATAATGCTCTCGCTGGGCGGCGTAATTGGGACAGGGTTATTCTTCAATACCGGCTACATCATTTCCACGACCGGGGCGGCGGGCACGCTGCTGGCGTACCTGATCGGCGCGCTGGTGGTCTGGCTGGTGATGCAGTGTTTGGGTGAGCTCTCCGTGGCGATGCCGGAAACCGGCGCGTTCCACGTCTATGCCGCCCGCTATCTCGGCCCGGCGACGGGCTATACCGTGGCGTGGCTCTACTGGCTCACCTGGACGGTGGCGCTCGGGTCGAGCTTTACCGCCGCCGGGTTCTGCATGCAGTACTGGTTCCCGCAGGTGCCCGTCTGGGCGTGGTGCGTGGTCTTTTGCGTGGTGATATTCGGCCTTAACGTCATCTCCACGCGCTTCTTTGCCGAAGGGGAATTCTGGTTCTCGCTGGTGAAGGTCATCACCATCATCGCCTTTATCATCCTCGGCGGGGCGGCGGTCTTTGGTTTCATCCCGATGCAGGACGGTTCACCCGCGCCGGGCTTAAGCAACCTCACCGCCGAGGGCTGGTTCCCGCACGGCGGCCTGCCGATCCTGATGACCATGGTGGCGGTGAACTTTGCCTTCTCCGGGACCGAGCTTATCGGCATCGCGGCGGGTGAAACGGAAAATCCGCACAAGGTCATTCCGGTTGCGATCCGCACCACCATCGCGCGGCTGATCATCTTCTTTATCGGCACCGTGTTTGTGCTGGCGGCGCTGATCCCGATGCAGCAGGCGGGCGTGGAAAAAAGCCCGTTCGTGCTGGTGTTTGAAAAGGTCGGTATTCCTTATGCCGCTGATATTTTTAACTTCGTGATCCTGACGGCGATCCTCTCGGCGGCGAACTCCGGGCTGTACGCCTCCGGGCGCATGCTGTGGTCGCTCTCGAATGAGAAAACGCTCCCGCGCTGCTTTGCCCGCGTGAACAAAAACGGCGTGCCGCTGACGGCGCTCTCGGTTTCCATGCTCGGCGGCGTGCTGGCGCTGTTCTCAAGCGTGGTGGCGCCGGACTCGGTGTTTGTCGCACTCTCGGCCATTTCTGGCTTTGCGGTGGTGGCGGTGTGGATCAGCATCTGCGCGTCGCACTTCGTTTTCCGTCGCCGTCATCTGCAGTCCGGCCAGCCGCTCTCTGCGCTGCAGTACCGCGCGCCGTGGTATCCGCTGGTGCCGGTGCTCGGTTTTATCCTCTGCGTGGTGGCCTGCGTCGGCCTGTGGTTTGACCCCAGCCAGCGCATTGCCCTTTATTGCGGGCTTCCGTTCGTCGCCCTGTGTTATGGTGCCTACTACCTGACCCGAAATATGACATCGCAGGAGCCTGAACATGTCGCAGAATAATCCGCTTACCGCCATCCTTGAAAAACAGCCGTTTGTGGTGCTGGATGGCGCAATGGCAACGGAGCTGGAAGCGCGCGGCTGTAACCTTGCTGACAGCCTCTGGTCGGCCAAAGTGCTGGTGGAAAACCCGGATCTTATCCGTGAAGTGCATCTTGATTACTACCGCGCGGGCGCGCAGGTGGCGATCACCGCCAGCTACCAGGCCACGCCTGCGGGCTTTGCGGCACGCGGTCTGGATGAGGTGCAGTCCCGCGCGCTGATTGGCAAAAGCGTGGAGCTGGCGCGTAAGGCGCGCGAAGCGTACCTGGCCGAAAACCCGCACGCGGGCACGCTGCTGGTAGCGGGCTCCGTTGGGCCGTACGGCGCGTATCTGGCAGACGGCTCAGAGTATCGCGGCGACTACGTGCGCAGTGCCGAAGAATTCACAGAATTCCATCGCCCGCGCGTGGAAGCGCTGCTGGACGCGGGTGCAGACCTGCTGGCCTGCGAAACGCTGCCGTCGTTCACGGAAATAAAGGCGCTGGCCGCGTTGCTGACGGCATATCCCCGCGCGCGGGCGTGGTTCTCCTTCACCCTGCGCGACAGCGAGCACCTGAGCGACGGCACGCCGCTGCGGGAGGTGGTTTCTTCTCTGCAGGACTATCCGCAGGTCGTCGCGCTGGGCATCAACTGTATCGCGCTGGAAAACACCACGGCGGCGCTGAAGCAGTTGCAAAGCCTGACGCCGCTGCCGCTGGTGGTCTACCCGAACTCGGGCGAGCATTATGATGCGGTAACCAAAACCTGGCACCACCACGGCGAAGCGTGCGAGACGCTGGTGGGGTATCTGCCGCAGTGGCTGGCTGCGGGAGCGAAGTTAATCGGCGGATGCTGTCGCACCACGCCGAAGGATATTGCAGAGCTTAACGCGCAGCGCTGAGTTTGTGCCGGGTAAGGCGCAGGCGCCACCCGGCACAAACCAACCGCACAAAATCAACTATCCTTTCCCGCTTTTTTTCTAAAAACGAATCGTCATTAGCGATTCTTTTTTATTCCTTTATCAAAATTCCCGCGCCGGAAATACTGCCCTCATAACAACAGGGGAGCAGGCACTATGGCAATTTCATCGCGAATCACACTTCTCGGCGCGCTGGCGCTGTGGGCATTTCAGGCGCAGGCGGTGGACGTTACCGTCGCGTATCAAACCTCGGCTGAGCCGGCGAAGGTTGCGCAGGCGGACAATACCTTTGCGAAGGAGAGCGGCGCGAAAGTCGACTGGCGCAAGTTCGACAGCGGCGCGTCCGTCGTGCGTGCGTTAGCGTCCGGCGACGTGCAGATTGGCAATATCGGCTCCAGCCCGCTGGCGGTCGCGGCCAGCCAGCAGGTACCGATTGAGGTTTTCCTCCTCGCCTCGCAGCTCGGTAATTCCGAAGCGCTGGTGGTGAAGAAAAACATCACCAAACCGGAAGACCTGATCGGCAAACGCATCGCCGTGCCGTTTATCTCCACCACCCACTACAGCCTGCTGGCGGCGCTCAAACACTGGGGCATCAAGCCGGGGCAGGTGCAAATCATCAATCTTCAGCCGCCGGCGATTATCGCCGCCTGGCAGCGCGGGGATATTGACGGGGCCTACGTGTGGGCACCGGCAGTAAACGAGCTGGAAAAAGACGGCACCGTGCTGACCGACTCCGAGAAAGTGGGCCAGTGGGGCGCGCCGACCCTCGACGTGTGGGTGGTGCGCAAAGACTTTGCCGAGAAACATCCTGAGGTGGTGAAAGCCTTCGCCAAAAGCGCGATTGCCGCCCAGCAGCCGTACATCAGCAACCCGGATGAGTGGCTGAAGCAGCCCGCCAACCTGGAAAAACTCTCCCGCCTGAGCGGCGTGCCGGAAGCGGACGTGCCGAGGCTGGTGAGGGGCAATACCTATCTGACCCCCGCGCAGCAGGTGCAGCAGCTAAACGGGCCGGTGAGCAAAGCGATTGTAGATACCGCCACCTTCCTTAAAGAGCAGGGCAAAGTGCCTGCGGTCGCGGCGGATTACAGTCAGTACGTCACCGACCGCTTTGTGAAATAAGGAGTCCGCCATGCTGAACATCACGAACCTGTATGCCGATTACGGTGGTAAACCCGCGCTGGAGGACATCAACCTGACGCTGGGCAGCGGTGAACTGCTGGTGGTGCTCGGCCCGTCCGGCTGCGGAAAAACCACGCTGCTGAATCTGATCGCCGGGTTTGTACCGTATCAGCACGGCACCATTCAACTGGAAGGCAAAAAGGTGGATGGCCCTGGCGCCGAGCGCGGCGTGGTCTTTCAGAACGAAGGATTGCTTCCGTGGCGCAACGTGCAGGAGAACGTGGCGTTTGGGCTCCAGCTTGCGGGTGTGAACCGTGAACAGCGGCTGGCAACCGCGCGGGCGATGCTGAAAAAAGTGGGGCTGGAAGGGGCGGAAAAACGCTTTATCTGGCAGCTTTCCGGCGGCCAGCGTCAGCGCGTCGGGATCGCCCGCGCGCTGGCGGCGAATCCGCAGCTGTTGCTGCTGGACGAGCCGTTCGGGGCGCTGGACGCCTTTACCCGCGAGCAGATGCAAACTCTGCTGCTGCGCCTGTGGCATGAGACGGGCAAGCAGGTGCTGTTAATTACCCACGATATCGAAGAGGCGGTGTTTATGGCGACCGAGCTGGTGCTGCTCTCGCCGGGGCCGGGGCGCGTGCTGGAGCGGCTGCCGCTGGATTTCGCCCGCCGCTACGTCGCCGGGGAGCCGGTGCGCAGCATCAAATCCGATCCGCGGTTTATTGAGCAGCGTGAATACGTCTTAAGCCGCGTGTTCGAACAGCGGGAGGCCTTCTCATGAGCATCGTCTTTAGTGAAAAAACGCGCCGCACGCGTCCGGCGCTGCGCTGGCCGCTCTCGCGCCCGCTCACGTTGAGCGTCGGCACGCTGCTGGTGCTGCTGGCAGCGTGGTGGGCGGTTGCGGCCCAGCAGTGGGTCAGCCCGCTGTTTCTGCCGCCGCCGGGACAGGTGCTGGCGAAACTCATCTCCATCGCCGGGCCGCAGGGCTTTATGGACGCTACGCTCTGGCAGCATCTCGGCGCAAGCCTGACGCGCATTCTGGTGGCGCTGCTGGCGGCGGTGGTTATCGGTATCCCGGTCGGGATCGCGATGGGCCTAAGCCCGACGGTGCGTGGCATCCTTGACCCGCTGATTGAGCTTTACCGCCCGGTGCCGCCGCTGGCCTATTTGCCGCTGATGGTGATCTGGTTCGGTATCGGCGAAACGTCGAAAATTCTGCTGATTTATCTGGCGATTTTCGCGCCGGTTGCCATGTCGGCGCTGGCGGGCGTGAAGAGTGCCCAGCAGGTGCGCATTCGTGCGGCGCAGTCGCTGGGCGCCAGCCGTACGCAGGTGCTGCTGTTTGTGATTCTACCCGGCGCGCTGCCGGAGATTTTAACCGGGCTGCGCATCGGCCTCGGCGTGGGCTGGTCCACGCTGGTGGCGGCAGAGCTGATCGCCGCCACGCGAGGATTAGGGTTTATGGTTCAGTCGGCGGGAGAGTTCCTGGCGACTGACGTGGTGCTGGCAGGGATCGCGGTAATTGCCGCGATCGCCTTCGGATTAGAACTGGGGCTGCGCGCGCTACAGCGCCGCCTGACGCCCTGGCATGGAGAAATACAATGAGTGAACGACTGACCATCACCCCGCTGGGGCCGTACATTGGCGCGCAGGTGTCGGGCCTGGATGTGTCCCGCCCGCTGAGCGATAACCAGTTTGAGCAGCTGTACCACGCGGTGCTGCGCCATCAGGTGGTGTTCCTTCGCGAGCAGGCGATCACCCCGCAGCAGCAGCGCGCGCTGGCGTTGCGTTTTGGCGACCTGCATATTCACCCGGTCTATCCGCATGCGGAAGGGGTGGAGGAGATTATCGTTCTGGATACCCACAACGATAACCCGCCTGACAACGACAACTGGCACACGGACGTCACCTTTATAGAGACGCCGCCCGCCGGGGCAATTCTGGCAGCAAAATTACTGCCAGAGACCGGTGGCGATACGCTCTGGGCGAGCGGGATTGCGGCGTTTGAGGCGCTCTCTGCGCCGTTCCGGACGCTGCTGAGCGGCCTGCGGGCGGAGCACGACTTCAAAAAATCGTTCCCGGAATACAAGTACCGTAAAAGCGAAGAGGAGCATCAGCGCTGGCTGGAAGCGGTGGCGAAGCATCCGCCGCTGCTGCACCCGGTGGTGCGCACCCATCCGGTCACGGGCAAGCAGGCGCTGTTCGTGAACGAAGGATTCACGACGCGCATTGTGGACGTGACGGAGAAAGAGAGCGACGCGCTGCTGGGATTCCTGTTCGCACATATCACTAAACCGGAGTTTCAGGTGCGCTGGCGCTGGCAGGAGAACGACCTGGCGATCTGGGATAACCGCGTGACGCAGCACTACGCCAACGCGGACTATCTGCCGCAGCGAAGGATTATGCAGCGGGCGACAATTTTGGGCGATAAACCGTTTTACCGCCCCTGATCCTGGAGTACCCGTAGGCCGGGTAAGCGCAGCGCCACCCGGCGAAAACGGTGCACAATTGCCGGCCAATTAAAGGTGCGCCTCAATATACCGCTGATAGCGGTTCGCCTTCAGGTAGCACAAATCCACCAGCACCAGACCGTCTACGCAATTGTTGAACGCCGGGTCGCTGCCAAAATCAATAAACTGCACGCCGCCGGGCTCGCATAGCTCGGAATACTGTTTATACAGCGGCGGTATGCCGCAGCCCAGATTGCCGAGCAGGGATTTCAGCTTCGTCAGATCGTCCACGTAATCCACGCCGCCAAACTGTGCCAGTACGTCCGGTAACGACGCCGGATACGGCTGACGTGACGCGGCTAGCGGATGCGTCGCGGGGAACCACAGGCGGTAAAAGGCGACCAGCAGATCCCGTGCCGCAGGCGGTAAGCCGCCGGAGATGGAGACGGGGCCAAACAGGTAGCGATAATGTGGGTAACGCGCCAGGTAAGCCCCGATGCCGGACCATAAATAGTCCAGACCGCGACGCCCCCAGTAGCGCGGCTGAATAAAGCTGCGCCCGAGCTCAATGCCGTGCTCAAGCACGTCCTGCATTTTGTCGTCGTAGTGGAACAGGCTGTAGCTGTACAGACCTTCAACGCCGCGTTTTTCGATCTGCATGGCCGTCGGCATAAAGCGATACGCGCCGACGATCTCCAGATCCTCTTCATCCCAGAGGATCAGGTGCAGATAATCGTCATCGTAGCTGTCGGTGTCCCGGCGTTTACCGCTCCCTTCCTCCACCGCGCGAAACGCAATCTCGCGCAGGCGGCCCAGTTCGCGCAGAAGAGGCGCCTCTTCCTGCCCGTTGCGCTGCCACAGGTAGATGGTTTTACCGTCGCTGGTTTTACCCAGACTCTCCGCCTGCGCCAGCTCGCGTTTCAGGGTGGCCCGGTCTTCCGGACGGGCAATGGCGCACTGGGTTTTGAAGACGCCAGGCAATCCCTTGCCAAGACGCATCACGTGCTGACGGCACTGCTCGCCCATCTCACGTGACGAAAGCGTGGCGCTATGCCAGTGATGCCAGGCGATTTGCTGGCCGATTTTAATCGGCAGCTGGCTGTGGCGGCGGCGGAACATCTGTTGCATTAGCAGCAGCATCGACAATGTCGGCGACACCAGCGTGCTGGCATAAAAGAGCAGGCTGTTATGCGCCTGAATATGCACCGGCAGCAGCGGGGCGCGCAGCTTGCTGGCGAGTTTGATAAAGCCGGAGTGCCATTTTTTATCGCGAATGCCTTTGCGCGTGGGGCGTGAAACTTCACCCGCCGGGAAGAAGATCAGCACGCCCGCGTTTTGCAGATGCTGCTCCATCTGAACCAGAGACGATTTCGCCGTCCTGCCGCCCATATTGTCCACCGGAATAAACAGCGAACTGAGAGGCTCGAGATGGGTCAGCATCCGGTTGGTCACGACTTTAACGTCGCGCCGCACGCGGGAGACGGCGTACATCAGCGCCAGCCCGTCCAGCGTGCCTGTCGGGTGGTTGGCAATAATGACCAGTGGGCCATGTTCGGGGATTTGTTCGAGATCGCGGGCGGAAACGGTGCAGAGAATATCAAGGTGCTCCAGAACTTGCTCCACCATATCCAGTCCTTTCAGGTGGCGGTGAGCGGCGGCAAACTGCTGGAATTCTTCTTCGTAAAACAGCCTTTTTAACAGACTTTTTTGCCAGGGTGCAGGCCTCGCCTGAGGCCAAAGATCGTCGAGAACGCTATCGAGGCTAAACATGATTACTCCTCCTGCCGTCTTGCGAAGACAGTAGAAGGAGCAGATGTCGGTTGTATTGCAGTTTGGTGAAGATTAGCGGAGGATTTTTTTCTCGGCCAGATCCAGCGCGAAGTAGCTGAAGATCAGATCCGCGCCCGCGCGTTTGATCGCGCCCAGGCTTTCGAGGATCACTTTCTCTTCGTCGATGGCACCGGCCAGCGCGGCGAATTTGATCATCGCGTATTCACCACTCACCTGGTATGCCCCCAGCGGCAGTTCGGTGCGCTCGCGGATGTCGCGCAGAATATCGAGATAGGCGCCAGCCGGTTTCACCATCAGGCAGTCTGCGCCCTGGGCTTCATCAAGCAGGGATTCACGAATCGCTTCCCGGCGGTTCAGCGGGTTCATCTGGTAGGTCTTACGATCGCCCTTCAGCGCCGTACCCGCCGCTTCACGGAACGGGCCGTAGAAGGAGGAGGCAAACTTGGTGGAGTAGGACATGATGGCGGTGTCGGTAAAGCCTGCCGCATCCAGCGCCTGACGGATAGCCTGAACCTGTCCATCCATCGCCGCAGACGGCGCGATGAAGTCCGCACCCGCAGCGGCAGCCACGACCGCCTGCTTGCCGAGGTTCAGCAGGGTGGCATCGTTGTCCACGCCGTGATCGCACAGTACGCCGCAGTGCCCGTGGGAGGTGTATTCGCAGAAGCAGGTGTCGGACATGACCACCATTTCTGGCACGGTATCTTTGCAGATGCGGGACATGCGGGCCACGAGGCCATCTTCTTTCCATGCATCGCTGCCGGTGGCGTCGGTATGGTGGGAGATGCCGAAGGTCATCACCGAGCGGATCCCCGCGTTGGCGATGCGTTCGATCTCACGCGCCAGGTATTTTTCAGGAATGCGCATCACGCCCGGCATGGCTTCGATGGCTTTGTAGTCATCAATCTCTTCTTCAACAAAAATCGGCAACACCAGATCGTTTAAGGTCAGTGTTGTCTCTTCAAACATGGCGCGCAGTGCGGGTGACTTACGCAGGCGGCGGGGACGTGCAATTAAATCGGTCATGGTATGCCTGATGTTTGTGGAACAAAGAAGGTTAGTGTACCTCAAAGTGAAGTGAGGTGTTTTACTAAAGTGGGCATTTTGATACCGATTAATGCGGCCTGTCTATGATTGCCAGTGAATTATATATAATTAACTAATCCTGCGGAATGTCGGTTCGAATTATTGATGTTAATTCTATTACGAAGGGAATGTATAAATAAAAATGATCTGTTTATAAAACTTATATCACCTTTGCTTGTTTAGTTTATTTTGACTTTTTCTTTATAGTATTTATATTTAGCGCTCTTTTTCTCTCGTTTGACATCTGCTGATTGTCTGGATACGGACTTAAATGAATCATTCATTGAACCTTTTCTGAATGAAACTGCATAATTCACTCCGCAATTAAACATTGCTAATTGATTTACGGACAAACATGCTTACGTCCCTGAGGAGGGATGACCCAATGCAAACATGGAAAAAGAAACTGGTTGTATCTCAACTTGCATTAGCTTGTACGCTGGCTATCGCTTCTCAGGCTAATGCGAAAGATATTTCCGGTACGACATATAATACTTTTGGATATGATAATACCGCATCTACGCCGTGGTATTATGGCTACGCAGATTGGGATTACTCGGATGCCACCCATGATGGTGACATTTATCCGGTCATCAATAAATCAACCGTAAACGGTGTTATTTCGACTTACTATCTGGATGATGGGGTCAATGGCCGTGCGAACGCGTTGAGTATTTCTAACAGCACCATTAACGGCATGATCACGTCAGAGTGTATGACCACGACGTGTGCAGATGGCGTGGATACTGACGGCACCAGTCATACCCAGTACGATCGTTTTAGTCTGACCGTTGATAACTCCACCATCAACGATGCCTACGAGCATTACGCGTATGATGTCGTCAATGGCGAGAATACTGAAACGCATTATCTGGACACCTATGGTCTGGGTAACGCAATTACCCTGGACGTTGAATCTGATATCGTTATTCAGAACAACTCCCACGTCGCGGGTATCACGCTGACGCAGGGTTATCAGGAGCTGGATAACACACCATACGACGGCGTTGATGGCGTTGCTAACAGCAGCAATGTCTTTACCGATACGCTGGTGGTGAAAGACTCCGTGCTGACCTCTGGTGCGTACAGCGATCTGGGCACCAACGGGTTCTACGGTCAAACGGCGAAGCCGAGCGACTACGGTGAAACCAACGCCTCGGCTGCGGATGATGCGGCGCTGATCGTTGCGGCCGGCGCGTCTGATAACGCCATGCAGACCACCGCTACCTTCGATCACTCTACCGTAACGGGTGACATTCTTTTCTCCAGCACCTTTGATAACAACTTCTACGAGAATGGCGATCCGGCAACGGATACCACTGAAGATGGTGTCTATAACCCAACCACCAACGGCTGGGACGGTACCGATACACTGGATGTTACGCTGACTAACGGCAGCAAGTGGGTCGGTGCAGCGCAGTCCAGCGTTGAAGCTATCGGCACTGCGCAGATGTATGGCCAGGGCTACAGCAACGTTGACTGGCACGCTCTGTCCCCGAACAGCATCTGGCCTGATTCTACCTTCGACAGCAACGGTCACGTTGCCGGTGAAGAGGTGTACCAAAGCGGCCTGTTCAATGTGGCGCTGGATAACGGTTCCGAGTGGGATACCCGCAAGGTCTCCAACATTGATGCGCTGACGGTGAACAACCAGTCTCAGGTCAATGTTGAAAACTCCGGCCTGCTGGCGGATTCAATCACCCTGACCAATGCTTCAACCATGAATATTGGCGACAGCGGAGCCGTGGCAACCGACAGCCTGTATCTGGACAGCTATAGCCGTGCGGCACTGACTGAAGAGACAGCAGAGCTGTATGCCAACACCATTACCGTAGACAACGGTGCCGAGCTGGCGCTGGGTCTGGGTCAGGTTGATACGCACAATATGGTACTGACCGATGGCGGCGTGCTCAACGTTGCCAGCCGTGATTATGTGCTGAACAGTGATCTGAACAACGCACGCTATATCACCAACGATCGCTACAACGCGGAGTATGACTACGGTGTTGTCGCGCTGAACTCCGACGGCCATCTGGCGGTGAACGGTGACGTTGCCGGTAACTACAAGGTGCGCATCGACGATGCAACCGGCGCTGGTTCAGTTGCCGACTACAAAAACAAAGAGATCATTCGCGTCTACGACAATAACGCAGATACCGCAGCCAGCTTTACTGCTGCAAACAAAGCTGATTTAGGTGCTTATACCTATCAGGCGCAGCAGGAGGGTGACACCGTTGTTCTCCAGCAGAAAGAGCTGACTGACTACGCCAACATGGCGCTGAGCATTCCTTCTGCCAACACCAATATCTGGAATCTCCAGCAGGATACCGTGGGTACGCGTCTGACCAACAGCCGTCATGGCCTGGCAGACAACGGCGGAGCGTGGGTGAGCTATTTCGGCGGCAATTTTGACGCGGATAACGGCACCGTCAGCTACGATCAGGACGTAAGCGGCATTATGGTCGGTCTGGACACGCAGATTGACGGTAATAATGCGAAGTGGATCGTCGGTGGTGCAGCAGGTTTTGCGAAAGGCGATATCAGCGATCGTACGGGTCAGGTCGATCAGGACAGTCAGACGGCGATGATCTACGCATCGGCGAAGTTCATGAACGATCTCTTCCTGGACAGTTCCCTGAGCTACACGCGCTTCAACAACGAACTCTCAGCCACGATGAGCAACGGTCAGTATGTTGACGGTGATACAACCTCTGACGCTGTCGGCTTCGGGATGAAGCTGGGCTATGACTGGAAACCAAACCTCTCAGGCTATATCACCCCTTATGCGGCGATTTCCGGTCTGTTCCAGTCAGGCGACGACTACCAGCTGAGCAACGACATGCGTATCGATGGTCAGTCTTACGACAGCATGCGTTATGAACTTGGCCTGGATGCGGGTTATACCTTCAACTACGGCGGCGAACAGGCGCTGACCCCGTACTTCAAGCTGGCTTACGTCTATGACGATGCTGACAATAATGCTGATATCAACTCTGACAGCATTGATAACGGCGTCGAAGGCTCTGCGGTTCGCGTGGGGCTGGGCACCCAGTTCAGCTTCACCAAAAACTTCAGTGCTTACACCGATGCGACTTATCTGGGCGGCGGCGACGTTGACCAGAACTGGGGAGCAAACCTGGGTGTGAAATATACCTGGTAAATAGAAAGCGCGGGGGATATTTTCCCCCGCTTTTTTATATGGTTTAAAAATAATAAAGAACCGACAGATACAGATGCTTTGAGGTATGCATGAACGTTAATGCGAAACCACTTTCTGAATTAAGCCGGCTCGCAAAATGTCTGGAAGTCGCAGGTACCCCCTTTAAGATCGAACCACAGCAATTAATAACAACCGGCAATAATGATGATGAGCCATTTACTTTTGTAATACAGTCTGGTCTTACCGCTATCCATCGTAAATCTGATGAACTTCTGATGGGCATTGCGCAGGCACCTTTTATCTATGGTTTGAATGCATGGATAAATGATAGTTATCTGGAATATTCCATGATGACACACACAACCTGTTCTGGATTTTATTTACCGGTCTCTGCCACGCGTCAACTTATTCAGCAAAATCATCTCTGGCAGGATGCTTTCTGCTGGGTGTCATGGATTAACCATATTCTGGGCAAGCGTGACCTGCAGCTGGTGGGAAATAACTCTTATAGTCAGATCCGGGCGATGTTGATCAATATGGCCGAGTGGGATGACTCGCTGCGCTCAAAAATTGGCGTTATGAATCATATTCAGCGTAGCACACGTATTTCACGTTCGGTCGTTGCAGAAGTCCTGGCTGCGCTGCGTCAGGGGAACTACATCAATATGAGCCGGGGCAAGCTGGTCAGCATCAACCGCTTGCCCACGGAATATTAAGATCAGTTAGACGCAGTAAGCACCTGGGCTTTATTGGCGCTCAGTTCGGCCACCAGGTTATTGATGCCGTCACTCATATTAACGAAGCGCGTGTTCGGAGAACGGGTGACCACCACAAACGCGCCCACGTTGGACTGCGGAATCATTGCCATGTAGGTAATGAATCCGCCGCCGCCGCCGGTTTTCTGAATGATGCCCGGACGGCCATTTTTCGGCGCCATATAGACCCAGCCCAGGCCGAGCGCATCGGCTTTACCCGGCACGTCCATCCCGATGACGCGATGCAGCTGAGTACGCTGATAGATAAGGGTCTGCATACGATCGGCCTGGCTGCTGCGGGAGTAAAAATCCGAAGAAAGGAACTGCTGCATCCAGCGCATCATGTCGCCAGGGGTGGAATAGACCCCGCCGCTGCCCACGGCCGCCAGCGTGTTGTTACAGGGGCTTGCGCCTTTCTCTGCCACCATCAGGCGTTTGCACTGGTCCGGGGAAGGGGTAAAGGTGGTGTCTTTCATGCCCAGCGGACGCGTGATCTGCTCTTCAAACAGCTGCGGGTAAGGTTTGCCCGCCGCCGTTGAAAGCGCATCCGCCAGCAGATCGAACGCCAGGTTCGAGTAAGAGGCCTGCGAGCCCGGGGCGGATTTCAGCGTGGCGGTGCTCAGGTAGTTCCAGCGCTGTTGGCGCGTTGGCCAGACAAAAACGTCGCGGTGCGCCGCGCCGCCCGGCTGCTCGCGCGGCAGAGCGCTGGTGTGCGTCGCGAGGTTCACCAGGCGAATTGGCGTGCCCTGATACGTCGGCACGCGGGCACCCGGCGGGGCGTATTTGCTGAGCGGATCGTCGAGCTTTACCACGCCCTGGTCGAGCAGCTTCACCAGCATTTCGCTGGTCATCAGCTTGGTTAAGGACGCGACGCGCACAACGGAATCCAGCTGCGGACGAACGTTATTACCTGGACGCGTTTCACCAAAGCTGCGGAAAACGCGCTGGTTGCCGTCGATGACCACCATTGCCATCCCGGTCGCGCCGCTGCCGTAATAGATAAGGTTCGCGTAGCGATCGGCAATATCGGAAGCCAAAACGGGCGCCGTCAGCGGCTGGGCTGCCTGGGCGGTGGAGAAGCTCACCGCACACAGCGCGGCAAAAGAGAGCAGACAACGTTTCAACGAAAAGCATCCATGAAGTGAATGAGGAAAGTAATGGGTATTTATACTACTAATCGGCACCGTGCAATGCCCCGAATAGCATAACCATAGCGAGAAAAACGTAACCATGGGTAAATATGAAGAATTTCCCTGCGCGCGCTCTCCCATTTTGTGACATCGGGCTTATGATAGGCACCAGTGTTACTCAATCTTGCGGAGAACGGTATGTCTGAAAAGCGTGTGGTAATGGTGGTTGATATGCAGAACGGGGTGTTTGAAACCCCGCGTCATCAGCGCGAGACGTGTGTCTCTCTGATCAACCAGCTTACGCAGGCTGCCGACACGGTGATTTTTATTCAGCATGCCGAGGCCAGGGGGCTGGAAGAGGGAAGTGACGGGTTTGCGTTGCTGCCTGAACTCCATCAACCTGCTGGCGCGCTGTACGTGACCAAAACCGCCTGCGATGCCTTCTATAACACCGGGCTTGAAGCGCTGTTAGGCGAGCAGGGCATTCGCGAGTTTGTCATCTGCGGCTGCGCCACCGATTACTGCGTTGACGCCACGGTCAAGAATGGCGTCAGCCGGGGTTACCACATTACCGTGGCGGAAGATGCCCACACCACCGCCAACCGCCCGGCTGCTGAAGCACAGATCCTGATTCACCACCACAACGACGTCTGGCGAAACTTCATTGCGCCAGCGAACCCTGTCGCGGTGAAACGCACCGAAACAATTCTCGAAAACTGGAAAGCGAACTAATAATCAACCCACGGGTCTGACCTTTTTGCCCGAGCCGGGGTCCGGCTCGGGCAAGGTATTCGTGTGGTAATGTGTTGAGCACAGCAACAACCATAACAACAAGAAGGAAGTATCATGTTTAAGTCTTTTTTCCCAAAGCCGGGGCCTTTTTTCCTGTCGGCATTTATTTGGGCACTGATCGCAGTCGTGTTCTGGCTGGCGGGCGGCGGTGCATGGCTGACGCGCATCGTGGGGGCGACAGGCGAGGTGCCGATTAGCGCGGCGCGCTTCTGGTCGTTCAGCTATCTGCTGTTTTATGCCTATTACGCGCTGTGCGTCGGGCTGTTTGCGCTGTTCTGGTTTAATTATTCCCCTCATCGCTGGCAGACGTGGTCCATTCTCGGAACGTCGCTGATTATTTTTGTCACCTGGTTTCTGGTCGAAGTGAGCGTAGCCATTAACGCGTGGTATGCCCCGTTCTACGATCTCATCCAGAAAGCGCTGAGCGCCCCTAACAGGGTGCCAATTGGCGAGCTTTATAATCAGTTAAAAATTTTTATGGGCATTGCGATGATCGCTGTCACCGTGGCGGTGCTGAATAATTTCTTCGTCAGCCATTACGTCTTCCGCTGGCGTACGGCGATGAACGAATTCTACATGACCCACTGGGAGCGTCTGCGCCATATTGAAGGTGCTGCTCAGCGTGTTCAGGAAGACACCATGCGTTTTGCGTCAACGCTTGAGGATATGGGCGTCAGCCTGCTTAATGCCATCCTGAAACTGTTTGCGTTCTTACCGATTCTGGTCGCGCTTTCTCCGCATATTTCAGCATTGCCGATTGTCGGACATTTACCGTACGGCCTGCTCATCCCGGCGCTGATTTGGTCGCTTATGGGCACAGGCCTGCTTGCCGTCGTCGGGATTAAGCTGCCGGGCTTAGAGTTTAAGAATCAGCGTGTGGAAGCGGCCTATCGTAAGGAGCTGGTCTACGGAGAGGACGACCCAACGCGCGCTGCGCCCCCGACGATAAAAGAGCTGTTCCGCAACGTCCGTTTCAACTATTTCCGGCTCTATTTCCACTACATGTATTTCAATATTGCCCGTATTTTCTATCTGCAGGTCGATACTGTTTTTGGACTATTCCTGTTGTTCCCGTCTATTGTTGCGGGAACAATCACGCTGGGCTTACTGACCCAGATTACCAACGTGTTCGATCAGGTCAGAAACTCGTTCCAGTATCTGATCAACTCCTGGACCACGCTGGTGGAACTGATGTCCATCTACAAACGTCTGCGCAGCTTTGAACATGAGCTGGACGATCGGGACCTGCAGGAAGTCACCAACACATTTAGCTAATACAGGGAGTTGCTATGTCTTTTGCCGTACCGCGTGCGTTACCGCTGTCCTTGCTGGCTGCCCTCGTTCTGGCGGGCTGTGCCGAAAAAGGGGCTGCTCCGCTTAAAAAGGGCGAGAAGCCCGTGGATGTCGCAAGCGTTGTGCGGCAAAAAATGCCCGCCAGCGTGAAGGATCGCAATGCGTGGGCGGATGCGCTGGCAAAAACCTTTGAAAGCCAGAAGATTGCCCCAACCGAGGAGAATATCTGCTCGGTGTTGGCGGTGGCGCAGCAGGAGTCGATGTACCAGTCAGACCCGGTGGTGCCGGGTCTTAACAAAATTGCCTGGAAAGAGATCGACCGCCGCGCGGAATCGATGCATATCCCGGTATTCCTCGTGCATACCGCGCTGAAAATCACCTCGCCAAACGGCAAAAGCTACAGCGAGCGGCTGGACACGGTGAAAACCGAAAAACAGCTCAGCGCCATCTTTGATGATTTCATTAACATGGTGCCGATGGGGCAGAAACTGTTTGGCTCACTGAACCCGGTTCACACCGGCGGCCCGATGCAGGTGAGCATTGCGTTTGCCGAGAAGCATACCGACGGCTACCCGTGGGAAATTGACGGTACGGTGCGTCAGGAGGTCTTCTCCCTGCGCGGCGGGCTGTGGTTCGGCACGTATCATCTGCTGAACTATCCGACGAACTACAGCGAGCCCTTGTACCGCTTCGCAGACTTTAACGCGGGCTGGTATGCCAGCCGTAACGCGGCGTTTCAGAGCGCGGTTAGCCGCGCAAGCGGCGTCAAGCTGGCGCTGGACGGCGATCTTATCGCCTACGGCAGCAGCGAGGCGGGAAGCACCGAGCGGGCGATCCGGAAATTATCGACAACGCTTGATATGAGCAACAGCGACATTCGCCGTCAGCTTGAGAAAGGCGACAGCCTGGCATTTGAGAAAACGGATCTCTACAAGAAAGTGTTTGCGCTTGCCGATAAGAAGAGTGGGAAAACGTTGCCGAGGGCAATTCTGCCGGGGATTCAGCTGGAAAGCCCGAAGATCACGCGTAACCTGACCACCGCATGGTTCGCAAAACGCGTGGACGATCGCCGGGCTCGCTGTATGGGGCTTTAATGGCGACGACGAAAGCGCAGGACGAGCGCGACAACGCCTAAAATCATACACCCCGCGAGGAAGGGAACGAGGCCAAACAGCGTGCTCACGCCAAACCCGATTTCAACCCGCGGGCGTCCGTTATCCTGCACCTGCATCAGGTGTTCATAAACGCCCGGCGCGTGCACCAGCATATTAAGCAGCTGGGAGCCAGCCCAGAAGCAGAACAGGACAAACAAGGCATACGCGATATTACCCGCCGTGGAGGTTTTTGGTTTGCCGCCAAAAATCGGTTTCGACAATGTAAAGTCAGCCATGTTGACCTCCCGAAATATCACTCTGTTTTAATACGCGTCTTACGGGGTGAGTTTGACAGGTCATCGCATTTGTCAATATCAGAATCGTGGTAATTTTCGCTCAGGATTTCTCCTGGATTGTTGATTTCTGCAGCATGTCACAATTTGTTAACTTAAATGAAACTGCACCGCATTTCAGAATTTCCGCATCTGCCACAGACCTGGCGGTGAAACTGTGAGAGGATGTCTTTTTTTCCTGCCGGAGTTGTTATGAAGCTCACGTCCAAACTTCGCCGTGACTGGCACTACTACGCCTTTGCTATCGGGCTGATCTTTATTCTTAACGGCGTCGTGGGGCTGTTGGGATTTGAAGCGAAAGGCTGGCAAACCTATGCCGTGGGCCTGGTGACCTGGGTAATCAGTTTCTGGCTGGCAGGGCTGATAATCCGCCGCCGTCCGGAAGAGACGACAGCGGAGGAGACGGCTAAGGGTGCCGATTAGCCGTTAACGGAACTTTTCAGGGCGCTGTCTGCGGCATGACGCTCCAGCGCCAGCTCGATCAGGCGGGTGATCAGCTCAGAGTAGCCAAGCCCGCTGGCCTGCCACAGTTTTGGATACATGCTGATATTGGTGAAACCCGGCAGCGTGTTGATTTCATTGATCACCACCTCGTTCTCCGGCGTCAGGAACACGTCCACGCGCGCCATGCCGCTGCAGCCGAGCGTCTGATAGGCCTCAATGGCGATCGCCCGGATCTTATCGTTAATGGCCGGATCGATATCCGCAGGAACAACAACCTGGGCGCCTTTATCATCAATATATTTGGTGTCGTACGAGTAGAAGTCGCTGTTTAAGACCACTTCACCGCAGGTGCTGGCCTGTGGGAAATCGTTGCCCAGCACCGCGCACTCAATTTCGCGGCCTTTGATCCCCTGCTCAACCACCACTTTATGGTCGAACTCGAACGCCAGACGGACGGCTTGCGTGAACTCTGTTTCGGTGGTGACTTTGCTGACGCCCACGGAGGAGCCCTGGTTGGCTGGCTTCACAAACAGCGGCAGACCCAGTTCAGCGCTAATTTGCGCGAAGCTGTGCTTGTCGCGGTTGGCGCGGGTGAGCGTCACGAACGGCGCGATATTCAGCCCGGCATCGCGCAGCAGGCGTTTGGTGACGTCTTTGTCCATGCAGGCGGCGGAGCCCAGCACGTCCGAGCCCACGAACGGCAGGTTGGCCATGCGTAACATTCCCTGCAGGGAACCGTCTTCGCCGAGGGTGCCGTGCACGATGGGGAAGACCACGTCGATCTGGGCGAGAGCCTGCGCGTTGCCGGCGTCGATGAGCTGACCCTTCACGACGCCGGGTACGGTGGCGACGCTAATTTCCGAAGGATTAAGGGCGATGTGTGCCGGATCGTGGGCATTCAGCAGATACTGGCTGGCATCGTTAACATGCCACTGGCCCTGTTTATCAATGCCCAGCAGCACCACGTCGAAACGGCTTTTATCGATCGCATCAACGATATTTTTAGCCGATTGCAATGACACCTCGTGCTCCGCTGATTTTCCCCCAAAGACAATACCTACGCGCTGCTTTGCCATCTCACTCTCTTCCAGTCTGACGAAAAGCCAATAACATACCACGATGCCCTGCGGGTTTCGCGGCCTTCTGCCATAATGTTTTGGGGAACAGTGAGGGGGGAGAGTGAAAGGAAAAACGCTGCTGACCATTTTCATCCTTGGGGCAATCGCAACGGCGGGCTATCGCTGGCTGCCGTCTTACTACAACCCTTTCACGCCACTGAACCTGGACGACCCGCCTGGCCGCATTACCCAGTATAAGCTGCGGCACTTAACGCCCGAAGCCTGCGCGAGCCTGTTAGCGCAGGCTAATCAAAAAAACCTGATCCGCACCCAGGCGGTCGCTGACAGCGGCGGGGAATGCCCGCTGAACAACGTCGTGCGCGTGCGTGACTTTGGCCCGGTGAGCCTGAACGGCAGTTTTCTTGCCAGCTGTCCGCTGGCGCTCAGCTCAGCCCTGTTTGTCAGCCAGCAGGCCCGGCCCCTGACTAAACGCTTTACCGGCAGTGAACTGACGCGCATTGAGCACCTCGGCAGCTTTGCCTGCCGCAATATCTACCACCGGCCCGATGCGCGGCGCAGCGAGCATGCCACGGCAGAGGCGCTGGATATCGCCGCTTTTCGGCTGGCGAACGGAGAGCGCGTTACGGTACTTAACGGCTGGAAATCGGCAAAAACGCAGCCCTGGCTGAAGGCTCTGCTGGCGGCAAGCTGCGGTTACTACGGAAACGGTCTTGGGCCGGAATATAACGCGGCGCACGCCAGCCATTTTCATCTGGGAATGCGCGGCTTTGGTCTCTGCCGCTGAAGCATAATCTTCCGCCAGAAAATGGATGAATTGTGACTTATTTCACAAATATGATGACTGGGAAGATAAAACACCAAAGTCAGCGAGGCCGCATCTCTGGTGCGACGTTAAGACGCGTAACTTGCTAATCTGACGGCGAATTCGCCTAAAAATGAAGACTATTTCTGTATGGAATCCTGGAAAGTTAATCTCATCTCGGTCTGGTTCGGCTGCTTCTTCACCGGGCTTGCCATCAGCCAGATCCTGCCGTTCCTGCCGCTGTACGTGTCACAGCTGGGGGTCAGCTCCCACGAAGCGCTGTCCATGTGGTCCGGGCTGACGTTCAGCGTCACGTTTCTGGTTTCCGCCATTGTGTCACCGATGTGGGGCAGCCTTGCGGATCGGAAAGGGCGCAAGCTGATGCTGCTGCGCGCCTCCCTCGGGATGGCGATTGCTATTCTGCTCCAGGCCTTCGCCACCAACGTCTGGCAGCTGTTTTTCCTGCGGGCGGTGATGGGGCTGACGTCTGGGTATATTCCCAACGCCATGGCGCTGGTTGCCTCTCAAGTGCCGCGCGAGCGCAGCGGCTGGGCGCTGAGTACGCTCTCCACCGCCCAGATCAGCGGCGTTATCGGCGGCCCGCTGCTGGGAGGCTTTCTGGCTGACCATGTCGGTCTGCGCGCGGTATTCATCATCACCGCAATCCTGCTGGTGATCAGCTTTCTGGTTACGCTCTTTCTTATCAAAGAGGGGGGCCGCCCCGTTATCAGTAAATCTGAGCGCCTGAGCGGCAAGGCCGTCTTCGCCTCGCTGCCATACCCGGGACTCGTAATTAGCCTGTTTGTCACCACCATGGTGATCCAGCTCTGCAACGGTTCGGTCGGCCCGATTCTGGCGCTGTTTATCAAGTCGATGGAGCCGGACAGCAACAATATCGCCTTTCTCAGCGGCATGATTGCCGCCGTGCCGGGCGTCTCCGCGCTGATCTCTGCCCCGCGTCTGGGAAAACTGGGCGACAGGATCGGCACGGGGCGCATCCTGATGGCGACGCTGATATTTGCGGTGGTGCTCTTTTTCGCCATGTCGTTTGTTACCTCTCCGCTTCAGCTGGGCGTGCTGCGGTTTTTACTCGGCTTTGCGGATGGCGCTATGTTGCCCGCCGTACAGACATTGCTGGTCAAATATTCCAGCGACCAGGTCACGGGGCGTATTTTTGGCTATAACCAGTCGTTTATGTATTTAGGCAACGTCGCCGGTCCGCTTATTGGTGCGTCCGTTTCTGCAATGGCGGGTTTTCGCTGGGTATTTGCCGCGACGGCGATTGTCGTTTTAATCAATATTATCCAGCTGGCTATTGCCCTGCGTCGCCGCAGGCAATTAGCGGAGGCGAAATCAGCGAAATAATCTTTTCGCAGATGTATTATATATTCTTATGGTAGCCGCATTTTTATATAACAAAATGCGGCGTTTTTTTATAGGAAAACGTTTCGCTGAAAAGATCGCTGCGCTAATTTGGCGGCAATGTCACTTTTGCATAAGATAATACTTTTCTCCGCTTTGCATATTTCATTCCTGGTGTTAATTTCAGAGGAAATCCCATAAGGAAATAGCACGATGAAAAATCTCATTGCTGAGTTGCTGGTTAAGCTTGCACAAAAGGAAGAGGAGTCGAAAGAGCTGGTCGCCCAGGTCGAAGCGCTGGAAATAGTTGTCACCGCGCTGCTGCGGCAGATGGCAACATCGGATCAGCAGGCGTTAATTGAAAGCATTGAAGGCGCGCTGGATAAGGCGCGGCCCGATACGCAGGTTCCGCCAGAGGATGCCGAGTTGCTGCAGCAATACGTAAAGAAGCTGTTGAGGCATCCGCGCAGTTAAGCCGTTACTGACATGTCATAGGATTGTCATGCAGGATGCCTGGAGTCGCTCTGTTTTATTTTTGTATTTGTACATGAAGAAAATAAATTGAAACAGAGCGCGCTTTTTAGCGCGTTACATCCCCTGTTAATTACCCCGGCCATTTATGCCGATACCGTCAATTCATGCGCGCTGGAACTGAAATGATAAATTCCCGGCGGAAATCACATCTGCCGGGTGGTTTTTTTCCTGTCACGAACCAGACTTACAGGGAACGTTCACAAAAGGATGGTGCAATGAAAACAACATTACTGGTTACTCTGCTCTCCGGCCTGTTCCTGATCTCCTCGGCGAACGCGGAAGAAAAAACATTAACGCCGCAACAGCAACGCATGACCACCTGTAATCAACAGGCGACGTCCCAGAGTCTGAAGGGGGATGCACGTAAAACCTACATGAGCGACTGCCTGAAAAACGGCGCCGCGAAACCCGGCGAAAAAAGCCTGACGCCGCAGCAGCAAAAAATGCGCGAGTGTAATGCGAAAGCAACCGAACAGTCCCTCAAGGGCGACGATCGCAGCAAGTTCATGAGTGCCTGCCTGAAGAAAAAAGTGTAGTTCTAACGGGTGAGCGGCTCCGGCGGCTCACCCGAAATTTCATACTTTCCCCGCAGTCCCCCTCTCTATAATTTGGGAAAATTTTTCAGAATATTCCCAAAAATGATGAATGATGACATTTATTACTACAAAAAGCGCATTCGGGAAGAGTGGAGTTTAACCCTTTCTCAGGATGACCCTCACCGTACCGGCATCCAGTTTGCCAGGCGAGCCCGGCTGTCGCGCGTTGTCGGGCTGGCGGCGATGTTTGTCCCGGTGGCGGAAATTCTGGTCAGCCATTTTTTACCCGGCGGCTGGTGGTTGTTTCTGGTGGGGTGGGCATTCATCTGGCCGCACTTTGCCTGGCAGTTATCCTGCCGCGCCGCTTCACCTCATCAGCAGGAAATTTTTAACCTCAAGATGGATGCCGTTATCGCCGGGGTCTGGATCGGCGTGATGGGGATGTATGTATTACCCACTGCGGCGCTGGTGATGATGGTGGGGATGAACATGATGGGCTCTGGCGGCTGCCGCCTTTTTATCGCGGGGATCGTGCTCACCCTGCTTACTGCGCTGCTTACGTTACCGCTTGCTGGCAGAGCGCAGCCCTTTAATCCGGGGGCACTGGAGTGGGGCTTAACGCTTCCTGTCCTTATGCTTTATCCCATGCTGTTTGCCTGGCTTAGCCATCGAACGGCCGTCAGGCTGGCGGAACATAAGCGGCGGCTGGAAATGATGAGCACCCGTGACGGTATGACCGGGGTCTTTAACCGCCGACATTGGGAAATGCTGCTGCGCAATGAATTTGAGCACTGTCGCCGGAGCCACTGCACCGCCACGATATTGCTGATTGATATCGACCACTTTAAAAACATCAACGATACCTGGGGGCACGACGCAGGCGACAAGGCCATCGTGGCCATTACCCGCCAGCTTCAGATGTCGGTACGGTCAGGCGATGCGATAGGCCGGTTTGGCGGGGATGAGTTCGCGGTGATTATGTCCCAGACGGCCGCTGAAAGCGCCATCGCCGTCATGTCGCGGGTTCACGCGCGGCTGGAAACGCTGTCGTTACCCTGCGCGCCGAAGGAGCCTCTGCGCATCAGCGTGGGCGTGGCCCCCTGGGGGCCGCAGTTTGTACACTATCGGGAATGGTTGAAGGCGGCAGATGTGGCGCTGTATAAGGCGAAAAATGCCGGGCGCGGCCGCACCGAAGTGGCCGCCTGACGCCCGGCCAGACATCAGGATTTACTCAGCTTCTCTGATTTTTCCATGCATTTTGCCATCGCTTCGATAACCGCAGAACGGAACCCGCGTTCTTCCAGCACCCGCACCGCTTCGATGGTGGTACCGGCCGGGGAGCAGACCATATCCTTCAGTTCACCCGGGTGTTTACCGGTCTCCAGCACCATTTTGGCGGAGCCCATCACTGCCTGCGCGGCGAATTTATACGCCTGCGCGCGCGGCATACCGCCAAGCACGGCGGCATCCGCCATCGCTTCTAAAAACATGAAAACGTACGCGGGGGCTGAACCGCTCACGCCGACCACTGGATGGATCATGGATTCTGCAATCACTTCCGCCTCGCCGAAGCAGCGGAAAATGTTTAGCACGTCCGCCACCTCTTCTGAAGTCACCAGCGCGTTAGGGGTGACGGAGGTCATACCGGCGTTGACCAGTGAGGGGGTATTCGGCATCGCGCGGACGATTTTACGATCGTGGCCCAGCGCGCGCGCCAGTTGATCGAGCGTCACGCCTGCGGCGATCGACACGACCAGCGTCTCTTTATTCAGGCTGGAGGTGATGTCGCTTAACACTTTGATCATGATGTTCGGCTTAACGGCACCAAAGACGATATCGGCAACCTGGGCAACCTCCTGCGCGCTTTCGGCGGCGTTGATCCCGTATTGATCGCGCAACGCGGCGACGTTATCCGGTGACGGGGTATAAACCCAAATCTGACCCGGCAGAACCTGCCCGCTGGCGATCAGGCCGCCCAGGATGGCTTTGCCCATGTTACCGCAGCCGATAAACCCGATTTTCTTGTCCATCATGATTCTCCGTCATTATGCGTTGTTTTCTCTGATTGATAGCTTAACAACGAAATGCAGGCGACAATAGTCGGCAGAGTCATTATGGGGAGACAACATGGCGATTTGGGTTGATGCGGACGCGTGTCCGAATGTGATTAAAGAGATTTTATTCCGCGCCGCCGAGCGCGTTCAGATGCCGCTGACGCTGGTGGCGAACCAGAATATTCGCGTCCCGCCTTCGCGGTTCATTCGCTCCCTCCGCGTGCCGGCCGGGTTCGACGTGGCGGATAATGAAATTGTTCGTCTGTGCAGCGCGGAAGATCTGGTCATCACCGCCGATATTCCGCTGGCGGCGGAAGTGCTGGAGAAAGGGGCGGCGGCGCTCAATCCGCGCGGCGAGCGTTATTCGCCTTCAACCATCCGGGAAAAACTCACTATGCGTGATTTTATGGATACGATGCGGGCCAGCGGTGTGCAGACCGGTGGACCGGACAGCCTGTCCCAGCGCGATCGCCAGCAGTTTGCTGCCGAACTGGATAAATGGCTGCTGGAAGTGAAGCGCCGTACGGCGTAATGATAATTATTGTCAATATGTGGTACAGTGTGGCCTCCACAGGGTTGTCATCCCGTACCGCTTTGCAGTAAAGTATTCGACACATCTTCTGCAATTATTTCTTTACACTCTTCAGCCATTCGGCATCAAGGGGAACACCTGGCTATGACCCAACCCATCTTTTTAGTTGGCCCCCGCGGCTGTGGGAAAACCACCGTTGGTGTGGAACTGGCACGCGCATGTCATCGTCAGTTTGTTGATACCGACCACTGGTTGCAGACCGAGGCCGGCAAAACCATCGCAGACATCGTGGAGCAAGAGGGATGGGAAAGCTTTCGCGCCCGCGAAACGGCCGCGCTGAAAGCGGTCACCACGCCGTCAGCCGTCATTGCGACGGGAGGCGGTATTGTTCTGGCCGAATGTAATCGTCACTTTATGCGCGAAAAAGGCATTGTGATCTATCTCTGCGCGCCGGTGGCGGCTCTGGTAGGGCGACTTGAAGCATTTCCTGAAGAGGGACAACGCCCGGCGCTGACGTCACGACCGCTCAGCGAAGAGGTGAGCGAAGTGCTGGCCGAGCGTGATGCCCTCTACCGTGAAGCGGCACACCATGTTGTGGATGCCTCTGCGGCCCCGGAAGATGTGGTAATTCAGATTATTACCGCCCTGCGTCTGGCGTGTGCCAGCTAACCGCCGTCTATACTGATAGCTCAGACATAAAAAAAGGATGAGCTATGCCAACCAGACCTCCCTATCCGCGCGAAGCACGTATTGTTACCGTTGAAAAAGGCAATGGCGACCAGACCGTCACCTGGTACCAGCTGCGTGCCGATCACCCCAAACCGGACTCGCTGATCAGTGAACATGAGACTGAACAGGAAGCGCTGGATGCCAAACGGCGCTACGAAGATCCCGAAAAGTCGTGAATGTTTTCCTAAACGCTCCAATACCGTGCCTGAATCACACTTTTTACTCATCGCAAATGTTAAGCAGGAGTTAATATTTAGTTATTACAGGTAGCTCCGTTATCGGCAGGCGATCTTTACATTTCAGGGCAGAGATCGCCTGCTACGCTTGGTGCTGTTTTGTTGAAAAAACGAACTGTACAGCGTAGAGAGCCTGTACCTGTGTATACGTTTCTGTAGTGATGGAAGGCGAAGAAGATGAAGGCAACGTTGGCGATCCTCACCATTGGTGTGGTCCCTGTAAGCGAAGTGTTACCGCTCTTAACCGAGCATGTATCTGAACAACAGATCACGCATCTCAGCCTGCTGGGTAAGATGAGCCGGGAAGAGGTCATGGAAGACTACGCTGTAGAGGCGGGGGAGGATCCCCTGGCGACGTTATTAAGCGACGGTAAACTGGCGCATGTTTCTCGGCAGAAAATTGAGCGTTCGCTGCAGGCAGTAATAGAAGTACTCGATAATCAGCAATATGACGTTATTTTGCTGATGAGCACCGCCCCCATTAAGGGGCTCATCGCGCGCAATGCGATTTTGCTTGAGCCGATGCGCATTATTCCTCCGCTGGTAGCCTCCATTGTTGACGGGCATCAGGTGGGGGTCATTGTGCCCATCGAGGAGCTTATGGACAACCAGGAAGCAAAGTGGCACGTGCTCGAAAAAACGCCCCTGTATGCGCTGGCAAACCCCTTCTGGGACAGCGAGGCTAAACTCATTGCTGCCGGGAAGGAGCTGCTGGAGAGAGGGGCGGATGTATTGATTCTGGACTGTCTTGGTTTTCACCAGCATCACCGGGATTTACTGCAAAAGGCGCTGGACGTGCCGGTGCTGTTATCCAACGTTCTGATGGCTCACCTGGCCTCAGAACTTCTGACGTAATGATTTTGCGTGACAGGTGATGAGCATGGCCCCTATAGTGAATTTTTATCTCTTAATATAAGGGCCAGTTCATGCTTCAAAGTAACGAATACTTTTCCGGTAAAGTGAAATCCATCGGTTTTACCAGCAGCAGCACTGGCCGCGCCAGTGTGGGCGTTATGGCTGAAGGGGAATACACCTTTGGCACGGCGGAAGCGGAAGAGATGACGGTGGTCAGCGGCGCGCTGAACGTCTTACTGCCGGGTGAAACGGAATGGAAAGTTTACGCTGCCGGACAAGTTTTCAACGTCCCTGGCCACAGCGAATTTCATTTGCAGGTCGCTGAACCGACCTCTTATCTGTGCCGCTACCTGAAATAATCGTCTTCCCTCTCCCCCTTTGGGGAGAGGATCAGGGGGAGGGGAAATTATCTCTGCGCTTCGCCGCCGAGACCTTCCACCAGATTCTGAATTAACGCGGCCAGTTCGCCGGTCATCAGGATAAAGTCCGCGTCAAAGCGCTGGGCGTAATCTTCCCGGTCGATATCTTCGTTTTGATCGCGCAGCTCGTCGCAGAACTTCAGACGCTTCACGGAACCGTCGTCGCACATCACGAACTGAATGCGCTGCTGCCAGTCGAGCGCCAGTTTGGTGACCACTTTGCCCGCTTCAATGTGTACGGCGATCTCGTCGCTCACCAGATCCTGCTTTTTCGCGCGGATCACGCCGCCATCTTCCAGCAGGGCTTTCAGCTCGGCTTCGTCCAGGATCTGAAAACCTTGCGCCGCAGTACCGCTGCGGACCCACTCGGTCAGGGTCAGCTCAATCGGCGTTTCCAGCGCCAGCGGTACGACCGGTAAAGAGCCGATGCTTTTACGCAGCAGGGCCAGCGTATCTTCCGCTTTTTTGGCGCTGGCGCAGTCCACCATGATCAGCCCGTTAACGGTATCGATCCACATCATCGTCTGGCTGAAGCGGCTGAAGGCGCGCGGCAGCAGAGAGTGCAGCACTTCATCCTTCAGCGAATCTTTTTCGGTTTTTTTCAGCTTGCGGCCCTGCTCGGCTTCCAGCTTGAAAATTTTTGCTTCAAGCGCCTGCTTAACTACCGGCGTGGGCAGAATTTTCTCTTCTTTGCGGGCGCAGACGATGATTTGACCCGTGCTGCTGGCGTGGGTCAGTGCATCGCTTTGTGAACCCATTGGCGGAACCCAACCGGTTTTCGCCATATCCTGGCTACCGCAAGGGGAAAAGCTATAAGCGGCTAACTGTTTTTCCATCTCTTCTGCGCGCAGCGAAACGTCGCGGCTGAGACGGTAAACCATCAAATTTTTGAACCACAGCATGATAATTTCCACGGCCTTGTCGTTAAATCAGCGGGCATGATAACGAATTGTCGCATCGCTTGCATTGCTAATCGGGAAGCGTGCTTCTACTCTGTTGATAATCAAAATAATGAGGAGAGTCTTGTGCGTATTGGGATTGATTTGGGCGGCACCAAAACAGAAGTCATCGCATTAAGCGAGCAGGGGGAACAGCTGTTCCGCCACCGTCTGCCGACGCCGCGCGATGATTATCACCAGACGATCGAGACGATTGCCCGGCTGGTTGATATGGCCGAGCAGGCGACGGGCGAGAGGGGCACGGTCGGGATGGGGATCCCCGGCTCCATTTCGCCTTATACGGGTGTGGTGAAAAATGCCAACTCCACCTGGCTCAACGGTCAGCCGTTTGATAAAGATTTGAGCCAGCGTCTGAACCGGGAAGTGCGTCTGGCGAATGACGCTAACTGCCTGGCGGTCTCTGAGGCCGTTGATGGTGCAGCCGCAGGAGCGCAGACCGTGTTTGCGGTGATTATCGGTACCGGCTGCGGCGCGGGCGTGGCCTTTGGCGGACGTTCACATATCGGCGGCAACGGCACGGCGGGTGAGTGGGGGCACAACCCGCTGCCGTGGATGGATGAAGACGAGCTTAAATACCGCGCCGAGGTGCCGTGCTACTGCGGCAAGCAGGGCTGTATCGAGACGTTTATCTCCGGCACCGGTTTTGCAACCGACTACCACCGCCTGAGCGGCCAGCCGCTCAAGGGGAACGAGATTATGCGTTTGGTGGAAGAACAGGATCCGGTGGCCGAACTGGCGCTCAGCCGCTACGAAATGCGTCTGGCGAAATCGCTGGCGCACGTAGTGAACATTCTCGATCCGGACGTGATTGTGCTCGGCGGTGGCATGAGCAACGTTGACCGGCTGTACGCCACGGTACCAAATCTGGTGAAACAGTGGGTCTTCGGCGGCGAGTGCGAAACCCCGATCCGCAAAGCCGTCCACGGCGATTCCAGTGGCGTGCGCGGCGCGGCGTGGTTATGGCCGGAGTAAACGCAAAACGGCAACTTGCGTTGCCGTTTTTAATGTTTAGAGGGCCAGGGAGAGGGCACCAGACCGAATCGACCCAACACTCACCCCACCGCAAACTCCCTGTCCAGCCTGCTATACCCCAGTCCGTTGATCTTCTTCACCTTGATCTGCACCGGAATGCGCTCTTTCATCGCCTCGACGTGGCTAATCACCCCGATGGTTTTCCCGGTGGCGTTCAGCGCGTCGAGCGCATCCAGCGCGGTATCCAGCGTTTCACTGTCGAGCGTGCCGAATCCCTCATCCAGGAACAGGGAATCAATCCGCGTTTTGTGACTGACCAGGTCAGAAAGCGCTAACGCCAGCGCAAGGCTGACCAGGAAGCTCTCGCCGCCGGAGAGCGTGCGCGTATCGCGCACCGCATCGGCCTGCCAGGTGTCGACCACTTCCAGCTCCAGCGCCTCGCTGGCCTTACGCTGTAGGAGATAACGGCCGTGCAGGCGGTTAAGCTGCTGGTTTGCGAGCCAGACCAGGTTATCCAGCGTCAGCCCCTGAGCGAACTTGCGGAATTTGTCGCCGGAGCTGGAGCCGATCAGCGCGTTGAGATAGCCCCAGTCGTCGGCCTGGCGCGCGGCCTCTTCAATTTGCAGCATTAACGCCTGCTGATGCTGGCGGTTATCGCTGTCCTGCTTAAGCTGCTGGCGGATCTCGCCCTGATGCGTGGTGTTCTCACGAAGCCATTGCGCCAGCTGCTGCAGCTGGCTTTGCAGGGTAGACGCATCCGCGTCAAGTTCTTCCGGGCGCAGCGCAAGGTGCGCCTGCAGCTGCTGATTAGCCTGGCCGGAAAGGGCCGCGGCCTGCTGTATCTGGTTTTCCAGCGACTGTTTCAGCTGTTCGAGGCAGCGAATAGCATCGTCATCCAGCAGCGCGGCAAGGAACGCGTCCCGATCGGCAAAACAGCTTGCGGAGAGCGCCGCGGTGAACTGCGTCTGCGATTGCTGCAGGCGCTCGCGCTCCAGCGCCTCCTGCTGCTGCAGGGCGGCGAGCTGGCTTTGCAGCGACACGCATTCATTGTGGATGTCGCGCCAGTCATCAGGAATGGCCGGCTCAGCCTCTTCGCCGTGTGTTGCCGGAAGCGTGTCGAGCAGCGGCTTCAGCGCGCTCATGCGTTCCTGAAGCACGCCGTGCTGCGTTTGCTTCTCCTGCCAGTGGGCAAATTCCGCTTCGCGGGCATGCAGCCAGTCGGCTTCATTACCCTCTTCGGGAACGCTAAGCGAGAGCGCGAGAAGAGTATGTTCCAGCGCCTGGCGCGTTGCGGTGCGCTGCTGCTGATACTGGCGTTCCTGCGCTTCCTGCTCGTTCAGCTGGTTTTGCAGGGTCAGACGCTGGCTGAGCTGATAAAGCTGGCGCTCGTAGTGTTCCTGCTCGTTCAGCCATGGCGCGATATCCTCCTGAATATTCAATGCGATATTCAAAGACGCGCACGCCTCCAGCCATGCTTTAGTGAGCGCTTGCTCTTCCTGAGACAAGGCCTGCGCTTCGTCTGTCTCACGCTGGATCTGTTGAGCCAGGGCATTAACCTGTCCCAGCACCAGCAGGCCTTCCTCTTTAAGCGCGGCGACCTCTTTTTCGAGCGCATCACGGCGACGCTGGTTATCCGTCAGCTCAAGCGACCGGTAGGTCTCCACGGCAGGATGCTCGTGGGAGCCGCACAGCGGGCAGGGTTTGCCTGCCTCAAGCCGTGAGCGATAGCTTTCAAGATTTTTAATCGTCGCTTCGCGTTCGCACAGGGCTTTCAGGTCCAGATAGTGCTGGTGTTTCTCTTTGTACTGCCGGCGGCGCAGCGCCAGGGTTTCATTGAGCTTGCTCTGCTCCGCCAGGGCTTTCTGCACGCTTTCACCGTTCTGGCTCAGGCGCTTTTGCAGCGGCTGATAGCGGGCATGCAGCGACGTCAGCTGCTGGCGCAGCGTGCGTGACCGGGACTGCTGCTCCATGGCCGCGCTGACCTCATCCGCCGTCAGCGTCAGCGTATTTTCCGGCATCTCAGCCAGCTTCTGACGTAGCTCAGTCATCCGCGCAGCAAGCGCGACGAGCTGACTTTTGTCACGGTTTAGCTGTGAGAACTGGGCGCGCCAGCCGGCAATTTCCTGGCCCAGCAGGCGATAACGCTCATTCTCCGCCAGCCACTGTCCCAGCGCCGTCAGTTCGGCCTGTAGCCGCTCATGGGTACGCAGGGCGGTATTGCGGATCCGCGCGCGCAGTGCGGTTTTGGTCTGTAAGCGAGTATTTACTTCGTTAATTCGCTGCTGGGTTTGCGTCAGACGTGCGGTTTGCTCCTGCTGATGCTCCCAGAGCGGACGAAGCTGGGCGGCGGGCTGGGCAAGCTGGAGTTTTGCCAGTTCCGGCGCCGCGTTCGCCTGCGCCTGTTGCGCCTGCTGCTGCAGGGCGGCAACGCGCTGCTGCTCCCGCACGAGCTCGTCATGACGCGTAAGCCACTGAAAATCTTTCTGTTGGCTTTGCTGCTGGGCCAGCAGGGTTTTCTCTTCGTCAGTAAGTGCCTGCAAACTTTGCTGCAACTGCTGCTGTTGTTCTTCGCTGAGCAGCACGACGCCCGCCGCCTGCGCCTCGCATTTTTCCAGCACGCTGCGGGCGGCTTTGTGTTTCTCAAACACCATCGCGGAAATCTGGCCGTAGATTTCGGTGCCGGTGAGTTCTTCCAGCAGTTCTGCGCGGTCGGCCGGTTTGGCATTCAGGAAGGCGGCAAATTGCCCCTGCGAGAGCAGCATTGAGCGGGTAAAACGGCCGTAGTCCAGCCCGGTGAGCGCCGCGGTTTGCTCCAGTTTATCCGACACCTTATCGGCCAGAATCTTGCCATCCTTGCAGCGGGCCAGCTCCACGCGCGGTGCCTGCAAGTTACCGTCCGGCTGGTTACGCGCCCGGTTCTGGCTCCAGAATGCGCGATAGGCAACGCCTTTCACCTCAAATTCCACTTCCGCCAGGCACTCGGCGGTATCGCGCGTCATCAGATCGTTTTGCGCCTGAGAGACCTTATTCAGGCGCGGGGTTTCGTGGTAGAGCGCCAGGCAGATGGCATCGAGCAGGGTGGTTTTACCCGCGCCGGTTGCGCCAGTGATGGCAAACAGGCCGTTGCTGGCAAAAGGTTCCGCGGTGAAGTCAATTTTCCACTCGCCCTTGAGGGAGTTGAGATTTTTCAGGCGCAGGCTCAGAATTTTCATGCGTTTTCTTCCTCGTCATTGAGGGCGTGCAGAGTATGGCTGAACAGCTCGTTGAGCCTGACGCGCTTCGCATCATCGAGCTCTTCCTGCGACAGTCGGCGCTCGAACACCTCTTCTACGCGCAGTTCGCTAAGCGTTTCGCGCTGGGCGCCGAGCAGAATTTTCTCGCGCTGCTCGCGGCTGCGGCGCACCAGCAGCACCTCAACCGGCAACTCTTCGGTCAGCGCCTGAATTTTCCGCTGCATATCGTGCAGGTAGTCATCGGTGGTGATTTCAATATCCAGCCAGACGGGCGGGTTAAGCTCAGCGCCGCGCCACTGCTCAAGCTGGGCGGTGATGGCAGCCAGATCGCCCTTCAGCACCGCCAGCGGCTGGGTGACCGGCACTTCCAGCGTCTCGACGGCGCTGAGTTTGCCCTCATCAAAGCTCACCAGATGCACGGATTTGGCTTTTCCGGTTTCATCGAAGCTGAGCGAAATAGGGGAGCCACAGTAGCGGATATGCTCGCAGCCGCCGATGACCTGGGCGCGGTGAATGTGCCCGAGCGCGATGTAGTCCGCGGGCGGGAAGTTTTGCGCCGGAAAGGCGTCCAGCGTACCGATATAGATCTCGCGGACCGCGTCACTTTTGCTGGCCCCGACGGTGGTGAGGTGCCCGGTGGCAATGACCGGAATGGCCTGTTCACCGCGCAGGGCACAGGCTTCCGCGTGCTGCTGGTGATAGTAGTCGGTGATGGCCTGCAATAAATGCTGCTGCTTTTCCGCGCCCGACAGTCCCGCCTGGCTTTGCACGATGTCGCGCGGACGTAAAAAGGGAATCGGACACAGTACCGCGCCCGGCGACCCGTCGCGTTTTTTCAGGATCTGCGGCGCGTGCCCGGCGCTGGCGACCACGGTGGTATTGAGAAACGCCAGGATGTCGCGGGATTCATTGAGCGTGGCGACGGAGTCATGGTTACCGGCGACAATCACCAGATGACAGCCTGTCTGCTGCAGGTTCACCACGAAGCGGTTATACAGTTCACGCGCATAGCTCGGCGGCGAACCGGTATCAAAGATGTCACCCGCCACAATAATGGCATCCACCTCGTGCGCCTGGGCCGTTTCCAGAAGCCAGTTCAGGAACGCTTCATGTTCAGCCGCACGGCTTTTGCTGTAAAAATTTTGACCCAGATGCCAGTCCGAGGTGTGAAGTATGCGCATAGGAGATCCGTGGCGAAAAACGATGCGGGCGATTATAAACTGTCAGGGAAAGGAAAATAACCGCTGTAATAAAACAACAGTTTGCCATTTATAGTGGTACTGTTTTTCATAAATCTGTCATAAATCTGACGCATAATGGCGCCGCATTACAAACTTGTAACTTAAATAAGATAAGACAGGGCAAAGTATGGCGAGACGTATTCTGGTCGTAGAAGATGAAGCTCCAATTCGTGAAATGGTGTGCTTCGTGCTCGAACAAAATGGCTTCCAGCCGGTTGAAGCGGAAGATTATGACAGCGCGGTGAACCAGCTGAATGAACCCTGGCCCGATCTGATTCTGCTTGACTGGATGTTGCCCGGCGGCTCCGGACTGCAGTTTATCAAACATCTGAAGCGTGAAGCGCTGACCCGCGACATCCCGGTGGTGATGCTCACGGCGCGCGGAGAGGAAGAGGATCGCGTGCGCGGTCTGGAGACCGGCGCGGACGATTACATTACCAAGCCTTTCTCCCCGAAAGAGCTGGTTGCCCGCATTAAGGCCGTCATGCGCCGTATTTCCCCGATGGCGGTCGAAGAGGTGATCGAGATGCAGGGCCTCAGCCTTGACCCAACGTCACACCGCGTGATGACCGGCGAAAATCCCCTCGACATGGGGCCTACCGAATTTAAACTCCTGCACTTCTTTATGACCCATCCGGAACGCGTTTACAGCCGCGAGCAGTTGCTGAATAACGTCTGGGGAACTAACGTGTATGTCGAAGACCGGACGGTTGACGTACATATTCGCCGCCTGCGAAAAGCGCTGGAACTGAGCGGCCACGATCGCATGGTACAGACGGTCCGCGGTACGGGTTATCGTTTCTCGACCCGTTTCTGAATAATGACAGGAGTGTGACGCGTGCTGGAACGTCTGTCATGGAAAAGGCTCGTCTTTGAACTGATCTTATGCTGTATTCCGGCCCTTCTTCTGGGGGCCTTACTTGGGCATCTGCCGTGGTTTCTGCTGGCGGCGGTCACCGGGCTGTTAGCCTGGCATTTCTGGAACCTGCTGCGTCTCTCCTGGTGGCTGTGGGTGGACCGCAGTATGACCCCGCCGCCGGGAAGCGGCAGCTGGGAGCCGCTGCTGTACGGCCTGCACCAGATGCAGATGCGTAATAAAAAGCGTCGCCGCGAGCTGGGAAGCCTGATCAAACGCTTTCGCAGCGGCGCAGAGTCGCTGCCGGATGCGGTGATCCTGACGACAGAAGAAGGAACTATTTTCTGGTGTAACGGGCTTGCGCAACAGCTGCTGGGCCTGCGCTGGCCGGACGACAATGGTCAGAACATCCTCAACCTTCTGCGTTATCCCGAGTTCACGCTGTATCTGAAAAAGCGTGATTTCACCCGTCCCCACAATCTGAAGCTGAATAACGGTCGCCATCTGGAAATCCGCGTGATGCCCTACAGCGATCGCCAGTGGCTGATGGTGGCGCGCGACGTCACCCAGATGCACCAGCTGGAAGGGGCGCGTCGTAACTTCTTCGCCAACGTCAGCCACGAACTACGCACCCCGTTGACCGTGCTGCAGGGCTACCTGGAGATGATGCAGGAGCAAACCCTGGAAGGCGCGCCGCGTGAAAAAGCGCTGCATACGATGCGCGAGCAAACGCACCGTATGGAAGGGCTGGTGAAGCAGCTGCTGACGCTGTCAAAGATTGAAGCGGCGCCTTCTCTTGCGCTGAATGACACCATTGATGTGCCAATGATGCTGCGCGTCGTCGAGCGTGAAGCGCAGACGTTAAGCCATAAAAAACATCAGCTGACCTTTGACGTCGACAACACGCTGAAGGTGCTGGGCAGCGAGGATGAACTGCGTAGCGCCATCTCCAACCTGGTGTACAACGCGGTAAACCATACGCCGGAAGGAACGGATATCGTGGTGCGCTGGCAGCATACGCCGGCAGGTGCCGAGTTTAGCGTGGAGGATAACGGGCCGGGGATCGCCCCGGAGCATATTCCGCGCCTGACCGAGCGCTTCTACCGGGTGGATAAAGCGCGATCGCGGCAGACGGGGGGGAGCGGCCTGGGGCTGGCGATTGTGAAACACGCGGTGAATCACCATGAAAGCCGTCTTGATATCCAGAGTACCCTGGGTAAGGGAACCCGCTTTAGTTTCGTTATCCCGGAACGATTAATTGCCAAAAAGAGCGCCTGACGGCAGGCGTGTCATTTTACCTTTCCACGGGTCAGCCATCGCTGGCCCGTTTGCTTTGCAGTCAAGCGAAACGCGTGTGAATTTTATACGGTTGGCTGTTTTTTGTTCGCATGATTAGCCATGGGTTTTTCCTATAATTAGCGCATTGTTCTGGTGTGCGTTTTCATACTGGCATATTGTTCTGGTTTTGCGATCCCTCCTTGCCTTTAAACGTTATAAGCGTTTAAATTGCCCCCCAGATACTGTCAGACCGACTGTATTTGCGTGGTAAATCGAAAAACTATTCTTCTCCACGCCAGGACGGGAGCATTTCCCGCTGAAATTGAGCAAATTTTCGGCTGTATCGTCCCGTCAGGGAAATCGAAAAATCTCAACGTTTTCAACACCACATCCACAGGCAGTAAGGTTTTATGACCCATCACTTAAAATCGCGTGACATTATCGCGCTGGGCTTTATGACATTTGCGCTGTTCGTTGGCGCAGGCAACATCATTTTCCCTCCAATGGTTGGCTTACAGGCGGGTGAACACGTCTGGACCGCCGCGTTTGGTTTCCTGATTACTGCCGTGGGCCTGCCGGTACTGACCGTTATCGCACTGGCGAAAGTCGGTGGCGGCGTGGATAGCCTTAGCACCCCGATTGGCAAAGTGGCTGGCGTTCTGCTGGCTACCGTCTGCTATCTGGCCGTTGGTCCGCTGTTTGCCACCCCGCGTACCGCGACTGTTTCCTTCGAAGTGGGCATCGCCCCGCTGACCGGCGACGGCGCGATGCCGCTGTTCATCTACAGCCTGATTTATTTCGCCATCGTGATTCTGGTTTCCCTCTATCCGGGCAAGCTGCTGGACACGGTAGGTAACTTCCTGGCGCCGCTGAAAATTGTAGCGCTGATCGTGCTGGCCGTGGCGGCCATCATCTGGCCAGCCGGCCCGATAAGCGACGCGATGGATGCCTATAAAAACGCCGCGTTCTCTAACGGCTTTGTGAACGGCTACCTGACGATGGATACGCTGGGCGCGATGGTGTTTGGTATCGTTATCGTTAACGCCGCGCGTTCCCGCGGCGTGACCGAAGCGCGTTTGCTGACCCGTTATACCATCTGGGCTGGCCTGATGGCCGGTGTGGGCCTGACGCTGCTGTATCTGGCGCTGTTCCGCCTGGGCTCTGACAGCGCGATGCTGGTTGATCAGAACGCGAACGGTGCGGCTATCCTGCACGCTTACGTTCAGCACACCTTCGGTGGGGCGGGCAGCATGCTGCTGGCGGCGCTGATCTTCCTGGCGTGTCTGGTAACCGCGGTTGGCCTGACCTGCGCCTGCGCAGAGTTCTTTGCGCAGTATCTGCCGCTCTCTTACCGTACCCTGGTGTTTATTCTCGGTATCTTCTCCATGGCGGTGTCTAACCTCGGTCTGAGCCACCTGATTCAGGTCTCTATCCCGGTGCTGACGGCGATCTATCCGCCGTGCATCGTGCTGGTGGTGCTGAGCTTCACCCGTCCGTGGTGGCATAACTCCTCACGAATTATTGCGCCAGCCATGTTTATCAGCCTGATTTTTGGTATCCTTGACGGGATTAAAGCATCAGCGTTCGCTGAAATTCTGCCAGCCTGGACACAGCGTCTGCCGCTGTCCGAGCAGGGCCTGGCCTGGCTGATGCCTACCGTTGTTGCACTGGTTCTGGCGGTTATCTGGGACCGTGCTGCAGGGCGTCAGGTCACATCGAACGCTCATTAATCAACGGCAACAAACTGTTTAACCACGGGGCTTAAGGCCCCGTGGTTTTTTGTTTTTTCGTGTTGAATGGCAAGATTTAAAATGGAAAGCACTAACAAACTTAAACGTGGATTGAGCACGCGCCACATCCGCTTTATGGCGCTGGGCTCTGCTATCGGCACCGGTCTTTTTTATGGCTCGGCAGATGCCATCAAAATGGCCGGTCCAAGCGTGCTGCTGGCGTACATCATCGGCGGCGTGGCGGCGTATATCATCATGCGCGCCCTCGGCGAAATGTCGGTTCACAACCCGTCTGCCAGCTCCTTCTCCCGCTACGCGCAGGAAAACCTCGGCCCGCTGGCCGGGTTTATCACCGGCTGGACCTACTGCTTCGAAATTTTGATTGTGGCGATTGCCGACGTAACCGCATTCGGCATCTACATGGGCGTCTGGTTCCCGGCGGTGCCGCACTGGATCTGGGTGCTGAGCGTGGTGTTGCTCATTTGCGCCGTCAATCTGATGAGCGTGAAGGTGTTCGGCGAGCTGGAGTTCTGGTTCTCCTTCTTCAAAGTCGCGACCATCATCATCATGATTGTGGCGGGTTTCGGGATCATCATCTGGGGGATTGGCAACGGCGGCCAGCCGACCGGCATCCATAACCTCTGGAGCAACGGCTGCTTCTTTAGCAACGGCTGGCTCGGGATGGTGATGTCGCTACAGATGGTAATGTTCGCCTACGGCGGCATCGAGATTATCGGCATCACCGCCGGGGAAGCGAAAGATCCGGAGAAATCTATTCCGCGCGCCATCAACTCGGTGCCGATGCGTATTCTGGTGTTCTACGTGGGTACGCTGTTCGTGATTATGTCCATCTACCCGTGGAACCAGGTGGGCACTAACGGTAGCCCGTTTGTCCTGACCTTCCAGCATATGGGCATTGCCTTTGCTGCCAGCATTCTGAACTTTGTGGTGCTGACCGCGTCGCTTTCGGCCATCAACAGTGACGTCTTTGGCGTGGGCCGCATGCTGCACGGCATGGCGGAGCAGGGCAGCGCGCCGAAGGTGTTCGCCAAAACTTCACGCCGCGGCACGCCGTGGGTGACGGTGGTGGTGATGACCGTAGCGCTGCTGTTCTCGGTTTACCTGAACTACATCATGCCGGAGAACGTCTTCCTGGTGATTGCGTCCCTGGCGACCTTCGCGACCGTGTGGGTGTGGATCATGATCCTGCTGTCGCAGATTGCCTTCCGCCGCCGTCTGTCGCCGGATGAGGCGAAAGCGCTGAAGTTTAAGGTGCCGGGCGGGGTGGCGACGACCGTGGTCGGGCTGATCTTCCTGGTGTTTATCATTGGCCTGATTGGCTACCATCCGGATACCCGCATTTCCCTGTACGTGGGCTGTGCGTGGATCGTTCTGCTGCTGATCGGCTGGGTGTTTAAGTGCCGCCGTGACCGTCAATTGGCAGAAGCACAGTAATATTTTTATCCCCCCTCCCTCCCGGGAGAGGGTATTTTTG